>JABUTN010000009.1:82265-85166 GCA_021443665.1 Bacteroidales bacterium | reverse complement strand
CCCGCCACTGTCCACATATTCGGGCTTATTTGTGGACAGTCAGCGAGGGCCGTTGCCCGAATGTGCCCTACAAGTGCCTGTAGGCGGGGTAGGCGATTTTGAGCCGGGCCACTGTCCACATATTCGGGCCTATTTGTGGACAGTCAGCGAAGGCCGTTTCCCGAATGTGCCCTGGAAGGGTCTGTAGACGGGGTCAGCGATTTTGCGCCCCTCCCCTATCTTCCGCGGTACATTTCCTCGTAGTAGTTCCGGTAGTCGCCGGAGGTGACGGTGTCCAGCCAGGACTGGTGGTCGAGGTACCAGCGCACGGTCTTTTCTATGCCTTCCTCGAACTGCAGGCCGGGCTCCCAGCCGAGTTCACGCCGGAGTTTGGAGGAGTCGATGGCGTAACGGGCATCGTGGCCGGGGCGGTCGGTGACGAAGGTGATCAGGTCCAAATCCGCGCCCTCGGGGCGGCCGAGCAGGCGGTCAACCGTGTTGATGAGCAGCCTGACGATATCGATGTTCTTCCACTCGTTGAAGCCGCCGATGTTGTAGGTCTCGGCCACGCGGCCCTTGTGGAAGATGATGTCAATCGCCCTCGCGTGGTCCTCCACATAGAGCCAGTCACGCACGTTCTCGCCCTTGCCATAGACGGGCAGTGGCTTGCGGGAGCGTATGTTATTGATGAACAAGGGGATGAGTTTCTCGGGGAACTGGTATGGCCCGTAGTTGTTGGAGCAGTTGGTCACGATGGTCGGCATTCCGTAGGTATCGTGGTAGGCGCGGACGAAGTGGTCTGAGGCCGCCTTCGAGGCGCTGTACGGGCTGTGCGGGTCGTACTTCGTGCTCTCCGTGAACAGGTCTTCTCCGTAACGGACTCCCCCGGTCCCGACATCCTCACCGGTCAAGGGATTCTTCGGCTCCGCCTCAGAATGACGAATAGCTCCAAATTCTGTCATCTCCAGCAGCTGCCCCTCAGCGGGATTCTTCGGCTCCGCCTCAGAATGACGAACACCGTCAGTATCTGACATCCGCAGCGCCCCATAGACCTCGTCTGTGGAGATGTGGTAGAAGCGCTTGCCCTCGTAGCCTTCCGGGAGCGACTCCCAGTAAAGTTTGGCGGCCTGCAGAAGCGACAGTGTCCCCATCACGTTGGTCCTGGCGAAGGTGAATGGGTCCCTGATGGAGCGGTCCACGTGGCTCTCAGCAGCAAGGTGGATAATGCCGTCAATACGCTCCTCCCGCATCAGGCGACAGAATGCCTCGAAGTCGCAGATGTCCATCTTCACGAACTTGTAGTTCGGCCTGTCCTCGACGTCCTTCAGGTTGGCAAGATTGCCGGCGTAGGTCAGTTTGTCGAGGTTGATGATCTTGTACTCCGGGTATTTGTTCACGAACAGGCGCACCACGTGGCTTCCGATGAAGCCCGCGCCGCCGGTAATCACGATATTCTTCATAACTGCCTCTCTATGAGCCTTATAAGATACTGTCCGTACTGGTTCTTTATCATAGGTTGGGCGAGCAGGCGCATCTTTTCCGCGTCTATCCAGCCCTTGCGGTAGGCGATTTCCTCGAGACAGGCCAGTTTGAGGCCCTGACGCTTCTCTATCACCTCCACGAAGGTGGACGCCTCCGAAAGCGAGTCGTGTGTGCCCGTGTCCAGCCAGGCAAAGCCCCTGCCGAGCAGTTGCACCTTCAGCAGACCCTCATCGAGGAACTGCTGGTTCACGCTGCTGATTTCCAGTTCGCCGCGGGCGGAAGGCTTGATGCCCTTGGCTATGCCGACCACCTTGTTGGGGTAGAAATACAGGCCGGTCACCGCATAGTTGCTCTTCGGGTGAAGAGGCTTCTCCTCTATGCTCAGGCAACGTCCGGCGCCGTCGATTTCAGCCACACCGTAACGCTGAGGGTCGCTCACCCAATAGCCGAACACGGTGGCGTTTCCCTTGTCCTCAGCCTCGCGTACAGCCTCTTTCAGCATTGCCGTAAAGCCCTGGCCATAGAAGATGTTGTCGCCCAGGACGAGGCAGGCGCTGTCGCCGCCGATGAATTCCTCACCGATGATGAAGGCCTGGGCAAGGCCGTCCGGACTGGGCTGTTCGGCGTATTCGAAGCGGACGCCGTAGTCGGAGCCGTCTCCGAGCAGCCGCCTGAATCCGGGAAGGTCCTCCGGGGTCGAGATGATGAGGATGTCCCTGATGCCCGCCAGCATAAGCACGCTGACAGGGTAATACACCATAGGCTTGTCGTAAATGGGCAGCAGCTGTTTGCTGACCCCTTTTGTAATCGGATAGAGGCGGGTGCCGCTACCCCCTGCGAGAACTATTCCTTTCATATTTTTTACGCTTTTTCTGTTTCCGGCAATAATTCTGCCATATCCCGTATGACCGTAACCTCCATCGCCACTACGTTTTCTATCTGCACCATAAAGGCCAGTTTTTTTGTGCGTCCCTTTGCTATGACGCCCTCCACCCCGTCCAGGGCCCCTCCAATCAGGCGGACACGGCGGCCTTCAAAGCGGGCAGCCTCCTCGGGAGTAATATAGCGGGAGCCCTCTATGAAGGCATTCACCGTCTTCATGAACATCTCCATCTCGGAGTTGTTTATCTTTATGTGGTCGTCCAGACGACATCCGCGCTTATAGACCCACTGCAGCCAGCCCCTGCTGAGCGATATCATCTTGTCGAGCTCGGCCACGCTGCCGTATCCGAAGAACATCGTCGAGATGTATGGCTTCAAGACCACCCTGGCAGGCTTTGCCTTCGGTCTCACCAGCACCTTCTGCATCGGCTGGAAATAACGCACACCCACGTCATCGAACAGGCGGCGTATCGCGATGTCCTTTCTCGGACCCACGATTCGCATCAGATACCAGGCCTGTTCGGGTGCTTCCATAGGGCCTTATTTCAGCAGGTCGCC
>JABUTN010000009.1:45310-81862 GCA_021443665.1 Bacteroidales bacterium | reverse complement strand
GTGTTGAAGGCCCTGGCAAGACGGGTGATGGAGTCGAGCAGAATCACCACATCGTGACCGCATTCCACAAGGCGTTTGGCCTTCTCGAGCACGATGTTGGCGACTTTCACGTGCCTTTCGGCGGGCTCGTCAAAGGTTGAGGCGACCACCTCGGCCTTCACGCTGCGGGCCATGTCCGTGACCTCCTCGGGACGCTCGTCGATCAGCAGGACTATCATATACACCTCGGGGTGGTTGTCGGCGATGGCGTTGGCTATCTCCTTGAGGAGCATGGTCTTACCTGTCTTTGGCTGGGCCACGATGAGACCGCGCTGGCCTTTGCCTATGGGGGTGAACATATCTACCACCCTGCAGGAGATGTTGTTGTGGTTGTTGGAAATAAGGTCGAATTTCTCCTGGGGGAACAGGGGGGTCAAGAAGTCGAAAGGCACGCGGTCACGCACCTGCGCGGGCTCCAGACCGTTGATTTTCAACACCTTCACCAGAGGGAAGAACTTGTCGCCCTCGTGGGGGGGACGGATCTCGCCGAGCACGGTGTCGCCGGTTTTGAGGGCGTATGTGCGTATCTGCTGGGCGGACACGTAGATGTCATCGGGGCTGTTGAGGTAGTTGTAGTCCGAACTGCGGAGGAAGCCGTAGCCGTCAGGCATCATCTCGAGCACGCCGCTCGCCTGCACCACGCCCTCAAACTCAAAGCGCGGCTGCTTGGGCTGCTGCTGTTGCTGCTGGGGGTTGCCCTGCTGGCCCTGATTGCTCTGGTTGTTCTGGCCTCCCTGCTGGTTTGACTGGTTCTGCTGGTTTTGGCCCGCCTGCTGATGCTGGGCCTTGTGCTCGCGATGGTGTTCCTTATTGTTTTCAACTGCCGCTGCGGGCTCTTCCTTTTTACTTTCCTCCGCGGGCGCATTCAACTCGACTTTCTCGCTTTTGCCCTTGCGGGGACGCTTGCCGCGAGACTTGGCGTCAGAGGGAGAGGGCAAGGGTTTGATGTCGTCCAGAAGGCCTTTTGCAACGGGAGATTCCTTCTTTTCGGGCTCTGCCTTAGGGGAATCCGCCGCGTTTTCTGCGGGAGCGTCAGCCTTGGACTCCTGGGTCTTGGACTCCTGATCTTTGGGCTCCTGGGCTTTGGTTTTCCTGTTTCTGGGGGCCTTGGGCTGCTTGGGCTCTTTGGCGGCGGTTTCCTGAGTCTGTGGCTCTTTCACTTCGCTCTCCTGGGCCTTGGGCTTTGCTTCGCGAGCTTTTTTGGCGGCAGGTTTCTTTTCTTCGAGCTGCGCCGCTTCCTGGGGTGATTTCACTTTGGGTTTCCTTTCCCTTTTGGGTGCGGGTTCCTCATTCTTGCTGGCCGCCTGGACATCGAGGATGTCGTAAATCAAATCCATCTTGTCCTTTTTATTGGCGCCTGAGATTTTGAGGTTTCCTGCCAATGCACGGATTTCCTCCGGCTGCATTTCCTCTAATTGTTCTTTCTTGTAATTCATAATATCTAAATTTTCAAATAATTATCATTGACGGTCCCAGTATGAAGAGTTCTTCTTGTACTGGAGCAGGTCGGCAAGTGCCGCCGCCTTGGCTGCGATACGGAAGTTCCACTGCGACCACTGTCCTGAAGGCACCCAGGAGAAGGATATCATAAAGCAGTGGAGGTCGTAGGTGGCGCTTATCTGTGTGGTGGTCAGTTTGCCCTTGATCACGTCAAAACCTGTGTTGAGATTGACATTGAGGGCCTTTGTCAATCGTAGGGAGGCCTGTATGCCGATTGTGGCGGTGTGGTTGTTCTTGACCAGCAGCTGTTCGTTGGAGTACTGGTAACTGCGGTTGTAGGAGTAGTTCAGGTTGAAGGAGCAGCTCCAGGGCACCTCGGGATTGAGGTAATAGACCCAGCCTCCGGGGATGTATTCGCCGGTCACGGGGTGGTAGAAGACCTTCATATAGTCCACTTCCGTGCCCACGTGCACTCCTCCGACACCGCCGCCCTTTCCGCCTTTGGCGCCCTTTCCGCCTTTGCCCGTGTCACCCTTGCTGTCCTGGCCGTCGTTTCCCTTGCCCTTGCCGTCGCCCGAGATGCTGAAGGAGGCTGAGATGGAGGCGTTGGTAAGCCTCAGGAGACCCTGTCCCTGGGAGACTGCGAAATGGCGGCAGCGCTGGCCCCTGTAATCGACAGCGTAGGGGTCGAAGGACATATTGCCGCTCAGACCCACCTTCTTGAGGATGTTGGTGGAGGCGCTGATGTTGATGTTCGACAGACGGCAGGAGTCGGCCAGGAAGTTGTAGCTGCCGCTGATGCCGAGGTTGTCGATGATTTTCACCTTTTTCGTGCCGGTGCCGGTGGTGTCCTTCTTGTCCACCACCTTAGCCTCGAGGTTGTTGCCGAGGGAGAAACTCAGGCCGGCCGTCTGGCCCTTGGAAGGCACGGAGTTCACGCCGCCCTGGTAGATGTTGTACTCTTCCCTGTGGTCGACGCCCCTGATGTCCGTGTAGTTATAGACGCGAAAGCCGTTGATTTCGGTTCCCATCTCAGGCCTGTAGTTGGCGCCCAGGGAGGGGGTGATCATGTGACGCAGCGCCCTCAGTTTGCCTTTCCCGCGGAAGTTGAAGGTTCCGTAGATTCGGGTGCTCATCGAGAGGCTGGCCGAGAAGTCCTGGGTGATTCCGAAGGTGCCGAACTGTGGTGTCTTTTTGACCTCGAGTTTGTCCGTTTCAGGGTTGTAGTATTTTTCCTGAGATTGGAAGAACCAGTTCATTCCGTAGTTGACGCTGGGGCTGAAGTTGATGTACTTCAGGATGGTGAAGGTGGGCAGGCCGATGCTGAATTTGTGGCTCATACCGCTCTGAAGCATATCCAAAAGCGATTTTGTTTCAAAATCCTTGACCTTGAAGTTCACCTTGTTGACGAAGGTGGTGTTGTAGCCGATGGAGAACTGCTCGTACCATTTTTCCTTGCCGGAGCGGACCTTCTTCTTGAAGGGGTAGATTTTGTTGAGGTTGAAGGTCACGTTGGGGAGCGTGATGGCGTATGAGGAGTCACGCATGTTCTGGCTGTGCAGGGCGTTGATCGAGAGGCTCATCTTGCTCCAAGTGCGAGACAGCGAGATGCTGGACGAAATCTGGTTCTGGAGGGCCTGCTGGACGTCAGTGGAGTTGTACTTGTTGTTCGAAGGGCTGGAAAAGTTGACGGATGCGCGGAACGTGAGTCCCGGACGGGCCTTTGAGTCCATCGCATGGCTCCAGGACACACCGAAGTTGGAGGTCTCGAAATACTCGGGAGTGCCTTTCTCGCCGGTCTGGTCGTGGGAGTAGGTGATCGTGAAATTGCCGTCGAAGTGGTAGCGCCATTTGTAGCGGGAGTTCACCCTCAGGCCCCAAGAGCCTTTCGTGAAGATGCTCGCAGTGACCGCAAGGTCGAGGTAGTCGCCGAAGGTGAAATAGAAACCGCCGTCCTTGAAGAACAGGCCTCGAGCCTCCTCCTCTCCGAAGGTCGGGAACAGGATGCCGCTGGCTCTCAAGGGTCTGCGCGGCACGAAACCGAAGGGTAGAGCCAAAGGCAGGGGCACGTCGCCGAGCACCAGATAGGCGGGGCCGAACACCGTTTTCTGCTTGGGCTGGGTTTCCACTTTCGCCCTGGTCATCTTGAGGTAGTAGTGGGGATGGTCAAGGTCGCAGAGGGTGTATTTTCCGCCCGTGATGCTGAAGGACTTGTCGGGGTCCATCTTGATGTTGTAGCCGTGCATCGCTCCGTCCTGCTCTTTCGTGATCATATTGCGCACCTTGGCCTTCTGTGTCCTGAAGTTGTAGAACACATTGTCCATGTCGTAGGTCTTCTGGCCCTGGCTCATCACGGGCTTGCCTGAAATCAGGCCCGAACTGTCCGCCACTCCCGAGGCATAAACGGTCTGCGTCTGCACATCGTACTGCATATAGTCGGCCTTGATCTCCATATCGCCGTACTTGACGGACACATCGCCGTAGTAGTAAATCATGTTGTGACCGTCCTCGAAGACCTCTATGGTGGAGTCCCGCGCCGTGGAAAACACGGGCACATTGATGGAACTCTTGGGGCGGGCAATGGAGTCCACCACATACATAGAGTCGAGGAACTTGAGCGCCGCGGTGTCACGGAGCCGCCTGAGGGACCTGCGGCCTATCTTGGTGAGGGAATCGCGCAGATGGCGGTGAAGGGAGTCGCGCATCGTGGAGGCCCATACCGAGTCACCCTTTGCGAAGGCCTCCTGCACCCTGGCCCAGTCACGCCAGTAGGAACCGGTCTTGGTTGTGTCTATGGCGGCAAGCAGCGTGGCATCCACGGAGTCGGGCAGGTTCAGGGAATCTGCGGAAACGCTGCTGTCCGCAGCGGCGAGGCGCTTTGCGCCCCTCGAGAAAATGGCAGCATCGTCGGACTCGTCCGTGCTGAAGGCCTTCTTGAGCGCGGAGGCCGCCTCGCTGCCCGCAGCCACCGTCTTCGTGCCGGACTGGGTGCTGTCAATGGTCTTTCCCGTCTCAGGATTCTCGCTGCCGTTCCGAGCGCTGTTTCCGCTCCCTAAAATTTCGCTCCTCACTTGCCCGATAATCTCGCTCACGGACGCGCCCGCACGCACGCGCATAGCCGCTGCAAGTTTCACATTTCCTGCAGGCAGCAGCCCAATGAATAATAAAAGACTGACTATCAGAGATTTAGAGAGTTTCCTCACAAGCACACGGAATCGCGCTTCAGAATTAGCTACAAAAATAGCACTTTTTCGCAGAAAAACAAGCAATTCCCCCCTCCCGACATTGCCCGGCTATCGAGAAGACGCGATACGGGCCAAGCTGATGAAGCGCCCTAGGCCTTCCTGATGACTTCTTCGAGCAGGAGCACGAATTTGTCGAGGGAGGCGAGGTCAAGGCGTTCGCCGGGGGCGTGGACACCGCGGAGTGTGGGTCCGAAGGAGATGGCATCCATCTGAGGGTATTTGTCGATGATGAGGCCGCATTCCAGACCCGCGTGGATGGCCCTGATGACAGGTTCCACCTTGAAGAGGTCCTTATAGGCCTGACGCGTCACGTCCAGGATGCGGGATTTCATTGAGGGAGTCCAGCCGGGGTATTCCCCGTTGTGGGTTACAACAGCCCCTGCCTGGGCGAAGGCCGCCTCCACCCTCTCGCCCGCCCAGCGCCTCTCGCTGGCTACGGCACTGCGCTGGCTGGTCCCGATGCGGATGACTCCGGGTGAGGGCATCTTCACGGAGGCAAGGTTGGTGGAAAGTTGCACCAGACCGTGCACCTCAGCACTCATTGCAAGCACTCCGTGGGGGGCGCCGCAAAGGGCGTGTATGAGTCCACGAGCCACATCAAAGGGGATTGCCCCTTCAAGCCCGCAGTCAGGCAGTTCCACGACAGTTCCCGTGATGCCGGAATCCGTTTTGGCATATTCGCTGCGGACCTCTTCCACCGCCTGCAGGTGGATTTCCTTCGCAAGGGCCACGGACTCTGCGGGGAGGGCTATCACAGCCTTGGCCTCACGGGCGATGGCGTTGCGTTTGTTGCCGCCGTCTATGCTCAGTAGCTGAGCCCCAGGACAACGGTGCCAGATTCTCCAGAGGGAACGCGCAAGCGACTGGATGGCATTTGACCTGCCCTTGTGTATGTCGTCACCGCTATGGCCTCCGATTCCGCCCTCGAAACAGATTTCAATCACGGCCGAGCCGGCTGCAAGCGCCTCCGTGTCTTTGTATTCCCAGACGGCGGTGGTATCTAGCCCGCCGGAGCAACCGATGAACAGTTCGCCTTCATCCTCGCTGTCAAGGTTTATCAGGATGGAGCCTTTCAGCAGTTCGGGACTCAGACCGAAGGCCCCGTCCATACCGGTCTCTTCAGAGGAGGTGAAGAGGCACTCGAGGGGACCGTGGGGAAGGTCTTCATCATCGAGGACGGCGAGGGTCGCAGCGATGCCGATGCCGCAGTCCGCCCCGAGGGTGGTGTTCTCGGCTATCAGCCAACCGTCCTTCACGACTGCCTTGATGGGATCCTTGGCGAAATCGTGTTCCACGCCCTTGTTCTTCTCGCAGACCATATCGCTGTGGCTCTGCAGTATCAGGGTGGGCATTGACTCACAGCCCTTCGCGGCCTCCTTGCGGATAAGCACATTGCCGAAGGCGTCAGTTTGGCATTCGAGTCCGCGTTGGGCGGCCCAGTTCTGAAGATAGGCGATAATCTGCTCCTCGTGGCCCGATTCCCTCGGAATGCGAAGAATCTCGTCAAAGAAGGCGAGTACTTTGGCTGAAGTCATAATTTTCTGTTTAAAAGGGGTTATTTGGTCTTTTTGAGTTCCTTCTCAATGTCGCCGAGCATACGGCGGAAATTGCGGTCGGTCTCGTTCATGTTGTTGACGGTCTGGCAGGCATACAGCACGGTAGCATGATTTTTGCCGCCAATCTGGGACCCTATGCAGTCCAGAGAGGTGTTCGTGTGCTTGCGGCTCAGGTACATCGCAATCTGGCGGGCCTGAACGAGTTCCCTCTTGCGCGAAGAGGAAGAGAACATCTCGTCGGTGATGCCGAAGTACGAGCACACGACATTCTTTATCTTCATCACCGAGATGGCGTCCTGCGGGGCGCTCACGATGGAGTTTATCAGCTGCTGCGCCACCTCGAGGGTTATCTGCTTTTTCACGAGCGTGGCCTTGGCCATCAAAGAGTAGAGGGCGCCCTCAAGCTCGCGGACGTTGCCGACCACCTTGCCGGCGATGAATTGGAGCACGTCTTCCGGCAGGGAAATGCCCTCGTTGTAGGTCTTGGACTTGAGGATGGCGAGGCGGGTGTCGTAATCGGGCGCGGTCAGCTCTGCGGTCAGACCCCACTTGAAGCGGGAAACGAGACGCTGTTCCACACCCTGAAGGTCCACCGAAGGGCGGTCGCTGGTCATCACGAGCTGTTTGCCGAGGTTGTGCAGATAGTTGAAAATCTGGAAATAGGCGTTCTGGGTGCCGTGCCTCTCGCTGAACTCGTGCACGTCGTCTATAATCAGCACGTCCATCGACTGATAGAAGTGCAGGAAGTCGTTCACCTTCTTGCCCTGTACGGCATCCACATACTGGCTCATGAAGCTGTGGCAACTCACGAAGACCACGTTCTTCTCGGGATAAGCCTCCTTGATTGCAATGCCTATGGCTTGGGCGAGATGGGTCTTGCCCATACCGGGGCCTCCGTAAATGTAGAAGGGATTGAAGGCGTTATAGCCGGGTTTGCGTGCTATCTCCACCCCGGCGGCCCTTGCCAGACGGTTACACTCGCCCTCGACAAAGTTGTCGAAACTGTATTTGCCGTTGAGGTTGGAGGGCACCTGGACCTTGCTGATGCCGGGAATCACCCACGGGTTCATCTGTCCTGACTCCATATTGTGAATGGGGGCGGTGGTCGGAGGGTTCGTAACATTCACCACTGTGGTGCTGGGATACTCCAGACCTTCCTCCTTTGTCATACTCACCTTGTAACCCAGACGGGCATTGGGGCCAATCACCCTGCGGAGGGTCGTACTCAGCTCGCCGAGGAAATGGGCGTCTATGTATTCGGGGAAGAAATTGGTGGGAACACCGAGGACCAAACGGCCATTCTCCAGCGACACGGCCTTTATCGGGGCGAACCATGTCCTGAAGCTGACGGGGGGTATCAAATCCTGCAAAATGCGCAGACAATCCTCCCACACGACCTTGTAGTCCTGCTGTTCCATTCTAATAAATTTACTGCTGATTTTTAGATTTCAGTACGGCAAAGGTGAGTAAATTTTTTGTCAAAAAGAAAATTTTTTGTGCAAAAAATGTTGAAAAAATCCTAAGTGACTGATAACTAAAAACAAAATTTTTTACACCTAAAAAACTGAAAGTTTGAGGTACTTTTTAGGGTTCTTTTCTATCTTTTTGATGAGTGTATCTATGTCTATAATCAAGGAGTTAACACTTTCGTGAAGGGTGTCGGTGCTCATCAGCCTGCCCAGCGAGCCGTTGGGGTCTTGAATCTTGACTATCAAATTCTTAAGTTCGTCTATCGTCTCCTGAAGCTGGGCCTCCGCAAGCTCGTCCGAAATCTTCTTGACATTGGCCATCGCAGTGTCGGCATTGTCCGCGATGGAGCCGAACTTGACGGTCAGGTCACGCAGGTTCACCACTATCTGCTCAAGCTCCGGAGAACGCCCGTCTATGCAGGATGCGAGGTGATCGATTTTCTCCAGCGCCCTGCGCAGGGATGCGATGGCCTGCTTCACATCCGAGCGTGTCTGCTGGTCCAGGACTTCATTGACGGAAACGACCGTGGTGTTCAGGTTTTCCAGGAGGACGGACAACTGTTCCTTGAGGGGACCGATCTCCTGCACAATGGAGGAAATCATATCCGGAAGGATGGAGGACTGGAGGGTATCGCCGCTGCGGACCTCAACCTCTCCTGTGCCGGGAACCACACGTATGGACTTGCCACCGAGGATGTCCGAACTGAAAATTTCCGCCTTCGAGTCCGTGGGGATGCTGTAGTTGCCCCTCACGAGAAACTTGACGACAAAGGAGGCGCTGCCGTTGTCGTATGATATGTCCTCTATGGTGCCCACCTTATAGCCCTTGAACTGCACGTTCGTGGCCGGCGTGAGGCCCTCCACGCTCTCGAACCTGGCGTAGATGGTGCGCGTGTTGACGCCGAACTCGTGCCCTTTGAGGTAGTTGATGACAAAAAAGGTCACCAGTCCTATCACGACGACATATATGCCCACTTTGAGTTCCTTGGATACTTTCATACGGTCTTTCTTGCTATTGGATTGTCTTTATGAATGCTTCGGGGAACTTTTTCCTCACCTCAACAAGGCGTTTGTCCGCATCCTCACGGGTGGTGAATGTCCCTATGTAGTATTTGTACATACCGTTGTCCTTGTAATAGACGGCCTTGGCCTCAGCCACGATGGGATGGGTCTCCTTCAGGGGGTTCCTGACGGCTGTCAGCTGGATGATGAAACCGGCCTTGGGAACGACGAGGCTGCCAGCCTTCGGAGTGGCAGGTTTGGGGGCAGTAGTCTGCTTCGGGGCTTCCGTGGTCTGTTTGGGGGCGGCCGTCTGCTTCGGAGCCTCCGTGGTCTGTTTGGGGGCAGTCGTCTGCTTGGGAGTCTCCGCGGTCTGTTTGGGGGCAGTCGTCTGCTTGGGAGCCTCCGTGGTCTGTTTGGGGGCAGTCGTCTGCTTCGGAGCCTCCGTGGTCTGTTTGGGGGCCTCCGTGCCCTGTTTCGTGCCGGCGTGGGGCACCTCGGCGTCCCACTGGGTCTTGTAGCGGCAGAAGGCGTTGAAAATGTCCTCCGCTATCTTGTTCTGGTTCTTCTTCCCGCTCATCGCCGCAAAGTCGCCGGGATTGGACAGGAAGCCCATTTCTATCAGGACTGAGGGCATCGTGCAACGCCACAGCACCAGGAAGGGAGCCTGTTTCACGCCCCTGTTGTACTTTATGGGGCCGTTCGCGTGGAAACTCTGCTGTATGTAGTCCGCCAGCATTATGCTCTGCTCCTGATAGATGTTCTGGAGCATCGAGAATATAATGTAGGAGGAAGGGTCGTCCGGGTCGAAATTGTCGTAGTTTGAGGAGTAGTCGTCCTCGTAGGCCACAACGCTGTTTTCCGCCTGATAGACGCTCAGGTTGGCGTTGGACTTGTCAAGACCCATCAGGTAAGTCTCGCTGCCGTGGGCGGCGGGGTCCTTGCTGGCATTGGCGTGGATGGAGATGAAGATGTCGGCGTGCTCGCGGTTGGCGATTTCCGCCCTTTTGTAGAGTTCCACGAACTGGTCGCCGGTGCGGGTGAAAATCACCCTGATATCGGGATACCGGGCCTTGATGAGCTGTCCCAGATGCAGGGACACGGCCAGGGTCAAGTCCTTCTCGCGCACGTTCCCGTATATGGCTCCGGGATGCTTGCCTCCGTGTCCGGGGTCAATCACCACGGTCTTGAGTTCTCCCTTAACCGGTGTCTTCAACTGGGCCGCAGCCTCCGCCCCGCTGACGAGAGAGAGGGCCGCGCAAGCCACAAGTATGATTGATTTTATGCTTTTCATCAATTTGTCACACTACAACGTGCAAAGGTAAGAAATCTTTTGTAGTTTTGCACTATTAAGGCTATCCGCTATGAAAATCGCACCTTCCATCCTGACCGCAGATTTCTGCGAACTGGGAAAGACCATTGATATGCTCAGCCAAAGCAGCGCCGAGATCATCCACATAGATGTAATGGACGGAGTGTTCGTTCCCAACATTTCCATAGGCTTCCCCGTGATAAAGTCCATACGCTCCCGCACTCAGAAGGCCCTCGATGTACATCTTATGATTGTGGAGCCGGAGCGCTACATCGACCGCGTGGCGGAGATGGGGGTGGAATACATCAGCGTCCACATCGAGGCTTGCAAAGCCATTCCTGAAACCCTTGGAAAAATCCGCGCCGCCGGCATCAGGGCCGGGCTCGTGCTGAACCCCGAAACGCCCGTCGAGAGCGTTTTCCCCTATATTTATCTCTGCGATTTTGTTCTGCTGATGTCGGTGCATCCCGGTTTCGGAGGACAGAAGTTCATCCCCGAGACCCTAAACAAAATCCGTTCCCTCAGAGGCGAGGCTGACAGGCAGTCCCTCAAACTTGACATAGAGGTGGACGGAGGCATAAATTTGACAAACGCCGCGGCGTTGCGTGAGGCGGGAGCCACAATTCTTGTGGCGGGCAACACCGTTCTGAGCTCCCCCACCCCCTTTGAGACCATCAACGCCCTGAGGCAATAGATTTCGTCATTATATAGTCGTATCTCCAGAAGCCCGGATGAATTTCCACGTCCTCGCTTTTGGACACGTCCATCCCCATAGTCCGGTAGAATGACACTGAGGGGTTCATCCTGTTGACGTGGAGGAACATCTTCTTCCCTCCCCGCTCCCTCACTTTTTCGCAGGCGAACTCGAACATTTTCCTGCCATAGCCCTTCTTCTGCATTTCTGGTAGAAGGTAGATTTTCTGGAGTTCCCACAATCCGTCCTCTTCCTTGGGCTCTATCGAGACATAGCCCGCATAGGAGCCTTCTTCAGTGATGCAGAGGAAGAACTCGTGGCCGCTGTCCATCTGGTTGCGTAGGCTTTCGGGCGAGTACATCCACTCCAGCATCCACAGGTTCTGTTCGTCGGGGTTGATTCCCTTGTAGGTATGCAGGAAGGATATCTCCGCCATGGAGCGTATCAGAGGGATGTCCTCTATGCCGGCTTTTCTGAATGAGGTCATTTTCAGAAATACTTGTAGAAGAGGGCGATGGAGCGCAGGCCCTTGTCAAACTGGCTGAGCAGGTAGCTCTCGTTGGGGGAATGTATGCAGTCACGCTCGAGTCCGAAGCCCATCAGGAGGGGGTCGGCATCAAGGATTCTCTGCATATCGGCAAGGACGGGAATTGAGCCGCCTCCGCGTGAAGGCACTGGCTCTATGCCGTAAACCTCCGTCATTGCCCTGGAAGCGGCCTTGTAGGCGGGTGAGGATATGGGAATCAGGAAGCCATTGCCGCCGTGGTGGTGGATGACCTTCACCTTCACGCCCTTGGGCACGTGGGCGAGTATATGTTTCTCGAAGAGTTGCGAAATTTTTTCGCTGTCCTGATTGGGAACAAGCCTCATAGAGATTTTGGCGTGTGCCACAGAAGGCAGGACTGTCTTGGAGCCGACTCCGGTGAAGCCTCCCCAAATGCCGTTCACATCCAGGCTGGGTCTGATTCCGGTGCGCTCGAGGGTGCTGTAGCCCTTCTCGCCATCTACCTCGCTGATGCCTATGTTCGCGTTGTATTCTTCCTGGTTGAAAGGCGCCCTGGCGAGCTGTTCGCGGTCCGATGCGCTGAGTTCGACCACATCGTCATAAAAGCCCTCGATGGTCACCCTGCCGTTTTCATCAATCAGGCGGTCAACTATGCCGCAGAGGGCATTGATGGGGTTGACCACAGCGCCGCCGTAGTGTCCGCTATGCAGGTCCTTGTCAGGTCCCGTGACCTCTATTTCCATATAGCTGAGGCCCCTCATGCCACAATTGATTGAGGGAACCTTCTCGTCAAGCATAGTTGTGTCGGAAACCAGCATTATGTCGCAGGCAAGCAGGTCCTTGTGTTCCGAGGCCCATTTCGCGAGGGAGGGAGAGCCGATTTCCTCTTCGCCCTCGAGGATAAACTTGATGTTGTGGCGCTGCAGGCCCTTTGCCACGAGATATTCGAAGGCCTTGATGTGCATAAAGGCCTGACCCTTGTCGTCGTTGGCCCCGCGGGCCCAGATTGCATCCTCGCGGATTTCGGGCTTGAAGGGGTCGCTCTTCCAGAGTTCGATGGGATCGACAGGCTGCACATCGTAATGGCCGTAAACCAGAATGGTGGGGGCCTTCGGGTCGGTCAGCCTCTGCGCGAAGACCACGGGATGGCCCTCGGTGGGGCAGACTTCGGCCTTGTCGGCGCCGGCGGCGAGCAGCAGTTCCTTCAGTCTTGCCGCACAACGGTGCATATCTTCCTTGTGGGCGGGGTCGGAACTAATTGAAGGTATCTCCAGAAGCGAGAACAGCTCGTTCAGAAAGCGTTCCCTGTTTTCAGCGTAGTATTTTTCCATAGTGTCTGTAAGTTTCTATTTCCGTATGTCTGCCAGTATCGTCTCAGCGCCCGTCACCTTGTCCCCCACTTTCACAAAGACCTTGCTGTCCAGGGGGAGGAACACGTCGGCGCGGGAGCCGAATTTTATGAAGCCTATCTGGTCTCCGGCATTGAATTTCTTTTCATATTCCGCATAGCTCACGACACGGCGGGCGAAGAGGCCGGCGATCTGGCGGCAGAGGATTTCCTGTCCGTCGCTGTTGCGCAGCACGATGGAGGTCCTTTCGTTGTTGGTCGAGCTCTTGGAGTCAATGGCGTTCACGAAGCGTCCCCTGTGGTAGCAGAAAAAATTGACGACTCCGCTCAGGGGCGACCAGTTGGCGTGGACGTTGAAGAAGCTCATAAAAATCGAAATCTGGAGCATCTTGCAGTGGAAATACTCATCCTCCTGCACTTCCTTGATGATCACGACTGTGCCGTCTGCGGGAGCGCTCACCAGATGTTCATTTCCGGCAGGAGTCCTCTCGGGGAAACGGAAGAAGGAAATCAGGAACAACAGCAGTATCAATGGTATGGCCGTCACCACATAAGACGCCCAGCAGGGGCCGAGCATCCAAAACACGCAGCCACCTATGAGCAGGGTGAAAATAGCCTCTAAAAGCAGTATGGGATATCCTTCCTTGTGAATCTTCATAACAAACTAAACTATACCTGAAAAAACAGCGGCCACGGGCATTGCGAAAAAGGCGGCGTCAAAGCGGTCGAGCAGGCCTCCGTGTCCCGGCATTATTGTGCCTGAATCCTTGCAGCCGTAAGTCCGTTTCAGGCGGGACTCAAAGAGGTCCCCGCACACGGCCGCGGCATACACGACACAGGATACGGCGGCACGGATCAAGGTGTGCCTCCATTGGAAATCGACATCAAAAAACAGGAGTTCAAATGCCACGCCGCATAAAACGGCTCCCAGCAGCCCCGCATAGACTCCCACCCAGGATTTCTTGGGAGAGACTTCCGGCCAGAGTTTCGCGGATTTCTCCCCCTGTCCGAAAAGGGTGCCGAAAATGTAGGCAAAGACGTCGCCCACCCAGATTATGCAGAAGGTCATCAGCACTCCGAGCGCATTGAAACTTCCATCCGCATTCCCGACCATAAGGGTCATCATACACAAGGGGACACCGATATAGACCAGGGGAAAAAACAGATGCGGCACTTCGTGCATATCCTTTTCACTGAAGAGCGAGACGCAGAACATCAGCACGGCTATGAATCCCAGGCAAAGCATAGTTTCACAGACTCCGAAACAGCCGCCGGCAACACCTGCAAAGGAGAGGAAAAGGGCCACGGTGGCTGCGATGCTGACCACCTTGGACACGGTGACCTTCTGGCCGAGACTCATCCTCAGGTATTCCCAGGCACATACAACGGCCACAAAGGAGAATACGACAGCATATGCTTCAATCCTCCACAGCAGGGCGGCTGCCATTACCGCGAGAAACACGAGGGCGCTGGCGGTGCGTATGAAAAACGATTTCATCAGGCAAGTTCCTCCGTTTCAGGTTTGATACTTTCGGGGGTGGATCCTTTCCTCGGACCGAAAATATTCTCCAGGTCCTCGCTGAAAATCACTTCCCTCTCAAGCAGCAGTTCGGCAAGACGGGTGAAGCCTTCCTTGTTCTCGGTAAGCACCTTGTAGGCGGTATCGTGGGAGAGATTTACGAGAGCCTTGATTTCCTCGTCAATGGTTTCGGCGGTCTTCTCGCTGTAAGGTTTCTGAAAGTTGTAGCCGCCTGCGCCGGTGGAGTCATAGTAGGACACGTTGCCCACCTTTTCGCTCATACCGAAATAGGTCACCATAGCCGTGGCGTGGCGCGTCAGTTTCTCGAGGTCGTTCATCGCTCCGCTTGAAATGGTGCCGTTCACGATTTCCTCGGCGACTCGTCCGCCGAGCAGGGAGGCCATCTCGTCAAGCATCTGTTCCTTTGTGGTCAGCTGGCGCTCTTCAGGCAGGTACCAGGCGGCTCCGAGGGCGCTTCCGCGCGGTATGATGGTCACCTTCAACAGAGGGTTGGCGTGGGGCAGAATCCAGCTCACGGTGGCGTGGCCGGCCTCGTGGAAGGCGATGGTGCGTTTCTCGCTGTCGGAGATTATCTTGCTCTTGCGTTCCAGACCGCCCACGATCCTGTCCACAGCATCGAGGAAGTCCTGTTTGTCAACGCAGTTTTTCTTCTTGCGGGCGGCAATCAGGGCCGCCTCGTTGCATACATTGGCGATGTCGGCCCCGCTGAAGCCGGGGGTCTGTTTGGCCATAAAGGAAATGTCAAAGCCTTCCACAAGCTTGATGTTGCGCAGGTGGACTTTGAGAATCTCCTCCCTCTCCTTTAGTTCGGGCAGATCTACGTGAATCTGACGGTCGAAGCGTCCGGCACGCAGGAGGGCCTTGTCGAGTATGTCGGCCCTGTTGGTGGCGGCGAGGATGATTACGCCGCTGTTGGTGCCGAAGCCGTCCATTTCGGTCAGAAGCTGGTTGAGGGTGTTCTCCCGCTCGTCATTCGAGGAGAAGCCGACATTCTTGGAACGGGCGCGTCCCACGGCGTCAATCTCGTCTATGAACACGATGGCGGGGGCTTTCTCCTTCGCCTGGCGGAAGAGGTCGCGGACGCGGGAGGCGCCCACACCTACGAACATTTCCACAAAGTCAGAGCCGCTGATCGAGAAGAAGGGCACGTTCGCCTCACCCGCCACGGCCTTGGCCAGGAGCGTCTTGCCTGTGCCCGGAGGACCCACCAGAAGCGCACCCTTGGGGATTTTTCCGCCCAGGTCGGTATAGCGCTTGGGGTTCTTGAGGAAATCCACGATTTCCATCACCTCGACCTTCGCCTCCTCGAGACCGGCCACATCCTTGAAGGTCACGCGGTCGCCCTTGCCGTCTTTGTCAAAGAGCGCGGCCTGCGACTTGCCCACGGAGAATATGCCTCCCGCGCCACCAGCACCGCCTCCCATTCCTCTCTGCATCGGACGGAACATCAGGAACCACATCAGCAGCACGAATACGAGGGGGAATACGAACCATTCTATAATATTTCCCCAGACATCCTTGCGTATCTCTATGCTCACACCGAAGCGTTTGTCTTCGGGCAGACTGGAGCGCAGCGTGTCGAAGGTCTCCTCCGGTGTAAAGGCGGATGATACAGTAAAGGCGAAATGAGGGACATCCGTAGGCTTCTTGCCGTCAAAATAGCGGTTCAGATATTTGGGAATGGCCTCTTCGCGGAGGGTCACCTCGCCCCTGTGAAGGTTGGAAATGAAGAGTATCTCCTTGACATCCCCGGCGGGAATCATATTGTCCTTGACCTCAAACCAGTCCACTTCCTTGGGTCCGCCGAAACCGTTGCCCCTGAATGTCAGGAGTATGATGGCGGCGAAGGCTATCCACAGCAGCCACACATAAGAGGTCCCCGAAGAGGAGTTCTTTTTGCGTTGCGGTTTTTTCTTACTCATCCTTGTAGTCTTTGCGGGGAGCCTTTGACCAAAGCTCCTCCAATCTGTAGAATTCCCTGTACTCTGTCTGGAACACGTGGACCACGATATCCCCATAGTCGAGGATGGCCCAGAATCCGTTCTGCAAGCCCTGGGAACGGGCGGGCTTGCGGCCCTCCTTTGCGAGGGAGTCTATAATATTGTCGGCAATCGCGGCCACCTGGGTGGTGGAGTCGGCGTTGCAGATGACAAAATAATCGGTGATGGAGGTGCCAGTGCCGGTCAGGTCGATGGAGCAGACGCCCTGGGCCTTTTTCTCAAGCATAGCCTCAACTATAACATCTAATTCTTTCATTCCAAAAAAAACGTATCTTTGTGAAGATGCAAAGATACAAATTTCAAACCAAAAACAAATATGACAATTTCGTGGATTGACACTACCGGTTCGACCAACGATCTGGCCAGGACAGCGCCCCTGCCCGAGCAAGGAAAAGGTCCCGTCATCAGAGTCTGGGCAGCCCTCGAACAGACCGCGGGACGCGGCCAGAGGGGCAACAAATGGGAAAGTGAAGCCGGAAAGAACCTGACTTTCTCCATCAGAATCGACCGCCCCGGGATAAAGAGCAAGGACCAGTTCCGCATTTCCCAGGCAGCCGCCCTCGCCGTGTCAATATGGCTCGAAGAGAGACATTCTGTCAGCAACCGCATAAAATGGCCGAACGACATCTTCGTGCCCTGCCCTGCGGGGGACAGGAAAATCTGCGGGATGCTCATCGAGCACACCCTGGCGGGGGAGGAGATTTCACATACGGTTATCGGCATAGGACTGAACATCAACCAGAGGGAGTTTTCCGAAGGGGCGCCCATAGCCGTCTCGCTTTATCAGATCACTGGCCGCGAGTATTCCCTTGAGGAGGAACTTGAATCCTTTATGGAGTTGTTCGAAAGTATTTTCAGCCGAGAGTACTCTTTGGGCGAAGCCTTTCTGGGGCGCCTCTACCGCTTCGGACAGATGTGCGGTTGGAGGGAGACCGCCACGGGCGAGGAGTTCCGCGCAAAAATAACAGGCGTCCACCCTGTGACCGCCTGTCTGCTGCTTGAAGACGAAAGCGGAAAAAGCCGCAGTTACGCCTTTAAGGAAATAGCCTATATACTATAATAAATTAAGATTCGCGGATGAAGTCCGCCTTTTCGATGGCCTTCTTGGCCTCGGCAAGGGAGATTCTGACCGCTTTCTTTCCCGAACCCGGCACATTGTACATTGGTTCGAGCATTATGGTCTCGCAGATGGAGCGGAGGCCCCTCGCACCGAGTTTGTACTTTATGGCGGTATCCACTATCAGTTCCAGCACTTCCTCGTCAAAGTTGAGTTTCACCCCGTCGATGGCGAACATTCGTTCGTACTGGCGGATGAGGGCGTTCTTCGGCTCTGTCAGGATGGCCCTGAGGGCTTCACGGCTGAGAGGGTCAAGGTAGGTGACCACAGGCATGCGTCCGACGATTTCGGGAATCAGGCCGTAGGCACGCAGGTCCTGGGGGGCGACGTAGCGCAGGAGGTTGTCCTTGTCTATCTTCGAGGTCTTTTCCTGGGCGCCGTAGCCGACAACCTGGGTGTTGAGCCTCTGGGCGATCTTTTTCTCTATGCCCTCGAAGGCACCCCCGCAGATGAAGAGGATGTTGGTGGTGTCGAGCGCTATCATCTTCTGCTCGGGGTGCTTGCGTCCGCCCTGGGGGGGCACATTGACGATGCTGCCCTCAAGGAGTTTCAGCAGGGCCTGCTGCACGCCTTCGCCGGACACGTCCCTGGTGATGGAGGGGTTGTCCCCCTTGCGGGCGATCTTGTCGATTTCATCCACGAAGACGATGCCTCTCTGGGCCTTTTCCACGTCATAGTCTGAAGCCTGGAGCAGACGCACGAGGATGTTCTCCACGTCGTCTCCCACATAGCCAGCCTCGGTGAGGGTGGTGGCGTCGCTGATGGCGAAGGGCACATTGAGCATTCTCGCTATAGTCTTGGCCATCAAGGTCTTGCCTGTTCCTGTGGGCCCCACGAGCAGGATGTTGGATTTTTCGATTTCTACATCCTTAGAGGCCTGGTCGGAACCGAGCATCTCCCCTATCCTCTTGTAGTGGTTATAGACAGCCACGGCAAGGTATTTCTTGGCCTCGTCCTGGCCGATGACGTATTTGTCAAGGTGTTCGACTATCTGTTTGGGGGTGTAGTTGAAGGCCTTCACATCGGCCTTGACGCTGTTGTCGGTCTTTTTGGCGGCTGGCATATCCGCCCTTACGGGGCCGTTCTTCTCTGCAGGCAGTTCGCTCAAGGCCACATAATCGGAAATCTGTCTCGCGCAATCCACGCAGATGCCCCCTCTTCCGTCGCTTGTTTCGAGAAGGAACTCACGCGCATATTCGCTGCGTCCGCAGATTATGCACCGGCGTGTGGTACTGTTGCTTTTTGCCATCTTATTTTTTCTTGCTTAGGATACGGTCGGCCATTCCGTAGTCAACCGCTTCCTGGGCTGTCATCCAGAAGTCACGGTCGGCGTCCTTTTCAACCTGTTTGACGCTCTTGCCGCTATGGTGGGAGATGATTCCGCAAAGTTCGGTCTTGAGCTGGTGGATCTGGCGGGCGGCAATCTCAATGTCGCTGGCCTGACCCTGGGCGCCTCCCAGAGGCTGGTGAATCAGCACCCTCGAATGAGGGAGGACGGTCCTCTTGCCCTTAGAGCCGGCACACAGGATTACGGAAGCCATAGAGGCGGCAATGCCCGTGCAGGTGGTGGCGATGTCGGGCGCAACGAGCTGCATCGTGTCATAGATGCCCAAGCCGGCATACACTATGCCGCCGGGACTGTTAATGTACATATTGATGTCCGATGCGCTGTCGCTTGACTCGAGGAAGAGCAACTGTGCCTGTATGATGTTGGCCACATCGCTGTCAATCTCGACACCGAGGAAGATGATGCGGTCCATCATCAGACGGCTGAACACGTCCATCGAGGCCACGTTCAGTTTGCGTTCCTCGATGATGGTGGGGTTGATGTAGCCCGCGCTGATGCGGGTGTAGTCGTCCAGGGTCGAACTGCTTATGCGGGCGTGACCGATGGCGTATTTTTCGAATTCAGTCCTGGCCATACTTAGTCGTTGAGTTTGCGGAGCTCTTCGGCGGAAATCTTTTTCTCCTTGAGTGTCACCACGCCCTTGACGTAGGCTATCACCTTGTCCTGCTCCACCTTCTCATAGATGCGGGGGGCCTGGCGCTCGTCTGAAAGGAACTGGGCGGCCATCTGGTTGAGGTACTCCTCGGGGAGNTCTGAAAGGAACTGGGCGGCCATTTGGTTGAGGTACTCCTCGGGGAGGGAGTTCATTCCGTACATAGCGTACTGGTATTCCACCATACGGCGGGCCTGGGCGAGAAGGTCCTCCTTCTCCACCTTGATGTTCTGCTCAGCGGCAATCTTGTTGCTGATCTGCTGCCAGGCGAAGTCCTTCACGAACATAGGCCACTCCTTCTCCACCTGCTCCTCGGTGATCTTGCCCTTGTTTGCGTAGAGCACCCACTTGCGCAGGAACGCCTCGGGTACCTTCACCTCGGCCTTCTTCATCAGATACTCCTTGACATCAAGTCCGAAGCGGTACTCAGACTCGAGACTGTACTGCTCCTCGAGCTTGGCTGCAACGGCCGCGTCATACTCCTCAGCGCTCTTAACCTTGTCCTTACCGAAGGCCTTGTCGTAGAGGTCCTGGTCTTCCTTTGCGTCCACATAGTGGCGGATGCTGTTGATCTTCACGTGCCATACGGTCTCGGCTATCTCGGCAAGTTCCTCCTTCTTCATATGAAGCATGGCGGCGCGGTCTGTCTCGTTGGGGAAGGCAAGCACGATGTCAATGTCGAACTCGGCGTCTTTCTTCTTGCCCTTGAAAATATCCTTGGCCTCGTCTGTGAGACGGTCAACGGCAACATACACGCTCTCGACCTTCTTCTCTTTCAGGCTGAACTCGCAGATTGCAAAGCTGTCGGCGGCAACCTCATCCACGTCCTCGAGGGTGGCGTACTGCTGGCAGAGGCCCTTCTTGTATTCGGCCTTCTCCTTGTCGCCCACGCTGACCTTGTAAGTCGTGATCTTGTCATCCTTGTCAATCTTGAGCTCGAACTTGGGGGCGGGGCAGATTTCGAACTTGAAGTCGAACTCGTTCTCGGGCGCACCCTCTGCAGGGGCCTCCTCGATGGGAAGGGGCTCTCCGAGCAGCTGGAGATTGTTATCCTGAATGTATTTGTCAAGGCCTTCGCCTATCAGCTCGTTGAGAGCTTCGGAAAGGGCTTGTCCGCCGTAGATGCGCTCGATGAGCGACATAGGGGCCGTGCCCTTGCGGAAACCTTTGATGTCAGCCTCGCGGCGTGCCTTGTTCAGAGATTTTTTCTTCTTCTCGGCATAATCTGCCTCAACAACATGGATGGAAATCACCTGGCTCAATCCATCATTTGATACTTCGTTGATATTCATAATGTTTTCAAAAATTCAAAATAGCGCGCAAAAATAGATAAAAAAGTCTATCTTTGCAACCCAATTAAACAACAAACTTATGAGACAGAAAATTGTAGCAGGAAACTGGAAAATGAATACCACCCCCGCAGAGGGTGTGGCCCTTGCAAGTGAGCTCGCAAAAAGAGCCGCTGAGATTCCCTCAGACGTCAAACTGATCGTCGCTCCCCCCTTCACCCATCTGACATCCGTTCAGGCAGCCATCGCCGGCACCAAGATCGAGCTCAGCTCACAGAACTGTGCGCTCCAGCCCAAAGGCGCCTACACCGGTGAGGTCAGCGCTGCAATGGTGGCAGGCACAGGTGCAGCCTGGGTCATCCTCGGCCATTCAGAGCGCCGCGAGTATTTCTGCGAGGACAACGCTATGCTTCTCGAGAAGATTCATCAGGCATTCGCCTGCGGTCTGAAAGTCATCTACTGCATGGGCGAGAGCCTCGAGCAGAGAGAGAGCGGAGTGCTGTGGGACTTCCTCAAAAGCCAGATTACCGAGGTCCTCTACAATCTCGATTCGCTGAAAGACGTGGTTGTGGCCTACGAGCCCATCTGGGCCATCGGCACAGGCAAGACAGCTTCCAACGAGCAGGCTCAGGAGGTTCACGCCTTCATCCGCAAGACCGTTGCCGAGAAGTTCGGCGCCGAGGCCGCTGACGAGCTGACCATCCTCTACGGCGGTTCTTGCAAGCCCTCAAACGCCAAGGAACTCTTCGCCTGCCCCGACATCGACGGTGGCCTGATCGGCGGTGCTTCCCTCAAGGCAGACGACTTCCTCGCCATCGCCAAGAGCTACTAATCCGCCCAAAAGCATAACTTCCTGCCCCTTGAGGCAGGAAGCGCAAGCGGGCGTGTTGAAATTGGTAGACAACCCAGACTTAGGATCTGGTGCAGCAATGCGTGGGGGTTCGAGTCCCCCCGCCCGCACAATCAGCAAATTATAACCCCCTATTTCTTATCCGGGTTCAGTTCAACTTCTGGGCAAGATAGTCCAGGAAGGGACGGAAGACGATGGCGGAGGATTCGGCGTTGATGGTCAACAGCCTGATTTCGCCCACCATATTCTCGAAGACATTAAGTTCGCTGTTGCTGCTTGAGTCAAGTTCGGTGACGGACTTCCTGAGTTTTGCGGCCAGCACGCAGTCGGTTTCGGTCTGTTTTCCGGAAGCCTTAAGGTCTATCTGGTCGAGCATCTGTATGGTCAGGAAGGCCATATTGCTCAGGCGGTTTAGCCAGGGGCGGATATCCTCCACGAAAAGGCTGTCGGAGACATTTCCGCTGCAGGCCATCTGCTCGATGGAGTTGCAGGCCTTGAGCAGGCGGGTCATCTCATCTATGATGGGAGCGCTCTTGCCGTCCGCCTTGTATGCTTCCGCAAGGGCGGCCATCGGGGACTCTCTGTCATAGTAGCGCAGATACTGCACAAGATATTCGAAATCAGAGGCTTTGCAGCATCCCACCACGGCCTTGACAGCGGCCTTGTAATTGGGGATATTGTCGAATGCGGCGTTGTTCCACGCATAGTCTCCCAGGCCGAAGAGGGCTATTTTGGAGGCCTCTCCCTGCTGCATGGGGTTGGACAGCAAGGCGCCCGCGCCGTCAAGTTGCTTGGGAAGGGTGGCGTCGTTCTTAATCCATCTTTCGTCAGCGAAATTGGTATAGGTGTCGCTCACGAAGAGTTTGGTCATATCGTTGTCGTTGCAGGGATAGTTCCACCACCAGGCGATGTGCCTGCCTCCGAGTTCGGTGGACACCAGTTTCAGGTCAGCGGAGTTGGGCACTGTCCACACCTCGGCACCCGTGATGTAGATGAGGCACTGGGGATGCGCCTTGCCCAGTTCGGTGTAATATCTGGTCCTCCTTTCGGCGTCAGGCCAGGAATAGGCATAGAGCTGGGGCACGAAGTTGACTGGCTTCACGGTGTCGGCCGGGGAACTGTAATTTTTGTTCCACCTTTCCTCCACGGCGCTCTGGACGGCCGAGAGTCTGGCGGTGTTGACCTTGAGGGTGGGAATATCGTAGGGCACGCCCACGTCATCCACAAATATGCCGAACTGACGCAGCCCGAGGTCGTACATTATCTGGTATTTCGCCATTATCCTGTCCACTACCCCATCGTCATCGGGATCGATGAAAGACTGGCCCGGATGCACCGCCCAGATGAAGTTGACCTTGTTCTCGTGGGAGACCTTCACCATATCGCGCAGCATCTCGGAAGTGAGCATACCGACCTTCTTCTCCAGGGCGCTGATGCTGTCGGGATAAGGCTCGGCCCATTTCTGGATGTGGTAGGGGTCGCTCTTCGCGCCGTATAGATAGGTGTTCATCTTGTAACGCGCCATAAAGCGGAACAGGTCCTTGGTCACGTCCGCATTGTAGGGCAGGCCGTAGTAGCCTTCGACCACGCCACGGCAGCGTATGTCGGCATAGTCCTCTATGAGGACGGTCTGCAGATCTTTAGTGCCGCAGTCGAGTATCTGCTCAAGCGAGGCGAGGCCGCAGAAGACAGCGTCCGTATTCTCGCCCACCACAATGAGTTCCGCCCTGGACTTGTTGTCCTTGAGCTGGAGCACGTGGCGGTCGAACTTGCCGGCAACGGTGAGCGGCCTTTTGTCGAGTCCTATTTTGGAGGCATATTTGTCCGCAACGCCCTTGGAACCGCCCACGGCGAGATACACGTTGGAGGTCTTCGGGTCAGCCTTGGAGGCGGCTGCGGCGCTGATTCCCTTGTCGGCGAGAACCTGCACGGCCCTGTCGATGGTAATCCGGTCAACGGAGGGGTCTGCCACGATTGTCACCCTGTCCGTGAAGGAGGTCTTCCCCTTCAGCGCTTTCTGGGAGTGCGGAATGGGGTAAATGGTGTAAACGGCGTCGGCATAAAGGGCCGCCACCGGGGCCACCAGCAAGAGGATGGCAAGCAGTATATGTCTTTTCATAGGCTTATAGTGTTTGTTGTTGTGCTATTTTGTGGCTCCCACGAAGGCGAAGAACTCCTGCATCTGCTCGCGGGTATCCAGTTTGGCCATATAGGCCATATCGCTCAGGGCGGACGCGAGGGCCTTCGGCATACGGTCCACTTTGGCGAGAGAGGGGCCGTACTTCTCTATAATCTCATCGTGGGAATGGACGTAGGTCTTGTTGTCGCGTCTTCCGGCGTATGCGCAGAAATACTGCTCGCCCTGGCCTGTGCGGCATTCGTTGAAGGCCACCATATCAGCCCAGATCTTGTAAACGTCGGTGCTGTGCGCATAGTCCATCATATCGGGGGTGTAGCCTCCGGCGGGACGCATATTCACCTCGAGCCCCACGTAGTCGCCTTTCTTGCCCAGACCTTTGCGGGCCTTCTCGAGCCTGAAGAACTCGAAGTGTACGAAACGGCTGCCGACTCCGAAGGCCTTGACGGTCTTGCGGCCTGTCTCCCTCAACTTGGGGTCGATTTCCTTCTCCACCCAGTAGAAGGTGTCGAGGTTTTCCTTGACTATGTTCATCACGGGGTCGGGGAAACATGACATCGACTCGAATATGGGCTCGCAGTTGGAATCCACCACCGCGTCGTAGGATACGAGGAATCCGGTGATGAACTCCTCGACCACACACTTTTGAGCATCGTCGGGATAGCTTTCGAAATAGGCCCTGACATCGTCTTCGGACTCCATCTTACAGGTGCCCGCCGCGCCAACGCCGTTGTCAGGCTTGGCGATGATGGGATAGCCTGTCGTCTGTGCGAATCCAAGCACGGCCTCAAGCCCTTCCGAGCCTTTGATCTGGCGGGCCGTGGGGATGCCGCCGGCCTTGTAGAACTTTTTCATCGAGGATTTTTCCTTTATGTCCTCTATCCTGTCGGTCTTCAGGCCCGTGGTCACATTGAAGTCCGTCCTCAGGCGGGCATCCTGCTCGAGCCAGTACTCGTTGTTGGACTCTATCCAGTCTATGCGTCCGTGCTTGAAGGCGAAATACGCCACGGCCCTATAGACCTGGTCGTAGTCCTCGAGGTTGTTCACCATATAGTATTCGTCCAGCGAGGCCCTGAGCTCCGCTGACAGGTTGCTGTAGTTCGTGTCGCCTATACCGAACACCCTCACGCCGTTCTGGCGCAGCATGGCGCAGAAATGGCTGTAAGTCTGGGGGAAATGGGGGGAAATGAAAACTGCGTTCATAAATGTAAAAGTGCCTCCTTCCGCACTTATCTGTTTGATATTTCTGTTTTCGATCAAATATGCCTCTCCGCGCAGTTCCGTGCGGCCGTCGCGGCTGATCACATACACGCCGTCCGGAATCAGGTAGAAGCGTCTTGCCTCGCTGTCGTTCAGCACCACGTCATGGACCAGCGAACGTCCGTCCAGGACCGTGTTCCAAATGTCCTCCATATGGGGGACAAGGTTGATGTCCGTGAGGCCGAGCCCCTTCAGGTGGCGCCTGTAGGCGGGGTCTGTCACTTCACCCTGGAACTCGGGGTGGGAATATACATCCTCCGCGCAGTTCATCGAGCCGGCGCTGCAGCCTATGAGCACTCCGTCAAAGTGCTGCAGTATTTCCCGAAGCCCTATCTGATGGAAGAATCTGTTCTGGGTGGGGACGTGACCTCCGCAGAGAAAAACAAGTTCGCTGCCGCCGACAAGTTCACGCGCACGGTCCGCGTTTTTTCTTTCGAGCATCACTATGCTGCGGTATCCTATGCCGGAACGGTCCAGACACTGCCTCATCGAGGCGAAGACATCACGGTTGTAGTTCTCGTCATCGGGAGCCGCGCTCACAAGAAGAATGGCGGGCAGGTCATTGTCCACCAATACATCCGCAATGGCTTTCCGGACCTCATCCAGAAAGCCATTGTCAGAAGTAAAATGGTCTTCGCCCTTTCTGCAAGGGCTGCCTGTGAGAAAAAGAATCATCTCTATGCCTTGGAGAATTCGTCTTTTCCGACTCCGCAGAGAGGGCAAACGAAATCTTCAGGGAGGTCTTCAAATGCGGTGCCGGGTGCAACTCCGGCCTCGGGGCAACCCACCTCAGGGTCGTACTCCCATCCGCATACATCGCATACGTATTTCATATCGGATAACTAAATTTGTAATATTTCGGGCAAATATACTCATATATATCAAAAAATTATATTTTTGCGCCCGAATTTATTAACCCATAAAAACCACTTACTGAAAAGAAATGAAAAAATTGATGGCTTTGGCCGCAGTGCTCACGATTTTTGCAGCAGTGCCCGCTTTTGCTCAGTTGCCCACCGCTATTGCCGACGGGCTCAACTCCATTGAGGACAACTCCGCTGAGGAGGAAGAATTCACCCCCGGTTGGGAAATGACGGTCGGCGCCGACCAGATGACCGCCTACAACTGGAGAGGTGTACGTTCAAGCGTCTGGCCCTGGAGTTACAACATTATGCCCCAGATTTGCTTTGACTGGTATCTGACCAGCGACCTTTCCTTCGAAATCGGTCTCTACGATGTGGAGGAAGCGCGTTGCACCTGGAAGACAGACGAGTTCGGAACCAAGTCAGCGAACCGTTACAGCGAGCTGGGCGCCTGGTTTTATTTCAATTTTTATGGATTCACCCTCGAAGTCCAGGGCTATGGCCTTGACCGCTTTATGTGGAACAGGGGTGACTACAAGGAGGAGATGGGCGGCGCCGTTCTCGACCTCGGTCTCCGCTACACCCTTTCAGTGCTTGACTGGTTCCAGCCTTCGATAGCCTGGTACAGCATCCTCGCCGGCGACGACTTCAGATACAGCGTCTATAACGAGGAATACACTGACCTCAGGGCTTTCTCAAGCTACCTCGAGCTCGCTCTCCCCTTCTACTATGGCAATGGTTTCTCCACCCAGGTGACAGTAGGCTGCAACCCTTGGCAGTCTCCCTACTACTCCCACTACACCGACGGTTTCGTGGTCAGCAACCTCGGCCTGAACCTCGGCTACACCTTCGAGTTTGACAACGGCATCTCCATTCCCATCACTCTGGAAGGCGGTTACAACTTCGCGGAGCGCGGCTACAACTGGGCTTTCGACGACCACATCAACACCCAGGGCTGGTACTACGGAATCAAGTTGGGCTTCAACTTCACCAAGTGGCTCTCCAAATAAGCAGCCCGCATATACGCATAAAAAATCCTCCCGGCAGCCGGGAGGATTTTCTTTTGTGGGCAAGTCTGCCTATTTCTTGAAATAGCGGTTGTAGAGACCTTCGAAGCCGCGGCCGTGACGGGCCTCGTCCTTTGCCATCTCGTGAACGGTGTCGTGGATGGCGTCGAGGTTCTGCTGTTTTGCAAGTGTGGCGATGCGTTTCTTGTCCTCGCAGGCACCTGACTCGGCAAGCATTCTCTTATAGACATTGGTCTTGGTGTCCCAAACCACCTCGCCAAGAAGCTCGGCAAAGCGTGAAGCGTGGTCTGCCTCCTCGTATGCATAGCGTTTGAAAGCCTCTGCAATCTCAGGATAACCCTCGCGGTCTGCCTGACGGCTCATTGCGATATACATGCCGACCTCTGTGCACTCACCGTTGAAGTGGGCGCGGAGGCCTTCAAGAATCTCCTCATCGACACCCTTGGCAACGCCAATGACGTGCTCGTCAACGAAGTTAATCTTCTCAGACTCTTCAAGTTTCACAAATTTGCTTGCAGGAACGCCGCACTGGGGGCATTTCTCGGGAGCGGCATCACCCTCGTGGATGTAACCGCATACTGAACAACGATATTTGGCCATAATGTTAAAAATATTATTGATTAAAGTTTGATGTAGCTGTAATGGGGGCCGAATCTCTCGAAGGCAGCCTTTTCAAGCTCCTCACGGTGGTCGGGATGGGCCACGGAAATGATGGCCTTGGCACGCTCCTGGAGGCTCTTGCCGTAGAGATCGACGGCACCGTGCTCGGTCACGAACCAGTGGATGTGGTTGCGGGTGGTGACAACGCCTGCGCCGGAGGTGAGGACAGGAGCGATCTTGCTCAGGCCCTTGTTGGTCACTGAGGGCATTGCGATGATGGCCTTGCCGCCTTCGCTCAGGGAAGCGCCATAGACGAAGTCAATCTGTCCGCCCACGCCTGAGTAGAACTTGGTGCCGAGGGAGTCTGCGCACACCTGGCCGGTGATGTCCACCTGAAGGGCTGAGTTGATGGCTGTAACCTTGGGGTTCTTTGCGATGATATAGGGGTCGTTGGTGTAGCCCACATCCATCATTGCCACCATAGGGTTGTCGTCGATGAAGTCATAGACCTCCTGAGAGCCCATAAGGAAGGTGGAAACCATCTTGCCTTTGTCTATCTTCTTGGCCGCGCCGTTGATGACGCCTTTCTCCACGAGGGGAAGCACGCCGTCTGCGAACATTTCGGTGTGGATACCGAGATTCTTGTGGCCTCCGAGCTGGGCGAGAACGGCATTGGGAATGGCTCCAATACCCATCTGCAGGGTGGCTCCGTCCTCAATCAGGGCTGCGCAGTTGCGGCCGATGGCGGCCTCAATCTCGTTGGGCTCAGAGAAATGGGCGGGCTCAAGCACTGAATCGGCCTCCACCCAAATGTCGATCATGGAGGCGGGAATCATTGCGTCTCCGAAAGCGCGGGGCACGTGCTTGTTTACGACTGCGATGGTCACGCGGGCTGTCTCGATGGCCGCCAGGGTAGCGTCAACAGAGGTTCCGAGGGAAACGAAACCGTGCTTGTCAACGGGGCTGACCTGCACCATAGCCACGTCGCAGGGAAGGGCTCCGCTGCGGTAGAGTTTCTGAGTCTCACTCAGGAAGATGGGAATATAGTCGGCGTATCCGGCCTGGACATTCTTGCGGACATTGCCGCCCACGAAGAAGGCCTGGTGGAAGAAGATGCCTGCGTACTTGGGATCTGTGTAGGGAGCCTCGCCCTCTGTGTGGAGGTGGTGGATGCATACGTCCTTGAGCTCACCTGCGTCGCCTCTGCGGCAAAGGGCTTCAATGAGGACCTTGGGGGCGCTGGCAACGCTGCTGAAATGGATATGGTCGCCGCTCTTGACTACTTTTACAGCCTCATCGGCGCTTACGAATCTGATGTTTGACATTATTTTTAAAGTTACTATTTGTTTTTACAGTCCACAAAAGTAGAAAAAAATTAAATTTGCGGACGCATTTCTTTCAAAAAAAACTGATACAAATCAATGCCAAGTACAAGAGAGGAACAGATGCAGGCCTTCGGGCGACTGCTCGACATTATGGACACGCTCAGGGAGAAATGTCCCTGGGACCGCAAACAGACCTACCAGAGCCTCCGCCCCCAGACCATAGAGGAGACTTACGAACTTTGTGACGCCATCCTACGCGAGGACGAGCACGAAATCTGCAAGGAACTCGGAGACGTACTCCTGCACATCGTGTTCTACGCCAAAATCGGCAGCGAAAACAAGTCCTACGACATCGCCGATGTGCTCAACCGCCTCTGCGACAAGCTCATCTACCGCCATCCCCACGTCTATGGCGAGAAGAAGGTGGATGACGCGGCCCAGGTCATTCAGAACTGGGAGCAGCTAAAGACCAAAGAGAAGGACGGCAACAAGAGGGTGCTCTCCGGAGTCCCCGAATCCCTGCCCTCTATGATAAAGGCCTTCCGCATGCAGGACAAGGCCAGGGCCGTGGGCTTCGACTGGGAGGAGAAAAGCCAGGTGTGGGACAAGGTGGCCGAGGAGCTCGGAGAGTTCAAGGCGGAACTCAGCGCCCTTGACGGCAGCGAGCAGTCCGTCGAGAAGGCCCAGGGCGAGTTGGGCGACTTGATTTTCAGCATCATAAACGCCTCCCGGCTCTACGACCTCAACCCCGACACCGCCCTCGAGATGACCTGCCGCAAGTTCCGCCGCCGTTTCACCTACCTTGAAGAGCATACCATCAGGGCCGGGCGCGACCTGCACGATATGAGCCTCGCCGAGATGGACGAACTCTGGGACGAGGCCAAAACCAAGGGTTTATGATTCCCTCCTGGCTTGAAAGGGAGTCGATGATGCTCGGGGCCGAAGGGGTGGAGAAACTCCGCAGGTCCACCGTGCTTGTGGCCGGACTCGGCGGTGTGGGCTCCTTTGCGGCCGAAGCCGTTGCCCGTGCCGGCGTGGGCCGTCTGGTTCTCATAGACAACGACAAGGTCTGCGAGACCAACCTCAACCGCCAGCTGCCGGCCCTGCATTCCACCATAGGGCGGCTCAAAACCGATGTGATGGCCTCGCGCCTCCGCGACATCAACCCCGAGATGGAGGTCATCACCAGAAAAGAATACATCGACTACGACAATGTGGCTGCTGTGGTGGGGCAAGGCATAGACTTCGTGATTGACGCCATCGACACCCTCGGCCCGAAAATCGCCCTGATCCTGCACTGTCTCAACAGCGGCATCCCCCTCGTGAGTTCAATGGGAGCCGGCGCCAAATGGGATGTCACCAAGGTGCGCATAGCCGATGTGAGCAAGTCCTTCAACTGCCCCCTCGCCGCGATGCTGCGCAAACGCCTCAGATACAAGGGCGTAAAGAGGGGCTTCCCCGTGGTTTTTTCCGAAGAGCTGCCGGATGAAAGCGCCGTGGTCGAGGTGGAAGGGGAAACCAACAAGCGCTCCCGGGTGGGCACCATTTCCTATCTCACCCCCGTTTTCGGCTGCGCCTGCGCCCAGGTCTGCATACGCCATATCGTTTTTTTGTAAGTTTTGCGCGTAAAGATTATCTTTGCGTGTTAAAATAAGACCCTATGGCAGATTATTCATTAGTTGAAAAACTTCAGTCTCTAAAAGAGAAATACGACAGCCTGGCCGTCAAGCTCACCGAGCCCGAGGTCATGGCCGATATGAAAAAATTCATCCAGCTCAACAAGGAATACAAGGAACTCGAGCCCATCGTGCAGGCGGGCGATGCCTACCGCAAGATGGTTGCGGACTACGAGGGCGCGAAGGACATCATGATCAACGAGAAGGACGAAGAACTGCGCGAGATGGCCCGCGAGGAACTTACCGGCCTCGAAGAGCAGATTCCCGCCAAGGAGGATGAAATCCGCCTGCTCCTCGTGCCCAAGGATCCCCAGGACGACAAGAACGCGATGGTCGAGATTCGCGGCGGCACCGGCGGCGACGAGGCTGCCATTTTCGCCGGCGACCTCTTCCGTATGTACGCCAAGTTTGCCGAAAGAAGGGGTTGGAAGCTCGAAATCAACTCACAGAGCGAAGGCGCCGCGGGCGGTTTCAAGGAGATAATCTTCAAGCTCAGCGGCCAGGGTGTGTATGGCGTGATGAAATACGAGAGCGGCGTGCACCGCGTGCAGCGTGTGCCCCAGACCGAGACCCAGGGCCGCGTGCATACCTCAGCCTCATCCGTGGTGGTGCTGCCCGAGGCAGACGAGTTCGATGTGGAGCTGAATATGGCCGACATCCGCAAGGACACCTTCTGTTCTTCAGGCCCCGGCGGACAGGGTGTAAATACCACCTATTCCGCCATCCGACTGACGCACATTCCCTCAGGCATCGTGGTGCAGTGTCAGGACGAGCGCTCGCAGCTCAAGAACCTCGACAAGGCCCTCGCCGAGCTCCGCACACGCCTCTACAACCTCGAATACGAGAAGTACCTCAACGAAGTGTCCTCCACCCGCAAGACTATGGTCTCAACGGGTGACCGCTCCGCAAAAATCCGCACCTACAACTATCCGCAGTCGCGAGTGACCGACCACCGCATCAACTACACGATGTACAACCTTCCCGTCTTTATGGACGGCGACATCCAGGAGGTCATCGACCAGCTCCAGATTGCCGAGAACGCGGAGCGACTCAAAGCAGAAAATTAGTTAACCCCACATACTAAATTTATCCTATGAAAAAATTATCGATCCTTTTGGCCGTGGCAGTGCTTGCCCTGGCTTCGTGTTGCAAGAACGACACAAAAAGTCCCATCCTGACCGTTGAAGGCGGCCAGATTCAAGGCGTCAGAGCCGACCTTAGCGGCGTCTATGTTTATCGTGGCATCCCCTACGCAGCCGCGCCCATCGGAGACCTCCGCTGGAAAGAGCCCCAGCCCGTAGTTCCCTGGCAGGGCGTGAAACTGTGTGACAGATTCGGCCATCCCGGCTACCAGTCAGTCCACTACCCCGGCGGCTACACCACAGAGTGGGGCTACGGCGCCGAGTCAAACAGCAGCGAGGACTGCCTCTACCTGAACGTATGGACACCCGCGCCCGCCAAGAAGGACGCCAAGCTCCCCGTTGCCCTCTGGATTCACGGTGGCGGCTATCGTGAAGGCTGGGGTTCAGAGCCCGAGTTCGATGCCCAGGAGTGGGCAGCCAAAGGAGTTGTCCTCGTGAGCATCAACTACCGTCTCGGCGTGTTCGGTTTCCTGACCCATCCCCTGCTCAGCGCTGAAAGCGAGCACGGCGTATCCGGCAACTACGGTATCCTTGACCAGATCCAGTCACTCAAGTGGATTCAGGCCAACATCGAGCAGTTCGGTGGCGACCCCGACAATGTGATGATTTTCGGACAGAGCGCCGGTGCGGGTTCAGTGAAGACCCTGTGCGCCTCTCCCCTCACCAAAGGACTCTTCCACAAGGCTATCATTATGAGCGGCGGCGGCATCGCAGTAGGTGACCCTTCCAAGAGCGACCCTGCACGCGCCCTCAACAACAATTATCTTGAAGCCGCAGAGCAGAAATGCAAGACCGTTCTTGACTGGGCCGGCCTGGATGACCTCAAGAAGATGAGGGCAGCCTCCACCGAGACCATCTACGCCCTGAACGACATCTATGTAAGGGCCAACAAACTTCCCGGCGGCATGTGGAGGAACAGTTTCCTCACCGGTTCCCCCGTGGTTGACGGCTATGTTTCAGATAAAATTTTCGATGACGCAGCCACTTCAGGCACCATCGCCGACGTGCCCTACATCATCGGTTTCACCCTCCACGACCTCGGACAGATGGGCGATGCAATCTACGCCTTCTGCCTCGACCGCGAGAAATACGGCAAGGGCATCTGGGCCTACGAGTTCGCCCGTCCCCTTCCCGATGACGGTTCCCATCCCGAAGTCACCGCACGCCTCAAGGGCGCCTTCCACTCTTCAGACCTGTGGTTCGTGTTCAAGAGCCTGCAGCACTGCTGGCGTCCCTGGACCAAGGGCGACTGGGATCTTTCTGAAAAGATGCTGACAGCCTGGACCAACTTTGCCAAGTATTCCAACCCCAACGGCCCTTCAGGCGAGTCACAGCCCTGGCAGCAGACCACTGCAAGCAATCCCGACTTTATGATTTTCGCTCTGGACGGCAACGATGCCGAGGCCTCACACATGGGTCCCACCTTCTACGATTCAAGCATTCCCAGCAGCAGAATGCCCGAGTAGGCAGAGCTGACGACAATAAGAAAGCCGACCGTATGGCCGGCTTTTTTGTTACTGTTTTATCAGTGCCTTGGAGCCTTTTCCGTCTATGCAGACCGTCAAGGGCTTGTCGAAATGCACCACCCTGAGGTATTCGGTCTCGAAGACCGCAGGAAGCGCGTCAAGAACCTTGCTGTCAAAAACCTCCCCGGGACGGGAGTAGGGATTGACATTCACATAGCCCGCGTTGAAGGAGGTGAGGTTCTGGAAGAAGTGTGTGCCCTGGCTGGGATCCACCCTGTAGTTTTCAAGGCAGCATTCCACTATCGCCCTCGCCTGGCAGATGTCGCTCCACTGCACAGGCACCCCGAGAGAAGGAATGCTGGAGCCCCAACGGCCGTAGCCCACGAGGATGTAGTCGCGGTTTTCCTTGCGGAGCTCATTGTTCAGGCTTTTGAGTTGGGCTGCCATCTCCACGGTCTTGAGGGGGTCGAAAGTCTGCTCCTTGAGATAGACTATATCCTTCACTCCCTCTATCCAGCCCGGCCCGATGGCGCTTGTGGAACTGATGATGGCATCGCTTTCATCGACCCCGCTCCAGTCCACATCGCTGAACTTGCCTTCGGCGGCAATGGGGCGGATCTGCAGGAGTTCGAAGTATGCGACATCCTTTTCGGGCGGGAAGTCCACGGCGAACTCCATCTCAAGGTCGCTCTTGACCTCTTTCTTGGCGATTTCCATAATCTCGCACAGTATCTCCGCCAGAGGGAAGGTCCTGTATTTCAGGATATGGGCGAAGGTCACGAACTTGGGACCGGCCGGCACGGGCGAGTCCACAATGCGCATATTCTCGTAGTCCCAGGTGGAAACCACCTTGCTCAGGGCCTTGAATTTGCCGCACTCGGAGATGGGGATGCGTTCCATATTGACTGCATCATCAACCGAGGTCTTGAACTTGTCGGGCTGGAGATTCAGGGCGAACATCGCCTGCTGGGTCTCCTTCATCGTGAGTTCAGGAGTGGAAGTCTGGAGCACGTGACGCGGGTATTTGGGGCAGAACCTGAGCACCTGGTCGCCGTCCACCACAGCCTTGCCGAGGCCGAAGGCAATCTTGACAATGCCGTCTGAAGGCTCCTCGTGGCCTATGGGGTAGAAATTCACCGTGCGCAGGACTCCCGATATGGCGGGGAAATAATAGCCCTGGTCCTCCGTTCCGCATATTTCCTGAAGCACCACGCCCATCTTCTCCTCCGAAATCACATTCGCCGTGGAAACGATGTAACTTCTGGCGGCGGCGAAATAAACCGAGGCATAGACGCTCTTTATGGCCTTGCCGAGCAGACGCAGCATCTGGTCCTCGTTGCTTGTGCGGGGAATCATATAGGTGGAATACACGCCGGCGAAGGGCTGGTAGTACGAGTCCTCAAGTTTTGAGGACGAACGCACGGCCAGGGGGCGTTTGATGTTGCGTATAAAGACCTTCAGCACCTGCATCAGGTCCTCGGGCAGGGTGGAGGCCACGAACTCGGAGAGGATTTCCTCGTCACTCAGCTCGGCGTTGATGACATACTGGAGGCCGTTCTCGATGATGAAACGCTCGAAGTAGTCCGTGGTGAGCACGAGGGTCCTCGGGATGAAGATTCTCGCATCCTCCCACTTGTCGTAGAGTTTGTACTTGTGGAGTATCTGGTTCAGGAAGGCGAGGCCCCTGGCCTTTCCGCCGAGCGAGCCGTTGCCGGCACGCGAGAAACGCACGGTGTCGTTGTAGGTCTCCGCATCAAAGCGGGCCACGACGCCCAGCCCCTGGCTGATTCTGAACTCCCTGATTATCTTCAGGTAATATGCCCTGACTTCCTCCACGTTGGAGTTCTCGTCAAGCATTCTGGGACGAAGCCTGTTGCCCACGGAGAACATACCCCTGCCGAAGAACCAACGTGAGAGGTAGTTCTTCTTGGCAAGATGAATCATCGCCTCTGCGGGGAGGGTGCGGATGACATCCTCGAATTCCTTGAGGTTGTGGGCCCTGGCTATGACCTTGCCAGTGGGGGGATCTACGGCGATGAAGTCCCCGAATCCGAACTCTGCGCCAATATACTCCTCCACGTCGTGGGTTAGGGTCTTGGAAGTCTTGCACACAAAGCCCACCCCAAGTTCCTCGGCGACGCTTTTCATCGACTCCTGCGAACTCTGGAGCAGTATCGGCATAGTGGGGATTTCCCGGCGTACCATACGCGAGAACTCCACGCCGGCATCGGATTTCTCCTTGTCGGGGGCGTCTCCCTTGTGAATCACGAAACCTATGTCGGAGATGATTCCGAGTATATTGTCCCTATAGCGGGAGTATATTTCCTGTGCCTGGTCAAGACAGTTTGCCAGCATGATTTTTGGCCGTCCCCTCTTGCGCAGGAACTGTTCACTCTCGTTGAGCGAGTCCTTTATGGTTTCCGCATTCTGCTGCAGGACAAGGTTATAAAGCAAGGGCAGATAGGCGGAATAGTAGCGCAGGGAGTCCTCTATCAAGAGTATTACCCTCGCTCCCATATCCAGACAGTCGTGTTCGGCGTTCATGCGGTCCTCAAGCAGTTTGATGATGGCCACTATGAGGTCGGGGTTGTTGTTCCAGCAAAAGATGTAGTCTATGGAACTGTGGTCCTGAGAGTCAATCTGGCGGTGCAGGCCATTGTAGTAGGAGGAGAGCAGCACTATAGGGGTTTCCGGGCAGCGGGCCTTCACTTGGCGCGAAAACTCGAACACGTTCTCCACGCCCACATTGTATACCGTAAGGATGAGGTCGAAGGTCTGTCCCCCGTTGAAGATGAGGTCTATGGCGTCAGCGGTGGATTCCGCCCTTATGAATGCGGGGGGGGTGCTGAGGTTCAAGTCAGCATACTCCTTCTTGATCTGGTCGTCTATATGGCCGTCCTCCTCGAGGGCGAAACCGTCGTAGTTATTACAAACCAAGAGGACCTTGCGGATCCTCTTGATCATAAGTTGTTTGGAATCTTGTTCGAGCATAGGTTATACCAATCCCTGCTCCACCATCGAGTTGGCCACCTTTATGAAGCCCGCGATGTTGGCGCCTTTTACATAATTGATATAGCCGTCTTCCTCGGTGCCGTATTTGAGGCAGGCCTCGTGGATGTCCTTCATTATCCTGTGAAGATGCTCGTCAACCTCCTCGGCCGTCCATTTCACCCTCATGCTGTTCTGGCTCATCTCGAGACCTGAAGTAGCCACGCCGCCGGCGTTTGAAGCCTTGCCGGGAGAATAGAGCAGTTTGTGGCTCTGGAAGATGGCGATTGCCTCGGGGGTGGTGGGCATATTGGCACCCTCAACAACGCACCAGCAGCCATTGTCCACGAGAGCCTGGGCATCCTTGGCCTCAATCTCGTTCTGGGTGGCGCAGGGAAGGGCTATGTCGCACTTGATCTTCCAGGGACGCTCGCCCTTGTAATAGATGGAATTGGGATATTTTGCGGCATACTCGCTGATGCGTCCTCTGCGGACGTTCTTGAGTGTGAGCACATATTGCAGTTTTTCGGGATTCAGGCCTTCGGGGTCATAGATGCTGCCGTCGGAGTCTGAAAGGCTGACCACCTTGGCTCCAAGCTGCATCGCCTTTTCGGCGGCATACTGGGCCACATTGCCGGCACCTGAGATGCAGACGGTCTTGCCT
>JABUTN010000009.1:40647-45299 GCA_021443665.1 Bacteroidales bacterium | reverse complement strand
CCTTTGAGGGCAAGCATTTCCTGGGCGAAATAGCATACGCCGTAACCGGTTGCCTGGGTGCGCAGAAGGCTGCCGCCCCACGCGAGGCCCTTTCCGGTAAGTGTGCCCGTAAACTCGTCACGCAGGCGTTTGTACTGGCCGAAGAGGAAACCGATCTCACGGCCGCCCACTCCGATGTCACCTGCAGGCACGTCGGTGTCCGCTCCGATATGGCGTGAAAGCTCCGTCATGAAACTCTGGCAGAAACGCATCACCTCGGCATCCGACTTGCCCCTCGGGCTGAAGTCAGAACCGCCTTTGCCGCCGCCCATAGGGAGGGTGGTGAGAGCGTTCTTGAAGGTCTGCTCGAAGGCGAGGAACTTCATGATGCTCAGGTTCACGCTGTTGTGGAAACGGATTCCGCCCTTGTAGGGGCCGATGGCGCTGTTCATCTGCACACGGTAGCCCTTGTTGATGTGAATCTCACCCTTGTCGTCTGTCCAGGGCACGCGGAACATGATGACGCGCTCCGGCTCAACCATACGCTCAAGGATTTTCTGATCGATTAGATGGGGATAGGAAGTCACGTAAGATGCTACGCTTTCAACGACTTCCCTGACGGCCTGGTGAAACTCCTTTTCACCGGGGTTACGTGCGATAAGCTCCGCCATGAAACTTTCGACGTACTTTTCTGTAAACTTGTCCATAGCGCAAAAATATGAAGAATTAAGTTAAATTGTACATCTTTTGAATATCTTTGGGAAGATGTTGCTATATTTGTAAGTTACAAGTTTAAAGAACGAACACCTAACTTCAAGCAATATGAAAAAAACTCTCTTGCCTTTGGCTATAATCGGAGCGGCAATGGCCTCCTGCACTTCCAATCTGAAACTTAACGAAAACAACATCGACGCTATCGTCGAGGCTATGACACTCGAGGAGAAAGCCCAGCTGATCATCGGTGTGGGTATGCCCGGAATCCCTGTTGATCAGCCCGTTATCGGAGCCAGCGATGCCGGCAAAGTGCCCGGGGCCGCCGGATTCACCGCCACCATCGAGAGGCTCGGCATCCCGGCCATAGCCCTCTGTGACGGTCCTGCGGGCCTTCGCATCTCCCCCACCCGCGAGGGTGACAGCCAGACCTATTACTGCACCCATTTCCCCATCGGCACCCTGCTTGCCTCCACCTGGGACACGGAACTGGTGAAGAAGGTCGGCACGGCTATGGGCAACGAGGTGCTTGAGTACGGCGGAGACGTGCTGCTCGCCCCCGCGGTCAACATACACCGCAACCCCCTCTGCGGCCGCAACTTCGAGTATTATTCCGAGGACCCCGTGGTGACAGGCAAAATCGCGGCGGCTTACATCGAAGGCATACAAAGCAACGGTGTGGGCACTTCCATCAAGCACTTCGCCTTCAACAGCCAGGAAACTAACCGTATGAACAACAACGCCCTGATCGATGTCCGCACAATGCGCGAGATTTACCTCAAGGGCTTTGAAATCGCAATCAAGGAGGCCCAGCCCTGGACTGTGATGTCCTCCTACAACTACATCAACGGCACCTACACGAGCGAGAGCAAGGACCTGCTCACCGGCGTTCTCCGTGACGAGTGGGGCTTCAAGGGCACAGTGATGACAGACTGGTTCGGTGGAGCCAACGGAGCCGACCAGGTTGCTGCCGGCAACGATATGCTCCAGCCCGGCCGCCAGACCCAGTACAACGACATAGTGAAGGCCGTAAATGAGGGCACTCTCTCCATCGATGACGTAAACACCAGCGTGAAACGCATACTCACCCTCATCGTGAAGAGCCCCACCTTCAAGGCCTACCAATACAGCAACAAGCCCGACCTGAAGGCGCACGCACAGATCACCCGCCAGAGCGCCACGGAAGGTATGGTTCTTCTGGAGAATAAGGGTGCCCTGCCCTTCGGCGCCAATGTGAAGAATGTGGCCGTCTTCGGCAACACGGCATATTCCTGGATTGCGGGCGGCACAGGTTCCGGTGACGTGAACCGCGCCTACACCGTCAACCTCATCGACGGCCTCAAGGGAGCCGGCTACAGCGTGAACGACGGTCTCAAGGAAAGCTATCTGGCCTGGTTCGAGAAAGAGGAACAGGCCAATGCCGAAATCAACAATGAACGCAGACAGTCCTTCCTGCCAAGCCTCCTGCCCCGCGAGATGAAGATTGAGAACAGTGTTCTCGCCAAAGAGGCCCAGGCCCAGGACATAGCCCTTATCGTGATCGGCCGTCTGAGCGGCGAAGGTTCAGACCGCAACCTTGCGGGCGACTTCGAGTTGAGCAAGGACGAGACCGAACTCATCAAAAATGTCACGACCGCCTTCCACGCCCGTGGCAAGAAGGCCGTTGTGGTTCTCAACATCGGCGGCGTGATCGAGACCGCCTCCTGGAAGAACATCCCCGACGCCGTCCTCTGCGCCTGGCAGGGCGGACAGGAGGGAGGCAACAGCGTGGCTGACGTGCTCAGCGGCAAGGCCAATCCCTCAGGCAAGCTGACCATGACCTGGCCCGTGAAATACTACGACCACCCTTCAAGCAAGAACTTCCCCCTCGGCAAGAAAGCCGCAATGCTCAATATGAAGTTTGACGGCCAGACACGCAGCGATGAGAAAGATGTGGACTACACCCAATACGAGGAGGGCATCTGGGTCGGCTACCGCTGGTTCAACACCAAAAACACCAAAGTAAGCTACCCCTTCGGCTATGGATTGAGCTATACAAGTTTCGAATACAGCAATGCCGCCATCAAGAGCGAGGGCAATGCCATTATCGTCACCGTGGATGTGAAGAACACAGGCAAGGTGGCCGGAAAAGAAGTGGTGCAGCTCTATGTAAGCGCTCCCAAAGGCGCTGTGGAGAAACCCTCTTCCGAACTCAAGGCATTCGCCAAGACCGAAACGCTCGAGCCCGGGGCAAGCACAAGTGTGACCTTGAAAGTCAATGCCTCCGACCTTACAAGCTTCGTTCCGGCAGAGAACGCCTGGGTGCTTGACGAGGGCGAATACATTTTCTGTGTCGGCGCTTCCAGCCGAGACATCAAAGCCAAACTGAACGCCAAGCTCGGCAGCTGGAAAAAACAGGCAAGTATGGCATTCACAGCAAGATAAATTATGAAAACAGGAATTCGCACCCTGCTGCTTGCAGCATCAATCCTTGTCATCAGCTCCTGCGGGGGCGCTTGCGGCAATCAGGACAATCTCCGCGTCAGCTCCATAATCAGCGACAATATGGTTCTGCAGCAGCAGACCGAAGTGAACATCTGGGGCTGGGCCAAGGAAGGCACCAAAGTGGTGATTGACTGCTCCTGGCTCGACTCAAAAGTGCGCGTGAGCGCTGACAGGGACGGCCGCTGGATTGCCCGCGTGCGCACCCCCGAAGCAGGTTGGGAGCCACAAGAGATCAAAATCGGTACTCCGACGAAACTCAACCGAATCACGGTCGGCAACATCCTCGTCGGGGATGTTTGGCTTGCCGGAGGACAATCCAATATGGAAATGCCCCTCAAAGGCTTTGACGGATGTTGTGTAAAAGGAGGCACGGACGAAGCCTTCCACGCGCACAACTATCCTGGCATAAGGTATTTCTACACCCCGAAGGTCCAGAAGACGGAAGTCCAGGAAGAATGCGACGGCCGCTGGACCACCACGGAATCCTTCTCTGATGTACTTGAGTGGAGCGCCACGGCCTGGTATTTCGCGAGGGAGCTCAGCGATGCCCTGCATATTCCCATAGGCATAATCTGCTGCAACTACGGAGGCAGCGCCGTGGAAAGCTGGATGCCCCGCGAAATCCTCGAGCAGTACCCCGACATCGACCTGACTGAAGAGGGATTGGCAAAGCAGATTGACTACACCAGGCCTCTGCTTATGTACAACGCAATGCTGCAGCCTGTCCACAACTACACCCTCAAGGGCTACATCTTCTATCAGGGCTGCACCAATGTCGGCCGTCCGGACTACGCAAAGCGCCTCGCGACTATGGTCTCACACTGGCGCGAAATATGGGGCCAGGGCGACATTCCCTTCTACTATGTTCAGATAGCCCCCTATCAGTATGACGGCAGCGGCCAGACAGAAATGGCCCCCTATCTGCGCGAGCAGCAGGATAAGGCCCGCAGCCTCATCCCCAACAGTGCTATGGTCAGCACCATAGACCTCGTGCCCGAATACGAGAGGCACAACATCCACCCCGCCGACAAGAAAACCGTGGGGCAGCGCCTCGCCTGGGTGGCCCTCAACAAGACTTACGGCTTCAGCAGCCTCTGCTGCGAAGGTCCCGAGTTCGACCACGCCGAATTCAGGGGAAGCGAGGTTTCCATCTTCCTCAAGAACATACACGCGGGCATCTGCCGCAACTATGACATCAAAGGCTTTGAGATTGCCGGCGCCGACCGCAAGTTCTATCCCGCCGATGTGGTGTTCACCTGGCAGAACAACAGCCTCCGCCTCACTTCCCCCAAGGTGCCGAAGCCCGTGGCCGCAAGGTTCGCCTTCAGGGACTTCCCCGAAGAGGTGGCATTCTACGGCGGCAACTGGCTCCCGCTCCTCCCCTTCCGCACTGACAACTGGTAAACCCTTTCCGCAATGCTCCTAAAAGACCAGCTCATAGGATACAATCTGATTCTCGGCAGCGCATCCCCCCGCAG
>JABUTN010000009.1:27015-40632 GCA_021443665.1 Bacteroidales bacterium | reverse complement strand
CATGCCCGCCAGCATGCCGCTCTGCTTCGTCACGGAAACTGTCGCGGAATACTTCACGCTGCCGCTGCTCGAGGTGGCCCCCGATCTTTCCAGGCAGAAGTCCGAAGGCTTCCACAGGTCTCTCGCCCGGGGAGAGATTCTGCTCACCGCCGACACCGTGGTGATTTGCGGGCAGGAGATTATGGGCAAACCGAAAGACGAGGCCGACGCAAGCCGTATGCTCCACGCCCTGAGCGGATGCAGCCATCTTGTATGCACGGGCTGCACGTTGAGGGAAGGCTCGCGCAGCGACACCTTCAGTGCGGTGACCGAGGTGAGTTTCCGCGAACTGAGCGATGAGGAGATAGACTACTATATACGGAACTACAGGCCCTTCGACAAGGCCGGAGCCTACGGCATCCAGGAATGGATAGGATCTGTGGGGCTTTCCGGCATCAAAGGTTCCTTCTACAATGTGATGGGGCTTCCCGTCAGACTCGTACACGACCGACTAAAAACATTCATACCATGAAACGATTCATACTATTGTTCACCCTGCTTCTTTCCCTGCCGGCCCTGTCGGCTGAAACAACAGACTCGACTTCCAAAAAGCCGGAGGTGGATTACCTGCTCAGGCTCGATATGAGGGGGGATGTGAACCTGTATTTTGATCAGAAGGGGGAATATGTCAAGCAGAACTCCGGATTCAGAGGCACATACGTAATTCTGAAGTTTGACCTCAACGTGGGGGAGCATTTCAGTTTCAACTACCGCCAGAGGCTGAACAAGATTACCTTCGACCAGAGTTTCTTCGACAGTTTCGATTTTCTCAGCGCCCAGTGGAAATTCAGCAACGGTCTGTTCCTCAAGGCCGGAAAGATGGCCTCGCTTCTTGGCGGCGAAGAGTTTGACATGTATGTACTCGATGTATATTATTTCTCCGAAGGGCTTAATTTCGGCTATGCCAGCTTCACCTGGAACGCGGCTGCGGGATATACCACCCCCGACAAGCGCAGCACCCTGACATTCAGTTTTTCCGAGAGTTACCTCAGAGACATCAACCACAAGGGTATTTTTGGCCTGAACCTGCATTGGACGGCTAATTACGGTCCCTGGGTGCCCACCTGGTCCGTAAACTTCCATCAGGGACATCACAACGACTGGGTGAACACCTTCAGCATCGGCAACAAGTTCCAGTTTGACCGCTTCAAGTTCTATGTCGATCTGACCGAAAGGACGCCGCTCAAAGAATACACCTTTATGCAGGACTTCTCTCTGGTGGGCCAGTTCTTCTACTCCTTCCTGCAGAACAAATCCTTGACCATCAGCCTCAAAGGAGCCTGGGACCGAAACAGCCACAGCACCGACCCCACCACATTCAACTGCGAAGGAATGCCCTATATGTACTTTCTCCAGCCCGGCACCTCAATCTTCACCCTCAGCGGCGGCATAGAGTTCTGGCCCATCGAATGGATCAGGCTCCACCTGATGGCAGGACACAGTTTCGGCACAGCCCCTGCAGACGTGGCCTTCGGATTCCCTCCGGGCACCACCCAGGCAATGATAGGTATGACCTTGAAACTTCCTCTGCTTCCCCTACCCTCTTTTCTTAAAAAGAAATAATCGATGAAACACAAAGTTGGAATCGTTGAGTTCCTGCAGTCCCGTAAGGGAGCATACACCTGCATACTGATAATTGTAATCATTTTCGGCTATCTCGGCGGCACTATGGGTGCCTCGAATATGCTCAACACTATGCTGAAGACAGCGCACGACCTGCTGTTGAACACCTGTTTCTACCTGATGGCGGTCTGCGTGCTCACCGGAGCATTCTGCAAGGTGCTGATAGAGTTCGGGGTGGCGAACATTATGGAACGCCTCCTGCGCCCCCTGATGAAACCCTTCTTCGGCCTGCCCGGTGTCGCCTCGCTCGGCGCCGTGATGACCTTCCTCTCGGACAATCCCGCCATCATAACCCTCTCGCGCGACAAGAAGTTCTCCCAGTATTTCAAGAAATACCAGCTCGTCTCGCTTACCAATTTCGGCACCGCCTTCGGAATGGGTATGATAGTCATAATGTTTATGATAAGCCTCGGCTTCTACACCGAGCCTATTGTAGGTCTTGTGGGAGCACTCATAGGCTCAATCGTTTCAACTCGCCTGATGCAGTTTTTCATTCTCAAGTCCAACCCCGAACTGCGCGAACCTGTCATTATTGACAACAGTGAAGAACATCACGTGGAGATGGACACGGAACGCAAATCCGCCTTCATCCGCACTCTGGACGCTGTCCTTGACGGCGGCAAGACGGGAGTCGAGACGGGCCTTGCCATCATCCCCGGCGTGCTGGTGATTTCCACTCTGGTGATGCTGCTGACCTTCTCCGCCGGCCCGAACGGCTACACGGGCGAGGCCTACCAGGGTACGGAAGCCCTGCCCTGGCTTGCAGACAAGATAGACTTCGTGTTCAAATGGCTTTTCGGCTTCACTGACGGCCATCTTGTGGCCTTCCCCATAACAGCCCTCGGTGCCGTGGGCGCCGCCCTCGGTCTGCTGCCCAACTTCCTCAAGGAGGGCTGGCTCGATGCCAACAGCATAGCCGTGTTCACCGCCATCGGAATGTGCTGGAGCGGTTTCCTGAGCACCCACACCGCAATGCTTGACAGCCTCGGCTACCGCCGACTCATCACCAAGGCCATTCTCGCCCACACCATAGGCGGTCTCGCCGCCGGCATCTGCGCCCACTGGCTTTATGTTCTAATCCATTTTCTGTTCAATCTATGACACCACAACTGAAACTCCAAATCAAGGAATATATTCTGCTCACCCTAGGATGCGCCACCTTCTCTCTCGGCGCCGTGATGCTGATTGAGCCCTACGGCTTCGCCCCGGGCGGCACCTACGGCCTTTCTATGGTGGCCCACCATCTCTGGGGCTGGCGCACTGAGGCCACCGCCCTTTGTATGGACATTCCCCTGCTGCTCATAGGCACCTTCGTGCTTGGCGGGAAATTCGGCTTCAAGACCCTGCTGTCCACCCTGCTCATACCTTTTTTCATGTGGATTTTCCACAGCATCTGGGGCTATGACTCCCTGATAGAACCGGGCATCTACGAAATGACCGGACTGCAGCAGCACATGCTGGCAGCCATTTTCGGTTCCTTGGTCTATGGTGTGGGACTCGGTATGATTTACCGCTCGAGGGCCACAAGCGGCGGCTCGGACATCATCGCGATGATTATGCGCAAGTTCACCCACCTTTCAATGGGCACCTGCACCATAGTGGTGGACGGACTCATCACTATGACCACCATCCTGGCATTCGGCGACTGGCGACTTCCGATGTACTCCTGGATTATCATCTTCATAGAATCCAAGGTTATGGACCGCATCCTCGATGGTGCGCCTTCCAAAACGATGATGATTATCACCGACAAGGTGGATGAGGTGAAAAGTTACATCCTCAATGATATGGAACGCGGAGCCACCCTGCTCCACGCCGAGGGAATGTACACCGGAAAGAGGAAAGATGTCATCTATGTCATCGTTTCCCGTACTGAAATGGTCCAACTCAGATACAAGGTTGCGGAACTGGACCCGAAGGCCTTCATCAATGTGATTGATTCCAAGGAGACCCTGGGCGAAGGCTTCAACGACATCACTCCCTCACTGTAGCCCCTACAGCTGCGAAATATACTTGTCCTTGAATCCGAGCATATAGAGGATGCCGTCCAGCCCCATATTGGAAATGGACTGTTTGGCTCCCGCCTGAACCTTGGGTTTCGCGTGATAGGCAATGCCCAAACCGGCGATGTTCAGCATAGGCAGGTCGTTGGCCCCGTCCCCGACGGCGATGACCTGCTGTAGGTCGATGTTCTCCACCTGTGCGATGGTGCGCAGCAGTTCAGCCTTTCGGCGACCGTCAACGATGTCCCCGACATAGCGCCCCGTGAGGCAGCCGTCATCGCCCACTTCAAGGTCGTTGGCATATACGTAATCCACCCCGAAGCGTCTCTTGAGGTAGTTTCCGAAGAATGTGAATCCGCCTGACAAAATAGCAATCTTGAAGCCGTGGCGCTTGAGGATAGTCAGCAGACGCTCGGCCCCTTCGGTAATCGGGAGCGATTCGGCGATTTCCTCCATCACGCTCACGGGCAGACCTTTCAGCAAGGCAACCCTGCGCGTGAAACTCTCGCAGAAGTCAATCTCGCCCCTCATCGCGCTCTCGGTAATGGCCCTCACCTGCGCCCCCGTGCCGGCCCTTTCGGCCAGTTCGTCTATGCACTCTGTCTGAATCAGTGTGGAGTCCATATCTAGACATATTAGACGGCGGTTGCGGCGGTAGAGGTTGTCCTCCTGGAAGGAGATGTCAAAGCCCAGTTCCTTAGAGATGCGCAGGAACTCGCTCTGGATTTTGGTCTTGTCTATGGGCGTGCCTCTGACGGACAACTGTATGCAGGCCTTGTTGTCGCTGCCGTCCTCCACCAGGGGCAGACGTCCTGTCAGACGCGAAATGGAGTCTATGTTCAGTCCCTGACTTGTCAGAATCGCCGTGGTCTCGGATATGGCGTGGGCTGAGAACTTGCGGCCCAGAAGCGTGACTATCCAACGGTGCTTGCCCTGGTTGGACACCCATTGCAGATAATCCTCCACGCTGACGGGGCTGAAACGTGACTGGACTCCCATCTGATGGGTCTCGAAGAGTATGTCCTTGATGATGTCCCCGGATTTGCTCTTAGGGCTTTTGAAGAGTATGCCCAGGGAAATCGTGCTGTGAATGTCGGCCTGCCCGATGTCGAGAATGGTGGCACCATAGCGCGCAAGTATGGAAGTCAGTGTGGTGGCGAGGCCCGGTTTGTCCTCACCGGAAATTTTCACCAGTATAAGTTCGTATTCTTTGCTCATATCCTTATCAGAATTGTGTCCAAAGTTAGCATTATTTTTTCAAAAAAATTTGGTGATTGCAAAAATCCTCGTATATTTGCAGTCCGAAAACGGAATTGGTGCGGTAGTTCAGCTGGTTAGAATGCCGGCCTGTCACGCCGGAGGTCGAGGGTTCGAGTCCCTTCCGCACCGCCAAAAAGAGGTCCGCAAATATTGCGGGCCTCTTTTTTGCGTCATAATTTTCGTTATTGCTCCCGGACGTCCTTGTTGCGGAAGAGCAGGCGGAGAAGTTTGGTGACCATCCCTGTGCTTTTGGCCTTGGGGTGGTACTCACGGGGCTCACCGCCAAAGATTTCGCAATAGCGTCGGTCAATCTTGGAAAACGACTCGTAATAGCACTCGAAGAAGCCCTTGGTGTTCTCGTCTATCACGGGCTTGTACTCCATAGCCTCTATTTTCTTAAGGTTGTAGGCTCCGTTCACCCTCCAGCCCCAGTTGTCGATGAATCCGATGTAGATTGCATCCTTAGGGCACCGCAGGGAGCATCGCATACACATATTGCAGTGATGCCTGAACCTTATCTCGCCCTTCTCATCCCTGTAGATGTTGTGCATGGGGCATTCCCGGATACACTTGTCGCAACTGATGCACTTGTCCTTATAGACCCTGTACATGTAGGAATTTATGTCCCCGGCGATGTATTGCAGGCGTGCCACGGACCAGGTAATGAAACGGGGGCGCAGGGGATACCTCTTGGACATATTCTGAATGCCGTGCTTCAACTCGTAAATCATTATCCGGGCGAGTTTGTCGGCATACACGAGCTGCTCCTTCACGAAATCGTCGGCATACCTGAAATGGATGTTGTAGGGCATACCGAAATGGTACTCGTTCCGTATATCGACCTTACGGCGGCGCAGACGGCGCAACACGAACATGGACGAGGCGTCGTTGTCGTGGTAGGTCTCGCCCGAGTTCTTATAGATGAAGCCCTTCAGGTTCTTGGGGAACTTCTGATGGCGCACAAAGCGTAGGAAAGGCCTCGGGGCGGCAAATCCGTAGATCGGGTAGCCGAAGCCGACGAGCTCGTAGGGACTGAAATCGATGCGGTATTTTTTGCTCGGGTCTATCTCGTGCAAATCCACCTCATCACCCTCTTCCCTGAGCATATCGGCTATACGGTTACTCAGGAAACGGGTATTGAAAGTACCTGTATAATATACCAGCAGGATTTTCATCTGAAGAAACTGAAGTGCACGTTGCCGTACTTCTTCTCCTTTACAAAACGCGGATGCTCCGCAAAATTATATGAGGCGGGATGTTCCAGAATCAGCACTCCCCCATCCTTTAACAGATTCTTTTCAAGCACCTTGTCCGGAATCGCATCCAGGGAATCGATGGCATAGGGAGGGTCGGCGAACACTATGTCAAAGGAAATCCTGCAAATCTGCAGGAAGTCGAACACATTGTGGTGTATCACCTTTATATTGCCGAAGCCGAGGGAGGTGGCGGTCTTCTTTATGAAAGCGCTGTTGGCGGGAGCCATTTCCACACAATGAACGGAGCGGCAGCCCCTTGAGGCAAACTCGAAGGAAATGCTGCCCGTTCCTCCGAAAAGGTCAAGCACCTCGCAGTCTTCAAAATCATATTCGTTGGACAGGGAATTGAAAAGTCCCTCCTTCGCGAAATCGGTTGTCGGACGGGCCTTGTAACCCACAGGCGGCATTATGGCACGCCCCTTATGTGTCCCGCCGATGATTCTCATACCAGAGAGCCCATATGAGTGATGCTGAAATACCTGCACAACAGTTCGTCCAGCTCGGGATCCACCTTGCCGCTGAGATAAAGCGTAGTATATACGGGATTGAACATCACCTCCCTACATACGGCCGTGATGTAGTAAAGGCTGGTGACTGCATCACTGCATTGATAGGTGTTCAAAAGCAGCAGTTTCTCACTCTGCGCGGCCGCGATATGAATCTGTCCGGAGCCCAGATGCACAAACAGGCGGTTGTAGTCGGAGATTCGCCCCACCCTCTCAAGCAGATATGCCGCCTGCGGCCTGACGGATGCTGTGGGAAAACTGCGGCGTACCACAGAGGCCACATTCCTGTCTATGGCATACACGAGCACAGCCTTCTGCGAGGGCACCTCGAGATATGAGACAAGGCATCTGTCCTTGTCGAACTCTATCTGTGCGCCGAGCAGCGATGAGGCTATTTCCTCCCTGAAGAAACTGTCAGGGACGAGGGTGTAGGCCGGCGTATCGACATACACATCCACTGACTCGAAGTCCCTGCCGCACATAGGATGCACAGCGAATGCTTCCTCCAGTAAGGAAAACTTTTCCGAATTGAGATGCAGGACCCTATCCATTGCATCACACACAACAAAAGAATAACCATCCAAATACAATTGAATGGTTAGTCTTTCAGATGGATTGGATCCGATTGTCATCTGACGGAATATTATTACTCCCAGTTACCTGCGTTGTTGTTGGGGCTGGTAACGCTTCCGACTTTCAGACCGGGATACCTGTTAAGGTCCTCTTTCTCAGCCTTGAGGTTCACGATAAGCTGCCTGTTGAGGCCTTTGAGAAGGTCATCGTAGGGCATATAGGCCTCGAAGAGGGGCACATTGATACCGGACACCAGTTTTACGACAGTCTCCATATTGGTCTTTACACCGCCTGAGAAGGGAATGTACTTGATGGAATCCACGAGGGCAGCCCTATCCTTAAGGAGAGTGTCACGAACGAAGATAAGGATACTGTCACGGCGGACGAGTTTCTGGGCCACGGCGACTGAGTCATCCTCTGAACCAATCTGCTTTACAACCACGAGCTGACCGTTGTGATAATAGTCAACAAGGGAGTCCAGAGTGCTGAGGAAGCGTCCTGTCTGTGATTTGTAGGCCACCTGGAGGGTACGGATATCCTTGAGGCGGTCAACGGCGACTGCTGTACGCTGGTCAACGGCTTTGTTGAATCTAACTGGACGCATAACGCTCTCGTAAAGTGCGTAGATGAGGATGATGATCACTACCGGGAAAATGAAGTAGGTCAGAATTTTGGTGAAAATTTTCATAATTATGTTCTTTTTATTGCATTCGCGTAATACAAGTGACAAAAGTAAAAAATATTTTTAATTTTGCATCTATAAATATGAAGTTTATTCCGATTGTTTCACATATGAATCCTGACGGCGATGCGGTAGGCGCTGTCATGGGCATATATTACTTTCTGCGCCACAAGGGTTTGGATGCCGTCCCGATGCTTCCTGACCCCGCTCCGGAGCGTTTCAGGTGGATGGATGAGGATTCCGTCATACTGAATTTCCGGGAGAACGAAGAAAGGATCACGACGCTTCTGAGCGAAGCGGAGCTGATCATCGCCCTTGATTTCAACAATCTTTCGAGAATAGACGCTATGGCTTCCGTTTTCCGGGCCGCCAAAGCGAGGAAGGTGCTGATAGACCACCACCTCTACCCGCAGACAGAATGTTTTGACCAGGTGTTCAGCACCCCTGACATATCCTCGGCAAGCGAACTTGCCTTCCAAATACTGCTGGACTACTGCGGAAACGACATATCACAGATACCTTTCGAATGTCTCAACGCCCTGACCGCGGGTATGCTGTCCGACACGAACAGTTTCAATAATTCGGTGTTTCCCTCCACGATGAGGATGGCGGCAATGGCCATAGAGAACAAGGTGGACCTTGAGGAACTCAACCGCCGCCTGTTTCATATCCACAGGGAGGAAAGGGTCAGGATGATCGGGCACTGCCTTCTGAATGCGATGGTGGTCAGGAAGGACCTTGAAATGGCCTATGTTTTCATAGACAAAGAGATAAAGCGTAAGTTCTGCTACCAAAAAGGAGATGGGGATGGTTTGGTCAACCAGCTTCTGGACATCCCGGAAGTGCATTACGCCATAGTCCTGACAGAAGACCCGGACCGGATAAGGGTGTCAGTCCGTTCCAAGACGGGATACTCCGCCCAAAAACTGTGCGCCTCCAAGTTCAACGGCGGGGGACACGAGAAGGCCTCCGGAGGGCATATCAGGATTGCAGCGGCTGAGGTTCCCGCCTATGTGGAACGCTCTATGGCAGAATATTTGAAGGAGATGAACGCGGATGAATAGGATAAAACACATATTCACGCTCGTTTGCCTCGCAGTGCTTACCATCTCCTGTAGTGCGGAACGCGAACTGCAGTACAGCAACCAGGAAGCGGCGATAGACAAATACATTTCCGGCACGCTGGCCAACTATGAAGTAAGGCGCAACGCCGGATCCAACCGTGTGATTATCGAACCATCGACAGCGGCGGACTCCCTGGAAGCGGGCGACAGCCTCAGTTTCTTCTATGCCTGCTATGTCTTCAGCGGCTCGCCCTCTTCTCTCGCCACCACCAACGTTCCGGAAATAGCAAGGAAGAGCAACTTCGTGCTGACCGATTTTGACAGCACCGTCGTATCAATCAAATATGAAAATTCAAACCTTTGTGCGGGACTTTACAACGGCCTGAAGGGGGTACGCGAGAGAGAACACTGCGTAATCCTTTTCTCGGCAAAGTACGGTTTCGCCGCCACAAGGGTAAACAACATACCACCTATGAGTGCCCTGTGCTATGAAATATGGGTGGAAGAAGTAAAGAAGAAAAAATGAAAAAGACTTTAATACCTGCAATTCTGGCAGCAGTTGCACTCTTGTGTGCAGGCTCCTGCGCAAAAGACGTTACAGAAACCAATGACGAACTCCAGGCACGCATCCTGAAAAGCTGGATTGAAACCTACTACCCCGGTCTGGAAGCAAGCGAAAGCGGGCTGTATGTGCTTGAAAAAACACCGGGAATAGGGCCTGAAATCATCGATGACAGCTGTTATGTCGGTATGTCACTGACTATACGGACCCTTGACGGCACCATAATTTCCACCATCGACGAGGCTCTCTGCCGCCAGTTGGGCATATACAGCAGGACAGCCCAATACGACTGCAACTTCTACAAGTTCTCGAATCTTAAAAAAGGTGTCCAGGAAATGCTCAGAGGCATGACAACGGGAAGCCACGTGGTCGGCGTCATTCCTCCCAAGCTTCTGGATGTAAGTTCAGGCACCAACATCGTGGACGGAGACGGAGTGAGCAAGATTTACGACATAACCGTACATCTCAAGACAGACGACATAAACCAGTTCCAGTTCGACAGGATTTATGACGTCCTTCCGAGTCTCGGTATGAGCAGGGACAGTTCATCATACGGAATGTGGATGAAGAAATACCCCCCCATCAATGTCACGGACACCCTGTCATCCAGTTCATCCATATACTTCTATTATGTGGGCCGCTATCTGGACGGCAAGATTTTCGACACGAACATTGAAGACACAGCAAAGAAATACAACATCTACAGCAGCAGCAAAAGTTACACCTACCTGACATTCAAGCGTGACGAGACCGAGGCGAAGGCCATCTCCAACAATTCCTTCGTCAAGGGATTCTCCAAGACGCTTTGGAATATGAACTACGAAGAATCCTGCACCACCATATTCTATTCAGGCCTCGGCTATGGAACAGAGGGCAGCGGTGACATACGCGGTTATGAACCCCTCCGTTTCGAAATCTACACGCTCGCAAAGTCTACCAACTGATGAAAAAGCGCGTCTTCATCACCGGTGCGACAGGCAATATGGGCTGGGCGGGATTTCAGGAACTTCTGCACCGCAAAGAGCGTTTCGACATAACTCTGCTCGCCCGCAAAAGCAAGAAAAACCTCAAACTTCTTAAGCCCTATCTCAAGGACCCTTCGGTCAGGATTGTCTGGGGGGATTTGTGCAATTATGAGGATGTCCTCGAGGCCGTAAACGGAGCCGATTATGTCCTCCACGTCGGAGGTATGGTTTCCCCTATGGCGGATATGTACCCTGAGAAGACAATGAAGGTGAACATCGGGGCCGCCCGAAATGTAATCAAGGCCGTGAAGGCGCAGCCGGACCCGGACAAGGTTAAGGTGGTGTATATAGGCTCCGTCGCAGAACTCGGACACCACAGCGCCCCCTATCATTGGGCACGCTCCGGAGACCCCGTTTATACAAGCGTCTATGACTGGTATTCAGTATCGAAATGCGAGGCGGAACTCCTTTTTGCCGAATCAGGCCTGAGATATTGGGTGTCAATACGCCAGAGCGGTATGGTCTATCCCGCCCTGCTGATGAAGATGGACGATCCCATCGCCTACCACGTGCCTATGGCCGGCGTTCTCGAATGGGCCACGGTCGAGGATTCGGGCAGAGTCCTGGCCAATGTCTGCGAGGACTGGGTTGACGAGTCTTTCTGGCGTGGATTCTACAATCTGAGCAGCGGCCCCTCCTTCCGTCTGACCAACTACGAGTTCGAGAGTCTGCTTCTCAAGACCCTCCACTGCCCCAAGGTGGAGTCCATATTTGACTTGCAGTGGTTTGCCACCCGGAATTTCCACGGATGCTGGTACACGGATTCGGATGTTTTGGAGAATTATCTGCATTTCCGGGAAAATGTCCCCGCCCCCGAATATTTCAAACGCCTTGCCAAAGCCCTGCCCTGGTATTTCAGCCTTGCCCCGCTCTGTCCCGCCTTCGTCATGAAAGCGATGATGCGCCACGTCACATCATCGAAGGAACTCGGCACGATTTACTGGCTCAAGCACAACAACACCAGGCGCATAAATGCGCACTTCGGCTCCCTCGAGCAGGCGAAAGCCCTGAAAGGCTGGGAGAGTTACGACTACGCCCATCCCTCCGACCGGCCCATCCTGTACGACCACGGCTATGACGAGAGCAAGGAAGTGCTCGACATAGAGGATATGAAAAAGGCCGCCGAGTGGCGCGGAGGCAAATGCCTGAGCGAGAATATGACTCCGGGGGACCTCTTCACCCCTTTGGAGTGGGAATGCCACGACGGCCACCGCTTCCGGATGAGCCCCAACAGCATACTGAAAGGAGGACACTGGTGCCCAGACTGTATGCCCAAAATCCAAGACATCGATGGCGAAGCCTGGCATTTTGAGCATATCGCCGCCCACAATCCCTTCTTTGCACAAGTATATAACAGAGGAATCGAATGAAACGACTGTCATACTTTTTGATTCTCAGTCTGTTGTCCCTTTCGCTCATTGTGTCGTGCGACAAGGGCGGAAGCGGACGCATAGATGTAATACTCAGTTCCGACCTCCACGGTGCCCTGGACACCACGGGGGCAAAGATTTCATCCTACATCAATCTCGTCCGCGCAGGGAATGCCCGGAATACCGTAGTGCTTGACGGCGGCGACTTTCTGGACGGCAACAACCTGCTCTACTATGCCAATTTCGTGGATACGCTGGAAGACCATATATGCAGCCGTTTCTACAACTTTTTGGAGTATGACGCCCTGACGCTCGGCAACCACGACATCGAACTCGGTTTCAGGTGTCTGGACAAAATGCATTCCTCCCTCAAGGCCCCTGTCCTGTGCTGCAACATCTACCGGAAAGATAACGCCAAACTGGTCTTCAAGCCCTACACTATAATAAAGAGAGGCGGTCTCAAGATAGCCGTCATCGGGATGATAAATCCTATGACTATGGCCGGCATCAGCACCGACACCTGGAAAAGCATCTATTCCACCTCGATGTACATCGCGGCGAGCGAATGGGTGCCGAAAGTGCGCAAGTCGGAAAATCCTGACGTCGTCATCCTGCTCGCCCACAGCGGAGGCGAAAAGTATCCGGAGAATCTTCCCGACCTTGAACTGCTCAACTACCTTTATTATGTGGCTGAACAGGTTGAAGGCATAGACCTAATCTGTGCCTCCCACTCCCACAACACCACTCTGGACAAGGTCGTCGGCCCGAAAGGCCGCGAGGTCAGCATTATGGGAGTTGCCCCGCACGGACAACAGTTGGCCCACGCTGTCATAGAGAAAAGCCCGGAGAACGGGCTCAGCACGGATTGTGAAATAATATCAACGGACAAAGTCCCGGCGGACGAGGCATACCTGGCACACTTCGGTCCCTTCCTGCAGAAGGCCGGTGAGTTCGGAAAAACGCCCCTGTTTTATATAGACACCACTGTCTCGGCCCTGAACGCCGCCCACGAATCCACTGCGGCGGCGGGTCTGTTGCACGAACTTTACAGGAAAATCATCCAGTCGAGCAAAGCCGGCAAAGTGGGCGTTGACGCCAATATGGTGACCCTGTTCATAGAGCGCCCCGCCCTCGAGAAGGGGGTGGTGACACACAATGACTTCCACAATCTGCTTCCCTACGAAGACAAACTGTGCGTTGTGGCCCTGACGGGCAGCCAGTTATACAGATTGCTGGACTACAACTACACTATGTTCCACGAGCCCAACGGCCAGAGGTACTATGTGGATGACATCGAGGGATTCTACTACTATACCAGCAGGGAGCGCAAATTCAACAATTTCGAAAGCAATATCTTGCACAGTTATCCCGCGCATATCTACATCTACTCCTCAGACAAATATGTCAACGAATATTACCCTGCCCAAGTCTATCACGTGGCTATGAATTCCTTCAGGGCATACAACGGAGGCAATTTCCTGAGCAATGCCCTCGGATGGAGCAACAAAGCCATCAAGGCGCACATAGTGTGGGAAAGCGAGACAAGCATAAGGTCTATGATAATGGACATCACCAATCCCACAGATACCCTCAGGCCCCGTGCATTGAACAACTGGAAAGAAATTGACTGATTTTATCTTGAAGCCGGAAGTTC
>JABUTN010000009.1:0-26938 GCA_021443665.1 Bacteroidales bacterium | reverse complement strand
GAGCGTCTTGACGTAACTCTTGAAGTCAGTTCATACATGGCACAGGAAGATCCTCTGGCGCATACAGTGATTGATGACTCAATCCACATAATGGGGTTTGTCTGCTGCTCTTCCCTGTAAGAGGGGAAATACCTGTCCAGAATCCATTCGCTGACATTTCCCGCCATATCATAAATCCCAAGTTCATTGGGCTTCAACTGACCCACTGGATGGGTATGGCCCTCACTTGTGGTGAAATACCAGGCCACTTCGTTGATATTGTCGCTGCCGGGATACAGATACCCCTTGGACTTGGCTCCTCCCCTTGCCGCATATTCCCACTGGGCCTCCGTGGGCAGGGTATAATTGCAGCCCTCCTTCTGGGACAGCCATTTGCAGAAGGCGAGGGCATCCGAATAGTCAACGTGGGCGACGGGCAGGTCATAGCGGTCGGGACCTACCGGTTTTCCATAGTAATCGTGCCTCCAATTGACGGTCGCATCCTTTTTCGTGGATGCGTTGCCGAGCGAATCGACGTATGAATACCAGGTTATCCTGGTCTCGTCCCCGTAAGGGCCGCCGCCTTCCACCCCAGTCACATAGCCGGTTTCGTCAACGAACTGCTTGAACTGCCCTACCGTAATTTCACAGGCACTTATTTCAAAATCATCCAAGGTCACCTGATGGAGAGGATACTCCTTCTGTTCCGCCAGACCGTCCTGCGATTCGCCGGCGCCCATCATAAATGTTCCACCTTTTACGTGGACCATCTTGACAAGGCCGCGGCTGCCGCAGGCGGACAAAAGCAGCAAGGCGGACAAAAGGAATATCGTCCTCTTCAGAGTCATCCCAAGAATGCTGTGCTACTTCGCGCAAATGGCGGCGAGAGCGATGGAATTGAGTTTGGTCTGGATGCTATCGGCACGTGAGGAAAGCACGCAGGGCGCACTTCCGCCCACCATAAGGGCCGCCTGTTCGACATCCTTGCAGAGCATTGAGTTGGTTTTGTAGAACACATTGGCCGACTCGATGTTGGGGAAGAGCAGGCAATCGGCGTCGCCGGCCACCTCGCTCTTGAGTTTCTTGATCTGGGCAGCCTCCTTGTTGACAGCGACATCAAGGGCAAGGGGACCGTCACCCACACAGCCGGGGATTTCGCCGCGGCGCACCTTGGTGGAAAGAATGGCGGCATCCACGCAGGCGGGCATACCCTCGAGCATCTGCTCGGTGGCGGCTATGAAGGCAATCTTGGGGCAGTTGTTCTGCAGGGCCTTGGCTGTGGCCACAAGATATTTGGCAATGGCCACCTTCTGCTTCAAATCGGGAGCGGGAATCACGGCCATATCGCTCAAAAGGATGAGTTTGTGGTAGTTGGGGTTCCTGATTACGGAAACGTGGCTCAGCACAGCCTTGGGAGGCAGGAGTCCGCGCTCCTTGTTCAGGATGGCCCTGAGGTATTTGTCTGTGGAGCAGAGGCCCTTCATCAGGAAGTCACCGTGTCCTTCCCTGACCATATCCACGGCCTGGGTAATGGCATCCTTCTCAACGGGATTGTGCACGATGGTGAGTTTGGTGATGTCAAGCCCTTCGGCTTCGCACACCTTGGCAATCATATCCTTGTCGCCTACCAGGATGGCATCCACTATGCCAAGCTCAGCAGCCTTGTATGCTGCGGTTACGGTATGGTCGTCAACGGCCCAGGCAGCCACAAGACGCTTTCTGGTCTTCGCTCTGAGGACCTCGTAAATTTCTTCAAATGATGTGATCATATCTAAATGTTTTGAAATGTTTATTTTGAAAGTCTCATTGTATCACGGGCAATGACCAGTTCTTCGTTGGTGCTCACACACATAACCTTGACCTTTGAGTCGGGAGCGGTCAGAATCTTGTCCTCTCCCTTGACCCCGGCATTGGCTGCCTCGTTCCATTCGACGCCCATAAAGGCAAGTTTGGTGCAGATGTCGCGGCGCATATCGGGATTGTTTTCACCTATGCCTCCGGTAAAGATGATAAGGTCAACGCCTCCCATCTCGGCTGCGTAGGAGCCGATGTATTTCAGCACGGATGACTCAAGGGCGGCCAGGGCAAGGGCGGCGCGTTTGTTCCCGGATGCAGCCGCATCCACCAGGTCACGGCAGTCGGATGATGTTCCGCTGATACCCTGCAAACCGCTCTTCTTGTTAAGCAGACTTGTCACCTGCGCGGGAGTGAGGCCCTCCTTCTCCTGGAGGAAAGTCACGACTCCGCAGTCGATGTTGCCGCAGCGTGTGCCCATCACCACGCCTTCGGTGGGAGTGAAGCCCATCGAGGTGTCTATGCTCTTTCCGTCCTTGATGGCAGTTATCGAACTGCCGTTCCCGAGGTGGCAGGTGATGATGCGGCTCTTGCCGAGATCAAGCCCGCAGAGGGCCGCAGCCTTGGCGGAAACATATTTGTGGCTGGTGCCGTGGAAACCATAACGGCGCACGCGGTATTTTTCGTAGTACTCGTAGGGAATTGCATACAGATATGCCTCCTCGGGCATAGTCTGGTGGAAGGAGGTGTCAAACACGGCCACCTGGGGCACTGAGGGCATCAGTTCAGAAGCCGCCCTTATGCCGAGCAGGTTGGCGGGATTGTGCAGAGGGGCAAGTTCGCAAAGGCTCTCAATGCCGTCTATAACCTTCTGATCGACAAGGCAGCTCTCGGGGAACAGCTCGCCGCCGTGGGCCACGCGGTGTCCGACTGCCTCAATCTCGCCCAGGCTTGACAACACACCGTGGACAGGGTCCGTAAGCAGGGACAGCACGATGCGTATGCCTGCGGTGTGGTCGGGAATGGGCTCGCTGATGCAGTAGCGGTCCTTGCCGGTGGGACGGTGGGTCACGTCGCCCTTTTCTAGGCCGATACGTTCCACAAGCCCCTTCGCCAGAAGGGTGTAATCATTGTCGTCCTTCATGTCGAGGACCTGGTATTTCAAAGAAGAACTTCCACAGTTAAGTACAAGGATTTTCATAATTCGATATTTTCAGATGTTCTGCAAATATAGGGAAAAAAGAGCAATATCAGAACGGGATTATCTCGAAGCTGAAACTTCTGTTTTCGTAGGGAATGCGGTATTCCTGCAAGGGCAGGGCACCCCAGCTGTTCTCCCCGCCGAGGCCGAGCTGGCAAAGGTCGAGGTTCACGTGGGTGAGGCCGTCCTTTTCAAGCAGGGCGGGATACTTGCGGTAATCCGTGGACAGCATATCTATCTGCGAAACGGGATAGGCAATGGCACTTGCGCTGAAATTTGTCTCCGAACGGAACTCAAGTCCGTGACCGTCCTTGGAAGCGACCTTCCACCAGCGCAGATCCGTATGGCTGCCGGACTCCTGGGGTCTGGCATAAGTGCTGCAGAACTGCTCCTCCACGCTCTGGTGATAGATGCCCACGATGCCGCTGCTCCTGCGGTCCGAATAGGTCTCGTGAGGGCCCGAACCGTAGAAACTCAGGGCATCGAAACTGCCGGGCATCGCGAGGCTCATTCCGAAGCGGTGCATATAGGGAACTTCCTTTGCCCTTTCGGGGTTGGCTCTCATCGCCTCACACACGGCCACCCTTCCGTCTGCGCTTATGGTGTAGCTCACTTCAATGGCGGCCCAGACGAAAGGCACGCTGTAATACGCCACGGCCACCACCTTGCCGCCTTCTTTCCTGATTTCCATATTCTCAAGGTTGATTTCGGCATTGCGCCAGGCGACACAGCTGTTGTAGTGGGACAGGGGGCTGCCGTTGCGGGTGCCGTTGTCATTTTCAGTGGTGGGACGATAGAAGCAGAATTTGAGCGGCTCGCTAACATACTGCACACCATTCTTTATGTATGAGGACAGGTAGGCATCATCGCCAAACACTATTTCAAAGTCCTTGCCTCTTACGGTCCAGCGGTCTATCTCAAGGCCGCCTTCTGCGGCAACTGCGTCACAGACCGGTCTGCCCTCCTTGAGCAGAATCTGGTTGTGGGCCACTTCCCCACCCTCTTTACAGAAGCGCAGATTGAGGAACACTTCCCCGTCAAGAGATGAAATCACAGACTCCTCGAAAAGTTTGACATCCTTCGTCTGCTGGGCCTTGATGTCAAGTTTGGACACGGAACCACTCTTGACCACCTCCCCGTTTTGGGTCAGTTCCCAGTTCAGGACATATCCGGAAAGGTCCTTGAAGAAGAACTCGTTATAGACCTTCACCTCGCCGGTCTTTGCCCCGGGATATGCCCAAATATCCTGATACTGGTGCTTAACCTCCCAGGCCTCTGAATGGGGAACCCTCGCGGCGGACACAAAGCCGTTGCAGTTGAAGGAGCCGTCCGAGCCGTCGAAGCCGTTGTAGCAGCCTCCGTAACGGTACTGCACCTTGCCGCTCTGAGGATCCTTCCAGACCAGGGCCTGATCCACAAAGTCCCAGATGAAACCACCCTGGGCGTACCGATTGGAGCGGATGAAATCCCAGTACTCCTTCATTCCGCCCATTGAATTGCCCATAGCGTGGGAATATTCACACATAATGAAGGGGCGGCCGGGGTCATTCTCAAGATATTTGTAGAGGCTGCCCACGTGGGGATACATAGGGCAGTCTATGTCAGTATTGTAGTTATAATCCTTTTTACCGTATGAGTAATAGCTGGCCTGCTCGTAATGCACGGGGCGGGTGGTGTCATAGGCCTTGATCCATTCGTAGCATTTGTGGAAATTGGGGCCGTTGCCGGACTCGTTTCCAAGACTCCAGCAGATGACCGAAGGATGGTTGTAGTCCCTGAGCACCATACGCGAGTCGCGGGCCAGATGGGCCGCCTCGTAGATGGGGTTCTTTGCCAGGCTGCTCTGCCCATAGCCCATACCGTGGGACTCGATGTCGCCCTCATCAATCACATAGAATCCGTAGCGATCGAAGAGGTCGTACATATAGGGGTCGTCGGGATAGTGGCAGGTGCGTACGGCATTCACATTGAGTTGTTTCATCAGTTCAATGTCCTTGAGCATCAGCTCCCTCGACACGTAATAGCCGCCTTCGGGCGACATCTCGTGACGGTTGGTGCCCTTGATGAGCACCCTCTTGCCGTTGACCAGAAGTTTCGAATCCTTTATTTCCACGCTGCGGAAGCCTACATTGAAGGCAGCGGACTCCTTTCCGTCAGAGACAGTCAGGTTGTACAGATAGGGTATCTCGGCGCTCCACTGCTTCACGGAGGCCACTTTTATCTTTGCCTGCGCCTTGCCGTCCACCACTTTGAGCGTCTGGCGGGCCACACGGCGTCCCTTGGCGTCACTGAGCGCTATTTTCACGGACGACACCCCGGGGGTGGCGGTAACGGTAAGTTCAAGGACACCGTCGCGATAGTCGTTCTCCAGACCGGCGGCAAACTTCACATCCCTGATATGCTCCTGCTCACGCGCATAGATGTAGCAGTCACGCGCTATGCCGCACAGACGCCAGAAGTCCTGGCACTCCAGATAGGAGCCATCGCACCAGCGGTAAATCTGCATAGCGAAGAGGTTGTCCTGCCCGGCCTTGACATAATTTGTAATTTCAAACTCGGCCTCCAACTTCGAATCCTGGCTGTAACCCACTTCCTTTCCCCCGACCCAGAGGCTGAGGTTGGAGCAGGCCGCACCGATATGGACATAAATCCTTTTGCCCTCCCATTCGGCGGGAACGGAGATGTTCCTGCGGTAGAGGCCCACGTGATTCTGCCACAGGGGCACATAGGGAGGATTGTTCCTGAAGTATTTCTGCCAGGGATAGGAAGCGTTGACATACAGGGGGTCGCCGTATCCGTTAAGTTCCCAGATACCCGGCACGGGCATTGTTCCCCAGGAGGAATCGTCAAAATTCCCGTCCTGGAAGCCTGCCGGCTGCGGGTCATCGGCATTCTCAGTCCAATGGAAGGCCCAAATGCCGCCTATGCTCCGGTACAGGGGAGATTTCTCAAACTCTGCACCGGCGACGGGGGCTGTGCCTTCGGGATAGACAATAAATGAGGAGCGCATCGGCTCTCTGTTGATCTCAAAAACGGCAGGGTCCTGCCAAACGGGCTCCGCCACGGCCTGACTCAGACCGAAAGCGAACAAGAGGGTCGTTAAAATCTTCATACGCAAATGTATGAATTTCCCCAGGAAGAATCAACCCCTCGGATGATATTTGAGAATGTTTTCCTGGAGGAGCCTGGAGTTGATGTGGGTGTAGATTTCGGTGGTGAGGATGCTCTCGTGGCCGAGCATCTGCTGGACCACCCTGAGGTCGGCGCCGTTCTCCACCAGATGGGTGGCGAAGCTGTGACGGAAGGTGTGCGGGGAGATTGTCTTAGTGATGCCCGCGGCCTCAGCGTGTTTCTTCACGAGCAGAAAGGCCATCTGGCGTGTCATTCCCGTACCCCTTCGCGAGAGGAAAACGACATCCGTGCGGCCGGAGCCTTGGATATGGCAGCGGTCCTCCAGATAAAAGCGCAGGGCCTCCATCGCGGGCACTCCTATGGGCACGAGACGCTGCTTGTCTCCCTTTCCCACGACACGCACGAAGCCCTCGTCAAAGAAGACATCCTGCACCCGGAGCCCCACAAGTTCGCTCACCCTCAGGCCGCAGCCGTACAGGACCTCCAGCATCGCCCTGGAACGCCTGCCCTCCACACTTGAGAGGTCTATCCCCTCAAGCACCCTTTCCACCTCCTCGAGGGACAGGACCTCGGGCAGGTACAGGCCCGGCTTGGGGGCGTCTATGCGGTCGCATGGGTTTTGGGAAATGCGGCGGTCTGTCTCCAGGAAGCCGAAGAAGGACTTAAGCGAACTCACCATACGGGCGAGGGAACGCTTCTTCAGCGCTGTACAGTAGTCACCCGAAAGGAAATCCGCAAGGGTCTGCCCGGTGACGGTCTCGGGCGCAAAAGAATCTCCGACACTGAGCCTTAACTTCCCAATGTCGGAGATATAGGATTCTACTGTCCTGGGCGAAAGAGACCTCTCCAGTGTCAGATACGATCTGAAGTCCCTTATTGCGGTCTCCCAGGCGTTCTTGTTCATGGTAGCCCCACGCAGACTCGAACTGCGATTTAAAGTTTAGGAAACTTCCGTTCTATCCCTTGAACTATAGGGCCTCAAAGGGTCACAGCCCTTGTTTCGCCGGCCTTATTCCACCTCTTTTGAAACGAGGAGACGGCCACGATAGTAGCCACACTCAGGGCATACCCTGTGGTAAAGGATTGTAGCGCCACAGTTTGAGCAGGTTGCCAATGTGGGAAGTGCTACTGTATCGTGTGTTCTGCGTTTGTCTCTGCGCTGTTTGGACAGCTTGTGTTTAGGATGTGCCATAACTTTTTAACTATTTATTATTTCATTATTTCCTTCATTTTTTCCATCATCACGGGATCGCACTCCCCTTCGGGGTGAACCTTCTGGAGAGGGAGGCTTGTGCATACATAGTCGTAGATGAACTGGCTCATATCAATCTGAGTCTCGCCGCTGCCAATCACTATCAACTCGCTGTCCTGCTCCTGGTCCTGCGAATCGGAGAACATCACCACAAAAGGCACCTCAAGGTCCACATCGAGTCTGAGGGCTTCGAGACATCTGTCGCAGGGGACCACCACAAAGCCTCGGGCATTCATCTGTCCCTGAATCTGGAGACCGCTCTTGCGCAGATCCACATCCACGGAAAGGGTTGCATCCGCGATACTCTCGCTCTCGAAAGCCTCGAAAAAGGCTCCGTCAAGGTCAAAATGCGAACTGCGGACGCTGCTGCCTAATCCTTTTATGTCAATGTTACAATTCATTGGGGCGCAAAGGTAATAAATTTTATTTAATTTCTAACCTTTTCTGCGTTTTCTCTCCAATTCGTCAAGATAAATCTTGCGCAACCTCATATAATGGGGTGTAACCTCGACCAGTTCGTCCTCCTGAATGTACTCGAGAGCCTCCTCGAGGGAGAACTTGATGGCAGGGGGAAGCATCACCTTCTCGTCCGAGCCGGCGGCACGCACATTGGTAAGTTTCTTAGTCTTGCAGATGTTCACATTGAGGTCGAGCGCCCTGGTGTGCTCGCCGACTACCTGACCGGCGTAAATCTCCTCGCCCGGCTCCACGAAGAAACGGCCGCGGTCCTGGAGTTTGTCCATTGAATAGGCTATGGACTGTCCGGTTTCGAGCGAAACGAGGGAGCCGTTGGTGCGTTTCTCAATCTCACCCTTGTAGGGTTCGTAACCCTTGAAACGATGGGCCACTACGGCCTCGCCCTGGGTGGCGGTCATCAGGTTGCTCCTAAGGCCGATAAGTCCGCGGGCGGGAATGTCAAACTCAAGATGGGTGCGGTCTCCCCTGCCCTCCATATGCATCAGGGCTGCCTTGCGGCGGGTGGAGATTTCAATCGCCTTGCCGGCCATTTCCTCGGGCACGTCGATGGTCAGGCACTCTATGGGCTCACAGCGCACACCGTTTATATTCTTGTCAAGCACCTTGGGCTGGCCCACCTGGAGTTCGAAGCCCTCACGGCGCATAGTCTCTATCAGAATGGACAAGTGCAGCACGCCGCGTCCATACACTATGAAGGAATCGGCGCTCAGACCATCCTTGACGCGAAGCGCGAGATTCTTCTCGAGTTCCTTCTCAAGACGCTCCTTCAAATGGCGCGAGGTCACATACTTGCCGTCCTTGCCAAAGAAGGGCGAATCGTTGATAGTGAAGAGCATACTCATCGTGGGCTCGTCCACGCTGATGGGCGGCAGGGCCTCGGGATTCTCGCCGTCCGCGATGGTGTCACCGATTTCGAAGCCTTCGATTCCCACCACCGCGCAGATGTCACCGCTGCTGACGGACTCAACTTTCTTCTTCTCCAGACCGTCAAACACCATCAGGTCCTTGATGCGCTGGCGCTCGAAACTTCCGTCCTTCTTGCAGAGGTTGATGTCCATTCCGACCTTCAGGGTGCCACGATGCATGCGTCCTATGGCTATACGGCCCACATAAGGGGAGTATTCGAGAGAAGAAATGAGCATCTGGGGCGTGCCTTCAAGCATTTCGGGAGCGGGTATCTTGTCCAGGATGGTATCGAGGAGGTAGGTGATGTCACCCGTGGGAGTCCTCCAGTCGGGGCCCATCCAGCCCTGCTTGGCGCTTCCATATACCGTGGTGAAGTCGAGCTGGTCCTCGTTGGCGTCAAGGGAGCACATCAGGTCGAAGACCATATCGTTCACCTCTTCGGGACGGCAGTTGGGTTTGTCCACCTTGTTCACCACCACAACGGGTTTCTTGCCCATCTCTATGGCCTTCTGCAGCACAAAACGGGTTTGGGGCATAGTGCCTTCGAAGGCATCCACGAGCAGGAGCACGCCGTCCGTCATATTCAGCACACGCTCCACCTCACCGCCGAAATCGGCATGGCCCGGAGTGTCTATAATGTTGATTTTAGTACCCTTGTAGGGAACGGATACATTCTTCGAGAGAATCGTGATGCCCCTCTCACGTTCAAGGTCGTTGTTGTCGAGAATAAGCTCTCCGAGCTTTTCCCTGTCGCGGGCCATACGGGCCTGATATATCATACGGTCAACCAGAGTGGTCTTGCCGTGGTCCACGTGGGCGATAATTGCGATATTTCTAATGTTTTGCATAATTTCAGAGCGCAAAAATACTTGATTTTTTCTTTTTTTGTATTTTCGGATGCTAAATTTGCAGCCTATTGGAAGCTACATTACATAAAAGGTACTGCTCCTACAGCGATTTCTTCAGGGAGAAGTTCGGGGCAAGGGTGCAGAAACTCGTTGTGGATGCCGGCTTTACCTGTCCCAACAGGGATGGGAGCCTCGGCTACGGCGGTTGCAGCTTCTGTGACAACAGAGCCTTCCACCCCGGCTACAGCACGCCCGAAAAGAGCATTGCCACGCAGTTGGACGAAGGAATAGAATTCCACAGGCGCAGATACAGGCGTTCCTGCGGCTATCTCGCATATTTCCAGCCGCATACAAACACCTATGCCCCCCTCGAACGCCTGCGCAGCCTTTACAGCGAGGCCCTCTCCCACCCCGAAGTGACAGGCATAGTCATCGGCACAAGGCCTGACTGCGTGGACAGCGGAGTCCTCGAGCTGCTGAAGGAACTGTCAAAGGACAAGTTCGTGATAGTAGAATACGGCATTGAGTCCTGTTACGACCGCACTCTGAGGCGTGTCAACCGCGGACACAGCTGGCAGCAGGCCGTTGATGCCGTCCGCGCCACCGCCGAAGCCGGGCTGATGCAGGGGGCCCACTTCATTCTCGGCCTACCTGGCGAGAGCCGTGACGATATGCTCGCATACGCCGACGCCATCAACTCCCTGCCCTTAGACACGGTCAAGTTCCACCAGCTGCAGATTATAAGAGGTACGGCTATGGAGGCCGAATATGAGCGCAGCCCCGAAGACTTCGTGACCTGGACACTTGATGAGTACATTGATTTTTTCATCGACATCCTCGAAAGGCTGAGGCCCGACCTTTATATCGAGAGATTCGCAGGAGAGGTGCCGCCCCGTTTCGTGAAAAGCACCCCCTGGGGTCTGGTACGCAACTATGACATCATCGCCCGGATGGAGAAACGCCTCGAAGAGCGTGACTCCAGGCAGGGCAAATTGTATAATACCCAAATTTGAAGATATGACACAGCAAAACTATACGGGATTGAACGACACCCAGGTGCTTGAAAGCCGCGCAAGATACGGCGCGAACATCCTCACTCCACCCAAGAAGAACTCCCTGTGGGACCAGCTGAAAATTGTTCTCAGGCATTGGATAGCCATCTGGATGTACATCCTTGTCACAGGCTCGCTTATCGGGGCATTTTTCTTGCAGGAGAGTGTCGGCAATGCAATCTGGGTAATGCCGGCAATCACCGCCCTTTCCGCCCTGCTCATTCTCGTGGTGGGCTTCTTCGGAGCCTTCCAAGACCCGCTCTTCAAGATACTGATCACTGCCTTCGTCCTCTCGATGGGTATTTCGGTTTACGAATTCGAGTGTTCCCTGGCCGACTGGACCACCTTTTTCGAGCCTATCGGCATAATCGCTGCCCTGCTTCTTGCCACGGGAGTGTCGTTTTTCCTCGAGCGCAATAACGAAAAGACCTTCCAGAGCCTCAACGAAGTGAATGACGACACGCTCGTCAAGGTCATCCGCAACGGCAATCCGACCCAGGTGGCGAGGAAAGATGTGGTTGTGGGCGACATTGTCATCCTCGAGGCCGGCGAGGAAATTCCGGCTGACGCGCAACTGTTGGAAAGCCTCAACCTCTCCGTTGACGAGTCCTCCCTCACGGGCGAGCCGCTGTGCCGCAAGAGCACCAGGGAAGAGGATTTTGACAAGGAGGCGACCTATGCCTCCAACGAGATTCTGAAGGGAACGATAGTCAGGGAGGGAAGTTGTGTGGCCGAGGTCACCAAGGTTGGCGACGCCACCGAGAGCGGCAAGGTTTTCGAGGCGGCGCAGGTGGATGCGGGACAGGGCACCCCTCTGAGCGCGAAACTGGACAGACTTGCCGGACTTATTACGAAACTCAGCTATACCCTTGCCGGACTGATTGTCGTAGGGCGCATCTGCACCTGGTTCATTCTCGGGCAGAATCCGGGCCTCAACAGCACCGAGGCCTGGCTGTCCTTCGTCAGCTACCTTCTGGACACGGTGATGATTGCTGTCACACTGATTGTGGTGGCAGTGCCCGAGGGTCTGCCGATGAGCGTCACTCTGAGCCTCGCCTTCAGTATGCGCAAGCTGATGAAAGAGAAGACCCTCCCGCGCACAATGCACTCCTGCGAGACGATGGGAGCCACATCGGTGATTTGCACGGACAAGACCGGCACCCTGACACAGAACAAGATGCAGGTGGTCGGCACAGACCTGTGTGAGGCGAACGAGGCGCTCGTATATGAGATGCTTGCCGTCAACACGACCGCGAATCTCGACTTTTCCAATCCTTCGAACATCCAGGCCATAGGCAACCCCACGGAAGGCGCTCTCCTGCTCTGGCTGCATGGCAAAGGAGTCGGTTATGCCGACATCCGCTCAAAGCACGAGATTCTGGAACGCATCCAGTTCAGTTCCGAAAACAAATATATGGCGACCATCGTCAATTCGGCCGTGATGGGGCGGAGAATGCTCTATGTGAAGGGAGCGCCCGAGATTGTTATGGGCCTTTGTGACATTCCGGAAAATGTGAAGGCCTCCTACGAGGCGAAACTCCTTGAATATCAGGGTAAGGCCAGACGCACACTCGGACTTGCATACCTCGCCCTCGAGGACAATGCGGAGGTGATTGAGAACGGCAGACTCAAGTGCAGGGGTCTGAAGTTCGCGGGCATATTCGGCATAGAGGATCCCGTGCGCAAGGAGGTCCCCGATGCCATCAGAAGTTGCATCGACGCCGGCATACAGGTCAAGATTGTCACCGGAGACACCCCCGGCACCGCGAAGGAAATCGGCCGCCAGATTGGTCTGTGGACGGAAAAAGACGGCCTGGACAACATCTTGACAGGCGTTGAGTTCGCCGCTATGAGCGATGCCGAACTTTCTATGCGCATTCCCTCCATCAAGATTATGGCCCGCTCAAGGCCGAACGACAAAGAGCGCCTCGTACGCCTGCTCAAGGCCAAAGACTATGTCGTGGCCGTCACGGGAGACGGCACCAATGACGCCCCGGCCCTGAACGCCGCGGATGTGGGCCTTTCTATGGGAGACGGCACCGCCGTGGCCAAAGAGGCTTCAGATATGACCATTATGGACAGTTCTTTCAGCACCATTTCCAATGCCGTGATGTGGGGGCGTTCCCTCTACAAGAACATACAGCGCTTCATTATGTTCCAGATGACCATCAATGTGGTCGCGACCCTGATAGTCCTGCTTGGCGCCTTTGTAGGCACGAGTTCCCCCCTGACGGTGACGCAGATGCTGTGGGTGAACCTCATAATGGACACCTTCGCCGCCATCGCCCTTGCCTCGCTGCCGCCTTCAAGACTTGTGATGAAGGACAGACCCCGCAAGATCACTGACAATATAATAAGCAAGTCAATGGCCCTCAGGATTTTCAGCGTCGGAGGCCTCTTCACCATATTGCTGCTGGCTGTCCTGCTGCTTATGCAGCACTCAGACATCACGAGTATGCCGGATCTGCTGAAGTTCAGATGGGGCCCTTATAACGGACTCAGCGCATACGAACTCAGCCTTTTCTTCACCCTTTTCGTGATGCTTCAGTTCTGGAACATGTTCAATGCCAAGGCATTTATGACAGGAAAATCCGCCTTCGCGAACTTGAAGGCCTGCAGGGGATTCATCCTTACCGCGGTCATCATATTCTTCGGGCAGATTCTGATTGTGGAACTCGGGGGCAAGATGTTCAGCGTCTGCCACCTGCGCCTGACAGACTGGTTCTGGATAATAGCCTCGACTTCACTCGTGCTCTGGGTGGGAGAAATTTTCCGGAAGAAATCATAGGATTTGCGTCCCGACGGGATTTCAACGCTGCGCGTCAATACTTCGGGATTTGCTCAGGCCTGACGGCCTTCGCAGTTCCCGTAGGGGTCCGACTTCCGAGAGACCGGAGCGAGGCAAGAGAGAGGTGCCGAAGGGCTCCTCTCTATGTTTTTTTGTGTGGTCTGGCCCTCTGGAAAACAAGCTTTCCGAGAGGCCTGGCCACACAAAAAAGAGAGCAGCCTCGCTGCTCTCTTGCCCCTTTGGGCTTTCGTCGTGACCCCGACGGGATTCAAACCCATAACCTTTTGATCCGTAGTCAAATGCTCTATTCAGTTGAGCTACGGGGCCAGTCTATGCTACTGCTCCTTGGGAGCTACGTATTGTTTCTCTTTGATGCGGGCCTTCTTGCCGGTGAGGTTGCGGAGATAGAAGATGCGGCTGCGGCGAACCTTACCGATCTTGTTGACTTCAATCTCAGCGATGAAGGGTGAATAAATGGGGAAAATCCTCTCGACTCCGATACCATTGGAAACCTTGCGAACGGTGAAGGTCTTGGTGACGCCCTGTCCTTTGAGCTGGATAACAACTCCGCGGAACTTCTGGAGACGCTCTTTGTTTTCCTCTTTGATGCGGTAGGTAACGGTTACGGTGTCACCTGCCTTGAAATCGGGAAGCTTTGCTCCCTCTACTGCCATTGCCTGCTCGGCGATTTTGATCAAATCCATTTTTCTTAAACTTTTAGTGCAACGTTGCGCCCTACGCACGGGTCCTGATGCAAGAGGTTGCTTTTTGGGACTGCAAAGATAGGAATATTATTCTAATCACCAAACATTTTTTTGATTCTGCTGAAAAAATTGTAGTCATCCTTGTCGGGATTCGGTCTGAAGGACTCGGAACCGGACAGTTTCTCAAGCATATCCTTCTCAGCCTTGCTCACTTTCTTCGGAATCCACACCTGCACATATATCAGCAGGTCTCCGCAGCCGTATCCGTTCAGCACTGGGATTCCCTTACCCCTAATGCGGAGGAACTCGCCGGACTGCGTTCCCGGCTTGACCTCTATCTTCACCTTTCCGTCCACGGTGGGCACCTCCACGGTCTTGCCGAGTATGGCGTCGGTCACCGATATGAATAGCGAATAAATCAAGTTGTTGCCGTCTCTCTGGAGTTCTTTGTTGGGCTCCTCCTCTATCAGTATCAGAAGATCGCCGGGCACACCTCCCTGACGGGTGGCATTGCCTTTTCCCCTCATCGTCAGCTGCATTCCCTCCTGCACTCCTGCGGGAATCTTCAAGGTGATTTCCTCGGACCCCTTCACAACACCCCTTCCGTGACATTCGCGGCAAGGGTTCTTGATTTTCTTGCCCTCTCCGTTGCAGACGGGACAGGTGGTGGTCTGCTGCATACGACCGAATATGCCGTTGACTATCTGGGTCACGACTCCGCTGCCTTTGCAGTGGGGGCAGGTCTCTATGTCGGCCTGGGACTCGGCGCCCAATCCGTGACAATGGGGGCACTGGACATCCTTGTTGATCTTGACCTTCTTCTCCACGCCGTGGACAACCTCGGAAAGCGAAAGTTTAACCCTGATGCGCATATTCGAGCCGTGGGGAACAGCCCTGCCGCCACGTGAGGAGCCGCCCCCGAATATATCTCCAAAGCCTCCGAATATATCCCCGAAACGCGAGAAGATATCCTCCATTGAGGAGAATCCGCCGAAATCACCGCTGCCGGCAGCACCTCCGTTCACTCCAGCATGGCCGAAACGGTCATATCGCGCCCTCTTGTCAGGGTCGCTGAGCACATCGTAGGCTTCTGCAGCCTCCTTGAACTTCTCTTCCGCCGACTTGTCGCCCGGATTGCGGTCCGGATGGTATTGCATCGCCTTCTTGCGATAGGCTTTCTTTATTTCGTCGGCACTTGCATCCCTTGCAACGCCGAGCACCTCATAATAATCCCTTTTGTCTGCCATAGCCTTAAACTCCTACTACAACTTTTGCATAACGTATCACCTTCTGGTCGAGCATATAACCCTGCTGGATCACATCTATCACGTGGTTTTTCTTCTCGGGCTCCTCCACGGGGAATTTAGTGACCGCGTCGTGAAAATCCACATCAAACTCCGCTCCCAGGGACTCTATGCGCTTCAGGCCTTTGGACTGAAGATAGTTCATCAGGCCCTGGTATATAAGTTCGGTACCCTCAATGGCCGCCGTTGACGGCTCCGCAGCCTCCTTCAGGGCCTTGATTGCGGAGTCAAAATTGTCCAACACGGGCAGTATGCCGCTGAGCACATCTTCCGAAGCAGTTTTCAGCAGTTCAAGCCTTGCCTTTGCCGCATTGCGTCTGAAGTTGTCAAAATCCGCGCACAGGCGCAGGTACTGGTCCTTCTGCTCGGCGATGGTCTGTTCTTTTGCCGCGATCAGGGTGTCCTTCTCTTCAAGCGAAGCCTTCAAGGCCTCAAGTTCCTCGTTCTGCTGGGGGGCAGCAGGCTTTTTTTTCTTATTGTTTTCTGACATTTTCCTTTGTTTTTTTCGTCACCACATTTTTACAAAAATGGAGCCACGGCGGGTAATGCGACATTCTGTCAGCAAATACCGCGACACAAAAAAGACCCGTGCCAAAATGACACGGGCCTTTCAAATGCAGGGAAGGATTAACGTCCATTGACGTATTTCTCCATCTCCTCGTCAAAAATCTTCTTGAACTGGTACTTGTCAAAATCAAGTTTAAGCCTTTCATCACTGGTGATGGCACCTTCCAATGCCTCGCAGACTGAATCCTTGGGCATCTCGATGAGGACATAGCTGGTATATTTCTTTGTCCTCTTGTTGAAGGTGAGCTGGCTGTTTTTGATGTTCGAGTTGTTGAGACGCTGGTTGATCACCTGACGGGTCATTTCCTCTGTCTTTGCCTCGAACTCGGATTTTTTCTCGATGTTCACCTGCTGGGCATAACGGTCCATCACGGATTTGATGGTGGCGGTAATCTGACCGGCAATCTGGGTGCGGGCATCAAGCTCGGCAGCGCGTTTTGCCATACTGATGTCGATGCTGAGGCCTATACCCTCTGAGCGGTAATAGTTCTTGTCGGAGGCATACTCGGGGCCTGAGAAGGGGGTGTTCACAATCTCCTCATCGGGGGAAATGGTCTTCTTGGAGGCACCGCAGGATGCGAGCGTCAAAGTCATCGCCGCAATGGCAATGAATCCTAAGAATCTTTTCATGCTATATTAGATCTGGTTGTTTGAGCCAAGCACATTGATAATCTTGTGTGTATAGAGCTCGGTGAGTTTGTCGCGGGCGGGGCCGAGATATTTGCGGGGGTCGAACTCTGCGGGCTTCTCCACAAGCACTTTGCGGACAGCGGCTGTCATTGCCAGACGACCGTCTGAGTCGATGTTGATTTTGCAGACAGCGCTCTTTGAAGCCTCGCGGAGCTGCTCCTCGGGAATACCGATGGAGTCAACGAGTTTGCCGCCGTACTGGTTGATTTCCTTCACGATGTCCTGGGGAACTGAAGAAGAACCGTGGAGAACGATGGGGAAACCGGGGATGCGCTGCTCGATCTCGTGGAGGATGTCGAGGCGAATCTGGGGCTTCTGGCCGGGTTTGAACTTGAAGGCACCGTGTGATGTTCCGATTGAGATGGCGAGAGAATCAACGCCTGTCTTCTTCACGAAGTCCTCAACCTCTTCGGGACGGGTGTAGGTGTGGGTTTCAGCGGAAACCTCATCCTCAACGCCGGCAAGAACGCCGAGCTCACCCTCGACGGTGACATCATACTGATGTGCATACTCTACGACCTTGCGGGTCAAGGCGACGTTCTCCTCATAGGGAAGGTGTGAACCGTCGATCATCACTGATGAGAAACCGTACTCGATGCAGCTCTTGCAGAGTTCGAAACTGTCACCGTGGTCGAGATGGAGAACAACGGGAACGTCCACGCCAAGTTCCTTTGCGAACTCGACAGCGCCCTGTGCCATATAGCGAAGCAAAGTCTGGTTGGCATAGTTGCGGGCACCCTTGGATACCTGGAGGATTACGGGAGACTTGGTGTTGGCTGCGGCTGTGATGATAGCCTGCATCTGCTCCATGTTGTTGAAATTGAACGCGGGGATGGCGTAACCGCCCTTAACTGCCTTTGCAAAAAGCTCTCTTGAGTTTACAAGGCCAAGATCTTTGTAAGAAATCATATTCGTTTTATAATGTTGATGTTTATGCAAATGATTACGCAAATTTAAGTATTTTTGCGACATGAGCAATAAAGTAATCATATTTTGTGCACCTTCGGGTTCGGGAAAAAGCACCATAGTCCAGCACCTGATAGCCAAATACCCCATATTCGAATTTTCAATTTCCGCCACCACACGCGCCCCGAGGGGTCAGGAGCAGGACGGCCGCGAGTACTATTTCCTCAGCCCGGAACGCTTCAGGGAACTAGTTTCACAGGGCGCCTTCGTGGAATACGAGGAGGTTTATCCAGGCTGCATCTACGGTTCCCTGCGCTCTGAACTCGAGCGGCTGTGGGCGAAGGGCAGCATAGTCCTTTTCGACATCGACGTCTGCGGCGGCGTCAACCTGAAACGCATTTTCGGAGACGATGCCCTCGCCGTTTTCATCAAGGCCCCCAGCATCGCCTCTCTCCGCGAGCGTCTCAAGGGCCGCGGCACGGACACTCCCGAGGCCATAGAACAGCGTGTGGCAAAGGCGGAAACGGAACTCTCCTACCAGGACAAGTTCGATGTGGTCCTGGTCAACGACAATCTTGAAAAAGCCCTCGCCGATGCAGAGGCCCTGGCGGAAGAATTCATAGCCCGTCCCTGACTGATGCCGCTCGTCGTCCACTATTTCGGTTCCTTCAACCCTGTTCACGAGGGGCATCTCGGCATAATGAGATTCGTGTCCTCAATGGAAGAGGTGGACACGCTTGAAGTCATCGTCTCCCCCCACAACCCTTTCAAGGACAAAAACAGCCTCGCGGATGCGGGAGAACGTCTGGACGCCCTGCGCAAGGCGACGGCCGGCATAGCGAAACTGCGGGTGAACGACATCGAATTTTCCCTGACACCGCCCTTATACACCATCAACACCCTGCGCGAACTGCGCAAGGCGGAGCCGGGCAGCAGACACGTCCTCCTGATCGGGGCGGACAACATAGCCTCCCTGCACTGCTGGCACAAGGCGGACGAACTGCTCAAGGAATTTGAAATCTGGGTTTATCCCCGTCCGGGCTACAATCCGGAACCGGAGTTTTCACGGCTTGCGGAAACGGGGGCGCGGCTGAGGCTGCTGGATGGTGTTCAGCTCTATGACATATCCTCCACCCGCATACGCGAAATGCAGGCGGCACAGCGCTTATAGGATGTTCAGGCTCTGTTCCTTTATCTTCTCCAACTCGTCCTTCATCACCACCACGAGCTTCTGAAGCTGCGCGTGGTTTGCCTTGGAGCCCATAGTGTTTATTTCACGGCCCATCTCCTGGGCGATGAAGCCGAACTTGCGGCCGGGATACTGCTCGTCTGCAGCGGTTTCCTCGAAATAGCGGCAATGCTGGCGCAGGCGCACCTTTTCCTCGTTGATGTCAAGTTTTTCGATGTAATAGACCAGTTCCTGCTCCAGTCGGGCCTGGTCCGCGCCTGTCGCCAACTCGGAAAGTTTGCTCTCGAGACGCTCACGCACTGCGGGAATCCTTTCAGCCTCATACTGTTCCACCTCGTCCACAGTGGCTGCAATCAGCCTCACCCTTGAAAGGATGTCATCCTCAAGGGACTCTCCCTCCCGGATACGGAAATCCACGATGGCCTCCAGGGCACCGTACAATGCCTCTATTACCGTGGCGTATGCCTGTTCGCTCATTTCAGCAGTATCGGTGGCAGTCACATCGGGAAAACGGAGCACACTCGCAAGGACGGCCTCGTGGCTGCCGGCATCTGCAAGCAACCCCCCTTCTTCAAGCTGCCTCATATAATCTCTTACCACGTCTGTGTCTATACGGCTGCCTTTTCTGGGACCTGTCTGCTCACAGGAAATAGTGACGTCTATATTGCCACGCACAAGTTCACGACTCACTATCTGCTTGATTTCCAACTCTTTATCCCTCGGCAGAAAATGGGATTTGAGATTCACGTCGCAGTTTTTCCCATTGACCGAGCGTATCTCGACCACATATTTTTTCCCTTCACAGATTGCTTCGGCCCTGCCGAATCCCGTCATCGACTGTATCATATTCTACTGGTTTTTGTATTGTTCATAGACCTCAAACCAGGCCTTGCTGAGACTGCTCTGGCCAAGTATTTCCAAAGCGGTTGCCGCATTGAGGGCGGCATACTGCACTTTGTCCGCGGAAGTTGTCTTGCTGAGTTTCATCCAGATGTCTAGGGCCTCCTCCCATCTGAATTCCCCGGCAAGTTCAATGGCCCTCTCCCACTGTTCCCCCGGGAAATAGGCCAGAGAGCAGCTGCCGGTGTGCCAGGAGGGAAAGAAATTGCCCGTAACTTCATAAAGCATCGTCTTCACCCGCTGAAGGATGCCGTCACGCGCCTTCAGGCTTGCCATATTCTCCGTAATCGGCTCTACGGACATCAGTTCCCAGCGCATTGTGTCCGCCTCGAAATAACAGTGCAAGGGCGCTGACTTGCCCATATTGTGCACACTGATTCTGAACGAATAGGGCATATCGACGATACTGGAATAACAGGAGATTCCGGAAAAGGATTTCCTCACATTGTTCTTCACCACCTGCGGTTTCTGCACGTGAATCGAATCTATGACCACAAAGGTCAGGCGTCCCGCAAGTGAGGCCACATCAGCCATTGTCTTGGGGTTGTTTATGGAAGCGTTTTCTCCCTTGTACGTATATACGTTGATGGAGCCGGATTTCAGGTTCATTCCCTCTTCAAACTTCTCTGCTGTTCCGAACGCCGCATTCACGCCTATGATGCTGTCCTGCACAGAGCCCGAGCCCACTGCCACCACGGGAGGCGGCATCACTCCGAAATCACATTTCCAATATGCGGGAGTCTTGTGTTCAATGTCCACCGTCGCCCACTGCACGGAGCAGGAAAGGGTCAGGAGGGCTGTCAGCAGCAATATGTAAGGGCGGTGTTTCATCTCATTTCTGCTATCAGGTCGTATTCGTCAGCGCCCGTTATTTTCACGTCAAGCATTTTACCCACAAGAGCGGGCCCCTTCTTCCTGTCAGGGCAGCTTATGAGGATTTCGCCGTCCACTCCGGGGCTTTCCAGACGCGAACGGCAGACAAGGCATTTCCTCTCATCGTCCCAGGAATCCACGATGACACGCTCGTCTGTTCCTATGCGGCCGCGGTTGAAGTCGAGTGAGATGGAACTCTGCAGTTCCATAAGTTCCTCATAACGCTTCTGTTTGGTCGATGGACGCACGGTGTCGGGGAGATGTTTCGCCCCCCAGGTGCCCTCCTCCTGAGAATATTGGAAGGCCCCGAGACGCTCAAACTTGTATTTGGACACGAAATCCAGCAGTTGCCTGAACTCCCGGCTGCCCTCGCCCGGATGGCCCACTATCATAGTGGTACGGAGCACGATGCCGGGCACAGCCTTGCGCATAGTCTCGACCAGAGCGCAGGTCGAAGGCCCGTCTATTCCTCTACGCATCGCCTTCAGCACCTTCGTGCTGGAATGCTGGAGCGGTATGTCCATATAGGGGCAAATCTTGCCTGAACGCGCCATAATCTCCAGGACATCCTTGGGGAACGATGTGGGGTAACTGTAGTGTATCCTTATCCACTCTATGCCCTCAATCTTCTCAAGTTCCGAAAGCAGGCGGGCAAGGACACGGCGGCCGTAAAGATCACGTCCATAGTCCGTTGTATCCTGAGCCACCACTATCAGTTCCCTGACGCCCTTTGCAGCCAGTCCACGCGCCTCTTCAAGAAGTTCCTCCATAGGCACGGACGCGAGACGTCCCCTGATGGAGGGAATGGCGCAGTAACTGCAATGACGGTCACAGCCTTCGGAAATCTTCAGATAAGCATAATGCGACGGCGTGGTCAGATGGCGGCGCACCAGGGATTTTGGCGGTTTTCTGATTCCAAGGTACTTCAGTATGGAGTCTGTCTCATAAGAGCCCATCCACTTGTCCACCTCCGGAATCTCAGCGGGGAGTTCCTCACGGTAACGCTGACTCAGGCAGCCCATAACGACAAGTTCGCCCACAAGGCCTTTTTTCTTTGCCTCCACCCCATTCAGAATCATTTCTATCGATTCCTCCTTGGCATCCAGGATGAATCCGCAGGTATTGACTATCAGCGTGTCAACGCCCTTTGAGAAGACCTCTTCCTCATCCACAATGCGCCAGCCGGCAGCCTCAGCGGCGGCCAGTATGTGCTCCGAATCCACTCGGTTCTTGGAGCAGCCCATTGTAATGACGGACAAGGTTTTCATATTTTTCAGGCAGTTTTATTCCTCTTCTGTCTTTTCTTCCTTTTCTTCTTCAAAGTCGAAGGAAGCGAACTCGCGGATGATATTGTACCAGAGGCAGACTTTCTTCATGTGTGAAACATAGAAACGGTCGCGGTCGTAGTCGGGCAATGCCTGCTCGAACAGGGCCACAATGCTTTTGTTGTCGGCCTTGGGGTCGCAGGCGGGCTTGTCACCAAGCACATCGCGAAGCTTGAGGAAAAGGTCCTTGAGGGAGCACTCGCCCTCGTCCGTATAAACTGAGATATCTCCCAAAGAAGTAACCTTGGCATTCACACCGAAGGCCGTGCGGTTTTTTGTGGCCAAAGACTCGGCAACGATGCCGTTGCGGGCCTGTGATACATATTCCCAAAGACCGGGCTGTCCCGATACTGACAATATTCTGCTCAAATCTGTTTTCATGACAATGTGTATTTAAAGTTTTTGTTCTGTGTTAGCCATTTTGTTGTATATGTCCACGCACTGGGGAAGCAAAGCCCGTGCCCCGTTGCTGCAAATCACCCAATCTGAAAGTTCCACACGCTTTTGGTCGTCCCATTGGCAGTTGATTCTTTCTGCCACCTGTTCTTCCGTGGCCCCATCCCTTGACATCACCCTCCTGATTCTGAGTTCCATAGGAGCGACCACGCACAGAATCTTGTCCGCCAAGGACGCAATTTCCTTTTTTTCAAGCAACAGGGCCGACTCGAAAAGGACGAAAGGCGCCCTCCCCTGTTGCTCCTCCTTCCACCGCCGGAAGTCTCTCATAAGGGCGGGGTATGCCACCCTCTCGAGCGCCTCGCGGGCATTGTCATCATTAAAGATACGCGAGGCTATCAGTTTAGCGTTAAGCCGGCCTTCCTCGAAAACACCCTCTCCGAACATTCCCTCAAGCGCATTTCTGAGATACGGGTCGGACGCATAGAGTTCCTTCTGTATTCTGTCCGCGTTGTACACAGGCACACCCATAGCCGCGAAAATGTTGCAGACATAGCTTTTCCCGCTGCCTATTCCTCCGGTGATTGCCAAAGTCCTCATTGTTCAAAGGTATAATCCAGAAGCACGCAATCCACATAGGGGGGATCCATACTCACGGAATAAACATCATTGGGCATAGCCTCGACCACAGGCACGAGACGGCCCCCGAGTGACTTGTAAAAGTCCTCATAGCTGACACTCAGGATGAAATCCGAGTCGTTCAGTCTTTGCTTCTGCTCCAGACGGTGCCTGACCGTCAGGGTCACTTCGGAAGGAATCACTTTCAGCTCCTTTCCCCAGGGCACGTCGGTGGCATGCACCGGCACAACGAAGGACTGCTCCACAAAGCGTGTCACCTCCAATGAATAATATACCCTGGTCTCGGAATAGTTCAGTCCCTTTTCCTGATTCACAGGCACAATGCCGTTGAGGGACTTGCGGATATTGCGGCGTGAAACCGCCTTTGTGGAAATCTGGTTTATGGACGAAATCCTGGACTCCGGACCGAACACCTCTATGCTGTCAGGTACGAGCGCCAGATTTCCCAGAGCCATATATTGGGGAGCAAAGGCCAGGGTGCTGTTTGCAACAACGGGCACCTTGCGCGAACTCACGACGGGAAGGGAGAATTTCAGCGAATCTGTCACGAAAAACTCCACATTCATATCCCCGCTGAAGGCCTCAATCAGTTCTGTGCGGACATCATCGCAGCTTACCACGAACTGGTCTTCATCGGCATTCCTCATCTTGACCATTCTCGAGGGGACGGACAGATCCAGAACGGGCTTCTTCCACAACCTGTGTGATATTATCCTGAAACCGCCCGTGCTGCCCCTGACCAAAAGAACATCCTGGGACAGGGCCTCACGCGCCCTTCCGGACACATCGGTGTGTATCCTCACCTCATACTCGAGGAACACCTGATAGTCTTGTGAAGACTCAAAAAAAAGCCAGACCACTGCCGCCAGGAAAACTGACAACAGCATCATCAGCAACGATTCTCTTCTCTCTTTCTTATTTTTGGATATCTGAGGCATCCTTGCTCAAAGAAGACTTGTCAACACGAATCTTCACCTCCTTGTCAACTTCCAAAAGGACATAGTTTTCCTTAACCTCAGCGACCTTGCCGTATATGCCTCCTGCAGTAACTACAGAATCCCCCTTCTTCAGGGAATTGCGGAAAGCCTCAAGCTCCTTTTGTCTCTTTTTCTGGGGACGGATCATAAAGAAGTACATCACCACGAACATCAGGGCGATAAAAAGCAGAAAAGTAAGATTGGTGCCCTGGGGGGCGGCTGCTGCAGCCCCCGTCTGGAGCAAGAAGAACATAAGTTTCATAATATTTTTTCAGTTGTTTATTTTCTATACAAGTCCTCTTCCTGTCTTGACAATGACACCTTCCTGCGAGAGTTTCTGTATCATCTTGTCCAGAAGGCCGTTCACGAACATACTGCTGCCGGATGTGCTGTAATACTTTGAAATCTCGACATATTCGTTGATTGTCACCTTGATGGGAATCTGGCTGAAATGCACAGCCTCGGCGATGCCGGCAACGATCAGCACCACGTCAGTGGTCACCAGGCGGTCCAGCTCGAAGTTGGTGAGATTGGGCGTAATCAGGTCGATGTACTTTCCGTAGTTTGTGAAGGCGTGCGTGACTAGCTCCTCGGCGAAGCCCCTGTCATCATCCTTCATAAACACGGATGCAGGGAACATCTTTCCCCTGGCTCCGAAAGCGTCCACATTGTTCAGAATCACATTGAGGACATAGGCCAAATCGTCACCCCAGTAGAGGGACATGTCCTGAAGCGTCTGCTCGAGCAGCTCGTTGTCCTCATACTCTTCCTCAAAAATTCTGCGCCACAGGGCTGCATCCTCCTTTGCAGAACATTCCGGATTTGCCATATATTCCTTGAAATAGTCCTTAGCGCTTATCGATGCGTACATCTTGCGGGCGATAACCATCATGTCGTCATTCCAGAACAGGCCGTTCTTCTCACCGAAGCGGATGAAGGGTTCCCACCCGAGCAGATACCCACAGAGAGTGTTGTCGGCGAACTTGCGGTTGGGGTGCAGGTCCTCGTAACTCGGGAGATGTTTCTGCAGGCCAAGTTCTATCCTGGTTCTCGCCACATTCTGAAGCGCAAGCGCACTGTTGAATATAAAGTGGTACAACTCCAGAGTCTTGCGGCAGGACATTGACATTTCGTTCAGAACCTTCTGCAAGTCGCTTTCCCCGCACACCACCGAACTGTAAAGAACTTTGAATGCCTTGATTCTTATCAAACGACGATTTAACATATAATTTCAAAAAATATTGGGCAAAGATACTCATTTTGTGCAAAAAGATTTATCTTTGTAGGCATTTTTAACACATTCTACCATGTATTCAGAAGAAAACGATTACGCAGGTGCACTCGAGAGAGGGGCCGATGATGTTTATTCAAAACCAGTAAGAGCAGGAAAAAGAACCTATTTCTTTGATGTTAAAGCCACCAAGGGTAACGATTATTATCTGACCATCACAGAAAGCAAGCGCAAAGTGGAGCGAGACGGTCGCTTCGTGTATGAAAAGCACAAGATTTTCCTCTACAAGGAAGACTTTGAGAAATTCGCGGGTGGTCTTCAGGAAGTCGTTGAATATATCAAGCAACGCTGCCCGGTTGTTGAGCGCGTTCCCGAAGCCCGCGATGAGAATGAAGGCGGGAACTATTCAGTCAACTTCGACGAGATTTAATCACTATATCCGAGATCATAAAGAGTGCGCTTCAGCAACGAAGCGTGCTCTTTGTTTTTTGTGCCGAGCATCATCTGGTTCATCAGCCTGAAACAGAACTCGTCGTGTTTTACGCACTCCTTCTCGTACAGGTCCTTGCCATCCGCGGCGTAAAATTCACCATTGGACACCGCATCGTAGAAAAACACCATCTTCGGGTTCCGTCCGCCCTTCACATCTATAGCACCTATGCTCCATTCGTTCTCCCGGGTGGGAAAATTCACCAGCACAAGACGGTTCTCGCAGAGGCTCCCCACAAGCACGCTCAGAAGCATTTGCGCATACTTGAGCTCTCTCAATTCGAACATTTCCGCGAGAGCCTTGCAGGAGCGCAAACCCACTCTGCTGAAAATGTTGCAGTTGAGAAGTTCCACATTCTCCAGGAGAGTTCTTTTGCCGTTTATGTCATTCTCGGCATCCGACAGCACGGGATTGACTATATCCATTATCTGTTCCAATGCGTTTGTCTTCTCAGGGTGCACGAAACGGTAAATCCAGGACATACGCTCAAGCAGGGAACCGGACTCGCCCTCTTCCAGACAGCGCAAAAAAGAGCAGCATGCCTGCATGCGTGCCATACCGGTTGCCACACCCTTGCCCATAACCTTTCGGGCATCACTATACAATCCGTCTCCGTAGGAGAGCAGAGCCCTGCGCAGGGCAGCCCTCACGGCGGGTGTCTGATCTCCCGCCAAAACGTTCATGGATTTGATTATTCTGTATGAATCTTCTATATTTGCCACAAATGCAAAAATATAAAAAACTATGATACAACGCATCCAATCTCTTTTTCTCGTGATAGTATTCGCCCTCACCGTCACCATGATCTGCACCAAGATGTACACTGACTTTTCCACTCCCGACCCTTATGAGGCGGGATGGATCAGCGACCTGACCAGCGCCATTGTGCTCGTCGTCGTGGCTGCAGTAAGCCTTGTGACCATTTTCCTGTTCAAGAAAAGGATGCTGCAGATACGTCTCTGCACCCTCTGCGCCCTGGCAATGCTCGGGGAACAGATTTACATTGCGGTGAGATTCTTCACCCGCCCCGACACCATAGTCTATGCGATAAGCGCCATCTTTCCCCTCCTGTGCTTCATCCTGCTGACCCTGTCCGCCCGCGCCATAGCCAAAGACCACGCCCTCGTCCTCTCCGCCTCAAGGCTGAGGTAAGAGCGGGTCGTTTATCACCTCATTCCAGATGTCCGTGCCGCGAACAAACTCCTTCCACCGATTCCACAGTTCCCTTGATTTATCCAATTCAGCCATTCTCCACTGTCTTTGGGGAATAGACCACGGATACCTGACACCTCTGCTATGCCATAATTCATGTTGATAT
>JABUTN010000008.1:29164-33967 GCA_021443665.1 Bacteroidales bacterium | reverse complement strand
CGGGATTCTTCGGGCCAAAGCCCTCAGAATGACGACATTTCAGTCATCTTGAACAAATGTGAAGGATCTCATCCTTTTGCGGGCTGACCCTAAAGTTTCCTTTTGATCTCGATAATCTGGTAGGCCTCTACTACGTCCCCGACCTTGATATCGTTGAACTTGTCGATGTTGAGGCCGCAGTCCATACCGGAAGTCACCTCCTTGACATCGTCCTTGAAACGTTTCAGGGAGCCGAGTTCACCGGTGTAGATTACGATACCGTCACGAATCACGCGGACCTTGGATGATCGGTAGAGTTTGCCTTCACGCACCACGCAGCCGGCAATGGTACCGACCTTGGAAATCTTGAAGGTCTCGCGAACCTCGGCGGTGGCGGTGATTTCCTCCTTCTGTTCGGGAGCAAGCATACCTTCCAGACCGCTCTTGACCTCCTCTATGGCATCGTAAATCACGGAGTACTGGCGGATTTCGATTTCCTCCTTCTCGGCCAACTTGCGGGCACCGGCGTCAGGACGCACCTGGAAGCCGATGATAATGGCGTTGGAAGCCGAAGCCAGAAGCACATCGGACTCGGAAATGGCACCCACAGCTTTATGGATCACATTGACCTCGATTTCCTCGGTCGAAAGTTTGATCAGGGAGTCGCTGAGAGCCTCTACAGAACCGTCCACGTCGCCCTTGACGATGATGTTGAGTTCGTGGAAGTTGCCTATGGCTATGCGGCGACCGATTTCCTCGAGGGTGGTGTGTTTCTGGGTGCGTATGCCCTGGACGCGGAGCAGCTGCTCACGCTTGTTGGCAAGTTCCTTAGCCTCACGCTCGTCCTCCATCACGTTGAAAAGCTCGCCTGCGGTGGGGGCGCCGTTCAGACCGAGCACGGAAACGGGAGTGGCGGGACCCACGCCGTCCACTTTCTGGCCGCGCTCATTGTACATAGCCTTCACACGGCCGTAATAGCTGCCCGAAAGCACGATGTCGCCCACGTGGAGGGTGCCGTTCTGCACCATTACGGTGGCAAGGTAGCCGCGGCCCTTGTCCAGGGAGGACTCTATCACGGAGCCTTTCGCCAGACGGTTGGGGTTGGCCTTCAGTTCGAGCATATCGGCCTCCAGTAGCACCTTCTCCAAAAGGAGATCCACATTGATGCCCTTCTTGGCTGAAATCTCCTGGCACTGGTACTTGCCGCCCCAGTCCTCCACGAGAATGTTCATATTGGAGAGCTGTTCGCGTATCTTCTCCGGATTGGCGCCGGGCTTGTCTATCTTGTTGATGGCAAATATCATGGGTACACCTGCAGCCTGGGCGTGGTTGATGGCCTCAACGGTCTGGGGCATAATGGCGTCGTCCGCCGCAACGATGATAATCGCAAGGTCTGTAATCTTCGCACCGCGGGCACGCATCGCCGTGAAGGCCTCGTGACCGGGGGTGTCGAGGAAGGTTATTTTGCGTCCGTCAGGCAGTTCCACGTGGTAGGCACCGATGTGCTGGGTGATGCCGCCGGCCTCGCCCGCTATCACATTGGACTTGCGGATATAGTCGAGCAGGGATGTCTTGCCGTGATCGACGTGACCCATAACGGTGATGATGGGGGGACGGGGTACGAGATCCTCGGGACGGTCCTCTTCCTCCTCAACCTTTTCCTTGTCCTCAGCCGTCACGAACTCTATCTTGTAGTTGAACTCCTCGGCCACAAGCACGAGGGCCTCGGCATCGAGACGCTGGTTGATGGACACCATAAGGCCGAGGTTCATACAGGCCTCGATGACCTTGGTCACGGGAGTGTTCATCATAATGGCAAGCTCGTTGACGGTCACGAACTCCGTAACCTTCAATATATTGCTCTCAAGGGCCTGCAACTCGCGGAGTTCCTCCTCCTTCTGGGAGATCATCTCCCTCTTCTCGCGGCGGTGCTTGCTGCCCTTGGTCTTGCCGTGGCCTTCCGTCATTTTGAGGTAGGTCTCGCGTATCTGCTTCTGCACCTGATCCTCATCCACCTCCACACGCACGGGTTTGGCGAAACGCTCGGACTTCTTCTTGCCGGAGCCGCCGTTGTTGCTCTGGGGCTTGTTGGTGCCGTGGACCTTGCTCACATCCACCTTCTGGTCCTTGGGGCCGCCCTTTATGCGCTCACGCTTCTTGTGGGCGGGATTTGCAGAAGGTTTTCTGTCAAACTGGGAAAGGTCTATCTTGCCCGTAATCTGGGGACCTGCGAGCTTCTGGACGCTGGTCTCTATATGCTCGATGACGGGAGCAGTGGGGGCTGGCTCGCTCTTGGGGGCAGGAGCCGCAGGCTTGGGAGGCACGGGTTTGCCCTTCTTGTCCAGTTCCAGACGTCCTACCACCCTCACACCGGGCTTGTTTTCGGGAACCTTGGATGCGGGAGTCTCCACAGGTTTCTCTACGGGCTTGGGCGCGGGGGCGGGTTTGGCTTCGGGAGCGGGTTTGGGAGCCGGAGCGGGGCTTGGTCCAACGGCCTTGACAGTATCTTCAGCCTTTATTTCCTGCTTGGGCTCCGCCACACTTGCGGCCGCCGGTTCTTTCGCTGTTTCCTTCGCGGGAGCGGGTGCAGGTTGGGGGGCGGGTTTGGCGGCAGGCTTGGGCGTACTGATGGAAGTCTTGATGATGACCTCCCTGTCGGACTCGTATTCGGGCTCCGGACGGGGGGATTCCTTCTCAATCACCTCCTTCAGTTTCGTGGCCACCTTCTTGGACTGTTCCTTGATGACCTGCTCGTTGCCGAACTCCTTCTTTATGAGTTCGAACACATCCTCGCCCACCAAAGTTCTCGGATTGACCTCTATGTTTACATTTTTCTTGTTGAGGAATTCGGCAAGGGTGTTGAGACCGATGTTGAAATCCTTCAGTATTTTTGATATTCTGATGTTTTCTCCCGCCATACTTATATATAAAAATCTTTTAGGTTAAACTTAATTTTCAAACTCTGCACGAAGGATGCGCTGCACCTCCAGAACGGTCTCCTCTTCGAGGTCTGCCCTCTTGACAATCTCCGAAACGGGGAGTGCCAGCACGCTCTTGGCTGTGTCGCAGCCGATGCCCTTGAGGGCGTCGATTACCCACTGCTCTATCTCGTCGTTGAATTCGCCCAGGAGAACATCCTCTTCCTCCTGCTCATCCACCTCACGGTAAACATCTATCTCGTAGCCCACAAGCTGGCCTGCCAGTTTGATATTGGAACCGCCCTTACCGATGGCGAGGGAAACTTCTGAGGGTTTGAGATAAACACCGATATGCCTCTCATCCTCAAAGACCTTGATGGAAGAAATCTTTGCAGGACTGAGAGCCCTCTGTATCATAAGCTGAAGATTGTTGGTCCAGTTGAGCACGTCTATGTTCTCGTTGCGCAGCTCGCGGACGATGCCGTGGATACGGGAACCCTTCACGCCCACACAGGCGCCTACGGGGTCGATGCGGTCATCGTATGACTCGACGGCCACCTTCGCCCTGTCACCGGGGATGCGGACCACCTTTTTGATGGTGATGAGGCCGTCAAAAATCTCGGGCACCTCCTGTTCGAAGAGTCTCTCGAGGAACATGGGGGAGGTACGGGAAAGGGTGATGACGGGATTGCTGTTCCTCATCTCCACGGAAACGATGACGGCCCTGATGGAATCTCCCTTCTTGAAGAAATCGCCGGGAATCTGCTCGCTCTTGGGGATGATGAGTTCGTTGGCCTCCTCATCGTGAGCCACTATCTCGCGTTTCCATGCCTGATATACGGTACCGTTGAAGATCTCACCGATGCGGTCCTTGTACTTGTTGTACAGATTGGCCTTCTCTATGTCGGCGATGCGGCCCTGGAGATTCTGGCGGAGGTTGAGGATGCCGCGGCGGCCGAAGTCCTCAAGATGGAAAGCCTCCGTGAAGTCCTCTCCGATTTCGTATGAATCATCGATGGCGTGGACTTCCTTGATGGAAATCTGGGTGTTGGGGTCCTCAACCTCCTCCACAACCTCTCTGTTGCGCCAGATTTCAAGGTCGCCCTTGTCGATGTTGATGATAATGTCAAAGTTGTCAGCCGAGCCGTACATACGCACGAGCTGAGCGCGGAAGATGTCTTCCATTACACTCATGAGAGTGGGTTTATCGATGTTTTTCTGCTCCTTGAATTCAGCAAAAGTACTCGACAGATTGAATCCAGCCATTGTAGTATTTGTATTTTAAAGTTGTTATTTGCCTGCCGATGACACCATCAGGGAAAAATCCTCCACATCACGGTCCAACTGCGACTCCACAAACCTGCTCAAGGCCACGCAGTCGTCTATGGTCACGGGACGGCCGGGGGCTGAGAAGAAGATCTTGATGTTGTTGGCCTTGTTGTTTTTCACCTCCACGAGTTCGAGAGAGTTCTGCTCGATGTAGGGGGCGAGGATCTGTTCTATAAGCGATGTCTCTATCATAAGCGTCATTTAATGCAGAAGAGGGGAACCCTTCGGTCCTCCTCTTCCTCAATTCGGCTGCAAAAGTAAGCATATAATCTGTGATTTCCAAAATTTTGTGTTTCTTTGCGTCCAAATTCCAGATTATGATTTTATCAGCCAAAACCATAGCCGGACACCTCGGCGGGGAGATTATAGGAAACCCCGAGGCCACGGCATCCACAGTGGCCCGCATCGAGTCAGGCAAAAGCGGCTCGCTCTGTTTCCTGGCCAATCCCAAATACGAGCAGTACCTCTACACCTGCAAGGCCAGCATCATCCTCGTCAACAGGAGTTTCGAGCTCAAGCAGGCCATAGAACCCACGGTCATCAAGGTGGACAACGCATACGAGGCCATCGCCTCGCT
>JABUTN010000008.1:1484-29121 GCA_021443665.1 Bacteroidales bacterium | reverse complement strand
CGCTCCTGGAGCGCCTGCATCAGCTGGAGGGCCAGCCTCGGCAAAGGCGTGTATGTGGGACCGAAAACCGTCATCGAGAAGAAGGCGCGCATCGGCAAAAACACCCAAATCTACCCCCAGGTGTGGATAGGGGCCAATGTGAGCATAGGCGAAGACTGCATCATCTACCCCGGCGTGAAGATTTACCCCGGCTGCAAAATAGGCAACCGCTGCATCCTGCATTCGGGCTGCATCATCGGGGCTGACGGTTTCGGCTTCGCCCCCACCGCCGACGGAAGTTACAAGAAAATCCCCCAGACAGGTATCGTGACCCTCGAAGACGACGTTGAAGTGGGAGCCAACACCACCATCGACCGCTCCACAATGGGCACGACCCTCATCCGCAAGGGAGCCAAAATCGACAACCTCGTGATGATTGCCCACAATGTGGAAATAGGAAGCAACACCGTCATCGCCGCCCAGACGGGCATTGCGGGCTCCACCCACGTGGGCGGCAACTGTATGTTCGGAGGCCAGGTAGGCATAGCCGGACACCTGGAAATTGCGGACAACACCAGACTCGCCGCCCAGTCGGGCGTCATTTCATCCATAAAGGAGCCGGGCGCCACAATGATGGGCTCTCCCGCCTTCGAGCACAGGCTCTATCTGAAAGCCTACACCCTGTTCAGAGCCGCCGCCAAACGAAAATAATTGGCACTTAAAGTTTTTTGTCTATCTTTGCACGCTTTTAACAAGCATATAGCAGCGCAAAATGAGCAGACAGAAGACGATCAAAGCATCCTATTCCTTCTACGGAAAAGGACTCCACACGGGAGTACTGTCCCATATTACGCTGCATCCCGCAGATGTCAACACAGGTATCAGATTCGTCCGGACCGACCTCGGCCCGGATTGTTTCATTGAGGCCAAGGCTTCAAACGTGGGGCAGGCCCAGCGCTGTTCCTGCCTGCAGGTAGGCGAGGCCCGCGTAATGACGATGGAACACCTGCTTTCCACCCTGTGGGGCCTCGGAGTCGATAACGCCATCGTGGAAATCGATTCGCAGGAGGTGCCCATTCTCGACGGCAGCGCCCGTCCCTACGCCCAGGCGATTCTGGCAGACGGACTCAAAGAGCAGGAAGCCGCCAGAAAGGAATTCCGGATCACCGAGTCCATCGAACTGAGCGACCCCGCTTCGGGGGCTTCGATGAAGATAGTTCCGGCAGATGAATTCAGCATAGACCTCACGGTTGATTTCGGCTCCAAGGTGATGGGTGTGCAGAAGGCCTCCTTCAACCCCCGCACAGATTACGCGAAGCAGATAGCCCCCTGCCGCACCTTCGTGTTCTACCACGAAATCGAGATGCTGTTCAAGAACGGCCTCATCAAGGGAGGCGACCTTGACAACGCGATTGTGATTGTGGAGAAGCCCGTGCCGCAGGCCGACATAGACGCCCTCGCCGCGCTGATAGGCAAGAGCGGACTCCCCGCCAATTTCAGCGGCTATCTGAGCCACAGCCCGCTGTTCTTCCCCAACGAGTGCGCCCGCCACAAACTGCTTGACATTATGGGCGACCTGTCGCTCTGCGGCGCACATTTCTGTGGCAAAATCACAGGCTACAAGACAGGCCACAGCCTCAATCTGAAAATGGCACGCCTTCTGCAGGAGAAAATCCAGTCCTAAAAATTCAATTAAGTATTATGGATATTTTCACAAAACAGTTCACCGCTGTCCACCCCAATGCCAAAATAGGCAACAATGTGACCATTGAGCCCTTTACCTACATTGCGGAGAATGTGGAAATCGGCGACAACTGCTGGATCGGCCCCCAGGCCACCATCCTCGACTATGTCACCATCGGACACGACTGCAAGATCTTCCCCGGTGCCGTGATAGGTGCCATCCCCCAGGATTTGAAATATGCAGGTGAGGTTTCACAGGTCAAGATAGGCAACAACACCGTCATCCGTGAGTGCGCCACCATCAACCGCGGCACCGCAGCCAGCGGCAAGGCCCTCACCCAGGTGGGCGACAACTGCCTCATTATGTCATACGCCCATATCGCCCACGACTGCCGCATTGGCAACCACGTGATCCAGACAAGCTACGTGGGTCTTGCGGGCGAGACCGATGTTGATGACTGGGCCATCATAGGCGGCAAGAGCGCTGCCCACCAGTTCTCCCACATCGGCTCCCACGTTATGATTGCGGGCGGTTCGCTCATCAGCAAGGATGTCCCCCCCTACGCCCTCGCCGGGCACAACCCCCTGTCCTTCTGCGGCATCAACATCGTGGGTCTTCGCCGCCGCGGCTTCACGGTCGAGCAGATAGACCGCATCAAGACCATCTACCAGACCATCTACCAGAGCGGACTCAACCGTTCCGACGCCTGCAATGTGATCGAACACGACTTCACCGACTCGGAGGAGAAGAGAGTCATCCTCAATTTCATCAGGTCTTCAAAGAGAGGCATCATCAAGTTCACCACGGCCGGCGCCGACGAGGACTGATTTCCCTCCCACTGCAGCGATGCTTCTGAGCACGGCATATCTGCCTCCCACAGCATATATCAAAGCGATAGTGCGGGGAGGCGGCTCCGTTTTCATAGAGGCCTGCGAGTCCTTCCAGAAGCAGAGCTGGCGCAACCGCTGCCGCATCTATTCGGGTGACGGCACTATGGACCTGAGCATTCCCGTATGTTCGGGTCCGTCCAAAGAACTGATCACATCGGTAAAAATCGACTATTCCCAGGCCTGGATACGCCTTCACAAGCGGGCTCTTGACGCCGCATACCGGCACAGTCCCTTTTACGACTACTACCGTGACGAACTTTTCGCCATTCTGGACAGCACGCCCGAATGTCTCTGGGACCTAAATATGGCGCTTACGGGATGGCTGCTGGAGAACTTCGGACTGCCCAATCTTCTGAAGCCCACCACAGTATGGGAACCTTGCGGGGAGGACGATTTCAGAGACGGCATACACCCCAAACGTCCCCTTCCGGAGCCTTGGATGGCCTGCGGGGAATACTATCAGATTTTCAGTTCAAGGCACGGATTCATAGACTCCCTCTCCTGTGTGGATTTGCTCTTCCACGAGGGGCCCAACGCAATTTCATTTTTAGGGTAGTATTATTTCTTTTTTTGAATTGGATTACTTACTTTTGTAAGTCTGTATTCAAAAAACTGAAATAAAGATGTTCAACTCTTATTATGACAAAAAAGACAGCGGCATCGTAAGCTGCATAGTATTCCTGCTGCTCGGTCTGGCCCTCATCATCTGGCCTGAAGTCGCCAAGGACTCCATCACCAAAATACTCGGCATCACCATTCTCGCACTCGGACTCATCTCCCTGATAACTTCCCTTGTCAGGCCCAAAAACCCGGAAAAGACAGAGGCGCATAGCGGCCTGCTGGCTTCAAATGGCCTGGTTGCCATCATATTCGGCCTTATCCTGATTTTTATGGGGGACATTTTCTTCAGATTCCTCGCCTACCTTTTCGGAGCCGTGCTGATCTACTCCGGAGTGGTGTCCCTGGTTTCCCTTATAGTTTCCGTAGGGAAAATACGGGTGAACGCAATACACTATATCGTGCCCATCCTTTCCATCATAGTCGGTCTTGTATTCTTCTTCCTGCCCAATGACCTGGCCACCTGGATGTTCATACTCTTCGGAGCAGTGCTGGTGCTGAACTCAGTGTCAAAACTGATAAGCATCTTTGCAATAAAGAAGGAATTCAATGAAAAATACCGCGGTGCAGTCGTCGAAGATGCGAAGGTGATAGAGGAAACGGCCGGAGAGGAAAATACATCCGAAGAAAAATAAGTACCCCCATGGGGAATCGAACCCCAACCAAGAGAACCGGAATCTCTCATTCTATCCATTAAACTATAGGGGCGAAGGTCTCTTGAAAGCGACAAAGATACAACTAAAAACATTAAATAACATATCAAAATGGCAAAAGATAAAAAATTCACGACTTGTGACGGCAACTGGGCCGCAGCACACGTAGCGTACCTCTTCAGCGAGCACGCAGCTATTTACCCTATCACTCCCAGCTCCACAATGGCTGAGCTCGTGGATGAGTGGTCTGCCTTCGGCAAGAAAAACCTCTTTGGCGAGACCGTCCGCGTGACGGAAATGCAGAGCGAAGGCGGCGCCGCGGGTGCTGTTCACGGATCCCTCCAGTCAGGTGCCCTCACCACCACTTTCACCGCATCCCAGGGACTTCTGCTGATGATTCCCAATATGTACAAGATTGCAGGTGAGTTGCTCCCCACTGTTTTCCACGTATCTGCACGTGCCCTTTCCACCCACGCCCTTTCCATCTTCGGTGACCACCAGGACGTGATGGCCTGCCGCCAGACCGGTTTTGCCATGCTTTGCTCATCAAGCGTACAGGAAGCAATGGACCTCGCAGCCGTTGCCCATCTTTCAACCATCAAGGCCAGCGTGCCTTTCGTGCATTTCTTTGACGGTTTCCGCACCTCACACGAGATTCAGAAGATTGAGATGATTGACGAGGCCGCCATCAAGGATATGATCAGCGAGAAAGCTCTCAAGAACTTCCGCCAGAGGGCCCTCAATCCCCTCCACCCCGTGACCCGCGGCACCAACCAGAACCCCGACGTGTTCTTCCAGGCCACAGAGGCAGCCAACCCCTACTACGACGCAGTGCCCGACATCGTGGCCCGCTATATGGGTGAAATCAGTTCCCTCACAGGTCGCAAGTACCGTCCCTTCGACTACTACGGAGCCCCCGACGCCCAGAACATCATCATCGCCATGGGTTCCGTTTGCGAGACCATCCGCGAGGTTGTGGATGCCCTCAACGCCAAGGGCGAGAAGGTCGGTGTGATTTGCGTGCGTCTCTACCGCCCCTTCAGCGCGAACTACTTCCTCAAGGTGCTTCCCAAGAGCGTCAAGAGAATCGCCGTGCTTGACCGTTGCAAGGAGCCAGGCAGCGTAGGAGAACCCCTTTACATTGATGTGAAAGCCGTTCTCTCCACAGTTGAGAACGCACCCTACGTGGTCGGCGGCCGCTACGGTCTGTCTTCAAAAGACACCACCCCCGCCCAGATTTTCGCAGTGTTTGAGAACTTGAAGCACAAACAGCCCAAGAACGATTTCACCATCGGCATCGTGGATGACGTCACCTTCAAGTCCCTGCCCGTGGGCGAAGAGGTTTCCCTCGCCAAGGCCGGCACCTACGAGTGCAAGTTCTACGGTCTCGGTTCGGACGGCACGGTCGGAGCCAACAAGAACACCATCAAGATCATCGGTGAGCACACTCCCAAGTCCTGCCAGGGCTATTTCGACTATGACTCCAAGAAGTCAGGCGGCTACACCTGCTCACACCTGCGTTTCGGCGACCAGCCCATCACCTCGCCCTATCTCGTGACCACACCCGACTTCGTGGCCTGCCACGTCAGCTCATACCTTAACAAGTATGATGTGCTCAAGGGCATCAAGAACGGCGGTACCTTCCTGCTCAACAGCCTTTGGGACAAGGACGAGACCATCGCCCGCCTGCCCGAGTATGTGAAGATGAACATCGCCAAGAAGAACCTCACCTTCTATGTCATCAACGCCACCAAGATCGCCGAAGAAATCGGCCTCGGAGGACGCACCAACACCATTCTCCAGTCAGCATTCTTCAAGATTACCGGCATCATCCCCTACGAGGACGCCGTGGCCTATATGAAGAAAGCCATCGACAAGAGCTATGGCAAGAAGGGCGAGAAGATTGTGAATATGAACTATGCGGCCGTGGACCGCGGCGGAGAGTATGAGCGCGTGGATGTGCCCGAAAGTTGGGCCGGCATCAGCGCCCACTTCCGTCCCGACAGCTACGACCGTCTTGCACCCGAATGGGTACGCAACGTGGCCGACGTGGTCAACGCCCAGAACGGCTATGACATCCCCGTCAGCGCATTTGCAGGCGAGAAAGCTGACGGCACCATCCCCTGCGGCACCGCAGCATACGAGAAGAGGGGCATTGCCACCCACGTGCCCGAGTGGATTACTGACAACTGTATCCAGTGCAACCAGTGCGCATACGTCTGCCCTCACGCCGCCATCCGTCCTTTCCTGACCACAGACGAGCAGGCTGCGGCCATCCCCGGCCTCAAGAGCAAGAAGGGCATCGCCGCCTTCAAGGAATACAACTTCACCATCCAGGTGTCTCCCAATGACTGTACCGGTTGCGGCAACTGCGCCGATGTCTGCCCCGCCAAGGAGAAGGCCCTCGTTATGTCACCCGTGGCACAGCAGCAGGCCCAGCAGCCCATTTTCGACCAGCTCCACGCCAATGTGGGCTACCGCGACGATGTGGCTCCCAAGACCCAGAACCTCAAGAATTCACAGTTCAGCCAGCCTCTGTTCGAGTTCTCAGGCGCTTGCTCAGGCTGCGGCGAGACTCCTTATCTGAAGGCCATCACCCAACTCTTCGGAGACCGTATGATGGTTGCCAATGCCACCGGCTGCAGCTCAATCTATAGTTCCGCCTTCCCTTCATCACCCTACTGCACCGACCGCCACGGCCGCGGTCCCTCTTGGGCCAGCTCACTCTTCGAGGACAATGCCGAGTTCGGTCTCGGTATGCGCCTCGGTTCAGAGCGTATGCGTGACACCGTAGCCCGCCTGATGAAACAGGGTCTTGAGTGCCCCAAGTGCTCGAGCGAGCTCAAGGAGCAGTTCGAACTCTGGATCAACAACCGCTCCAACCCCGCCATCACCCGCGCCGTCGAGGAAAAGATCGTGCCTATGATGGAGGCCTGCGGCTGCGACACCTGCAAGGAACTTCTCCAGTACAAGGACTACATCGCCGCCCGCAGCCAGTGGATCTTCGGTGGTGACGGCTGGGCATACGATATCGGTTACGGCGGACTCGACCACGTCCTCGCCAGCGGTGAGAATGTGAATGTGCTCGTGCTTGACACGGAGGTATATTCCAACACGGGCGGACAGTCATCCAAGTCAACCCCTGCCGGCGCCGTTGCCAAGTTCGCATCTTCAGGAAAGAAAATCCGCAAGAAAGACCTCGGAATGATGGCCATCAGCTATGGCTACGTATATGTGGCACAGGTGGCTATGGGTGCCTCACCCGCACAGTACTTCAATGTGCTCAAGGAGGCCGAGGCCTACGACGGCCCTTCACTCATCATCGCCTACGCACCTTGCATCAACCATGGTCTGAAGGCAGGTATGGGCCACTCCCAGCTTGAGGAGAAGAAGGCAGTTGAGTGCGGTTACTGGCATCTCTACCGCTTCAACCCCGCTCTTGCGGAGGAAGGCAAGAATCCTTTTATCCTCGATTCCAAGGAACCCGACTGGAGCAAGTTCCAGGACTTCATCAAGGGAGAGGTGCGCTACAATTCGCTTATCAAGCTCTTCCCTGAGACCGCAGAAGAACTCTTCAGCAAAACAGAGCAGTACGCCAAGCTCCGCTACGAGGGCTACAAGAAAATGAGCCTGTAGGATGCGTGAGTCGTTCCAAAGCAAGACAGGAGCGCTGCTCGCATTAGTGGGATCCGCCGTAGGTTTGGGAAACCTATGGCGTTTCCCTTATATGACCTCGCAATATGGTGGGGCATTGTTCATCATCATATACCTGCTCTTCATCATATTCTTCTCCATCCCTCTTTTCACCGCTGAAACCCTCATCGGCCGCAGGGCGCAGACAAACGCCTGCGAAGCCTTCAACAAACTCTCCCACGGGAAGATGAGATGGGCCGGTTCCTTCGGTATGATAGGATGCTTCCTGGTGACCTCCTACTACTGCGTGGTCGGGGGCTGGTGCATCAACTATCTCTTCAGGAGCGTGGCAAATCTTCTCGGCCGCGGAGGTCTGTCCGGCATCGAAAGTCTTCAAACGACTTTTGTCACTGTGAGCGGAAGCCTTCCGCAGTGGTCCGAGTCTGTCCAAAGTGTCCTGTTCACCCTGGTCTTCGCCCTGACCTGCGGGGCCATAGTCATCATCGGAGTGAAGAAGGGCATAGAGACATCATGCAAATGGATAATGCCCATCTTGTTCCTGCTGATCATTTTTATGGCAATCAGGGTAATGTTCCTTCCCGGAGCGATGGAAGGTATGGCCTTCCTTTTCCGTCCGGATTTCAGCTGCATCAACGGAAAGGTGGTGATGGCGGCGATGGGCCAGGCATTCTTCTCGCTTTCCCTCGGTTCTATGGCTGTCATAACCTACGGGTCTTATATGAGGAGGGACGACTCCATCGGCCAGATATCCACCTTCACTGCCTTCTCAGACACCATCTTCGCGGTCATAGCCTCGGTGATGATCATCCCCGCCGTCTTTGCGATGGGACTTGAAGTCAGCCAGGGAGCGGGTGTGAGTTTCATCTCTATGCCCTTTGTGTTCAGCAATATACCCGGAGGACCCGTCCTGCTGATTCTGTTCTTCATCGGACTGCTGTTCGCATCAGTTTCGTCCGAGATTTCGATGCTTGAATCCAATGTGGCATACGTGATGGAGAAACTGAAGATGTCCCGCAAGGGCGCGACTATCCTTGTGACCCTCACAGCCTCTGTCTTTGCGGTTTTATGCGCCCTCAGTTTCGGGCCCCTCAGCCACATAAAAATTCTGGACCGCAACATCTTCGATCTCTTCGACGCCGCCACCGCCAACATCTTCTTCCCCGTGACCGGAGTTCTCGGTACGATACTCATCGGCTGGGTGATGAAGAAGGAACACGTCGTGGCCGAACTGAGCAGGACAAGCAGTCCCCGTCCCCATAAGACGACCATCAAGGCGTTCTACGTCATAACGAAGTACATTATTCCCATTATGGTCACGGCCATAATAATCAACGGTCTGATCAGCCAATAAACCTGCACACACTATGAAAAAATCACTGTTATTCGCATTTGCACTTGCAGCACTCGTGGGCTGCACAGCCGAAACCCCCAACCCCGTCCTGACTGTCGAAGGTGGTCAGATACGTGGCGTTGCAGGAGAGAAAGCCGGCATTACAGTTTATAAAGGTATTCCCTACGCGGCTCCCCCCATCGGGGAGAACCGCTGGAAAGCCCCCCAGCCCGTCATTCCCTGGGTGGGCGTCAGGGAATGCAACAAGTTCGGCCATCCGCCTTTCCAGTTTGTCCATTACCCCGGCGGATACACTACGGAGTGGGGTTACGGAGATGAATCCCCCTACAGCGAGGATTGCCTCTACCTGAATGTCTATACCAAAGCCCCCGGACAGACAGACAAAAAACTGCCTGTGGCCGTATGGATTTTCGGTGGCGGACTCCGCGAAGGCTGGGGTTCCGAGCCTGAGTTCTACGGAGAGGAGTGGGCCGACAAGGATGTGGTGCTCGTCACCTTCAACTACCGCGTCAATGTGTTCGGTTTCTTCACCCATCCCGATCTGACCGCCGAGAGCCCCAACGGGGTTTCCGGCAACTACGGCACCCTGGACCAGATTCAGGTGCTCAAGTGGGTCAAGAACAACATCTCTCAGTTCGGCGGCGACCCCGACAATGTGATGATTTTCGGTCAGAGCGCGGGCGCCCGCAGCACCAAGACCCTGTGCGCCTCTCCCCTGACCAAGGGCCTGTTCAACAAGGCTGTCATTATGAGCGGCAGCGGACTCGCCATTCCAGGAAAAACAGCCGCCAATATGCCCAAGCCCGTAGGCGGTCAGATGAAACTCGCAGATGAGCAGGAGATGGTGAAAGAAGTGATGGACTGGGCGGGCTACACCGATTTGAAGAAGATGCGTGCGGCCTCCACCGAGACCATTTTCTCCCTGGGCACAATCTACAAGGCAGTCACAGGCAAATACAGTCCCCTAATCGCCGCCCCCGTATGGCCCACCATCGACGGCTATGTTCTCCCCGAGAGTTTTGACGATGCCGCCCTCAACAACAACCTAGCCCACGTGGACTATATGATCGGCTACACTATGCACGACCTTGGCAGGATGGCTGAGGAGATATCCGATTTCTGCCTTAACCGCGAGGAGTTCGGTGACAAGGCCTGGGCTTATGAGTTCGCCCGTCCACTGCCCGATGACGGTTCGCACCCCGAGGTAACTTCACAACTCAAGGGCGCCTTCCATTCCTCCGACCTCTGGTTTGTGTTCAAATCCCTGAAGAACTGCTGGAGGCCCTGGACCGAGGGCGACTGGGATCTCTCCGAGAAGATGCTCACAGCCTGGACCAATTTCGCCAAGTACGGAAATCCCAACGGCGCCAACGACGGCGAGTGGGCCCCCTACACCAAGGCCAACCCCAAATTTATGGTCTTCCGTCTTGACGAGAACGACGCCGAGGCCTCCTACGTCGGCGACCCCATCGTGGCGAAGAGATAAGTTCCAAAATTTAATCCCAGGGATATTTCACGCCCCAGATGTGGCGGAGGGCGTCCATATCCTTCATAATCCTGATGGTCTCCGCGTGAGGCATACAGGATGATTCGATTTCGCCTTTTCTGATGCACTCCATGGATTCATAGACTTGGTATTCATAGCCTGTAATCTGTGGAGGGCATTTTATATGCTCTATTGTGTGGTAGTCATTATCAACCACGGTGGCGGACTGAGGGTTGTTGATGTTCTCGATGATGATGTGTCCCTTGTCGCCAGAGATTACGCCTTGGCGGTCGCTGCGCACAAGGTTGGAAGACCAAAGCACCCCCATCCTGCCATCCGGCCAGTGCAGGGTCATCGTATTGGCCGCATCAACTCCCGTGTCGGTGAACTGACAGCTTGAGGAGACGATTTTGTAATCAGAGCCGAAGAACATCGCAGCGAAGTTCAGGGCATACACGCCGATGTCGAGCAAGGCGCCGCCGGCCAGTTCAGGCAGGTACATTCGCGGCCTGTCAATATTGGGGTAGCAGAGATTTGCACTAAGTTGATGTATCTTACCGACGACGCCGCTGCCGATGAGTTCGCTGATGGTTTTGCGGAAGGGCTGGTAGCGAGTCCATATCGCCTCGGTAAGGAAGAGTCTGCGCTCGTGGGCCAAAGCGATTATTTCCTCCGCCTGACGGGCATTGGCTGTGAAGGCCTTCTCGCAAAGGACATTGCGCCCGGCGAGCAGACACATCTTCACGTTGTCATAGTGATGCGAATGCGGTGTCGCCACATAGACCAGATCGACGTCGCCGTCGCCTGCAAGGGCCTCGTAACTGCCGTATGAGCGTCTGAATCCCCATTGCTCAGCGAAAGCGTCAGCCTTTTGTTGTGTGCGGGAAGCCACGGCAAATTTCTCCACGCCTTCCATACCGGAAAGAGTTTCCGCCATACGCTCCGCTATCCATCCTGTTCCGATGATGCCTACCTTGAATGTCGTCATATTTTGATGTTGTATTATAATCCCGTATAGACACGCTTGACGCGGGGAGCTATGCCGGTGATGATTTCGTAGGGAATCGTGTCGAGACGCCCGGCAAGTTCTGAAACCTGTATGTTGCGGCCGAAAATTTCGACCTCGTCACCTATACTCACGCCGGGCACATCCGTCACGTCCACCATACAGGCGTCCATACAGATGCTGCCCACTATGGGGGCAAGACAGCCGCGCACCAGCACCTTATGGACTCCGCAGCCAAGATGCCTGTTCAGCCCGTCCGCATAACCTATGGGGAGCACCGCTATCAGCGAATCCCTGTTCAGGACACCCCTGCGGCCATAACCTATTGTCGCTGAGGCGGGGGTGGGACGCAAGGAGATGATTTTAGAGGTCAGGCTCTCCACGGAGGACAGTCCGGCCCCTGCGGCGGAAATGCCGTGAAGCCCTATACCCAGGCGCACCATATCATAGCAGTACTGCGGGAAACGCTCTATGCCCGCGCTGTTGAGGATATGTCGCATAATCTGCTGGGGAAACGCGGAGCAGATTTTCGCGCTCACAGTCTCGAAGAGGGATATCTGCTGCAGTGTGAAGTCGTCCTGCGAAGGCTCGTCCGCCACGCACAGATGCGAGAACACGGACACAATCTTCAGGGCGGGATGGCTTTGGCAGAATGAGACCAGGGCACCCACCTGATCGGGGTCAAGCCCGGAACGGTTCATTCCCGTATTCAGTTTGATGTGTATAGGGAAGCGGCTTATGGCAAGTTTCTCCATCAGGGATTCGAAGCGGTAGAGCACCTCCATCGAATTGACGGCCGGCTCAAGATTGAACTGCAGCATCTGCTCGAAGGCCTCGTCCTCGGGGTTCATCACCATAATGGGGACCGTTATGCCGGCGGCCCTGAGCTGCACGCCCTCATCCGCGTAGGCCACGCAAAGATATGAAACACCCTTACGTTCGAGCATTCTGGCCATACGGACAGCCCCGGCGCCATAACTCTGGGCCTTCACCATCACAGCCATCCTCGCCTTTGGCACAAGCGACTGGAAATGACCATAATTCTCTGCCGCGGCCTTCAGGTCTATTTCCAGCACCGTGGTGTGCGACTTGCTGCGAAGGCGCCCGGCTCTGGCCATTATCTGCGAAACGCTCATACCCTTCCATATCAGGTAGGCTGAGGCCGTTATGAAATTTTCCTTGAAGGGGTCATCCTCAAAGGGGGATTCAAGCCTTACGCCCTCCTCCTTGCAGGCACGTGCCACCACGTCGGAACAGATCAGATGGGGTATGCCGGCCCTGCCGAGGGCCTGTGCGACCTCACCCGCGGGGCAGAACACCATAGAGCAAGCCCTGAAAAGTTTGATTTTCTCCTGCAAATGGGCCTCGGCCGAGGGGAAATTTTCCCTGTGTTCCTCGCTGAAATGGGTAAAGATGCCGACATCCGGCGCTATAACCTTCGCCTGCCGCGCCATCTCGCCGGGAAGGGAGATTCCGGTCTCCACCAGGGCTATGTCGCAGTCGTGGCGCATCCCGAGTATGGACAGGGGCACGCCTATCTGGGAATTGTAGCTGCTCGGGGAACGCTCTATCTTCCAGTTTCCGCCTCCCAACTGCGCTATCCACTCCTTGACAAGGGTCTTGCCGTTTGAGCCTGTGATTGCCACCACCTGGGCTGTCATCTGCCTGCGGACTGCGGCAGCCTTGTCCTGAAGCCAGAGGACGGGATCCTCACAACTCTCTATCTCCGCATCCTTCAAATCCTCAAAGCCGTCCTTTGAAACCACAAAAGAACGCACGCCCCGGCTGTAAAGGGGGCGCACGAAATCGTGTCCGTCACACCTTGCCCCACGGATGGCCACAAAGGTGGTGTGGGAGGGGTCGTAAACGGTGCGGGAATCTATCGAATAATGCATATCAGAATCTGAATCCAATGGTCAGAAGCACCTTCCAGGCGCGGGAATTCTCAACTGCGTATGGTGCTGAAACCAGGTATTCATCAGTGAGGGGGTCGTAGCAGTAGGGCTCATACATAGGATTGAACTCCTCCCTGACGGTGTTGCACTGCACCTGGGCGGCCGCATCAATGTATATGCTGCTGCGGGAGCGCCATCCCAGACCGAAAGAGGCAAAGTGCCTTTCATCATTGTAAACAAGCCTGTCATTCTCCTTGAGGTCGTTCGTGCGGGAGTAGAAGTTGTAGCCGGCCCTCATCGAGAAGCCCGGAACGATCAACCACTCCGTACCCGCCCTCACGCTGTGCACGGTCTTGAAATTGTTCTTTATGTAGGCATTGTCGCCATAGTCTCCGGAGAAGATGCCTTCCTTGCCGTCTTTCTCAGTCAACTTTATCTGACCATAGTAGGCGGCCTCATAATCCACGTCCACCGAGCATCTCTGTCCGAAAATATAGCCCAGACCGGCCGTCCATCTCCACGGGGAGGTCATCTTGAAGGTGTAGCTGCCCGAAATGTCAGATGATATCTGGCGGTGCTGGATGGAAGATGTGGTCATATCGTAGTAACGGTTTTCGCGTATGGTGGTCCAGGCGGGGGTTGTGACTGAGGCACCTATGGAAAGGCCCGCTATGGGACGCACTATCACGCCCGCGGTCATCTTGAAACCTACGCCGGACATCCTGATGTTCTTCGAATAGCTGCAGTAATCAAAGCCCGTGGGGAAATCCGATACATTCACAGAACTTTCCCTCTTGGAGATGGTGCTGTTGTAGGACATGGTCACCAAGGTCAGGTTCAGACCGAAGAAGAACATATTGTTGACATTGCCTCCCACCGAGAAATTGACATCCTGAGTATAGCCCCTGGTGTTTCTGGTATAGGCATGCTTCACTGGCCCCGCCACTGCAAGAGTGTTGTCATCCAGGAACATATCGGTCATGCCGTAAATGTCGCTCCATACGGTGTCGTGCGGAGGGTCTATGCGGATAACCTTCTGGTCCAGTGCGTATGTTGACCAGCCCAGGTCCTCCTCTTCGGTGATATATCCCTCTGAATAGTTGCTCGCAAGTGCCGAAAGATAGGCGCTGCCGTCATTGAGGGTGTAGTCCGTTGACGCCCTGGAGAAGTAATTGGCGCTCTGATGCGCACTGATGGCCACATTCAGGTTGAGCAGACCGTAGTTTTCGTTGATTTTGAAGTCAAACAGCGCCCCGATGTTGGACAAGCCTATACGCGCCCCGACATTGTTGCCGCCCTGACTCAGAGTCCCGGCATAGTTGTAGGATGAGAGCACATCCTGCGTGCCGTTGACCGAAGGCGTTATCACAAACTCCGAATAGCGATAAACGCCGAGGGCGGCCGGATTGTAGGCTATCGCTCCCATATCGCCTCCAAGGGCTGCCATAGCGTTACCCATAGAGAGGGAGCGGGCAGTGCCCTCGTATGAGGTCTGACTGAAGCGAAGGGCATCCCAGGCGTATTGCGACCTAGCCGTCAGGCTTGCCAGAACCAGTGCCGATATAATGAGTGTTCTTTTCATTTCTGTCTGTGTATTTATGTTTCTCAGCGCCTTGATCCGCCTCCACGGCCGCCCATACCTCCGTAGCTGCCGCCACCTCCACCGCTGCGGGCACCCGAAGATGAACCGCCTGAAAAACCTGAAGAGCCTGAATAGCTGCTTCTGTTATAGCTGGAGCTTGAACTTGAGTTTGAGTTGCTGCGGTACGAACTGCTGCTTGAGGAAGAACTGCCGTTTGAGCGGCTGCTGCTCTGATAGCCTGAGCGGCTGCTGCTCCGATAGTCGGAACTTCCGTAGCCAGTGGACCTCTGGGCATTCTGCACGCGGGTGGCGGCTTCGCTCCTGCGGTAACTGCCGGGACGGGAATTATCGGTCTTGGTGGCCACGCTGCGGTCGCCGGAAGGCCTGTTAACTCTCGCGCCCGTGCCGTTGGCGAGACTTCCGCCGCGGGTGGCGGGAACGCCCACAGGATTGGAACGGGGCAGTATGCGGGTACCTCTGGGGCCGTCTATGTGTTTGTCAGCCCTATGCACCTCAATGGGAACCACAGGCCCCACGGGAGGGCCCCAAGGGCCGTAACCCCAGGGCCGGTAATACCAAGGGCCGTACGGACCATACCAGGGGTCGTACGGACCATACCAGGGGTCGTATGCCCAAGGACGGTAATACCAGGGATCGTAAGGGCCGAACCAGGGGTCGAATGACCAGAAAGAGCCGTACCAAGGAGGAGTGAACCAGGCCCCGAAGCCCCAATAAGGCCTGTACCAGGGGTCCGAGTTGATGTTGTAGATATTGACATTCTGGGCCTTTACCACCAGAACACTGTCAAGGATCAGGGTGTCGCTCAGCGACGCCTTTCGGCGGTCAAGGGTGTTTGTCGTTTTGGTCACCAGTGATTCCACCTCGCGCAACCTGTCAGAGGACACTTTCTTGTCCGTTTTGGAGTGTGAGGGACGGTAATAGATTCCATCCTCAAAACGCGAATAGTCGTCCTGGGCACAAAGGCCGTCAGAACACATCAAGGCAATGGCTGCCAAAAGGAAATACAAAGCATTTTTTTTCATATCTTTGCGCCGTTTAAACGCAAATATACAATTATTATTCCAAAATAATGGCAAAAGAAGTCACAAACAGAGAAGACAACTATTCTCTTTGGTACAACAACTTAGTGGTCAAGGCAGACCTCGCTGAAACCAGCGCAGTGCGCGGATGTATGGTCATCAAGCCCTACGGCTACGCAATCTGGGAGAAAATGCAGCATCAGCTTGACTCGATGTTCAAGGCCACGGGCCACGTGAACGCCTATTTTCCCTTGTTCATCCCCAAATCCTTCCTCAGCCGCGAGGCCGAGCACGTGGAGGGTTTCGCAAAAGAATGTGCAGTGGTGACACACCACCGCCTGATGAAGGACCCCAACGGCAGCGGCGTGGTGGTTGACCCCGATGCCAAGCTCGAAGAGGAACTTGTGGTGCGCCCCACCTCCGAGACCATCATCTGGAACACCTACAAGAACTGGATAAAATCATACCGCGACCTGCCCATCCTGTGCAACCAGTGGGCAAACGTGGTACGCTGGGAGATGCGCACGCGCCTCTTCCTCCGTACGGCCGAATTTCTCTGGCAGGAGGGCCACACGGCCCACGCGACCGCTGCCGAGGCCATCGCCGAGACTGAGAAGATGGTGGGTGTTTACGCCGATTTCGCTCGCAACTATATGGCCCTTCCCGTGGTCGTCGGTCACAAGAGCGAAGGCGAGCGTTTCGCCGGTGCGCTTGACACCCTTTGCATTGAGGCTATGATGCAGGACGGCAAGGCTCTCCAAGCCGGCACTTCGCATTTCCTCGGACAGAATTTCGCCAAGGCCTTCGACGTGCAGTTCGCAAACAAAGAGGGCGGCCTCGACTACGTATGGGCCACCTCCTGGGGCGTTTCCACCCGTCTGATGGGTGCTTTGATAATGGCCCACAGTGACAACAACGGCCTTGTGCTCCCTCCCGCCCTCGCGCCCATCCAGGTGGTGATGGTACCCATCTACAAGGGCGAGGAAGAGCTCGCCAAGATGCGCGAATATATGCAGAAGGTAGGAGACGAACTGGCTGCCCTCGGCATTTCATACAAGATCGATGACCGCGACAATGTGCGTTCGGGCTTCAAGTTCGCCGAGTGGGAGCTCAAGGGAGTGCCTGTGCGCCTGACGATAGGCCAGCGCGACATTGACGCCGGCGTGGTGGAACTTGCCCGTCGCGACACCCTCGAGAAGGGAGCCGTGCAGCGCGAAGGCCTCGCCGCCCACATCAAAGACCTGTTGGACAAAATCCAGAAGAACATCTATGACAAGGCCCTCGCCTTCCGCGACAGCCAGACACGCAAGGTTGACACCTGGGAGGAATTCAAGGTGGAAATCGAGAAAGGCGGCTTCCTGCTCTGCCACTGGGACGGCAGCAAGGAGACCGAAGCCAAAATCCAGGAAGAGACCAAGGCCACTATCCGCTGCATCCCCATCGACTCCTATGTGGTTGAGGAGAGCGGCAAATGCATCTACACCGGCAAGCCCTCGGCAAGGAGGGTCATCTTCGCAAGATCATACTAAAAACAGGAAACCTATGAAGAAATATGCACTTATCGCGCTTCTGGCCCTCGTCCTGAGTCCTGTGGCCACAGCCCAAAAGAAGGGCAACGACACAAGGATTCCCTACGCCAACACCACCGAGGTGGATTTCAGCGGGGAAAACCTTTCGACAGCCCAACTCGCCGTAGCCAATATCGTATCCCAGGTGGACGCCTCCCAGGTGGACACCACCACCCCTCCCCCCAAGAAGGTCACCTACTGGAGCAAGGGCCTTCTTACCCAGGTCGGACTCTCACAAGTATCCCTCACCAACTGGGCGGCCGGCGGTTTCCCCACCATCTCGCTCAATGGTCTGATTGACGGTACCCTCGACTACAACAAGGACAAGTTCCTCTGGGAGAACAGACTGAAAATCTCCTACGGCTTCATCCAAACCTTCGATGCGACCGATCTGCAGAACAACCCCTTCTCCAAGCAGTTCAAGAAATCCGACGACCGCATCACCCTCGACAGCAAGTTCGGCTACCAGTTGGTGGAACGCCTCTATTTCTCCACGGCGCTGAACTTCCGCTCACAGCTCACGAACACCTTTGAGGGCGATAAACTCAAATCCACCATCCTGGCTCCAGGTTATCTTTCCCTCGGTGTCGGTCTCAATTACAAGCCCCTGACCTGGTTGTCACTCAACTTCACCCCCCTGACCGGCAACCTCGTGATTGTGACTATGAAGGATCTCCAGGAGACCTACGGCAATGTCGTCAAGGACAGGTACGGCAACCCCGTTCTGGATGAGGAAGGCAATGTGAAGACCATCCCCGTCCGCGCCGAACTCGGTCTGCAGTTCAAACTTGAGGCCAAGAAAGAGTGGAAAATCTTCAAGGCGGGCACGGAACTCACCATCTTCTCCGACTACATCGCCGGTATGAAGAATGTACAGATTTACTGGGATGTGGACCTCGCCCTCCAGGTTGCAAAATTCTTCACCATCACCCTCAACACCAACCTCATCTACGACAACCTCGTGATGGTCAGGGCTTCCGAGGAAGCGAAGAAAGCGGCTCAGGAAAGCGGTGAGGCCGTGAAGAACGACCTGCCCGGCGTTCAGTTCAAGGAAGTGCTCGGCATCAGTTTCACCTACACCTTCGGCACGCACAGAAAATAGTGGGAGCATCCTTGCAGCATAGGTTCGATGCCGCCCTCGACGCCCTTTTTGAAGGGCCTGTCCCCAAGGCTGTCCTGGCCGTAAGCGGCGGAATCGACTCCATGGCCCTCGCATCGCTATGTCTGCATTCCAACAGGGATTTTGATTTTGCGGTCGCCAACGCGGACTTCTGCCTTCGGGGAGAAGAAAGCGCCGGCGACCAGGCTTTTGTAAGGCAGTGGTGCCGCGAGAACGGCATCAGATGCTTTACCGCCGTCTTTGACACCGCCTCATACGCCTCCCGAAACAGGCTGAGCATAGAAATGGCTGCACGCGAACTCAGATACGACTGGTTCGAAAGGCTGCTGGAGGAAGAAGGCTACAACTGCGTGATGGTGGCCCACAATATGGACGACAACGCGGAAACTATGCTCCTCCACCTGCTTCGCGGCACGGGCATCGCGGGTATGCACGGCATAAAACCGGTCAACGGCCGCATCGTGCGCCCCCTGCTCGGTTTCTCAAGGCAGGAAATTGCGGCCTATGCCGAATCCGTATCCCTGTCCTGGAGGGAAGACTCCACCAACGCCGAGGCCTTCTGCCACCGCAACCATATCAGGAACAATGTCTTCCCGCTCCTGAAACAGATAAACCCCTCCTTCAAGGAAAGCCTGCAGCGCAGTTCCAGATACTTCGCCCAGGCGGAAAATGTGTTGTCAAAGGCCGTGCAGGAGGCTGAAGGGAGCCTGTATCTCCACCCTGAAGGCACGGATGCGGAACTGCTGATTGACACAGCCGCACTGCGAGAAAGGGGCAACGCGGGATTCTGGCTCTTCCATATCCTGAACGGCTACGGATTTACGCCAGCGCAGATTGCCTCTATGGAGAAATGCCTCGAAAGCGGGAACCACCGCAGTTTCGCCTCTGCGGAGTGGGAACTGCTACTGAGGGCGGACAGCATCAGACTTTACCCTAAGGAGGACGGGCAGGCACCGACCCCGCAGAGTATCCCCGCTCCGGGCACTTACCCCTGGTTCGGGGGCAGCATCAGTCTTGAGATTGTGCAGCCGGAAAGCATCACTTCCCTCATTCCGCCGAAAAACACCTTGTACCTCGATGCCGGGACGGCGGCCTTTCCCCTCACTCTGCGCGCCCCGCAAGATTCCGACCGCATCCGTCCCCTGGGGATGAAGCGAGGCTCGCGTCTGGTCAGCGACGCCCTTACCTCTCTCAAACTGGACATCCGCCGCAAATCCCGCACGGCAGTGCTTTGCAGCGGCGAGGGAGACATTCTCGCGCTTGCCCCCCACATCATATCCGAGCAGGCGAAAGTCCGGCCGGACAGCGGGAAAATTTTGAAAATCACAATTGGATGATTTTTCCTATTTTTGCAGAAACAACTTCTAAAACACCCTTTATATGAGACTGATTATCGAGAAGAATTACGACGAGATGTCCAACACCTGCGCCGAGTACATCATCAGTAAAATCAACGCATTCGCCCCCACCCCCGAGAAACCCTTCGTGCTTGGACTGGCCACGGGTTCAAGCCCCATCGGCACCTATAAAGCCCTCGTGAAAGCCTGCAAGGAGGGCCGGGTTTCGTTCAAGAATGTGGTCACCTTCAATATGGACGAGTATGTGGGTCTCGCCGAGTCCCATCCCGAGAGTTACCACTCCTTTATGTTCCGCAACCTCTTCAACCACATCGACATCAAGCGCGAGAATATCCATATCCTCAACGGCAACGCCAAAGACCTTGACGAGGAGTGCGTCTCATACGAGAAGGCCATCGCCTCATACGGCAAAATCAACCTCTTCCTCGGCGGCATCGGTCCCGACGGGCATATCGCCTTCAACGAGCCCGGCAGCTCCCTCGGTTCACGCACCCGCGTGGTAAACCTGACCACCGACACCATCATTGCCAACAGCCGTTTCTTCGATAGCGACGTCACAAAGGTTCCCACTCAGGCCCTTTCAGTCGGCGTGGGCACTGTCACTGACTCAGAGGAGGTGATTATCGTGGTCAACGGACACAACAAGGCGAAAGCCCTTTGGGGAGCCGTTGAAGGCCCTGTCACCCAGATGTGCACCATCAGCGCCCTCCAACTCCATCCCCACGCCATCATTGTATGCGACGAGGCTGCCACCGATGAGCTCAAAGTGGGCACCTACAAGTATTTCAAGGACATAGAGGGCAAGTAAAAGTCTTTTGAAGATGTTCAGGCGGATACTCATCCTTTTAGCGTGCGCCGTCGTGCTTGCATCCTGCGGCACTGCGGGAAAACTTGGCAGAGCCGACATTCCCTTCACCTACGAGGTGGAGAATATGGGCGTGGGCATTGACGGCACCTATGTCGTCAGAATCTCCTGCTACTCACGCAACAAGGTGGTCTCCTCGAACATAATCAAGAAGAACGCCGTCCACGCCGTCATTTTCAAGGGAGTGCCTGCCGGGAACGGTTCTCCGGCCCAGCCAGCCATCTGCAAGGCCTCCGCTATGGATGAGAATCCGGCATTCTTTGACAGCTTTTTCGAGAGCGAGTATCTCAGGTTCATCAATTCCGTGTCCCGCAACTCCCTGACCTGTTATAAAATCAGCAACAGAGAATACAAAACAAGCTGCGTGGTCTCCGTCTCAAAGAACGCTCTCAGGAAATACCTCGAGCAGAACGGGGTCGCACGCAGCCTGTCTGAAGGATTTTGAACTACCTGAACTTGTAGGCTATCTTACGCGAAAACAACTCTCCCGGGCGCAGTACGCAGCTCGGGAAGTTTGTTTTATTGGGGGCGTCGGGGAAGTTCTGGCACTCGATGGCCACTCCGCAATAGTCCCCGTAATGGGCGCCACCCTTGCCGGCGGGGCAGCCCTCAAGCCAGTTGCCGGTATAAATCTGCACACCGGGCTGGTCGGTATAGACTTCCATAGTGCGGCCGCTTCGCTCGGAACTGAGCACCACTGAAAGCTCGCCCTCCGCCACCTTGTCAAACACCCAGCAATGGTCGTAGCCTTTGGCTATCTGTATGGGCTCCACCTCATCGTGAATATGATCACCAAGGCGCACAGGCGCGGTAAAGTCCATCACGGTGCCTTTCACAGGGGCAATCTCGCCCGTGGGTATCTGTGTCTTGTCGGTGGGCAGCCATCGGGAAGCCTTTATCTGCAACTTATGGTCGAGTATGCTTCCCTTGCCGTGGCCGTCGAGGTTCCAGTAGGCGTGGTTGGTCAGGTTGAGGATGGTGGGGGCATCCGTCCGGGCCTTGAACTCCATCGAGAGGACATTGTCATCGCTCCAGGCATATCGCACGCTCACGCTGAGTTTGCCGGGATAGCCGCAGTCACCGTCAGGGCTCACCAGCGAGAAGGTCACGACGTTTCCTTCCACCTTGGCATCCCATTCGCGCTCCGAGAAGCCTTCAGGACCGCCGTGCAGGTGGTTGGGGCCGTTGTTGATGGGAAGTTTGTACTCCACCCCGTCAAGGCTGAAACGCCCGAGGCCGATGCGGTTGGCGAAACGGCCGGGGCATTTGCCGAGATAAGGGCCGTCATTGACATAAGTGGCGTCCTTGTCATAACCGAGGCAGACATCCGCCATCACGCCTTTGGCATCGGGAACAGTCACTGAAACTATTGCCGCTCCGACAGGGCTGAGCACCACACTCGCCCCGCTTTTGTTCACAAGTTCAATCATAGTCTAACAAACTTTATGGGCTCCGTCGCTGATGTTCACATCATAGACTTTGGGCTCGTGTCCGTATTTCTCAAGGAAGGAGGCCTTAGCTGTTGTGATGAAGTTGTCGTAGAGTTCTTCCTTGACTAGGTTGATGGTGCAACCTCCGAAGCCGCCGCCCATCACCCTTGAGCCTGTCACGCCGCACTTGCGGGCGATATCGTTGAGGAAGTCCAGTTCGGGGCAACTCACCTCGTAGAGTCTGCTCATACCCTCGTGGGTCTGGTACATACGCTCGCCGACTGTCTTATAGTCGCCCAGTTCAAGAGCATCGCAGACATCAAGCACCCTCTGCTTCTCGCCGATGACATATTCGGCACGCATGAAGTCCTCCTCGCTGATGCGTTTGCGCACGCTCTCCAGCATATCCATATCGGCGTCCCTGAGTGTGCTCACACAGAGAATCTCAGCCACCCTCTCGCAGCTCTCGCGGCGCTTGTTGTAGGCGCTTGAGGCGAGTTCGTGTTTTACAAGAGTATCCAGCAGCACAAGGCGGTAGCCATCGGGATTGAAGGGATAGTATTTGTATTCCATAGAACGGCAGTCCAGGCGCACAAGGTGGCCGGCTTTGCCGAAAAGGGAGGCGAACTGGTCCATAATGCCGCATTTCACACCACAGTAGTTGTGCTCGGTGCTTTGGCCTATGCGGGCAAGCTCGAATTTGTCTATGCCCAGGGAGAGCATATCGTTGAGCGCGAAGGCGAAGGTGCTTTCAAGGGCGGCTGAGGATGACATTCCGGCCCCAAGGGGAACATCGCCGGCGAAGGCTGTGTCGAAACCCTTGATCTGGTGGCCTCTCTTGATAATCTCGCGGCACACGCCGAAGATGTAGCGTGCCCAGGATGCCCGTGGAGCATCCGCCTCCTCCATACCGAACTCCGTGTAGTCTTCAAGGTCAACGGAGTATGCGCGGACTTTGTCAGTACCGTTTAGCCTGATGCAGGCCATCATTCCCTTGTCTATGGCTCCGGGGAACACGAAACCGCCGTTATAGTCGGTATGCTCGCCGATGAGGTTGATACGTCCGGCAGAGGCGTAAAAGACGCCCTCTCCCCCAAAATGTGCAGCAAACTGCTTTGCGATTTTATTTTTCATATCCATATTATTCTACAAATGCTATTACCTGGCCTTTTTCCACGTTTTCACCGTGTTTGGCATTGATGGAAACAATCTTGCCGCTCTTGGGCGCAAGCACTTCCTCTATGCCGTAATAAACCTGCACGTATGCCATAGGCTTGCCCTCCACGACCTTGCTGCCTATTACCGGAGCCTTGCTCTGGGCGGGGTCGGCCACATCGTACTGCCACAGAAGTTGTCCCTTGGCGCTTGCCTGGCAGGCGAGGGCGTTCGGATGCTCTTCGGTGACCTTATTCACATCGAAGGCGGGAACCTCGACCACGGGACGTGTCACGATGATGGGTGCGCCGGCCTTGGCCTTGGCAGCCTCGAGAGCCTGGTCGAAACGCTGTTTGGCCACGCCGCTCTTGTAGTCACGCCACTGGCGCTCGTGCATTGCCAGCTCGAAGAGGTCCTCGTCGTCCTGACCACGCTCCCAGCCCTCTTCCTCGAGCATCTTCTCGAACATCGGGAGTTCGTCGGGGAAGGCGGCCTGAGGGTCATCCGTATAGAATTCAAGACCCTTGTCCTTGACTATCTGCACAATCTCAGGGGCGAGCTCTCCGGGGAGTTTGCCGGTCTTGCCGATAATCATATTCATAGTGTCCTTGTCGATTGAAGACCATCTCGGCTTGCCCTTCAGGGTGTCCATCAGGTTCATAAGGGCAGTATTCTTCACATACTGGCTGAAAGGAGTCACCAAAGGAGGATAGCCGAGGCGGGGCCATACATACTCGACCTCCTGGAAGAGCATAACCACCAGCTGGTCGATTGATAGCTCCTTCTTACCTTGGTTGCGCAGGGAGAGATTGATGGCGTTGTGGAAACCCTTGAGGTCGGCCATCATCGAGCCCATCATACCGCCGGGCAGACCGCAGCCCACCAGCAGGGATGAGCAGACATAGTTCGTGGGCTCTATGAAATAGCCGAGAAAGTCGTCTATGAACTTCTGTGTGAGTGCACGGGCCTCCATATAGGCATCCATATTGATGTCTTTTACCATAAAGCCCGCATCCTTGAGCATAGCCTGGATGGTGATCACATCGGGATGAATCTTACCCCAGCTCAGAGGCTCGATGGCCACATCAAGATAGTCGGCGCCGGCACGGGCCACCTCCAGCATGGAGGCTACAGAGAAGCCGGGGCCCGTATGGCCGTGGTACTGGACCTTGATATTGGGATATTTGTCCTTGATGGCCTTGACCAGACGGCCCAGATAAACGGGGCGGCCAATGCCGGCCATATCCTTTAGGCAAATCTCGTCGCAACCGTACTCCACCACCTTGTCCACAACGCCCATATAATACTCCACCGTATGGACTGGGCTGTGGGTGATTGAGAGGGCCACCTGCGAAATCATACCGCCTTTCTTGGCGCCGATTACGGAGCCGCGGAGATTGCGGTGGTCATTCAAGCCGCAGAAGCTTCGGGCGATGTCCGTGCCCTGGGCCTTCTTGACCTTGTACATCAGGAAGCGCACATCCTCAGGAACGGGATTCATACGCAGGGCGTTCAGGCCGCGCTCAAGCATGTGGGTCTGGATGCCGACCTTGTTGAAGGGGGCGGTCCACTGGCGGACTGCGGTGTTGGGGTTCTGTCCATAAAGCAGATTGACCTGCTCAAAAGCGCCGCCGTTGGTCTCCACGCGGTCGAAGCAACCCATATCGATGATTACGGGGGCTATTTCGCAGAGCTGGTCCACTCTCGGGGTGTATTTACCGGACGACTGCCACATATCGCGGTAAACAAGCGAAAATTTGATTTCTTTAGACATATCTGAAAGTATTTGAATATTGTTCAAGTTTCCTACAAATATCAAATAAAAATTGCACTTTTCAAAAAAAGAAATACCTTTGCACTCCAATCCGCTTTGTGGATTTGTAACGGATGTATATGGTGGGCATAGCTCAGTTGGTTAGAGTACAAGTTTGTGGCACTTGGGGTCGTGGGTTCGACTCCCACTGCCCACCCCAAAAAAGACGACCTCCCGGCCGTCTTTTTTCGTCCTGACGCGTCAGCGAAGGATGACTGGGATGCCTTTTTCAGGGGAGCCGGGGACGGGATTCCGCGATAATACTCAGAAGTCCAGCGAAGCGGGTTTGTCGATGCGGGAGCGGACGAACTCGGGCAGGTTGTAAGAGAAGAGGTCGAGAAGGGAGTGGTCAGGGGTGGCCTGGGGGAGGAGGAAGGGCTTGGTGAAGCGGCCCAAGGAGTCCGCGTGCGTGATATAGGCGCGGGTGTAGAGGCCGTCGGAGCGGCGGGAGCCGAAGACCACCCAGCGGCCGTTGGAAGACCAGCTGTGACAACTCTCGCTGTCGGGGCTGTTTATTTCAGCCAAAGCCCTGTTCTCGCCGGTGACAAGGTCCAGGAGCCATAGGTCGCTCGCACGATGCCAAATGTGGAAATAGCCGCAGGGACCGAGCGAGTACATCAGATAGCGCCCGTCAGGGCTGATGCGGGGGAAACTCACGGAACCGTATGTAGTATCAACCTCAAGGCGGCTCTCCCCGTGGCACAGTCCGCTCCTGTCATCAAAGGCAACCGAATAGAGGGCGTATTTCACTTTCCCTACAGAATCCCTGCGCTCGGCGCTGCAGTAATAGACACGGTCTCCGGCGGGATTGAAAACAGGCATCAGGACAAGTTTGGAAGTGTCAACGGCTGGTTGGGGGCGCAGAACCTCGTTCGCCACATCATAGATGAGTATCTCTGACCTGATGTCGGCCACCTCAAGCAAATCTCCGGGTGCGGAGTGGAACCACTGCTTCACCTTCTGAGCCGAATAGGCCACAAAGCGGCCGTCAAAGGACTGGTTCACATAGGTCGGATTTGGGCCGTTGGGATCGGGATTCTTGAGCTGCACCAGTTTGCCGCCCACATAGGTGCCGCCCCTCTTGCCTCTGATATGGAGGTGGAGAGAGGCTGGGTCACCGGAGGCGAAACTGTGGCAGTTGACACAGGTGGCGTTCTCCCTGGCCCCGCCGGCATCCTCGTGCCCGAAAATAAGCTCCTCGTCAAAGTTTCTCAAGTCCCTATGGTAGATGCCCATAGCCCTGTAGGCTCCATAGCCGGGGAAAATGCGGCGGTAGCACAGGTAAGGGTCCATCGGGTCCGGACTCACATAAATGGCAAAATCCGGGTGGCGGAGCCATCTGCCGTCCTGACAACTGTAAAGCGTCACCACAATCGAATCCGCCCCGTTCAAAAGCCTCTTCCATCGGGTTTCGTTTATCCTGAACACGGGCCCTTTCAGCACGAGGGCCTCGCCGTTGCCGCTCTGCAGGGAAGCGAGCCATTTGTCACAGCCGGAACGCTCCTGAGCAGCAATCTCGAAATTGAGAGGGGCAATCTCAGCCGGAACGGTCACGGAGGCATAATCGGGGCTTATCGTAACGGCAGGCCCGACGGCGGTACGTCCGGGCAGGCTCGGCACACAGGCCGGGGCTACCAAGGCGAGGGCAAGCACGCAGATTGAAACAAAACTTCTCATAACTGTGAACAGGCCCGAAGGTAATCCTGAGCGATGACATTGTCGGGATTTGCAATGTACATACTCATAAATAGGTATTCGGCCGAAGAGCCTTGAAGAGGCACATTCTCCTTCAGACGCCAGTCTCTGAGGCGCCCGTACAGGAAATGTCCGTCCACATCCTCGTCGCTCATTTCCAGCAGTTTGAGGGCCGAATAGCGATAGATGAAATTGTGGCTCAGAATCGTGAGGTATTTGCGTGCCAACTCCATCTTGCCGTCAATCAGGGCGCACTCCGCGAGGCGTGTCAACCAGAAAGGGGCAAGGGCGTCCTCCGTGAGGGAAGTCATAGCCTCAAAGGCATAACGCCGGGCCTCGCTGACCGCCCCGATATTGAAGCACACTTCACACGCGACTATGTTGTTCTCATAGCCTTCAGGCGGCAGCAGGCAGGCCTTGCCGAACTCGGGATTCACAAAAGCCTGAGAGGCCAGAAGGGAATGCTCTTCCCCCTGACGGTGGATGTTGGCAAGGGCAAGATTCACGCAGGCGCACATCGTCATCGTCCTGTCCCGCGAAGGCTCCACGCTGGCGTTTATCAGGTAATTCCAGTCCCTGTTGCGTGCGGACAGGATGTAAAGGCAATCCCTGTCGCGCTGCAGATCCCCCATAATAAAGAAAATAGCAGCAATGCTCCCGGCTCCGAAAACCAGCGTCAGCCCCCAATTCAGCCAGGCCGGTGCCTTCATCCCGCTCTTGAAAAGCGAGAGAGTCAAAAGGGCGAACACGAGAACGGCAGTCTCCCAGGCGAAGGCCGCGGCGAGCGGCTTGAAC
>JABUTN010000008.1:0-1189 GCA_021443665.1 Bacteroidales bacterium | reverse complement strand
CTAAATTGCAGACTGTCTGCAGGAAAAAGCTATCCGTATCCAGGAAGAGGCACTGCCCCTGCTGCCACAAAAGATGCCCCCTGTGCATAACAAAGAGAAAGCCCCACACGGCAAGGGCATAGATAATGCTCTGCCAGGGGGCTTTGACCGGGTTATGCTTGGGGAAGCTCATTACATCTTCTTATAGACGTAGGCCCAATCGGCATTGCCTACAGGAGTCATTGTCAGGGTCTTGCCCGACTCGTCCAGGCTCACCTGATAATCGGAGGCCCATACTTTGCCGTCCGAATACTTGCCGGAAAGTACCTTGTCCTTCAGAACCCAGGTGCCGGTAAAGGTTTTGGAACGGCCCTGGCCCAGGAACTGGCTCATCTCGAAAGTGTTCTGTGACTCGCCTTTCACGAAGGAAACGGTGATATCCACCACCTCATCCCCAATCTGTACTGATTTTGTCTGAATCTGGGTGAGAGTCCACGTGCCGCTGATGTCAAGATCCTTGGGTTGACTCTGCTGACACGATACCAAGGCCATTGCTGAGAGCAATGCAAAGGCAATTACAATAATCTTTTTCATTACAGCCATCCTCCATTTTTAGCCACCTCAGGTTTTGAGATGATTGACACTTTCTGTTCTATGGACATACCTCCGGGAGGGTTGTCACCGCCACCGAGTGTGCTTCCGCCGCCGACAGCGCTGATAGTGAACTTGCCGGAAGCCATCTTGGTGGGATGAATCCACAGACGTCCGTACTCAATATAAGGGTCTTCGGCAAGTCCGAGAGCCTGACTGTCCTCATCTGAAATGCTCACGCTGAGATAGGTCAGGGAAGCGGATGCAGTACCGAAATAGGGAGAGAGGTCTATCCACTGTTTCTCGCCCATCTTCGCGAGGATTGAAGGCACTCCCTCAATCTGCATCATCAGAATCCAGGTGTCTATCGAGCCGGTACCAAGTTTGTGGTAGAACTGGGCCAGGTCAAGAGATGTCGGCATACCGCCCCACTTGACAGAATAGGTCTTCGAGCCCTTCAGACGGGAATCCATATCGTTGGCGGAGCTGATGATCATGGACTTGAACTCGTCACGTGTGAATTTCTTGCCGATTTTCTTTGCGTATGAAAGCGCCAGGGCCGTGATGCCGCTCACGTGGGGGCAGGCCATAGAGGTGCCCTGCATATAACCGTAATCCT
>JABUTN010000007.1 GCA_021443665.1 Bacteroidales bacterium | reverse complement strand
CGCATTCTCCTCCGCCAGGACAATGCCGATGACAGGCTCACACCTTTGTCTTACAAACTCGGTCTTTGTGATGAATACAGATACAGGTTGTGGGAGAAAAAGCACTCTCTTTGCAAGGATCTTGCAGCCTTTTCCGATGAAACAAAACTTGAGCCTGAGGCTGTGAATATTTATCTTTCTTCTATTAATTCAGCAGCTCTTGACTCACGAAAGTCTGTTTCCAATTTGCTGAGCAGACCCGATGTTGAGCTTTCTGAGCTTCTCAAATTTGTTCCACGTGGAACAGTTTCATCGCTGAAAAGACGGGCAAATGGCCATAAAAAACACAAGAAGGATGATGCTATGGCTATTTATGAAGGTCTTCCTTTCAGGAAAATCAAGGAACTCGGCAAGACTTCTTTATACGAAGAAATAGTCGAATCGACACAGATAAAGATCAAATATGCCGGCTATATAGAAAGGGAAAGGGCTATGGCGGACAAGATAAAACATCTTGAAATGCTGTCAATTCCCGAGGATTTCGACTATTCAAAAGTAAAATCCCTCTCCATAGAATCCCGGATGAAACTCAACAAACATCGTCCGCGCACCATTGCCCAGGCATCAAGAATTCCCGGAGTTTCCCCTGCGGATGTTTCAGTCCTTTTGGTGTATTTCGGGAGATAATCTATCTTCTGATAGACTTGAAAAACTCTGTCATCAACTCTGAACATTCCGATTCGAGAATACCCGGAACAACCTTTGTTTTCGGATGCAGAAGCGAAGGTTGGAATAGGCTGTATCCCCTTTTCGGATCTGCCGCCCCATAGACTATCGTGTCAACTTGTGCCCAGTTTAGGGCGGCGGCACACATAGGGCAGGGCTCCACCGTCACATATATTGTGCAGTCTTCAAGGTATTTTCCGCCGAGGCTTTCGGTGGCCATAGTGATTGCCTGCATCTCCGCGTGGGCTGTCGGATCGTGGAGAGTTTCGTTGAGATTGTGCGCTCTGGCTATGATGCGCCCCTTGCATACGATGACGGCGCCGATGGGGATTTCACCCCTTTCAGCACTCTGCCGGGCCTGTTTCAAAGCCTCCCTCATATAATCTTCGTGTGTCATTTCCAATTATTTGATTTTCGCAAATATATTGAAAAATTAGACTATATTTGCGTTCGCTAAAAAACATACTTAATATGCAGGAACTACCCAGGATTTTTGATTTGTTGGATTCCCTTGAAAGGGAGCACGGCGACAAGGAAGACATTCTTGCCCACAGCATAGGCGGCAAGTGGACAAAATACAGCGTCAAGCAGTATCGCGAGAATTCCTATTTATTGGCATACGCCTTTAATTATCAAGGATATGGCAAAGGAGACAAGGCCATTACCATCTGCAGCAACCGTCCCGAATGGAACTTTATCGATATGGGACTTGCGCTTAACGGAATGGTTCACGTTCCCGTATATCCGACCCTCAGCACTGACGAGTACAAGTACATTTTCAACCATAGTGACGCCAAGATAATCTTTTTGGGAGGTAAGGCCCTGTATAACAAAGTGTTACCTGCCATTGAGGCCCTTGAGCGTCCTATAAAGGTGTATCTGATGGATGATGATCCGGAGATGGATTGTCTCAAAAATCTGTTTGAAATTGGACGTCAGCACGAAGCGGAGGTGAAGGATGCCATAGAAACCATAAAGAACAGCATCACAAGGGATGATATCACCACGATAGTCTATACTTCCGGCACCACAGGCACTCCCAAGGGCGTTATGCTTTCCCACGGCAACCTGATGTTCAATGCCTATGGACACGTAAAGGAGCAGGCTGTCACCTGCAAGCAGAAAATGCTCTCCTTCCTGCCTCTCTGCCATATTTATGAGCGCAGCATGAACTATGAGTACCAGTACATCGGCATCTCTATCTATTACGCCGAAAGCATAGGCACAATCGCTCGCGATATGCTCAGCTGCCATCCGGACGGTTTCTGTGCTGTTCCCCGCGTGATAGAGATGACCTACAACAAGTTTGAGGCTGCTGGCAGGACCTTGACCGGCTTCAAGAAAAAGCTCTATTCTGAGGCCTGGGATTTTGCCAACAATTACGACTACTATAACCACAGTCCCTGGTACAAGCTTAAAAGGAATATCTTTGACAAGCTAATTTACAAGAAGTGGAGGGATGCCCTCGGAGGACACAATATGATTGTGGTTTCGGGCGGTTCTTCCATCAATGCCAAGATTGTCCGCACCTTCAATGCGGCAAGGATGGAGATTTACGAGGGTTACGGAATGACGGAAACATCACCCGTAATAGCCGTCAACAGCCCCGTTCAGGGCATCAATGTTGCCGGCACGGTGGGTCCCGCCCTGAGTGGCACGGAACTTTCGTTTGCCGAGGACGGAGAGATTCTGACCAGAGGCCCGCACGTAATGAAGGGTTACTACAAGGATCCCGAGCAGACCGCGATGATCATAGACAAGGACGGCTGGCTGCACACCGGAGACATAGGCTGTCTCGTGGACGGCAAATACCTCAAAATCACCGACCGCAAGAAGGAGATTTTCAAGCTCTCCGCAGGCAAATATGTGGCACCTCAGGTCATAGAGACGCTTCTCCGCGAATCTCCCTACATTGAGAACTGTATGGTTATCGGGGAAAACCACAAATTCGCCTCAGCGATTGTGGTTCCCAATGTTGACAAAATCAAGGAATGGGCATCCGACAACAAGGTGGAAATCGATGCGAAGGATATATTGGCAAACCCCAAGGTGACGGAATTGCTGCACAGCGAGATAGAGACGGTCAACAAGAGGCTTGCCCCCCACGAGAATGTGAAGAGGCCCCATTACGTGCTTGACGAATGGTCGCCCACCAACGGTCTTATGTCTATGACGCTCAAGCTCAAAAGGGCAAAACTGCACGCCAAGTACAAGGACATCATAGGCGAAATCTACAAGGGAGAATAAGCCCTCAGGCTTTCTCCAAAACGGGATGTGGCGCAGTTGGCTAGCGCACCTGGTTTGGGACCAGGGGGTCGAGTGTTCGAGTCACTTCATCCCGACTATAAAAGTCCGTTTTCCGATAAAAAGGGCTTGAGGACGGCCACCAGTTTGTCGTTCTCTATCAGAAAGCCGTCGTGTCCATAGACGGTCTCCACCACAACTTGCCGGGCATCGGGGATGGCGGAAACTATTTCAGCCCCCGATTTGGGAGGAAAATAGCCGTCATTGCTCATATTCACCATAAGACAGCGTGACTTTATTTGTCCGAGAGCCGCCTGGACGCCTCCGCGTCCCCTGCCCAGATTGTGGCTGTTTATGGAACGGATAAGATACCAGTAGCTGTAGGCGTCAAAGTTTCTGCGTATGAATTTCTCCCCCTGGTGGCGCTGGTAGGCAGCCGCGTGGTCTGAGAAGAGACAGTCGGAATCCGCCTCTTTCTGGGTGATGCAGAAAGCGTCGAAGCTTCTGTATGAGATTACCCCTATGGTGCGGGCACAACGCAGACCGGCCTCACCGCCGGACGCGGAGGCCGCTTCCCTAAAGGATGCGTCAGCCTCCAGGGCCATCAACTGACATTCGTTGAAGGCATTCAGATAGGGCGTAACCCGCGCATCTGTGGCCAAAAATACTGCATTGCTGATTACATCAGGTTCGGCAAGACACCATTCGAACACCTGGAATCCGCCCACGGAAGGGCCTAACATCAGGTCGATTTTCTCTATGCCGAGATGTTTGCGCACAAGGATTCCGGCATTCACGATGTCCCTTATCGTGGTGTCCGGAAAATCAAAATAGAAGGGCTGTCCGGTGGCCTGATTGATGGAAACGGGACAGGAGGAGCCGTAGGGGGAACACAGGATATTGTGGCAGACCACGAAGTATTTTTCGGGGTCTATGAGCTGCCCTTTGCCCACGAGCTGAGCCCACCAGTCCTCGGGGTCGGAATTGCCCGTAAATGCGTGGCAGATCCACACGACCTTGTCTCCGGGGCGGTATGGGCGTGGTGAAGTGTGATATACCAGTTCCAACTCATCGAGGTGACCGCCGGCCTCAAAACAGAATCTGTCCTTGATTATTATCTTGTGTCGCTGCATATTGGCGGCAAATGTACCATTATTTTTTCTGAATTGGGTCAAAATGGATACCTTTGGGCATATGAAAGTTTTAAAGTTTGGCGGCACATCAGTGGGCACGCCGGAAAGCATAAAAGCGGTAAAAAGCATTGTTTCCACCCAGGAAAGGCCTTGCATTGTAGTGGTTTCAGCCCTTGGCGGAATTACGGACCAGCTTATCAGGACAGCCTCCCTTGCTGCGGCCGGGGATGTCTCTTTCCGTGAAATCCTTACACAGATCAGGAACAGGCACTATGATGTCATAGACAATGTCGGGGTCACTGAGCAGGTGGCTGAGGCACTCAAGGAGGAGATATCCGTCATTCTGGACCGTCTTGAGAGCATTTGCGAAGGCGTGTTCCTGCTCAAGGTCCTTCCTTCCCGAATCCAGGACGAAATCGTCAGTTTCGGCGAGAGGATGTCCTCACGCATAGTGTCTGCCGCCATACCGGGCTCGAAAGTCTGTGATTCCCTTGAATTCATAAAGACCAAAGTCCACGAGGGCAGGGTGGTCGCGGATAAGCCCAAAACCTTTGAACTTATACGCAAGGCATTGGACAGCAATAATTTAGGGGAAGCGATAGCAATAGTGCCTGGCTTCATCTCCACAGATTCCCGTAGCGGCGACATCAGCAACCTCGGGCGTGGCGGCTCGGACTACACGGCCAGCCTCATAGCGGCTGCGCTGGATGCCGAAATGCTCGAAATCTGGACGGATGTGGATGGTTTCATGACCGCAGACCCCAGAATCATAAAGACCTCCTGCCTGATAGACCAGATGAGTTATCAGGAGGCTATGGAACTGTGCACCTTCGGAGCCAAGGTGGTGTATTCCCCCACACTCTACCCTGTCTGCCAGAAAGGCATTCCCATCCTGATAAAGAATACCTTCAACCCTTCAGCTCCCGGTACGCTCATCTGTGAGAAGGCCCAGGAAGGCCCCCAGCTCATCAAGGGAATCTCTTCCATAGACGACATAAGCCTCATCACGCTTTCAGGAACCTCGATGGTCGGAGTGGTCGGAGTGGACGGCCGCATTTTTTCCCGTCTGGCCAAAGAAAACATCAGCGCCTTCCTTGTCACCCAGTCCGCCTCGGAGACGAGCATTACCATCGGTGTGAGCCGCCGTGACTCCGAACTTGCGGCGGAGGCCCTAAATGACGAATTCCAGCACGAAATTGCCTCCGGCATAAACTTTCCCATCTTCGTGAAGAGCAACCTTGCCGCGATAACCGTGGTGGGTGAGAATATGAAGGGCCACGAGGGTGTTGCGGGAAAATTGTTCTCACTGCTCGGTCGCAACGGCATCAGTGTGGTTTCCCTCGCCCAGGGTGCGTTCGAGTCGAACATTTCCTTCGTGGTGGACAGGGCACACTTGAGAAAGGCCCTGACAATAATCCACGACGGCTTCTTCCTCTCGGAGCACAGGGAAATCAATCTCGTGGTCTGCGGTGTGGGAACAGTGGGTTCCAAACTTATGGAACAGATTGCCGCCCAGCGGGAATACCTGCTCAAGAGCAAGAATCTCAAAATAAACGTGGTCGGAATAGCACGCAGCACCCGTGCCCTCTTCAATCCTTCCGGCATAGATTCCGACAATTATAGGGAACAGCTTGACGGGGCCGCTCCCACAAGCCTGGAAAGCCTCAAGGAGCAGATACTGAATATGAACCTTTTCAACACCGTCTTTGTGGACTGCACGGCAAGCGAAGATGTGGCGGCGATTTACGGAGAGTTGTTCAAGAAAGGAATCAGCGTGGTGGCCGCCAATAAGGTGGCGGCATCCTCCGAATACGGGAATTACAATCATCTGAAGGCCATTGCCCAGAAACACGGCGTTTCGTTCAGGTATGAGACCAATGTGGGGGCTGCGCTTCCTCTCATAGGCACCATCAACGATATGCGCGACAGCGGTGACCGCATCCTGAAGATAGAGGCGGTGCTGAGCGGCAGCATTAACTTCATTCTCAACACAATGTCCGCCCAAATTCCTTTCAGCAAAGCGGTCAGGATGGCGCAGGAGCAGGGATATACGGAGCCTGACCCGCGCATAGACCTCAGCGGCAAGGATGTTATGCGCAAAATAGTCATCCTTTCCCGTGAGGCGGGCTATACAAGCAGTATGAATGATGTCAGGACACAGCTGTTTCTTCCCGAAAACTTCTTTACCTGCAGCATAGAGGAGTTCTGGGCGCTTCTGCCTTCCCTCGATGAGCAGTTCGAGCGGCAGAGACAAGCCCTTGAAAGGGAAAACAAACGCTGGCGCTTCATCGCCACGATGGATGAGGGCCGGCTCGACCTGTCGCTGCAGAGCATAAGTCCCGACCATCCTTTCCACAGCCTTGAAGGCTCGAACAACATAGCGATGATAACAAGTGCGCGCTACAGTCCCTATCCGCTGATAATCCGCGGCTACGGTGCCGGGGCCGATGTGACGGCATCAGGCATATTTTCAGACATCTTAAAGACAGTATAAATGGCAAATGTTGCAATAGTGGGCGCCAGCGGCGCAGTGGGGCAGGAGTTTCTCCGCGTTCTCGAGGAAAGGGATTTTCCTGTAGAAAATCTTCATCTTTTCGGCTCCCAAAGGAGTGCGGGCAGGAAATATTCCTTCAAGGGGAAAGAGTACGAGGTAAAACTCCTTCAGCACAATGACGATTTCAAGGATATAGACATAGCCTTCGTTTCCGCGGGTGCCGGCACCTCAAGGGAGTTTGCGGAGACCATCACCAAATACGGGGCGCTTATGATAGACAATTCCAGCGCCTTCAGGATGGATGAGGACGTGCCCCTGGTCGTGCCCGAGTGCAATGCGGCGGATGCCCTCGTGCATCCCCGCGGCATCATAGCCAACCCCAACTGCACCACGATTATGATGGTTGTGGCTCTTATGCCCATAGAGAAGTTGTCCCATATCAGGAGCATCCACGTGGCGAGCTACCAGAGCGCGTCAGGGGCAGGGGCGCAGGCAATGGCCGAGCTTAAGAACCAATATAAGGAACTTGTGGAGGGGAAGGAGCCCACGGTGGAGAAATTCGCTTACCAGCTTGCCTACAATGTCATCCCTCAGATAGATGTGTTCGTGGACAACGGCTACACCAAGGAGGAAATGAAGATGTTCAACGAGACACGCAAGATTATGCATTCGGATGTGCGCTGCTCGGCAATGTGCGTGCGCATTTCAGCCCTTCGCTCGCACAGCGAGGCTGTGTGGGTGGAAACGGAAAAGCCTCTTTCCGTGAAACAGGTGCAGGAGGCACTTGCGGCTGCGCCCGGCGTGACACTCCAGGACGACCCCGCCACAAAAACTTATCCTATGCCCCTTTATACAGGAGGAAAAGACGACATCTATGTCGGTCGTGTGCGCAAGGACCTTGCTAATGAGAACGGCATCACCCTGTGGCTCTCCGGCGACCAGATAAAAAAAGGGGCGGCCCTGAATGCCGTCCAGATAGCTGAATATCTCTTAGGATAGTTCCTCAAGCAACACCCTTTCGAAATCCCTGTCCGCAAGTCCCTTGTGGGGTATGGTCAGTTCCGGGATGTCGAGTGTGAGGTCCCCGAAGGTCAGGATGTCGATGTCTATGACACGGTCCCTGTAGATGCGTCTGCCGGCGGCATCATATTCCGCATTGTGGACCGGACGGCCCAATTTCTGTTCCACGTATTTGCAGACGGAGAGCAACTGCTCTGGGGATACTCCCCTCAACTCGAAGGCGATAGCCTGGTTCAGGAACTCGTTTTCGCTTTCGAAACCCACGGCTTTTGTGTGCATTACGGAACTTTCCCTGATGTCGGAGCAAAGATAGGGGGCCAGTTCCGTTACCAGAAGCGAGATGGCAGCGGACAGGGCGCGTTCCCTGTTTCCAAGGTTCGAGCCCAGCAGAAGTCTGACTGTCCGAATATCGTCCATTACAGCAGTCCGAGTTCCAGCATAGCCTCCTCGCTCATACGGTCTTTGGTCCATTCGGGCTCGAAGACAAGATTGATGGAGCATCCGGTGATGCCCGGCACGTCAATCACGGCGTCATTGACCATTTCCACGAGCTGGTCCGCCATAGGGCAGTTTGGGGCGGTCATTGTCATAGTGATGGATGCCTTGAAGTCTTCATCTATGTCAATGGCGTAAATCAGTCCCAAATCATAGATGTTCACGGGTATTTCGGGATCATAGACCTGTCGCAAGGCCCTTACCACATCCCTTTCTATTGCACTTTTTTCTGCCATATCTTTATTTTGCCCAGGACAAGGCATAGGCCCTGATTTGTTCTATCATGGAGACAAGTCCGTTTGCCCGGGTGGGGGAAAGGTTCTGCCTCAGTCCAATTTGGTCGATGAAATCGAGTTTTGCCGACAGGATCTCTTCCGGAGTCCTGTCTTGGAACACTCTGATTAGGAGTGAGATAATGCCTTTTGTGATGATTGCGTCACTGTCTGCGCTCAGGTGTATGGCACCGTTCCTGTTCTCCGCGCCAAGCCATACACGGGATTGGCAGCCCTTGATCAGGCGTTCGGGGGTTTTGAGTTCCGGGGCGATGATTTCCAGTTCGGAGCCTAACTCAATCAGATATTCGTATTTGTCCATCCAGTCCTCAAAGGCGGAGAACTCATCCACAATCTTTTTTTCTGTTTCCTCTATTGTCATTTTTTATCTCAGCATTGCAAGGGCCTTTTCCAGCGCCTTGATGAATTTCTGACATTCCTCCGGATTGTTGTAGGGAGCAAGTGACACACGGAGCATGCCGCTTTGTCCGAAACGCTCTGTAATCAGGGGCTCGGCACACATCAGCCCCGATCTTACGGCTACTCCCTGGGCATCCAGAAGCTGGGCTATATCGGCGTGGTGGGCTCCTTCAGTCACAAATGAAATGAGGGGGGCCTTGTCCTCCCCGTTGCTGCCGTAAATCCTGCAACCTCCAAGTTTTCCAAGTTCGTCAAAGAGGTAATCCGTCATTCCCTTCATATAGGTCTTCACTTGATTCCCTTCAAGGCTGCGGGCAAACTCCAGGGCGGGGACGTATGTGGCCACGGCTGCGAAATTTGGGGTGCCGGCCTCAAACTTCAGGGGCAGGGCCGTGGCCGAAAAACCGCCGTAACTCACCGTTTCGACCATATCGCCTCCACCCATAAAGGGCGGCAGGGCTTCAAGAATCTCAGGCTTGCCGTACAGTATTCCCGTGCCTGGAACGGTATAGACCTTATGGCCGGAAAAGACGTAAAAATCGCAGTCGATTTCCTGCACGTCCACCTTCTCGTGGACTATGCCCTGAGCTCCGTCTATAAGCACCAGTGCCCCGACCTTATGGGCCTTTGCCGTCACTTCCGCGATTGGGTTGACTATGCCGAGAACATTGCTGATATGGGCAAGGGCAAGCAGTTTCACTCCGCCCTTGGCCAAAAGTGCGTCCAGGACATCCATCCGAAGCCGGCCGGAATCATCCACCGGGACATATTCTATGCGGGCGCCGGTAAACTGGGCTGCCATCTGCCAGGGAACAAGGTTTGAGTGGTGTTCCGCCTCGCTGAGCAGAACAACATCCCCTTTGCCGAGCATCCCGCCGCGGGCCATTGAGTTTGCGACGAGGTTGACGGAGGCTGTTGTGCCGGATGTGAAGACCACGCATTCGCGGCAGGGCGCGTTGATGAATTCAGCCACGGCCCGTCGGCCTTCCTCGTACAGCCGGGTGGCCTCCGCGCTCAGTGTATGGACAGCCCTGTGGATATTCGCGTTTGCTTCCAAGCAGCAGCGGTCAAAGAGTCTGATGACGGACTCCGGGCGCTGTGCAGTGGCGGCATTGTCCAAATAGACAAGGTCCTTGCCCTTCACTTTTGCGCTAAGTGCGGGGACCTGTGAGCGAATATTTTCGAAATATGTCATTTCTATTTGGAAAGGGTCTGCAAAAATAGTTAATTTTGCACCAAATACTGCACACGATGTACGAATATATCAAAGGAAGCCTTGTGGAAATCACTCCCACCGAAGCAATCGTGGAGGCTGCCGGCATAGGCTGGAGGCTGCTGATAAGCCTGCAGACCTATGACAAGCTGCGTTCCATGAAAGAGGTGAAGGTATATGCCTACCACCATCTGCGTGAGGATGACGAGGCCCTTTACGGTTTTTATGACAGGGAGGAGAGAAGGCTGTTCGAACTGCTGATAGGCGTGTCCGGAGTGGGCGCAGGGACTGCCCGCCTGGTTCTGTCCGCCCTTTCAAGCGAGGAGTTCACGGCCGCCATTGTGGCCGGGGATGTGGCGAAAATCAAGGCCGTGAAAGGCATAGGACTCAAGACCGCCCAGAAAATCATCATCGAACTGAAGGACAAGGTATCGAAGGAGAAGGGTGCGGAAATCAGTCTGGCGGGCAGCGCCTCAAACGCATCTCGCGGCAGTGCGGTGACCGCGCTGGTGATGCTCGGCTTTGCCAAGGCCGCATCGGAAAAGGCTGTGGATCAGGTACTCAAGGCAGATCCCGCCCTTGAAATCGAAGACATTATTAAAAAATCACTAAAACTTCTATAAAATGAACACACCTGACAATCTCAAGTACACCAAGGACCACGAATGGGTCCGCATCGAGGGCGAACTCGCCGTAGTTGGTATCACTGATTTCGCACAGAGCGAGCTCGGAGACATCGTATTCGTTGACATCCCCACAGAAGGGGAAAACCTTGCCAAAGAGGAGAAATTCGGCGACATCGAGGCCGTCAAGACCGTGGCCGAAGCCTATATGCCCCTCAGCGGAGAGGTTGTGGAGCTCAATGCCGCTCTCGAAGGCGCTCCCGAACTTGTCAACAAGGATCCTTACGGAGAAGGCTGGATGATCAAAGTGAAGTATTCTGACGCTTCCGAAATCGACACCCTTCTTGACTCCGCCGCATATCAGGCCATCTGCAAGTAATCAGAGCATTTCCAGCAGATCTATGAGTCTGTTGTCCGGAAGGTCCTTGAAAATGACCTTCTTGTCGGCATCCAGAAGATAGAGGGAGGGAATGGCACGCACATCGTAGAGAGTGTTGGTTCTGATTTCCAGGTCCTCGTCATAGGCGTTGGTCCACGAATCCGGGTAAATGGGCATATATTTGTACCATTCATCCGGATTCTCGTCTATATACACATTGAGCACGGCAAGCCGGCCCTTGCCGGTCAGCTCGGCCACTTTCTGGCTGGCGTTCAGTTTGTCTATAATCTGTTTGCAGGCATTGCAACCGGGATTGGAGAAGAACAGAAGGGTGTAAGGAGCCCGGATTTTGTGCAGACTGCCTCTCCTGCCCCTTTTGTCCGTGAAATCGAAATCAGAAGCCACGGTTCCGATCTGGTTGAGGGAGCAGCACTCGAGCTGTTTGGCGTACTTGTCGTGCAGGACGGAATCCTTGCGCATTTCCTTCACTCTCAGCCTCACCACGGGAAGATACAGCTGCTCGTTGCGGAAAGTGGAATTGACACCGTAGAAGTATTCTTCACACAAATCAAGGAACAGGGGATAGGCTCCGGTATCGGGAATAGAGTCGTGCAGTGCCTGAAAATACCTGAGATTCTGTTCCACGGATTTTTGGGCAATCAGAGGGTTCAGCATCCAGAGCAAAGTCGCCCACTGCCGGTAGGCCGCCACAAAATCATCCCTCCAGATACCGCCCACATAGAGGGTGTCCCTGGTCCATACGGCCGCTGAGTCGCAGTATGGGGCCCAAAATCTTCCGGCCATATACTCGGCAATCTGCCCCGGCTCCGTCATCATCGCAGGTACCTTGATGAAAGGGAAATCCTGCGCTGCAGATTTTGTCTGTCTGCTGCGGGATCCACAACTGATAAAACTAAAAATGCACCCGCAGAGCAGAGTGCAAATTACCGCTTTTTCGATATGCCTTTCCATTTTGTTGACCAACCAGGATTCGAACCTGGACTGAGAGAACCAAAATCTCTAGTGCTGCCATTACACCATTGGTCAATTCCGGGCGCAAAGGTACTATTTTTATTATATCTTTGCCAAGATTTTTAAAAAATGAGAAGAATTGCGTTGATATTCATCTGCTTACTGCCGGCTCTCGGAATTTCGGCGCAGTTTTATTCGGCTGGCACGTCTCCAAGCCTGAAGAAATGGAGCCACATAAAGACAGACCACTATAACCTCATTTATCCCACAGAGACAGATTCTTTGGCGAGGGTATATCTGCGCAATCTTGAGACAGTGCGTCCCTGGGTGATGGAAGCCTTGAAGATAGACCCCAAAAGGATAGATGTCATACTCCAGCCCTACGAAACCGTCAGCAACGGTATGGTGGTGTGGGCTCCCAAAAGGATGGTGCTTTATCCCACTCCGGACGCTTACGGCTCCAATTCAGTGCCCTGGGCCTGGGATCTGGCCATACACGAGAGCCGCCACGTGGGACAGTGCGAGCATTTCACCAAGGGATTTCCCGGGGTCGCATCATATATCATCGGACAGGCCGCACCCGGACTCATTATGGGAATTTTCGGGGCGGATTTCATTATGGAGGGGGATGCCGTGTTTGCCGAAAGCGAACTCACGCTTGGAGGACGCGGCCGCAGCGCCGCGCTGATGCGCTATACCCGCTCCCTGTTTCTGACGGGGGAATATCCCATTTGGGAGAGGATGCGTCAGGGGTCCTTCTACCGCAAGGCCCCCAACGCATACGAATTCGGCTATTTCATGATGTCAGCCAACCGCAAAATGTCGATGGACTATTTTCATACGGGCAAGACCTTCAAATGGTCTGGAACCCAGGTGTATTGTCCCGTGACCATAGGAAAGAAAAAGGAACTGACAGGCACCCCTTCAAGGTCGAGAATGCTTGACTACGCCAATCAGATGTGGACAGAGGTCTGGAAGAAGGACCTTGAGGAAAGAGGGGAGCCGCTCAAGCCCGACACCGTTTTGTCCCGCAAGGAGAATCTCTATACGGAATATCATAATCCCATTTACATCAACAACCCGGACTCGAAATACCACGGCAAGGTATTGGCCATTAAATCGGGCATCCAGCACGCTTACGATATGGTGGCCATAGACAGCCTGTCAAGGGAAAGATTCGTGCATTTCTTCGGCTCTGTCACCAGCAGCCTGTCCTACCATCAGGAGAGCGGACAGATTGTGTGGTCTGAATTGGACGGATACCAGAAAATCCAGAGGGACCGTTCCATTGTCAGGAAAATGGACTTGAAAACGGGCCGCATCCGCAGTTTCGGCGGGAACACGCGCTATTTCAATCCTACCTTTTCCCCCACGGCCGACACCATAGCCGTGGCCGAATACTCCATTGACGGCAACACTTTCCTGGTATTCCTGGACGGCAAAAAAGGCAAGCCGGTTTCCCGCATTGAGGCCCCCAAGGGCTGGCAGATAGTCCAGACGGCATACTATAAGGGAGAAATTTACAATACAATCGTGAATCCGGAAGGTCTGGGCATCTACAGACTTGATGCCTCCGGCCCGAAATGGGAGCCGGTGGTGGCCCCGCAGCACCAGAGCATAGAAAACTTTGACGCGGACGAGGAGAGCCTTTACTTCGTGAGCGACCTTGACGGGGTGGAGAACATTTACCGCTACTATCCCGAAACCAATGTGCTGCTCTCTATGACAAACTCCGCCTTTGGGGTGACGGACCCCTCTTTTGACGAAAACGGCACGCTGTATTACTGCGAGTATGACAAAATGGGCTTCCGGGTGGCAAAATCCGCGGTGGAATCCCTTCGCTGGATGCCAGCACACTTTGACAAGCCCTACAAGTGGCCCGTGATGGAAATGTTGGACAGCCAGCGCAGATTTTCCTCAAAACTGCCGGAATTGTCGCAAAATGACACGGTGGATGTGTCTTCGTACAGGAGCGGCAGGTACAGCAAGTTTCTCGGGGCCTTCAATATCCACACCTGGGCGCCGGTTTATTTCAATGTGGCGGAGGTGATGAACGGGAACTTCTCCTCAATCGAGTCCATAGCCGCTCCCGGCGTGGTCGTGTATTCGCAGAACACAATGGAAACGGTTTCCTTTATGGCAGGATATGCCTGGCACAAGAGTTGGGAATCGGGCCACCCCGGAGGCTATCACGCGGGGCATTTCGACCTCAACTGGAATGTCCTGGGCGTGGACCTGCACGCCGCCTACGACCTGAATGCGAAAAGTTCGTATGATTATTTCAGGCTCAGCGACGACCGCAGGGAACTCCCATACGGGTCAGTCACCAAGGGTGTGGTGAATTCGGACCTTACGCTCACGCTCTCGCGGCCCATCTCCTTTTACCGTGGAGGCACAAGCAAAACGCTCACTCCGGCCTTCGGCTACCATTTCAGCAACGACCGCTATTTCGATCCGGTAGCCGGCGAGTTCATACAGCGCCACGAAATGGTGGCTTCCCTGCAATACTATATGGGGCGTCCCGTTGCAAAGGGGCAGCTTTTCCCGCGCTGGGGTCTTGGTATGGCAGTAAGGGGGGCATACGCCCCGGGAAGGCTCTTCGGAAGCCAGGTGTTCGCCCAGGTTTACGGCTATCTGCCCGGAATCCTGCGCCGTCAGGGCTTGCTGCTCAGGGCCCAGTACCAGAGGGAATGGTCTGATTCCTATTTCCTGAGTTCAGCGGCCTCCCTGCCCAGAGGCTATGTGATGCTTCCGCAGCAAAGGCCGGGCTTCCAGTATTTCAAAGTTTCGGCCGATTATGCCATACCCATCTGGCTTGGAGACGTGGCGATTCCCTATTTCCTATACTTGAAGAGAGCGCGTCTGATACCTTTTGTGGACTATGCCCGAAACTATATGTACAAGACTGTGGATATGCTGTCATACGGATTTGAATTTTCCATAGACTTCAACCTGTTCAGATACGTAATCCCCATTACGGCCGGAATCCGCTACAGCCGCACCGGTCTCCAGCCTCATACTGACAAGGTGAACTGGGTGGATTTTGTCTTCAGCATATCCTTGCCGTGACAAAATGTCACAATACATCAATGGCACAGCCTTTGCGCTATCCTCGGCGACACAGAAAAACAAAACAACAAAAAATATAAAGTATGAAGATCAAACCTTTAGCAGACAGAGTACTGGTTGAGCCCAAAGAGGCTGAGACCAAGACAGCAGCGGGACTTTTCATTCCCGACACAGCAAAAGAAAAACCCCAGCAGGGCAAAATCGTCGCCGTTGGAAACGGCAAGAAAGACGAGCCTATGGAACTCAAAGTGGGCGACACAGTGCTTTACGGCAAATATTCAGGCACAGAGATAGAACTTGACGGTGTCAAATATCTTATGATGCGTCAGAGTGACGTGCTTGCAACCCTCTAATCATTTAAAAATCGAAAATTATGGCAAAAGAAATTAAATTCAATATGGATGCCCGCTCCCTTATGAAGGAAGGAGCGGATATGCTTGCAAATGCAGTGAAGGTGACCCTCGGTCCCAAAGGCCGCAATGTGGTCATTGACAAGAAATTCGGCGCTCCCCAGGTGACTAAGGACGGCGTTACCGTGGCAAAGGAAATCGAACTTGAGGACCGTTTCCAGAATATGGGAGCCCAGATGGTTCGCGAGGTTGCATCAAAGACCAACGACCAGGCCGGTGACGGTACCACCACCGCCACAGTTCTCGCCCAGGCCATCATCAATGTAGGTTTGAAGAATGTCACTGCCGGTGCCAACCCCATGGACCTCAAACGCGGTATCGACAAGGCTGTCGCAGCAGTTGTGGCAGACCTCAAGAAACAGACCAAGCAGGTGGGCACGGACTTCGAGAAGGTTGAACAGATTGCCACCACCTCCGCCAACAACGATGCCGAAATCGGCAAACTGATAGCCGAGGCAATGAGCAAGGTCAACCGTGAAGGCGTGATTACCGTCGAGGAGGCCAAAGGCACCCAGACAGAAGTCAAGGTGGTCGAGGGCATGCAGTTCGACCGCGGTTACATTTCTCCCTACTTTATGACCAATCCCGACAAGATGGAGGCAGTTCTGGAGAACCCCGCCATCCTGATCACCGACAAGAAGATTTCCGCAATGAAGGATCTCCTTCCCGTTCTCGAGCCCATCGCACGCGAGGGAAAGAGCCTGCTCATCATTGCCGAAGATGTTGACGGAGAGGCACTTACCACCCTCGTGGTGAATCGTCTGCGCGGCACCATAAAGGTGGCTGCAGTGAAGGCTCCCGGCTACGGAGACCGCCGCAAGGAGATGCTTCAGGACATTGCCATCCTCACAGGAGGTACCGTCATCAGCGAAGAGAGGGGCTTTACCCTTGAGAACGCCACTGTCGATATGCTCGGTCAGGCTGAGAAGGTGACCGTTGACAAGGAGAACACCACAGTCGTGAACGGCGCAGGCAACAAGAAGGAAATCGCTGACCGCGTTGCCCAGATTCGCACACAGATCGGCACCACTACCTCCGATTACGACCGCGAGAAGCTCCAGGAGCGTCTTGCCAAACTCGCAGGCGGTGTCGCTGTCCTCTATGTGGGCGCTGCATCCGAGGTTGAGATGAAAGAGAAGAAAGACCGCGTGGAGGACGCCCTCAACGCTACCCGTGCAGCCGTAGAGGAAGGCATCATCCCCGGTGGCGGAGTGGCTCTCGTACGTGCCATCGACTCTCTCAAGAAGATTAAGGCTGAGAATGAGGACGAACTTACAGGTGTGCACATCGTTGCCCGTGCCATTGAGGCTCCTCTCCGCGCCATCGCCGAGAACGCCGGAATGGAAGGCAGCGTGGTTTGCCAGAAAGTGCGTGAAGGCAAGGCCGATTTCGGCTACAATGCACGTGCAGACCGCTATGAGCCCCTGTTCGCCGCCGGTGTCATTGACCCCACGAAGGTCACCCGCGTTGCTCTGCAGAACGCCGCTTCCGTGGCCGGTATGTTCCTTACCACTGAGTGCGTGATTGCCGACAAGAAGGAAGAAACTCCCGCCATGCCCCCTATGAATCCCGGTATGGGCGGTATGATGTAACAGGCCGCAGACAAAGTTTGTGATGAAGATGCGCTCCGGTTCAATCCCGAAGCGCATTTTCTTTTTAATAAAAAAAGACCTATCTTTGCGCCCCGAACAATTTTGGTAAAAATGAGCGTTAAGAAGATTCTTGTTTGTCAGCCGGCTCCTTCTGCCGGTTCGCCCTATGACGAAATTGCAAAGAAATATGGCGTTGAGTTCACCTTCAAGACCTTTTTCAAGGTGGAGCCGGTATCCGTTAAGGAGTTCCGCCTCCAAAAAGTGAATATCCTGGATTATACGGCTATAGTTTTCACCTCCCGAAGCATAATAGACTCATTCTTCCGCATTTGTGAGCAGGTCCGCGTCACCATTCCGGACGATATGCGCTATTTCTGCACTTCCCAGGCTGTTGCCAACTATCTGCAGAAATACATTGTCTATCGCAAGCGCAAGATACACGCCGGTGACGGTTCCCTCGCTTCTGTGATTTCAATGATAGGCAGCAAGCATTCATCCGAGAAATTCCTCCTTGCGACAACTGACAACGCCAAGCCCGAGATGGTGAACCTTTTCAAGAAGTCCAAGCTTGAATTCATAAATGTGGTTTTCAGCAAGACCGTTTACAGCGACCTGAAGGACCTGAATCTGGAGCAGTATGATATGCTTGTATGCTTCAGTCCCCAGGACCTCAATTCCCTCAAGGAGAGCAAGCCCGACTTTTCCCAGGGCAAACTTCTCATTTCCACTTTCGGCCCCCTTACCGCAAAGGCGGTAAAGGCCGCCAAGCTCAACATAGAGATCGAGGCTCCCACTGCAGCGGCACCCTCCATGTCTCAGGCTCTCGCGCAGTATCTCGAATCATCAGCAGGCAAATAGTCTGATGGGCAGGGGCTCACGCATACTCATCCTCTTAGGCCTTTCAGCAGCCATTGCCGTGTCCTGCAACGAACACGGTCCCTCCTACAACAGGGAAAACATGAAGGGAACATGGGTGGTTGACAAATATGATGACGAGGAGCTTCCGATGGAAGAATGGGAAGTGCATACCTACGACAATTCCAACGGCCTTGAGATGTGGAGCCTTCTGAGCAGGGAAAACGGGGATGAAGTGTGGGGCAGCAACAAGGTCTATTACGAAATCTACTGTTGTGACGTGAAGATCAACGGCACCGTAAGCGGCGTCGACGGCATAGTCAGCCAGGTTTACACGGAGCAGGAATATGATTTTGCCACCAGCCAGGACTCCCTCGTGGTGCTCAGGACCAAGAAATACCTCATCAACGAGATAGAGGTTGAGGATGTGTTCAAACTCCGCAGCCAGCGCAGGCTCCCCTCCACCTACTCCAAGACGGATTCCATACTCGGTGTCTGGCAGCTCAATTTCAGGGACCTGGAGGAGATGGATGAAAACTACCGCTTCAGCTTCAACAGCAGCGGAACGGTGATAATATATGAGGAAGTGGCGGAAAATGAGTGGATTCCGATGTCCACCACCGACAAATATTATCTCTATGGGGGCTTTATGGTTATGAACCTTGCGGACAATGCGGTTTTCGGAGAGGCGGGCAGGACCCAGGGCGTCCATTTCCGCATAGACTATGCCTGTCCCAAAATCTCGAAAATGATTCTCTACAGCAGGGGACACGAGTACATTCTTTCATATGTGGCGTCAAGTATGTAGTCCCCTATGAAATTTGCCGAAAAACTATACAAGAGCGGTGTTTCGCTCGTGAGTTTCCCCTACAAGATTTTGTCTGCGGATGCAGCTGAGGGGGAAGAGCCGCGGGTCATCATCTCCGTGCCCAAGAAAATGTTCAAGAGGGCGGTGAAGCGCAATTATATCCGCCGCCGCATCCGAGAGTCGCTGCGCCTTTCAAAGGGAGAATTCCCCGTTTTGGAGCACAGGCACCTTCTGATAATCTATATCAGCACAAAACTTTGTGATTTCCATCAGATAGACAACTCTCTCAAGGAAGCCCTCGGCAAGTTATGAAAGAAGTCCTGAGGAAAATATTCATTTTCCCCTTTGTATTTCTGATTCTCTTCTATCGGAAGTGCATCTCACCCTTTACGCCCCCCGCCTGCAGGTTCACCCCCACCTGCTCCCAGTATGCCTTGGAGGCCTTCCGCAAGCACGGAGTGTTCAAAGGCTTTTATCTGAGTGCCAAACGCATCCTGCGCTGCCATCCCTGGGGAGGCAGCGGCTACGATCCTGTTCCGTAATATCCGGATAAATTAACCCAGGGCCTGGGCGAGGTCAGCTATCAGGTCGGCCTTGTTTTCGAGACCGCAGCTGAGGCGCACGAGTCCTACAGGAATGCCTGCGGCTTCAAGTTGGGCATCGCTCAACTGGCGGTGTGTGGCCGTAGCAGGGTTCAGGCAGCAGGAACGGGCGTCTGCCACGTGGGTTTCTATGGCAATCAGCTTAAGTCTTCTCATAAAGTCCAGAGCATCCTGGCGCTTGCCCTTTATCACGAAGCTGACAACACCGCAGCCTCCGTTCGGCAGGTATTTCTGAGCCAGCTTGTAATAGGGGTCTGAAGGAAGTCCGGAGTATCTCACGCTCTCAACCTTGGGGTGCTGCTCAAGGAATTCAGCCACTGCCTGCCCGTTTTCCACGTGCTTGGGCATACGCACATGCAGGGATTCGAGTCCGAGATTGAGCAGGAATGCGTGCTGGGGCGACTGTATGCTGCCAAGGTCTCTCATCAGCTGGGCGGTGCATTTTGTGATGAAGGCGCCTTCCAGGCCGAACCTGTCCACATAGGTGATGCCGTGGTAGCTTTCATCGGGGGTGCAGAGTCCGGGGAACTTGTCGGCGTGGGCCCTCCAGTCGAATTTGCCCGAGTCCACAATGGCCCCGCCCACGGCGGAACCGTGGCCGTCCATATATTTCGTGGTGGCGTGGGTCACGATATCGGCGCCCCATTCGAAGGGTCTGCAGTTGACGGGAGTGGGAAAAGTGTTGTCCACAACCAGAGGCACTCCGTGCTCGTGGGCGACCCTTGCGTACATTTCGATGTCAAGCACCGTGAGTGCGGGATTGGCGATGGTCTCTCCGAAAACGACACGAGTGTTGGGCCTGAAGGCGGCGTGGAGTTCCTCCTCAGTGGCTGTGGGGGGGACGAAAGTCACGCTGATGCCCATCTTCGCCATAGTCACGGCTATCAGGTTGAAGGTGCCGCCGTAAATGCTGCTTGAGGATACGATATGGCCTCCGTTCTCGCAGAGATTGAACAGGGAGAAGAAACTTGCGGCCTGTCCGCTGCTGGTCAGCATTGCGGCCGTGCCACCCTCCATCGCGGCAATCTTTGCCGCCACGAAATCGTTGGTGGGATTCTGTAGGCGTGTATAGAAATAGCCGGGGGCTTCAAGGTCAAAAAGTTTGCCCATATCCTCCGAAGTGTCATACTTGAAGGTGGTGGACTGAATGATGGGAACCTGTCTCGGTTCACCATTTCCAGGGGTATAGCCGGCCTGGACGCAAGTGGTGTCTATATGCATAATCTAATGATTGTTATTCAGGAAGTAGTCGAGAACCTTGTCCGGCTCAGGGTCTCCCTTGACCAGCATAAGGAGTTCTTCACGGGGGACTTTCCTCAGGTTCATATAGATGAAGGCATCCATATCGTCGTTGAAGTCGTGGTCCACATTGAAGGAGAGGATATCAGCCCCGAGTTTGATGTATTTCTTGACAAGGGTCGGGAGACGGTATTTGCCGTTTGAAAGTTTCAGCAGCATCCTGTCAAACTGTTCCACGCTCAAGACGCTGTTGTCAAGCAGGGCTGAAGGGTCCACTCTCAGGAAATCATCCTTCGGGGGGCATTTGCCTTTCACATAGTTCGAATAGGACTTCAGGCAGCAGCGCGAGGCCATATAATATCTCATCAGGCTGCGGTAGAAGGGAGGATACCAGCTGCTGATGCTCGCTGGGCCTATCATATGGTCACATTCAGGGAATTTCATCACGGAATACATCAGGCCCTTGAAAAGAAGCATAAGCGGCAGGGCCTCCTTCTGGTATTCCGTGCTGACGAAGGAGCGTCCGAGCTCTATGCACTTGCCCATCTGTTCGGCGAATTCGGGCGAGAATTCGAAGAGAGTGCCGGTGTAGAAGCCCTTCAATCCCATTCTGGGATATATTTCGCTGCCTATGCCCAGCCTGTAGGCTCCCACTATGGCCTTCTTGCCCTCATCCCACAATATGAGATGACGATAATACTCGTCATAGCGGTCTATGTCCGAACTTTTGCCCGTGCCCTCGCCCACTTCGCGGAAGGCCTCCTCCCTTTTCCGGCCGAGTTCCTGAAGGAGATGGGGGATGCGGTATGAGTCGGTCAGGAAACATTTGTAGGAAGCCAGTTCATAGAGTTTGCAGTCCCTTTCAAGGGAGGAAATCTCGGCTTCGAGCGCGGCCCTGTCCTGAGGCGCCGCCAGTTCCTTCCCCCCGGCGAGAGGCTCTTCGGGAGAGTCGTTGCGGGGCATATTGGCTTCAAGTGCGTAACAACGCTGCCGCAGGTACAAGCCGAGGCTCCTGTTGTCCCCGTATGAGGTGATTTCCGCGGGAAGTATTGGCTTGCCTATGCGCATAGTGACGGTCGATCCGCTGCGCCTGATAAGCTCGTTGGGGAGATTTATGGTGCGGAGCATAGGGTGGATGCGGCCGAGCAGGTGGAATTTCAGGCTGTTCTGCCCGTCAAAATAGACGGGAACCACGGTACAACCGAGGCTGCGTATGAGCCTGATCATATTCTTGTTCCACTCGCAGTCGCTGACATATTTCTCGCCCTTGCGGCGTGTGGAGACTTCCCCTGCGGGGAAAATGCCCAAACCTCCCCCATCCTTCACAAACTGCATCGCTGCCTTGAGGCTTGCCGTGCTGCTGTGCAGTTCCTTTTTGTCTGAAAAGGGGTTGACGGCCAGGAAGTAGTCCTTGAGATTGGGTATCAGGGAAAGGATATAGTTGGTCAGAATCTTGAAATCGGGCCTCAGGCTTGAAATGGTGTCGAAGAGCACAATGCCGTCCCAGCCTCCGAAAGGATGATTTGAGACGACAACGAAGGGGCCGCTCTTGGGGATGTTGGCAAGCTCTTTTTCAACAATGTCAGTCCCGATTCTGTATGTTTTCAGCACTTCGTGGGTGAATTCCGTGCCCTCGTACATACTGAAAGTCGGGTAAATTTTGTTGATGCTGTTGAGACCTAAGGCAGACATGGCGCAGGAGCCGAGGGCATCACCTAAGAAACCCTTGATTCCGAGCGCTTTTTTTATGTCGGAAAGTTTGATTAAATTTGCCTTGGGTTCTGAATTTTCCATAGCGAACGCAAATATAGTCAAATATGTCCAATGACATTACAGACAAACTCAAATTACTGCCCCACAGTCCGGGAGTCTATCGTTTCCTCGACAAGGAGGGAAAGGTAATCTATGTGGGCAAGGCGAAGGACCTCAAGAAAAGGGTGAGTTCATACTTCAGGCCCCCTCACACCCTCGGCCGCAAGACGGCGGCGCTGGTGGCCAAGATTGACGACATAATCACCGCCGTGGTTGACAGCGAACACGATGCCTTCCTGCTCGAGAACAACCTCATCAAGGAGTTTCAGCCCAAATACAACATTCTGCTCAAGGACGGCAAGACCTATCCCTGGGTGTGCGTCCGCAGGGAGCCCTTTCCCCGCGTGTTCACGACAAGGCGTTTCGTGCGGGATGGCTCGCTCTATTTCGGGCCCTACAGCAGCGCCTGCCACGCCAAGTCGCTCGTTGACCTCTTTGAGGCGATGTTCAGCCTCAGGACCTGCAAGTTCTCCCTCAACGAGAAGGCGATAGCCGAGGGGAAGTTTCGCCGTTGTCTCAACTTCCATCTCGGGAAATGCCTCGCCCCCTGCACGGGGGACATTTCCGCCTCCGACTACGAACAGCAGATAGAGCAGATCATACAGATTCTGAAGGGCAACTCGGCCGGTGTCATCGCCCGTTTCGAAAAGAATATGGCGGAAGCGGCGGCAAGGCTCGATTTCGAGTCGGCCCAGGTCTGGAAACAGCGCAAGACCCTCTTGGAGGAGCATTATTCCAAATCCCTTGTGGCGGGCACAAGCCGTCTCGATGCGGATGTGTTCAACCTCGTCTCAGACGGAAGCGATGCCTACGGCAACTACCTGCGGCTACGCCAGGGTTGCATAGTGCAGTCTCTAAACCTTTCCCTGCAGTGCAGGGTGGACGAGGAGCCGCCCGTGGTGCTGGATGCGCTGATGAGGGGGATTTACGAGCGTATAGGTGGAAGTCCCTCAAGCGTGATCATAGTTCCCTTTATGCCCGAGAGCGACTATCCCGGCCTTGTCGTTCCGCAGAAGGGCGACAGGCTGTCCCTGCTCGAACTCAGCCGCAAGAATGCTGCCGCCCTCAAGAGTGAGTCGTTGAAACAGGAGGCTTTTACCTCACCTGTGGAACACAGCCGGAAAATCCTCGAAAACCTGCGTCGCGATCTGGGTATGTCCGAGTTGCCCGAGCATATAGAATGTTTCGACAACTCCAACACGCAGGGCACGAATCCCGTGGCCTCCTGCGTGGTGTTCAGGGACGCCGCCCCGAGCAAAAAGGACTACCGCCATTTCAATATCAGGACGGTGGTCGGGCCGGACGATTTCGCCTCGATGAAGGAGGTTGTGAACCGCCGCTATTCACGGCTTCTGGCCCAGGGGGAACCCTTGCCGCAGCTGGTGGTGGTCGATGGCGGAAAGGGACAGGTCCACGCGGCCTGGGAAGCCCTCGGCGAACTTGGTCTGCTGGAGAGGATAAAACTGATAGGCATAGCTAAAAGGATGGAGGAACTGATAGTCCCGGGCGACCCCTATCCCCTGTTCCTCGACAAGAACTCCACCTCCCTGCGTCTCATAATGCAGCTGCGTGACGAGGCCCACCGTTTCGGCATCACCCATCACCGCAACAGACGCAGTGCCGCCGCCCTTGTCAGCGAACTTGATGGCATACCGGGACTCGGAAAGGTGTCAGTTGAAAAACTCAACGGGGCCTATGCCACCATCTCAAAAATCAGGAAAGCCCCTTACGAGGAGTTGAAGCAGCTGCTCGGCACCCGGGCAGCAAAGCTGCTGTGGGAGCATTTTCATCAAGAGCTTCCTATTATTTCATGACAGGGCGTATGCCGTGGCCTGCGTACTTCAGTCCATCGTAGTAAACAGTACGTGTCCCATTGGTTATCCAAAGGTATTTGGCATATATATTTTTCTTCTCCTCATCATAATAAGGAGAAGAGGTCCAGTAGTAACACTTATCGGCTTCATTGCGGCTTGTGGATTCGCAGTAGCCGTTGCTCCGGATTCTGATGCTGCAGACGGAGTGGGAGATACGCCCCGTAAATACGGCTATTTCTCCTTCCCTTCTCCAATCACAGCTGCTTTCCAATTTTCCGGCTTCTGAAGAATTGGGCATACGCCAGCCTGCACCCCAGTTGTAGGTGGCGGCATCCCCATAAGTGATATTGCCGTATGTATTGTTTATTGTTCCGCCAAAATCGGCAATGTCTTTTCCATAAAGCGGCCAACTTTTATCTGTAAAAGTAGTATCTTTCCAGACAGACCCTGTTTGTATTCCGGTCTTGTCGTATTGGATGCAGTTGGTGCTACTGAGAGCCGTGCTGTTGTCTTTCACTCTCCATCCCATTTGTTCACCCCAACGGAAATAGTAACCGGTGTCGCTCGGGGATGTGGCTCCTACGTTGGTGCTTGCCCATTTGGGACCGTCTGTCCAAAGCTGTACCCAGCAGTGGGCGCTGCCCTCAGAGACGGAAACGCCGGCAATCTGAGTGGCGCCGGTGCTGAAATCGGCATTGTAGAGTTTCGCCTCGATGTTCCTGCTCTTTTTTGCAAACTTGAAGGCGGCGAGGGAATCTGTATGGAAATTGAAGCCCGCAGAAAGGCCTATGCTCGCTTCTTCTGCAAGGGGGGTGACAATGAAGGCGGTGATTTTTCGCCGGCCCTGCCCGATTTTCGGGACATTCGTGAGCAGGACAGTATAAGCCCGGTCTCCCCAGGCGCCGGCTACACTTACAGAGGTGGGGGCATTTCCATCATAGATGAAAAGATTCCCGTTTTTCTGATTTGCGAAGTCATAGCTGACCTTGAAAACGGCAAAGCGGTATCCGAAATCCATAGTTGTCTCTCCTGCAGCCAGGTCGGCACTCATAACGGCATTATTCCCGATGTGGTCGGTCTGCCTGCCTTCAGTCATATCCTGGGTCTGGGCTGTGGCAATGAAACTGTTCCAGGCTGCGGCATCCTTGCCGGCGTTGTAAGGATATACTGCAGTATAGTTGAGATTGCTCTCAATTTCTCCCCGGGTGACAGTGAAGGTGGCAGTCTTGGTGCCTGCACCTTGGGAAAGAGCCAGAATCACATCGGCTTCCGTGCCTGAGCCGTTTGTGGCATAGAGGGCAATCTGATCCCCTTCAGCCCAGGTGACCTTCAGTTTCTTGCTTGCTGAATCGTATTCGTATGCTGTCTTTGTGGCCTCCTCGTCGGGCAGGGAGGCGGTCAGAGTGACTATTTCCGTAGGCTCCTGCCTTTCGGATTCACCGGCGCCGGGTTTTTCCTTGCTGCAGGCGGCGAGTACAATAAGCGCCATTGCAAGGACTCCAAGAAAAGTTTTTTTCATAGGATGAGGAATCAGTTGCCGCCTAAGTGGATAGGCCGTACGGACATAGCGAGTTTTAAGGGGGATACGTTATTTTTCATACTCACGGAACTTTCGCCGAAGCTGAGGAAATAGGCATAATTCGCATTATGCGAAGATGACCAGATACGGCACTCGGAACCCTGATGTGTTAAATAACAGTCATCGGTCCAGCCGGAGGAGGGGATGAAAACATAGGCATCGGCATAGCCGAACTTTCTGCCGTTTACACCGGCGAGAGTTGTATATCCCAAGTTTTTTTCAAACAGTTTGTCAAGCTGTCCGCTCAAAGGTTCTACGGTAGCATTCGGCATTTTCCATCCGTTGCCCCATTTGTAGGCGGCCACATCCCCTCCTATGGTGGTGTTGTCGTTCAGTGTGAGATTGAGTTTGCCCTGAAGGTCTTCAGTACCGGTGTAATATATCTCCACGTTGCTTGCTGTCTGCACATTGAAGGATCCGAAGTTGTAATGGTCTCCGTATTCCCAGGGCACGCAGGCGCCGATGTTGCAGGTCGCCCAGTTCTGACCGTCAATCGTGACGTATTCGTGTCCGCCGATGATGCCCGTCACGGGATAATCTATGGGAGCGATGCTGCTGCAGTCGAACTTCACCATTTTCCCCTCGGGGATGGATTTCTCGGTATCATTGGTTTTAGCGTAGCAGTGGCACACAGAGCCGGCATAGACGGAGGCGTAGAGGCTCTTGGTTGCATTTGTGGAGGTCGGGACCGCGATGTAGCTGGTGTTGGCAGTGCTTGAAGCGTAGTAGTGGCGTTCTCCCCAGGCGCCGCGGATGCTGACCCCGCTCTGATTAGCTGTTGTCGGGGAAATTACCCTTATGACGGCAATCCGGTGACTGAGGCTGGAAACCTTCAGCGTAGCGGCATCCAGGCTGCCGGTCATAACATCCAGCCTGCTGAGGTTCGCCAGGGTTCCATCCTGAGGCCCGTCAAGCACTGAGCCGAGAACCTCGCTGCTCGTCAGACCGTATTTATAAGGATATACAACAGTGAAAGGACCAGTGCCGCTCGGAAGAGTCCCGGTGAAATCGGCGCATTTCCCGTCCGCATGAATGTTCTGCACAGTGAAGATCTTGGGTTGGGTGTCAGTATCGCTTGAATATACACCGATTTTGTCTCCGCTGACCCAGGTGACTTTCAAAAGTTTGTTCACCTCATCGTAGTCGTAGGATGTACGGGTACCGGCGTCATCGGGGAGGGAAACTGTTATGACCGTCATCTCTCCGGAGTGATTGTCCTTGGTGCAGCCTGCCAATGCGGCTGCGAAGAGTGCGACGGCACTCAGATAGATGTATGCCTTTTTCATTTTGCTTCAATTACAAAGGAGAATGAATATGTTTTGTCCGCATCAAGTTCGTATTTTTCCAGGGGGCCGGGTCCGCAGCTGCCGTTGCCTATGCCTCTCATCGCGCAGTCGAGAGAGAGCACAACCTCCTGACGCTGTACTTTGCCAAGATCGTGCCCGTATTTGGCGTCCCAGAGGTCAAAGTCGGTAAAGTGGAGGACGCAGAAGTCGAAACTGCCTCCGAGGGCAGTGATGCGTATGCCTTTGCCTTCGTTGTCGCTGAGTTCGAGCCAGCGGGTGTCGCTGCGTTCGCCCATACTCTGGGAACGTACATAGGCCTCACGCATATCGGTGACCGTGCTGTTCCAGAGTCCGACGCGGGCGCAGTCCTTGCGGTCCTGGTAGTTCTCCATCGGGCCACGGCCGTACCAGCTCACATTTTCAAGGGCGGGAACCAGCATCTGCTGCAGACCGAGACGCGCCGGCATATATGCGCCTGGCATTGCCTTGAAGGAAGCATCGACACGAAGGCTTCCTCCGGCAAGCAGGCTGTAGCTGAGAGTGCATTCAAAACTGCTCTTGCCCACCGATACAAGCTGTTTCACGACAGTCTCTTCAGAGCCGCTGCCGGGCTTGTTATGTGTGATGCCGAGCAATTGAGTGCTGCATTTGTCCTCCTTGCGGACATCGTTGTTGATGGAGCGGAACCAGTTGAACTCAAAGCCTTGCCCGTCCTGCAGGAGTTCGCGTCCGTCCGCCTTCAGGGATGTCATCACACCGGTCAGGGGGTCAATGCTGAAACTGATGCCTCCCTTGCCCGTGGCTGTCTGCGCCGACTCCTTGTCCTGCAGGCAGAACTGCTCCTGGGCCACTATATGCCCCGCATCAGCCCATATTTCGTCCTTTTTCAGCATTAGGTCCACATTCAGGAAATATTCCGCGTCCCCGTCAAGGGCGGGGATTTCAATCTTCAGCTGTCCTGTCTCGCCCGGCTTCACGGAAGGCATATCTACAAGGCTGCGCTTCACCGTCTTGCCGTTGCGGATGATTTCCCAGCACAACTGCAGTTCGTCGAGATTGATGTCGGTGTATTTGTTGAGTATGTTGAGAGTGCAGCCCTCGAGGCCGATTTCCACATACTGGTAGATTTTCTTTACCTGCAGCAGTTTGGGTGTCACCTTGCGGTCGGGGGTCACTATGCCGTTGCAGCAGAATTCGCGGTCATTTGGGGTGTCGCCGAAAGTGCCGCCATAGCCGAACCAGTCCTCAGGTTTCGGGGCGGCGTTTTTGTCGCGTGAGGCGGGACGGAGGCCCTGGTCCACCCAGTCCCAGATACATCCGCCTATCATCCTTACACTCTCGTGTTCGATGTAATCCCAGTATTCCTTCAGGTTTCCTATGGCGTTGCCCATAGCGTGGGCGTATTCGCAGAGGAAGAAGGGCTTCCCGCTTCCGTCCCTGTCCTGTTCGATCATGGACTGTACGGACGGATACATCCTGGAGTCCATATCGGCAATCTCGTTCTCACCCTGATAATGGATGAACCTGCCGTAGCGGTGGGCTTTCACATACTCGCTCTCCGCCTGGGTGTTGATGCCGCCCTCGCTCTCGTTTCCAAGGCTCCAGAAGATCACCGATGCGTGGTTCTTGTCGCGCTGCACCATACGGCGGGCGCGGTCAACATATGCTTCCGTCCAGTCGGGATTGCCCGTGAGCGAGCAGTTGCCGTGGCATTCCTGGTCGGCCTCGTCCATAATGTAAAGCCCATAGTAGTCGTAGAGGGCATACATCTTGGGGTCGTTGGGATAGTGGCTGGTGCGGACCGTGTTGATGTTGTGCCGTTTCATAAGGAGGATGTCCTCAATCATGCTTTCCACAGGTATGGCCTTGCCGAGTGTGGGGTGGGTGTCGTGACGGTTGGTCCCCTTGAAGAAGGTCAGGTGTCCGTTGATATGCACCCTGTTGTTGATGATTTCAATCTTGCGGAAGCCGTGTTTCTGGAAAGTGGCCTCAGTGGTCCTGCCCTTGGCATCGAGTACTTCCACCACCACGGTATAGAGATAAGGCCTCTCCGCGCTCCACAACTTGGGATCCGCGATTTTCATCACTTCACTCCCCTTGACCTGTGCCAGCTGCCTGCCTTCGGCATCGAGCAGCGTAGTGCGAAGGCTGCAGCCCTTGGGAGCCTTCTTGCCTGAACTTATGAGTTCTGTGTTGACGGAGAGTTCCGCTGATGAGAAATCATCCGCGAAACGGTCTTCAAGCACGATGTCTCCGATGCCGCATTTCGGACGCGCCCTCAGATATACGTCGCGGTGTATGCCCGAAAGGCGGAAGAAGTCCTGGTCTTCAAGATACGAGCCGTCACTCCAGCGATATACCTCCACGGCAATAGTGTTGTCTGCTCCGGCCTTGACGAACTTTGTGACATCAAACTCTGCATCATTGTTGGAGCCTTGCGAGTAACCCACCTTTTTGCCGTTCACCCACACATAGAAAGCGCTGTAAACGCCGTCAAAATGGAGAATCACATCCTTGTCCTTCCAGTCGGTGGGCAGTGTGAAACTGCGACGGTATGAGCCCACGGGGTTGGGTTCCTTTTCTGCGGTAAAACCGCGGGCCGGCTGGATGAAGGGGGGATTGTTGAGGTAGGGGTAGGTGAGATTGGTGTAAATGGGGGTGCCGTAGCCGAGCATCTCCCAGTTGGAAGGCACTGTGATTTCATCCCAGGCGGAGTCGTCGTAGTTTGTTCTGTAGAAGTCCGCCGGACGATCCTCGGGCTGCTTCACCCAGTTGAATTTCCAGCTGCCGTTCAGATACATCACGCGGCTTGACTTCGTGTATTGCCAGGGCTCCCTGTATGCCGCGTCGCCTTCCATCTCGCTGCGGTCGGCATAGGGGATGAATGTGGCGTGGCCGTCAAGTTTGTTGATTCCGATGATGTGGGGGTTTTCCCAGTCCTTGTCGCTTTCAGTCCTGGGAACAATCATCTTCACCTCGACATCCGACATCACCAACCGCCACTGCTGTCCTTCCGCATCTGCCGAGGGCTTCAGAGTCCAGACCGGTTCTCCGAACTGCGCTTGGTCGCGAAGTCCGAGGTTCAGGCCCGATCTCACGCTTGTGATGGTGTAAAGTCCGCCGGAAAATTCTGTCACGCGCCATTGTATGGTCGGGTTGTCGGGGGAGTCGTACCACTGCAGAGCCGCCGCTTCAGAGCCGCTGCCTCCATTGTCGAGAGCCATCAGTGAGAAGGCGTTTACAAGGCGGTAGATGTTGTCCTTTACCGGGATGAACTTCCAGGCTTGCGAGGATTCTCCCTCCTTTCTGCTTGCGAGGAAGATGCCCACATCCGCTGAAACGGATGCGTTGTTGTCAAGCACCAGCCCGTTCGGGGTGTGGATTTCATAGGTTTTGGTGGTGTCTATCTGTGCCCAACCGGCCACTCCCACGAACATCGCAAGGAAAAGGAGGCAGTATTTTTTCATAAGAGGGGATGTGTTCTTGACTTATTTCTTGAAAGTCACCTTCATATTGAAGGTTTCCGCGCCAAAGGCCTTGAGTGTATCCTTGAAAGTATCTATCTGCAGAAGATCGACGCTTAAAGTCAGGGTGTCGTTGTTGATTTTTCCGCCGATGATAGGGTTGTCGTCACTCAGGAGAAAAGAAATCTCGCCTGATTCTGTGAGGATATAGGTGCCGGGGACAGAGAACCCGTCCAATACCATAGTGCATGTATTGTCTGCATTAAGGACAAAGGACGAACCCGTGAAAGCTTCTTTTGCAGCAGATTTCAATTCACTTGCACAAGCTTCAAGTTCAATGGTGTTAGGGCTGAATTCAACATCGAAGCTGTAGTAGTTGTAGGTTCCGGCTGCGGATTGGGGAGTGACCTTGATGCAGGAAACAAGAGAGGAGAGGGCTATGAGAGACATAGCGAGGAGGGTAAGGAACTTTTTCATAAATAGTAGTTAGATGGTTGATAGGGACAAAGGTAAGAAAATTTTTCTCCCCCCCCTCATGGGATTGCTCGCATTCGCGAGCGATCCCCCTCCGCCTGTGGCGGAGGTGTGCCAATTGGAAAACAAAAAAAACAAGGAAAGAGCAAGTTCTTTCCCTGTTTTTAGTTTTCCATTGGCGGTGAGGGGGGGATTCGAACCCCCGGTACGGTTACCCGTACGTCAGTTTAGCAAACTGGTGGTTTAAGCCACTCACCCACCTCACCGTTGCGGGAGTGCAAAGGTAGTTAAATAATCTTTGCAAACAAATTTTTGTAGTCCACCTTACTTGAAATCAGGTCGTGGAGACTGTCTATGCTGATGCGCTCCTGGGTCATTGTGTCGCGGTAGCGTATGGTTACGGTGTTGTCCTGGAGACTCTGGTGGTCAACGGTGATGCAGAAGGGAGTGCCGATGGCATCCTGACGGCGGTAGCGTTTGCCTATGGAGTCCTTCTCGTCGTACTGGCAGTTGAATTCCAGCTTGAGTTCGTTCATGATTTTATGGGCGAGTTCGGGCAGACCGTCCTTCTTGATGAGGGGAAGCACTGCGAGCTTGACAGGGGCAAGGGGGGCGGGGATGCCCAGAACCACACGGGTCTCACCGTTTTCGAGGGTCTCCTCCTTGTATGCCGAGCTCATAATGGCGAGGAACATACGGTCCAGACCGATTGAGGTCTCGATTACGTAAGGCACATAACTTTCGTTGGTCTCGGGGTCGAAATACTGAATCTTGCGGCCGGAGTATTCCTGATGGCGTGAGAGGTCGTAGTTGGTGCGTGAGTGTATGCCCTCAAGCTCTTTAAATCCGAAGGGGAACTCGAACTCTATGTCCGTGGCGGCGTTTGCGTAGTGGGCGAGCTTGTCGTGGTCGTGGAAACGGTATTTCTGGTCGCCGAGTCCAAGAGCCTTGTGCCAGGCGAGACGGGTCTGTTTCCAGGCCTTGAACCACTCGAGTTCGGTGCCGGGCTTCACGAAAAACTGCATCTCCATCTGCTCAAACTCCCTCATACGGAAGATGAACTGACGGGCCACAATCTCGTTGCGGAAGGCCTTGCCTATCTGTGCGATGCCGAAGGGAATCTTCATACGGCCGGTCTTCTGTACATTGAGGAAGTTCACGAAAATGCCCTGGGCGGTCTCGGGACGCAGGTAAATGGTGCCGTCCTCTCCGGAGATGTTGCCGAGCTGGGTGCTGAACATCAGGTTGAACTGGCGGACATCGGTCCAGTTCTTGGTGCCTGAAATGGGGCACACAATCTCGCACTCGATGATGAGGTCGCGGAGCGCTTTGAGGTCGTTGGCGTTGAGGGCGGCCACCATCTTGGCCTTCACATCCTCAATCTTGGCCTGATTGCGCAGGACATTGGGATTGGTGGCGCGGAACTGCTCCTCGTTGAAACTCTCGCCCCATTTGCGCCTGCCTTTCTCCACCTCCTTGTTGTTCTTCTCCTCGAGTTTGGCGATATATTCCTCAAGCAGGACATCGGCGCGATACCTTTTCTTGGAATCTTTGTTGTCAATCAGGGGGTCGTTGAAGGCTCCCACATGGCCCGAAGCCTCCCAAGTGCGGGGGTGCATAAAGATGGCCGCGTCGATGCCCACGATGTTCTCGTGGAGGCGGACCATAGCCTCCCACCAGTATTTCTTGATGTTGTTCTTGAGTTCCGAACCGAGCTGACCATAGTCATACACGGCGCTGAGTCCATCATAAATCTCGCTGGACTGGAAAATGAAACCGTACTCCTTGCAGTGGGCGGTAAGGTTTTTGAAAACTTCCTCTTGTGTCATTTCAGTAAATTTTTACGGGGCGCAAAAATACTATTTTTCTGCGATACTTTCCCGCATTTGTGTATCGGCCTTCATATTGTTCATGCGATAGTAGTCCATAATGCCGAGATTTCCTTTGCGGAAAGCGTCCGCCATAGCGAGGGGAACCTCCTTTTCGGCCTCTATCACTTTGGCGCGGGCTTCCTGGGCGCGGGCCTTCATCTCCTGCTCGAGGGCGACGGCCATTGCCCTCTTCTCTTCAGCGCGGGCCTGGGCTATGCTCTTGTCGGCATTGGCCTGGTCAATCTGCAGCACGGCTCCGATATTCTTGCCTATGTCTATGTCCGCGATGTCGATGGAGAGAATTTCGAACGCGGTGCCGGCGTCAAGGCCTTTCACAAGCACCACCTTGGAAATGGAATCAGGATTCTCGAGCACTGACTTGTGGGATTCGGCGGAACCGATGCTGGACACAATGCCTTCACCCACGCGGGCGAGAACGGTCTCCTCTCCCGCTCCTCCGACCAGCTGCTTGATGTTGGCTCTCACAGTCACACGGGCCTTGGCAATAAGCTGGATACCGTCTTTGGCCACAGCCGTCACTGGAGGGGTGTTGATGACCTTGGGGTTGACGGACATCTGCACGGCCTCAAACACATCGCGGCCCGCGAGGTCGATGGCGGCGGCCATCTTGAAATCGAGGGGGATGTTCGCCTTGTCGGCGGAAATGAGGGCCATCACAACCCTTGACACATTTCCTCTCGCAAGATAATGGGCCTCAAGGGCGTTGGGGTCAAGTTTGAGTCCGGCCTTTGTGCCTGTGACCATCGCCATCACTATGGTGGTGGGCGGAACCTTCCTCCAGCGCATCAGCACCAGCTGGAGCAGGGAGATGTGCACGCCTGAAATCAGGGCCTGGAACCAAAGGGTGACGGGGAAGAACCACAGCAAGACCACAAGTCCTACGAAACCGATGGCTATCCAGAGGATAAAGGAAACGGGGGAAGAGTCTGCCATATCAAACTGCAGGGGCAGAATGGAAAGTAGGGAAAAGAAGTTCATGATTATGGATTAGATAGATGTGACGTATATTTTGTTGTCCTCCACCATTGTGACCCTGACGGGGCTTGCGGCATCAATCATCTGGCCCTTGTCGGAGGTGGCCTCTACGGTGATGCCGTTGATTATCACATTGCCCATAGGTGCAAGGCGGGTTTTGGAGACTCCTTCCATTCCGACGGAAATGCCTTTGGCGCTCGGATCGGAATCGGCCTTCGAATCTATATTGTCGTTGAGGGCCAGTTTCTTCCAGGTGTTTGCCCTCAGGGAAAGCACCACAAGAGTCACCATCAGGGCCACGGTTATGATTACGGACACCACAAGTCCGACAACCCCGAATTCCGTGTAGGAGAAGTAGCAGGCTGTGGCCAGGCACGCAAGCCCGCATACACCTGAAAAGAAGGTGCCGGGAGTGATGAGAATTTCAGCCAGAATCAGCAGAATGCCGACAACAGATAGAATAAGAATGAGTCCCATATTATTTTTTGTCTATTTTTTCAACGCTTACGCCCGTTATGTCGAGACTGCTCAAAACTGATGCCAGTTTGTCCGCATCCGCCTTTTTTGAGAAAGGTCCGATTACGAAGACCGTGCTTCCGTTCATTGAGACTTTCGCCAGATCCTTGGAACTTGCCCCCTTTATGGCAGTCATCACGCTTGAAGGCAGCGAATCCCCGTAACCGCTCAGGCAGACTTGATACGTGGCCTGGGCCTTGAGTTTCTTCTCGAGCGGCACGGCGTCCTTCACGGAGATGCTTTTCCTGTTGTTCCATGCTATTATATAGGCTTTCTCATAGCCTTTCCTGCTGCGGACGGTCTTGAGGGCCTTGAGGGCTTCCGCGTGTTCCTTGAATATTCCCACCGCATACAGCCATTTCCCCTTCTGTTTTGTCATAGCCGTTTCGTAGATGGGGGTAAGGCCCTTGAAGGTGCTCATAGGCAGCTGCTTGGAGGCCACTATGAGCTGAATCTGGTAGCACAGCCCGGAGGGAAGGCTCTGGTCGGGTGCCAGAAGCGACTCCTTTTCCACGCGGAAACTGTAGTTGAACGCGGCGGCGCTCTGATGGAAGGAGGCCTTGATGTCGGTGCCATAGATGTTTGCCACAGCGAAACTGTAGTCATCGACCCCGGCAGCACCCTCCTGCGGGGCATCTTCCTCCTCGGGCTCCCTTTCAGGGATTATGCCCTTACTCAGGAAATCACTTTCCGCCTTGTGGACGGCGGCCTTTGCGCTTTCATATTTGCTGCGCAGAGCAAGGCAGGCAATTTCGTCTGTCTCAATCTTTTCTTTGAGAGCGGAACGCTCCTCTTCTGATGCTGTGGAGTATTTCAGGCGGGCCTCCTCCACCTCGCTGTTCTTGCGGTCATATTCCTGTTTGGCCGCCCTTGCCTGCTTTATCAGGGAATAGTATTCGTTGAAGGTGCCGGAAACAAGTTCTGTCTCCTCCTGTCCGTTCCCGGAGATTTTAGAGTCAGTGATGGCGAGGGAGGCTATCCTGGCGGCCTTGGTGACGCTGTTTATGGAAGTCTTTATGGGAGTGGAAATGGTTTCAAGCACGAATGCCTGCACAGTTCCCCTCTGGGAGTTCCTGTCGGAATACAGGGTGGTGTGCCTGCCGTCGGGGTTCTCGATGTAGAAAAGGTCGTTGTCAACGCTGGAATAAGGGAAGCCGAGATTTTCGGGGGCCCCCCAGCAGTTATTGGCGCTATCCCAGGTGCTGACATAAAGGTCATATCCGCCCATACCCGCCATTCCGTTGGATGCAAAGTAGAGTTTCCTGCCGTCAGGGGAGAGGTGGGGCAGTATTTCGTCACCTTCGGAGCGCAGGGGGCCTTCAAGAGGCATCACTTCGGTCCAGAGGGTGTCGCTGACGTGTTTGCAGGAGTAAAGGTTCCAGCTGCCATTCTCGTCGGGGGCCGAAAAGACGAGGGTGGAATCCTTCGTCACCAGGGTGGCTTTCATAAACCTGTGTTCCGTGTTCTGACAGAAAGAGTTGGGGAAGGGAATCCAACTGCCGGTTTCGAATTCGGGCATGCTCAGCACGAAGCGGTCTATGGGGAAGAATCTTGAATTCAGGACCTTGGGCTCCAGGGCGAATTTGAGCATATTGATGCCGTTTTCACAGGTGGAAATCATTTCCTGGGTCTTGGCTACGATTGCGGAATCCGTGTCCGTGATGGCCCTGAATTTCTCCAGTGCGCCCGCGAAATTGTACTGGCGGTACAGTTCACAGGCCTTGTCGTACTGGGACAGGCTCTGGGATTGGGCCGTAAATATGCTGAAAAGCGGTAGAATCAGCGCAAAAAGGCAACGTTTCATGCAACAAAAGTACTAAATACTTTATATATCGGAAAAAAATAGTACTTTTGTAGCCCCAAATTTTGAAATTTAATTTTTAAACCAAATAGTATGCAAAGCAAAGGTGCCATCAGATTAGTGGCAATTTTAATCGGAATCGCCTGCCTGTATCAGCTGCTGTTCACTCTTGTGACCAAGATTCAGGAAAACAAAGCTGAGCAGTATGCTCAGGCTGCAGTTGAGGCGGTGCAGCAAACTCCTGCCTTCGCGCAGGTATCGGATTTGGACAAGGCGTTCTACCTTGATTCCCTTTCCAAAGAAAAAAACAGATATTATCTTGATTCCATTTCTTCAGAGAAGGTTTATCTCGGCTATACCTTCAAAGAGGTGAAGGAGAAAGAAATCAACCTCGGTCTCGACCTCAAGGGAGGTATGAACGTGATGCTTCAGGTCGAGCTAGTCGATCTCGTGAAGGCCCTTTCAGACCAGAACAGCTCCGAAAACTTCCAGAAGGCTCTCGAACTTGCCAAACAGAAGGAACTCGTGGAGCGCAAGGACTTCATCACCCTCTTTGAGGAGGCTTGGAACGAAGTGGCTCCTGGCGAGCGTCTCTCCCAGATTTTCGGCACATATGAGATGCGCGAGAAGATTCAGCCCGAGAGCACCAACGCCCAAGTCATCAGCGTCATCCGTTCGGAGGCAGAGAGCGCAATAGCCAATTCCTTCAACGTGCTGCGCAACCGTATTGACCGTTTCGGAGTCGCTTCCCCCAATATCCAGCGCATCGGCAACACCGGCCGCATCCTCGTGGAGCTACCCGGCGTGAAGGAGCCCGAGCGTGTCCGCAAACTCCTCCAGGGTACAGCATCCCTCGAGTTCTGGACAACCTATGAGAATACCGATGTATTCCAGTACCTGGTGGAGGCAGACAACCTGCTCGCCCAGATAAACGCAAGCGATGAATCAGAGAATGAGGAAAAACCCAAGGCTGAAGGCATAGAGGCCGACCTCCAGGCCGCAGAGGATGAGGATGCCGCTCTTGCCGACTACGCCAAGACCAATCCCCTCTTCGCTCTCCTGAGTCCCTCTTTATATAATGGACAGCCCACTCCCGGCCCTTGCGTAGGTATCGCCCACTACAAGGATACCGCCAAGATCAACTCATACCTCAAGGACGCCCAGGTGGCTTCCCTCTTCCCTATGGACCTCCGTCTGATGTGGACAGTGAAGCCTTCAGAGATGTATAAGGGCGACACCTTCTTCGAGTTGATAGCCATCAAGGCAGACACCCGTGACGGCAAGGCTCCCCTTGACGGCGGAGTCGTGACCGACGCACGCCTTTCATACGCCAACACCGGCGGCGCTCCCGAGGTGGATATGGCGATGAACGCAGAGGGTGCCCGTATATGGGCCCGCCTGACAGCCGACAACATCGGCAAGTGCATTGCCATCGTGCTCGACGATATGGTTTATTCATACCCGAGAGTGAATACTGAGATTACCGGCGGCCGTTCGAACATCACCGGCAACTTCACCATCGAAGAGGCTGAAGACCTTGCCAACGTGCTCAAGTCCGGTAAACTTCCCGCCCCCGCCTCCATCGTTCAGGAGCAGGTGGTAGGTCCTTCACTGGGTAGCGAGTCCATCAAGGCCGGTTTCATTTCGTTCGTGATCGCCTTCGTGCTCGTGCTGCTGTATATGCTGTTCTTCTACGCCGGTGCAGGTGTGGCCGCCAACATCGCCCTCCTGTGCAATGTGCTCTTCCTCTTCGGCTCGCTTGCCAGCTTCGGCGCGGTTCTGACCCTCCCCGGTATCGCCGGTCTGGTCTTGACCCTCGGTATGGCGGTTGACTCCAACGTGATTATCTACGAGCGTATCAAAGAGGAGCTCAAAGCCGGCAAGTCCCTGCGTCTTGCCGTGACTGACGGTTACAAGAACGCCTACTCAGCCATCATCGACGGTAACCTTACCACCATCCTCACCGGTATCGTTCTCTTCGTCTTCGGTTCAGGCCCCATCCAGGGCTTCGCCACCACCCTCGTTGTAGGTATCATCACCTCAATGTTCACATCCATCTTCGTTACCCGCCTTGTATTTGAAGGCCGTATCGCCCGTGGCAAGAACATCAGCTTCTCCAACAAGTTCTCAGAAAACTTCCTCAAGAACACCAAGTTCGACTTCGTCGGCAAACGCAAGATTGGTTTCAGCATCGCCATCGTGGCCGTAGTGATTTGCGTGCTCTCCATCGGAATCAAGGGCTTCACCTATGGTGTTGACTTCACCGGCGGCCGTACATACGTGGTACGCTTCGACAAGGAAGTCACTGCCGAGGATGTGCGTGCAGCCGTTCTCGATGAGTTTGATGGTTCTGCCGAGGTCAAGGAGTTCGGTGGAAACAGCCAGATGAAGGTGACCACTTCCTACAAGATCGAGGATCAGTCAACAAGCGTTGACGCCGAGGTGGACGGCAAACTTTACAACGCCCTCAAAGACTTCTTCGCCACCCCTCTGAGCTTCGACGAGTTCACTTCCACCCTTGAAAATCCCAACGGTATCATATCATCCGACAAGGTAGGTCCCACTATCGCGAACGACATACGCCGTGATGCCATCATCGCCGTGATTGTGGCCCTCTTCGTAATCTTCGCCTACATCGCAGTCCGTTTCAAAGGCTGGACCTGGGGTCTTGGCGGCGTGCTCGGCCTTACCCACGATGCCTTGATTACCATCGGATTTTTCTCACTCTTCACGGGCATCCTGCCTTTCACCCTCGATGTCGATCAGACCTTCATCGCGGCAGTGCTGACCATCATCGGTTATTCAATCAACAATACCGTGGTCATCTTTGACCGTCTGCGTGAAAACATCGGCCTGTATCCCAAGCGCGAGCTCACTGAAAACATCAACGATGCAATCAACAGCACCCTTGCCCGTTCATTCAACTCATCAATGTCCACCCTCGTGGTGATGCTCGCCATCGCAATCTTCGGCGGTGAGGTCATCCGCGGTCTCGCAGTGGCATTGGTAGTAGGTATCATCGCAGGTACCTTCTCATCAATCTTCGTAAGCTCACCTCTGATGTACACCCTCAACAGGAAGAAACTTCAGAAATAAGGGCGCCACGAAGTGCAAAAAAGGCCCCGCGGGTTTTCCGTGGGGCTTTTTTTAATTTCCGCGTTTCGCAAGCGTGTAGCCGAGTTCCTTGAGAAATGCGACGGTCTTGTCGCGCCAGTCGCCCTGGATGATTATGAGGCCGTCCTTTGCGCTGCCACCCACGCCGAGGCGCGTCTTGAGCCGCTTGCCGAGTTCGCTCAGGTCACTGTCCCTGCCCACAAATCCTTTGACCAGGGTCACCTGTTTGCCGGCACGGCCGGAGCGGTCGATAGCCACGATGAGTTTCTGGGAGCCCGGAGCAAGGGTTTCCACCTCCGGAATGTCCTCCCCGATTTTGACATTGGGGTTTGTTGAATATACGAGTCCCATAGGAGTAAAATTTGGGCACAAAGTTAGGTATAAAAGCCTAAAATCGTATCTTTGCGGTTTGTGTAATGAAAAAGATATGAATCAAAAGCAATTTATACTTTGGAACCGCATCACCGGCTTTGTGGTTTTGGCGATAGCCTCACTCACTTACTTGCTCACCATAGAGCCCACAGTCAGTTTCTGGGACTGCGGCGAGTTCATAGCCTCGTCTTATAAACTTGAGGTGGGTCACGCCCCCGGCAACCCCGTGTTCCAGCTTATCGGCAGGTTCTTCTCGATGTTTGTGGCGGCGGAGAATGTGGCGGCGGCCATCAATGTGATGAGCGCCCTCTGCTCGGCCTTTACGATATTCTTCCTATACCTTACCATAGTGCATCTCGGCCGCTGCATTGCGGGAAGGGACAATGAACCTTCACTTTCCACGGCAATACTCATTTATGGTGCGGGAGTGGTCGGTTCCCTCGCATATTGCTGGAGCGACACCTTCTGGTTCTCCGCAGTGGAGGGAGAAGTATATGCGATGTCCTCGCTTTTCACGGCGGTTGTGTTCTGGGCCATTCTCAAATGGGAGGAAGAGGCCGATACCGAATATGCCAACAGATGGATAGTACTCATCAGCCTGCTGATGGGACTTTCCATAGGTGTACACCTTCTGAACCTTTTGGTCATTCCCGGCATCGCCTTCATCATATATTATAAAAAGGCCAAGAAGTTCTCTTTCTGGAAAGGCTTCGGAGTGCTCTGCCTGTCAGGGGTGGTGCTCGGCTTCGTGCTTTGGGGCATAATACCCGTCCTGCCCAAGATTGCCTGCTATTTCGACCTCTTCTTCGTGAACGTGCTCGGCGCTCCCTTCAATGTCGGTGCAGCACTGTTCGTGATACTGCTGATGGCTCTTTGCTTTGTGGGAATATGGCTTGCCAGAAAATATGAAAAGCCCATACTTGACCTGGTGCTTCTGTGCTATACTATGATAGTGATAGGCTATTCCGTCTTTGCGGTGGTGGTCATCCGTTCTGTAGTGAATACGCCTACCAATGAAGGCGGTCCCGACAACCCCTTTGCCCTGGTCAAATATCTCGGACGCGAGCAGTATGGCAGCGTGCCCATCATCTACGGCGAGACCTTCGCCACCAAGCCGGTGGCCTATAATACCCCCAAGTACTGGACCAAGATGGGTGACAAGTATGAGTATGTCAACGGTCCGCTGGAGTACGAATGGCCTTCAGAGGGGAAAATGCTGTTCCCCCGCATGCACTCGCGCCAGTCAGGCCATATAGCCCTCTACCAGCAGTATATGCACAACGGACGCGGTGGCAGGAAGGTCCCCGGCACCGATTATAAGATACCCACGATGGCCGAGAACCTCGCATTCTTTTTCGATTACCAGCTCGGCTATATGTATCTGCGCTACTTTATGTGGAACTTTGCCGGCCGTCAGAACGATCTCCACGGCCAGACCCCCGCAGATGTGGTGCAGGGCAACTGGGAATGTGGAATAGACTTTATAGACCGTATGCGTCTGGGCGACCAGAGCGTCGGCCCCGACATCTTTGTTCACAACAAGGCGAAGAACCACTACTATATGTTGCCTCTGCTGCTGGGTCTGATAGGCCTGTTCTTCCAGCTCAACCGCGACAGGCAGAACTGGTGGGTGGTGATGCTGCTCTTCCTGCTCACGGGAGTGGCGATTATAGTCTATCTCAACCAGTCGCCTTACCAGGTGCGCGAAAGGGATTACGCATACGCCGGTTCCTTCTATATGTTCTGCATCTGGATAGGACTTGCCGTGATGGCGGTCGGAAAATGGCTGAACGTCCTGTTCAAGGGGAAATTCCGCCTCGCCTCTTCGCTTGTCACAAGCCTTTTGCTTCTGTGTGTCCCCCTTCAGATGGTGTCGCAGAGCTGGGATGACCACGACAGGTCCAACCGCTACACCTGCCGCGACCTCGCCTACAACTACCTTAATTCCGCAGACGCCAATGCCATAATAGTGACCCACGGCGACAATGACACCTTCCCTCTCTGGTACAGCCAGGAAGTGGAGGGGGAACGCCACGACGTGCGCATTATGAACACTTCCCTGCTTGGCATAGACTGGTACATCGACCAGATGCAGTGTAAGCAGTATGAGGCCGAGCCCATACGTTTCACCACCAAGAGGGAGCAGTACCTTTACGGCACCAACGATTTCCCGCACGTCTATGATGTGACCAACGGGAAGGGCGTGCTGCTGAGTGAGGCTTTCAGAATCTTCAACGACCCCCGTTACAGGAGGGACTTCTACGGCACGGGCGAGAAGGAAGACTATATCTGCGCCAACAAGTTGTTGCTGCCTGTCAACAAGGAGAACGCCCTCAAGGCCGGAATCATCACTGAAAAGGATATGCACAAGGTGGTGGACACAGTGGTCTTCGACCTTGGCTCCAAGAGAAACATAGACAAGACGGAACTGATGATTCTGGACTATCTCTCCACCTACCAGTGGGACAGACCCATTTACTTCGTGACCCAGGGCGGAGACCTGGATTTCGGCCTGCAGAGCTGGCTCCAGTTCGACGGATTCATCTACAAGCTTGTTCCCATCAAGAGCAAGACTACTCAGACCAGCATAGGCCAGATAGTGCCCGAGCAGATGTATGACAAGGTGATGAATGTATATAAGTGGGATTCCTTCGGCAAGGACTATTACAGCGACTACACCAATATATCCACCCTCAACGGCATCATGAATCTGCG
>JABUTN010000006.1:32360-48297 GCA_021443665.1 Bacteroidales bacterium | reverse complement strand
TCGAACCCAAGACCCACAGCTTAGAAGGCTGTTGCTCTATCCAGCTGAGCTACGAGACCCCGTATTTTGGGCTGCAAATGTACAAATTATTTTTTAGATGCAGCAAATATTTCCAACACGAACACAAGCGCGAATCCCACTGCCGCCCAGAGCAGGGCCCAGAGTATTTCCCCAGCACCACCGATGGGCGCCACAGGACGGCAAGTGCCGTTGTAGAGGGCTAGTTGCCAGGGCCATACACGAACCAGGGATCCTATCATGAATCCGCTCAGAAGGCAGATTGAAACGGAATAGAAACGCTTGAGCAGCCACGAAAGCAGATGGGAGAAGGAAATTATTCCCACCAGGGCGCCTGCCATAAAGACTATCATCACATACATATTGTGCAGAAAGTCCTTGAACAGGTCCGCCACCACCGTGGTCACTATGTACTCATATTTTCCCATCAGCATCAGCACGAAACTGCCGGAGAGACCGGGCAGAATCATAGCGCAGATGGAAACCGCTCCGCACAGGAATATGAACCACATCTGGTCCGGAGTCCTGGCAGGCGAGAGCAGGCACACGCCACCCCCAATCAGCACCCCCAGCAACAGGGCCTTCGCAGACCACACGGACCACTTGGGAACATCGCGGAGCACATATATCGCCGAAGCCACGATAAGACCGAAGAAGAAAGACCACAAGGCTACGGGGCTGACTTCCATCAGATACTGCATCAATTTGGCGAAGGTCAGCGTACTGACGAGCACGCCGATGATGACCATAGTCAGGAAAGTGCCGTCAACCTTCTTCCAGAATTCAGCCCAACGGCCGGTGAATATGAGTTTGAGAGCCTTGCCGTCAAAGGACTTGATGGACTCTATCAGCCTTGTAAAAATGCCCGTCATAAGGGCGATTGTGCCTCCGGACACACCGGGAATCACATTTGCAGCCCCCATAGCCACACCCTTGAGGGCCGTCATCAGATTTTCCTTTACACTTGACATCACTTTGAAATAATTTTCAGATACCCGAGCATCTGGTCAATATCAGCCCCTTCCATAAACACGTCATAAGGGCAGTCGGAAAGGGCAAGGGCCCCGTCAGACCATTGGTTCCACTGCTGCCGGCTGACATTGCCCACCTTTAGAGACACCCTGACATTATGAAGAACCCATTCCCTTGAAAAAACGGGAAGCCCCTTGCTGACATCCAGCATCAGGTCAAATTCCCGGGCGGAGAGCGACTCCAGATAACGTTTCATTTCAAAGAGTCCGGTCGGAGCAATCAAAACTCCCTGCAAGCCCGACTTTTCAAGAGAGTCCCTGACGGACTGCACTTCCTCGCCGGAAAGGCCATACACAAGGACACCGACCACGGCCCCCTTTTCCATCTTCACAATCGCGGGATTGTGAAGCGGGCGGGACTTGAGGACAAGATGCCTTCTAATCCACCTGAGCGGAGACAACTTCCGCAAAAAGACATTGAAAGCCGCCATCAGAACTATTTGTATGACAATTTTTTGGTAATGTATCTGCCCGAAATACGGAATCGGAGTTCGATAATCCGTTCTCCGGAAACAGCATCTCCCCTATCCTCGAAATCAATCACGAGGAAATCACCATCCCACTTGTAACCCTTGATTTCTGCGGTCTTTGACTTGAACTGGGGTTTCTGTTTTGTCGCAATCTCCTTATCCTTGTACACAAGCACGGCAACTATCCTGCCCAATCCCACCTGCTTGTACTGCACGTCCACATTATCATAGCACCTGCGGTAGTCATTTGCTATCACATCCAGTCTGGTCATACGGGGATCGTCATCGTCGAATTCGGACCTGATTGCAAAAATCTCGTCCAGTGCGCTTTCGATGTCCTCCAGTGAAGCCACACTGTCCACACCGGCCTCCAGTTCCTCAATCCTTGAGTTGAGCCTTGACTCGTTGCTTTCGTAATCCATTATCAGTTTCTTGAGGTCGAAATCTGAAAACGGATAACGGACGGCGTACATATAGGAATGCACATCCGTTTTCTTATCGTAGCGGTGCTCCCAATACGTGTCGGCCGCCTTTGCAAGGGAAATTTCACGGATGTATGGCAGATTCGCGGTCTTGGTACGGATTTCTTCCTCGGACTCAACCTTGCGCGAAGATTTCGCCCCATCCTCCGTAACGGCGGTATGCATCGTGGTCTGAGCCATTACCTTCACAGCCACGCTTTCAGCCACCTGCCTCCTGATTTGTGCCAGACACAGGTCCTGCGCCTCATTCATAGTTGCGGCCTCGGCTGAAACACTGAGATATCCGTTTCCGGTATGGTACACCCAGGCGGGCATCCTTCCGGATGTCTCCACCACCCTGTTCTGGTGATTGGCAAAAACACAAATGCAGCACATCACAAGGGCTGTCGTCATCAAAAATCTTTTCATCTTACTCTCCGATTATTATGTTGGCATGGCCAAGGCCTATTTCATCCACCTGGGTGGGTATTCCGAAGGGCTCCCCTTCGAGGAAACGGGCCAGTTCCGTTGCAAAATATCTGGTATCTATCGCCCTTTCCTTCCCCAAGACAGTCTTGAAGAGGGGGATGCGCACCTGTTCGTAGTCTATGTATGACATTCCGCTGCCGCTGCGCGAGAAGGCTTCACCCACACAATGCTCGCTCATCCACCAGTCCAGCACATCCGACAGCCTCACCAGTTCACCCTTGAAATAGTAGGCCTCCTCAAGGTTCAGGGCGGCATTGTCAGAAAGGAAAACAGACATCGTGACTTCCCTACCCCTGTCGAACATATCCTCGAAATGAGCCATAAGGGCATCATTGAAGCCGTCCATACAACCGATGACCGCCTCTTCAATCAGAAGTCCGGCGGAGGCGCTCAGGGAAGGAGTTCCGTCTCCGGAGGCGGCAGCGACAACCTTTGCTGTATATGCATCCACTCCCTTGATATTGAAGGAAATATACTGTTTGGCCCCGTCCTTGTGGATGGTAAAATCCACATCCATAAGGATATCAGCCCGGGCAGTCATCTTGATACGGTCGTATTCACTGAGTTCAATCACACCCTCGCTGCGGCCCACGAACTTACCCACCCCTATCTGCTGGGTCTCCATCTTTCTGATGGTCTGCTCCATATCCTTGAGAGGGAAGGACCTGTCCGCCATAATGGTGGACAACTCCGAAACCACAAGGCGCAGCTGCTCGTTGCTCTGGAACGCCGTCTTATAATCCGGCACACGGTTTGTCCTGCCGTCAGGATCTATGGTCTCCGTATAGTAGCCGTTACGCACGCAGAAGGCGTCACTGGGTATGACCATAATTATGGGTCTTTTCGCCTGGGCACCAAGGCAAAGGCAGAAAAGCATCAGGCATATCGTCAAAACAATTTTTCTCATAACTGCGGTTTGGACTGCAAAGGTAACAATATTTGTCATTTGCGGAATCACTCTATCACGCCGCTTCCGATCATCTCCAAATCACCGGCCTCATACCAGACCGCGAACTGACCTGGGGTAATGCCTCTCTGGTGCTCCTCAAAGACAATGTACATCCCGTCTTCACACCTGTAAAGCACTGCCTTCTGCAAAGGCTGACGGTATCGTATGCGCACAAGATAATCCCGTCTTTCCCCTGTCTTCATACAAAGATCGTTCCTGATCCAGTGTATGTCCTCATTCCTTATGTGCAGGGCCTTTCTGAGCAGACCGGGGAAATTGTGGCCCTCGCCCACATATATGGTATTGGTGGACATATCGGTATGAATCACAAACACCGACTCCGCGTGGCCTCCGACATTCAGGCCCTTTCTCTGGCCTATGGTGAAGAAATTGGCCCCGAAATGCCGTCCGACCACCTTGCCGTCCGACTCCTTGTAGTCATAGCATCTGCAGAGATTCCTCAGGCCTTCCTCCCCATAATCTTCAGGGGCCTGTAGAGCGCCGTCGTTATGGCAGTATCCGGGATATTCTGCGGAGAGCCCCCGGTAGAAGGACCTGTCAATCTCCACTATATTGCCTTCGCGGGCCTTCAGCTGCTGCTGCAGGAACACGGGCAGATCCACCTTCCCCACAAAACAGATTCCCTGGGAATCCTTCTTTTCGGCACTGGGCAGCCCGGCCTCACGCGCTATGCGCCTTACCTCAGGCTTGTCTATGTCCCCTATAGGGAAAATGGCGGGCGCAAGCTGCTGTTGCGTCAGTTGGCAGAGGAAATAGGACTGGTCCTTGTTGGAGTCGCTGCCCGCCATAATCCTGTACACGGTCGAACCGTCTTCCGCCACAAACTCGTCCTTGCGGCAATAGTGTCCGGTTGCGACCATCTCCGCCCCCAGGGAACGGGCGGCCTCGAGGAAGGCGGCGAACTTAATCTTGCTGTTGCACATCACATCGGGGTTGGGGGTACGTCCCGCCCCGTATTCGGCGAACATATAGTCAACCACCTGCTTGCGGTAGGTGTCGCTCAAATCCACGAAATGGAAGGGGATGCCGATCTTTGCGGCAACCATTCTGGCCACCTGCAGATCCTCTTCCCACTCGCACTCCCCGTGAAGGGTACCGGTGGTGTCGTGCCAGTTCTGCATAAAAAGGGCAAACACATCGCAGCCCTGCCGCTTCAGCAGATAGGCCGCAACGGAGGAATCTACGCCTCCCGAGAGGCCAACCGCAATTTTCTTTCCCAAGTATTCTTGCATAGCCGAAAAAAGTTCTTACCTTTGTGCCGGGTAAGTCTTGTACGACCAGCTCCTGCCCAACCCCCCCAGGACCGGAAGGTAGCAAGGGTACGGCGGTTGTAGCGGTGCGATATAAGTAGCTTACCCTCTTTCTTTTTGCAAAAGTACGACATATTCTCAAGTTTCGCAATATGATGCGCCGTTCCGTCATCCTGCTTCTCTCAGGCCTTTTCTGCTGCAGCATCAGCGCACAACAGCACAAATACAGCCGGCAGGAGTACATCGAGATGTACAAGGACGCCGCCATAGCCTCGATGCGCACACACGGCATTCCGGCCAGCATCACGCTTGCCCAGGGCTGTTTGGAATCCGCGGATGGCAACTCCCCCCTCGCAGTCGAAGCCCTCAACCACTTCGGCATCAAATGCCACACCGACTGGAAAGGCCCCACCTATATGCGTCAGGACGACGAGAAGGGGAAATCCTGTTTCAGGGTTTACAAGAGCGTGCAGGACTCCTACAACGACCACGCGGACTTCCTGCGCTACCGCGACCGTTACGCCTTCCTGTTCGACATCCCCTTGAGCGACTACAAATCCTGGTGTTACGGCCTGAAAAAAGCCGGCTATGCCACAGACCCCAAATACGCGGAGCGGCTGATAAAAATCATCGAGGAATACAATCTTTACCAGTATGACAGTCTGAACGTGCCGGCGATACTGCTCCCAGCCGCCCCGGCGGAGCTTGAGAAATCCACCCGGCTTGAGCCGGCCAGCGCATCAAGGCTCTACAACCTTTCAAGCGACAGGACCATCTACATCCGCAACCGCGTGGCATTTGTGATTTCGAACACAGGCGACAGTTACGAATCCATCGCCGCTGAATACCATCTTTTCAGCCGGGAAATACTCAGGTTCAACGACCTGAAGGAAAAGACGGAACTTGCGCCGGGCACGGTGGTCTATATCCAGAAGAAAAGAACCAGGACGCCTCGGGGCCTCACAATGCACATAGCCGAAAAGGGGGACACTTACAGGGGCATAGCCCAACGCTACGGAGTGCAGTTGAAGAGCATTCAGAAGTACAACAATCTCGGCAAAGGCGACATCAGCCCGAAGGAGGGCGAACAGGTGCTGCTGCGCCCCGTCAGATGAAACTCAGGCGGCCGGCAATGAACACGGGCCGTATATAGCCCTCGTGGAGTTCCATTGAAAGCAGTTCCCCGCCCTGGCCGAAATCCAGTGCCACCACATCCAGACTCAGGCACACATCGCCCAGATGATGATATCTGACATACGACATTGCGGCCAGATATACCTTCATTGCCTTTTTCCCGTCCACCGAATCCAGAGCCCCTATCACGGCAGGCACGGTCCTGCTGCGCACCTCCACCACGTGAAGCCCGTCCGACCCCATCATCACGAGGTCAAGTTCCTTGTGTACGCACATCCAATTGCGGTCCAACAGTCTCCATCCTTTCCCGAGCAGGAACTCCAATGCCAGATTCTCGGCCCTGTCCCCTGCTGCCTTCCTTGCAGTCTTTGCCATAATTTCATCACGATATCCACGAAAAACGCCCTCCGGTTTCCCGGAAGGCGCATTTAATTTATTTCAGAAAAGGGAGACTATTTCTCGCTTTCCATCTGGGCTTTGAGGGCGGCCAGGGAGGCTATATCGCCAAGAGTGGTCTTCTCAATGCTCTGTTTGATCTTCTGAACGTTCTTCTTGTTGTTGTCAGACTCTGCCTTTGCCTCACGCTCCTTGGGCTCTTCCCAGGTACGGGTGTGTGAGAGGGTAATCTTCTTGCTGTTCTTGTTGAACTCGGTAACCTTGAAGGGGAGTTTCTCGTTGACTGCAGCTGAAGTGCCGTCAGCCTTCTGGAGGTTCTTGATGGAAGCGAAGCCCTCAATGCCCTCGGCGAGAGAAATAATGGCGCCACGGTCAACAAAGCTTACAACTGTACCCTCGTGTACTGAGCCGAGAGTGTAGATGGCCTCATACTCGTCCCAAGGATTCTCCTCGAGCTGTTTGTGGCCAAGGCTGAGACGACGGTTCTCCTGATCCACCTCGAGAACAAGCACTTCGAGGGTGTCACCAACTGAGGTGAACTCTGAGGGATGTTTGATTTTCTTGGTCCAGGAAAGGTCGCTGATGTGAACGAGACCGTCAACACCTTCCTCAAGCTCTACGAACACGCCGAAGTTGGTGAAATTGCGGACCTTTGCAGTATGTTTTGAACCTACGGGATATCTTGCGGCGATGTTTGCCCAAGGATCCTCTTTAAGTTGTTTGATACCGAGGGACATCTTGCGCTCCTCGCGGTCAAGTGTCAGAACGACTGCCTCAATCTCCTGACCTACTGTCAGGAAGTCCTGAGCACTGCGAAGGTGCTGTGACCAAGACATCTCTGAAACGTGGATGAGACCTTCAACGCCGGGCTGAACCTCAACGAATGCGCCGTAGTCGGCAATGACGACCACCTTGCCCTTGACAATGTCTCCAACCTTGACATTAGCATCAAGAGCCTCCCAGGGATGGGGCTGGAGCTGTTTGAGACCCAAGGCGATACGCTTCTTGGTGTCATCGAAGTCAAGGATGACGACGCTGATCTTCTGGTCAAGGGCAACCACCTCTTCGGGATGGTTGATGCGGCCCCAGGAGAGGTCGGTGATATGGATGAGACCGTCAACTCCGCCGAGGTCAACGAATACACCGTATGAGGTGATGTTCTTGACAACGCCTTCGAGAATCTGGCCTTTCTCGAGTTTGCCGATGATGTCAGCCTTCTGGGCCTCGATCTCAGCCTCGATAAGTGACTTGTGGGAAACGACCACATTGCGGAACTCGCTGTTGATCTTCACAATCTTGAAGTCCATAGTCTTGTTCACATATACATCGTAGTCGCGGATAGGCTTCACGTCGATCTGGCTGCCGGGCAGGAAAGCCTCGATGCCGAATACCTCGACGATCATACCGCCCTTGGTGCGTGCCTTGACGTAACCCTTGACGATTTCGCCTTTTTCGTATGCTTCATTGACATCTGTCCATGAGCGGAGTGAATGGGCCTTGCGGTGTGAAAGGATAAGTTGGCCTTTCTTGTCCTCGGCTGTCTCAACATACACGTCCACTGTATCACCAACCTTGAGGTCAGGGTTGTAGCGGAACTCGGAAATGTTGATTACACCTTCGCTCTTGTAACCGATGTTAACAAGAACTTCTCTTTTGTTTACAGCCATTACAGTACCCTCGACGATTTCGTTTTCGGCTACTTTCTGAAGGGTCTGCACGTACTGCTCTTCGATGGCGGATCTATCGCCGTAATCTGCTTCCTTCTCAAACTCTTCCCAGTTGAACTGGTCATTGGGAACAGAAGCGTTCAGTTTTTTGTTTTCTTCCATGTTGTTTGTTTTTCTAACAAGGGGTTTGACATTATGTGTTAAGCGCCTGCTTTTCGCAGAGCGCGCAAATATAGAAAATATTCCTGATTTACAATAAGAAATCTTTCGAAAAACATCAGGATGCCCCTAAAGCATCCGCCTCTTGAAGAAGATGACCAGAACGGCTACGATTGTGAGCACCATCAGGGATATCAGGATGATGAAATCCAGGTTCCCGAGCCCGGACTGCGGAAGGTTCACGTTCATACCGTAAATCGACGCTATCAGGGTGGGAGGCATCAGCAGAAGGGACACGAAGGTAAAGATCTTCATAATCTTGTTCTGCTCGAGATTGATAAGACCCAGGACGGTGTTCTGCAGGTAGTCGAGACGCTCGTAACTGAAATTGGTATGGTTGATGAGGGAGGCGATGTCCTTGTTCACGACCGCAAGTTTGTTGTACACATCATCAGGGCAACGGTCAGACTTGAGAATGGATGAAATCACGCGCTGCTTGTCGACTATGTTCTCGCGCACCAGCATCGTGTTCTCCTGCAACTGGTTGATGTCCAGGAGAAACTCCTGATTCATATCGTGTCCGTCACCCACCCTCTTGGCGCAGGAGTCAATCTCACGGGCCATAATCTCAATCATATCCGCATCCAAGTCGATACGGCTCTCGAATATGCCTGCCAGAACGTGATAACCTGTGGGATACTGGCGGGGATAGACCTGAACCTTGCGCTGCAGGTCAGTGAATGAACGCAGGTTCACATTGCGGATGGACACCAGTGTCTGGTTCCTCAGCACAAAGGAAACAGCCTCCATTGTGTAGTCGTCGGGACCCGGCATCAGGTAGTTCGTATTGATGGAAATGGAATTTTCAGTCTCAGAATAGCGTGATGATGACTCGATTTCTTCAGCCTGGGCACGGGAAGAAAGGGATGTGTCGAGGAAATGCTCCACCTGCCTCTTCTCCTCCCCCTGCGGCTGGCAGAGGTCTATCCACAATACACTCTCAAGGGGAACAGAGACCAGCTCTGACAACTCCTCCGACGTGAGAACCTTGCCGTCTTGTATGTAGAAGAAGCGAGTCATAACTCGCAAATGTAGAAAAAAAAATACTTACTCCGTGCTTTTTTCTCTAAAAGTGTACAATAACGCGCACATTATCGCGCCGTTGACAATCAGCAGGAAGAAGCCGCAATCGAAATGGAGGAGAGTTTTGCAAAAATGTTGGAAGGCCCAGGAAAGCACGGGAGAGGCCACGGCAGCCACAGCAAACCCCCATCTGCGCACCCTTATCTTCGTATAGAGGCCGCAGGCGAAAAGTCCGAGCAGAGGACCGTAAGTATAGGAGGCAATCTGATAGAAGAAATTTATCAGCGCCTGGTTCCCCCACCTGTCGAAGGCAATGATAATCAGCACAAAGGCCACAGCCACAAGAGCGTGCACGAAATGCCGCACGCGGGGCGCCCTGCGGGCGTCGCCCCCCCCCAGTTTGTCCAGGTGCAGGAAATCCACGCATACGCTGCTGGTGAGCGAAGTCAGGGCCGCTCCGGCGGAAGGGTATGCCGCGGAGAGCAGGCCTATCACGAACACTACTCCCGTGATGGGGGGCAGATAACCCACGACCACGCTTGAAAAGATGCCGTCCGTTCCGCTTGCGCCTATGGCGGTCAGACCGCCCCTGCTGTCCACGAAGAGGCTGAGAATCGCCCCAAGGAAAAGGAAAAGCAGACTCACTATGACCACCAGCACGCCCGTCAGGTACATATTCTTTTGCGCGGCGCGAAGGTCGCGGCAGGCGATATTCTTCTGCATATTGCCCTGGTCGAGCCCGGTCATCACAACCGTCATGAAGATGCCGGCGAAAATCTGTTTGAACATATTGGTAGGACTGGCCGCCCTGAGGTCGAACATCTGCGAATAGTCACTCTGCATCACCGCTCCGGACATCTCGAATACGGAACAGCCCATCAGCCGGCTTACCTGGAAGATGGTCAGCACCACGGCTGCAAGCATAAAGAGGGTCTGCACCACATCGGTCCAGATCACCGCCTTCACCCCGCCCCTGAAAGTGTAGAGAAAGAGCAGCAGCATAAAGCCGAGGGTCAGCAGGGGCACTGAAGCGAAGTCCGGGAACAGTGCATGCAGGGCCACCACCACGATGAAGATTCTCACGGATGCGCCCAAAAGCCTCGAAATGATGAAAACCACCGCTCCCACAGTTCTCGCGGGCGCCCCGAAGCGCTGTTCGAGATACTCGTAGATGGAGGTCAACTCCAGTTTGTAGTACAGGGGCAGCAGCAATTTGGCCACCACCACAAAGCCTATCGTGAATCCGAGCACCAGTGGGACATAGTAGAAGTTCTGGCTATATACATTGCCCGGAACGGAGACAAAGGTAAGACCCGACAGGGATGCGCCTATCATACCGAAGGCAACGGCGAGCCAGGGGGCACGGCGGCCTGCCGAATAGAACGACCCGCCCGCACTCCTGCGCGAGGCGACGCCGGATACCACAAACAGAATTATGGTATACAGAATGAACGCTATAATCATAATTTGAACGGAACTCTGGCTATTATTGCGCGACCGAGCGTCACGCTGTCCGTATACTCAAGGTCATCCCCAAAGCCTACACCACGGGCGATTGCGCTTATCTCCACATTGTGGGGGGCAATCAGTTTGGCAACATAAAACGAGGTCGTTTCCCCTTCGAGGCCGCGGCTGATGGCAAGAATCACCTCGCTAACGCTTCCGCTGCAAATCCTCTCCAACAGCGGGCTGATGTTCAAATCCGCCGGACCTATGCCGTCCAGGGGGGAAATCACCCCTCCAAGTATGTGGTAAAGGCCCTTGTAGTCACCGGTGGACTCTATGCTGAGGACGTCCCTTATGCTCTCCACCACACAGATGCGGGTGGAATCACGGCGGGGGTCAGAACAATAGGGGCACAAACCATCTGCGGTCACCATACCGCATTCGGGGCAGTAACTGAGTTTTGAAAGGGCCGTTATGGCATCCCCGAAAGCACGCAGAGACTCCTCCGGACGTTTCATCAGGTGCAGGGCAAGGCGCAGGGCCGTACGCTCCCCTATTCCGGGAAGGGATTTCAAATGCTCTACAAGCTCTGCAAGGGCCGGGACCATCAGTTCTCTTTCTTTTCCCTCTCAGGGTATTTGATACGGGCGTGATAAATCTCGGCCAGACGCTTCTTCAAGAACTCTATCACAGTAACCATTTCCTTGATGGTAATGTCGGACTGCACGAGTTGGGTGGAGGAAAGACGCTGTCCCACAATCTTATCAACCATCGCATTGATGGACTCCTGAGAGTAGTCCGGCAGTGTGCGGGAAGCGGCCTCCACGGCATCGGTTATCATCACTATCACCTGCTCCTTGGTCTGGGGCAGATTTCCGTGGTAGGTAAACAAGTCTTTTTTCTCCGGATCACCGCCTTCGTTGCAATACTTGTTGTAGAAATAGGCTGTCTGGGACTGGCCGTGGTGTGTCTTTATGAAGTCTATCAGCACCTCGGGAAGGCCGTTCTTCCTGGCGATGGTCACACCGTCGTCCACGTGGCGAATGATTTCCTGGGCGCTGTCGATAGGCGAAAGGTCTGCGTGATAGTTCACTCCGGGCGCCGCGTTTTCCACAAAACAGGAGGGATTGCGCAACTTGCCTATGTCGTGGTACATTGCGCCTGCCCTTGTCAACTTCTCGAGAGCACCTATTTCACGGGCCGCAGCAGCCGCAATGTTCGCAACCTGAAGGCTGTGCTGGAAAGTGCCGGGGGCAGTCACTGACAACTCACGGAGCAGGGGGCTGGAAGTGTCTGCAAGATCCACGAGCCTCGAAGAGGAGACGAAGGAGAACAATTTTTCAAACAGGAAGGTGAAGGGATAGGTCAGCACCACCAACACTGAATAGATTGCCAGGAATCCTATGGTGCTTACATCGGAACTGAGCAATGTGCCTGACATTGTCAGTTTGAATCCCAGGAAGGTCAGGGTCATTATCACGAAGATGAAAACGCTGTTCACGAACTGCAGCCAGCCCTTGCTCAAATAAGAGAAGGAAACGATGGCCACAACTCCCGCCATGAAATTGATAAAGTACAGTTCCACGCCGTTGTCCATCAGCACTATCACAGGCAGTATCAGCACCGTGTAGAGCGGGAAAGCCACCCTGTCCCTGAGGAATGACACCAGATATAGGGCAAAGACGGCACAGGGCTGCGCGTATGCAAAAGCGGGATTCCATTCGGCTATGACAACGGTGATGACCAGGTGCAGTATGGCAAGCAGTGCCACAAAGTTGACTTTGTTCAGGTCGAAGAGCATCGCGGGATCCGTGAAATAAACCACCGCAAAAAGGGCAAGGATAATGACAAGTATCAGCATCGCGTGGCCGATGGTGGAAGCCACCTTGTTGTCACTCTGCCCCATAGATACCTGATATTCAGCCTTGTATGAATCCAGCAGCTGTTCCACTTCTTCTGTCACCAACTCTCCCTCGCTGACTATCAGTTGCCCCTTATAGACCATTCCCTTGGTCGGCGACACATAATCCACGGCATCCTTCCTGAAAAGTTCCGTCTTTTTCTCGTCATACACAAGGTTGGGAACCACATAGGCCTGCAGGTTCAGGGCATTGTATATGGAATCGTTGTTGAGCAGGGGGAAAGCGTCGTTCAGACTGTAAATCAGGTATTTCCTTGCAGAACTGACATCATAGACCTCAGAGCCGGGCACCTGGCGGGCACGCTTGTCCTTCTGCACGAAGATCATCCCGGAGAAAAGATTGTCATCGTCCGAATCCGCCCTCACTCCGTCACCATACACCTTGTTGAGCGCATTTGAGATGACCTCGCACACGTCGGAGTCCACCTGGCCGTCATTTTCAAGAGTTCTGAGTTTCTCCTGTTGGGCTTTTGGGACAGATGTGTTCAGGACATAGTAGGGCACGGTCTTCTCAGAGGCGCGTTCCTTCTCCATCAGCAGTTCTTCCTGGCTCTTCAGGACGGGAAAATCGATGGGCGAAACCAGGGTGGGATACAACCAGACGCTGCCACGGCTGTACTTGTATGTGAACGCCGCCTTGTCGGGGCTGATCAGCATAGCCACGACAACCGACACCACCACGGGGATGTAGAGCCTCCAGTTCTTGAATGCGTCAAGCTTTGCCATCTGCCCTATGCGTCTATGTTCGCGTATGTGGCGTTGGCCTCGATGAACTCACGGCGGGGCGGAACATCGTCACCCATCAGCATCGAGAAGGTTCTGTCAGCCTCGGCTGCATTCTCTATGGTAATCTGGCGGAGCACACGGGTCTCGGGATCCATTGTGGTCTCCTTGAGTTGCACGTCGTTCATCTCACCCAGACCTTTGTAGCGCTGCACATAGACGGATTTCTCATCACCGTGGCCAAGTTCGATGATGGCATCCTTGCGTTCCTGCTCGCTCCAGCAATAGCGTCCTGCATTGCCTTTCTTGGTCTTCACCCTGTAGAGCGGGGGCGAAGCGATGAACACGTAGCCGTTGGTGATCATATCCGGCATATAGCGGAAGAAGAAGGTCAGAATCAGCGTGGCGATATGCGCTCCGTCCACATCGGCATCGGTCATAATGATTACCTTGTGGTAGCGCAGCTTGCTCAGATTGGCCGCCTTGCTGTCCTCCTCCGTGCCTATGGTAACGCCGAGGGCCGTATATATATTCCTGATGGTCTCGCTTTCAAGCACGCGGTGCTCCATCGCCTTCTCCACATTGAGAATCTTGCCTCGCAGGGGCAGGATGGCCTGGAAGGTGCGGTCGCGTCCCTGTTTGGCCGTGCCGCCCGCGGAATCTCCCTCGACGAGGAAAAGCTCGCATTTGGCGGGGTCGCGCTCCGAGCAGTCGGCCAGTTTGCCGGGCAGGCCGGCTCCGGCCATCACGGTCTTGCGCTGCACAAGTTCGCGTGCCTTGCGTGCGGCATGACGGGCCGTGGCGGCGAGGATGACCTTTTCCACGATACTCTTGGCATCCTTGGGATTCTCCTCAAGATAATTCTCAAGCGCGGCCTTTGTAGCCTGGGAAACGGCGGCGTCCACCTCGGGGTTGCCGAGTTTGGTCTTGGTCTGGCCTTCGAACTGGGGCTCGGCCACCTTCACGGAAATGACAGCGGTCAGTCCCTCGCGGAAGTCACTCGCATCAAGGTCGAACTTCAGTTTGGCAAGCATACCGTTCTTCTCGGCATAGGACTTCAGTGTCGTGGTCAGGCCGCGGCGGAAGCCCGTGAGATGCGTACCGCCTTCTATCGTGTTGATATTGTTGACGTAAGAGTGGACATTCTCGGAAAAGCCGTCGTTGTACTGGAAGGCGATTTCCACGGGAATGCCGGTCTTGTCCGTTTCAAGGGAAATGGGATGTTCGGTGATCTTCACCCTCGTGCCGTCAAGATACTGCACGAACTCGACCAGACCCTGCTCGGAGAAGAAGACCTCGGTGTTGTTCTGCTCGACGGCCTCCTCCATCTTCTCGCCCTCATTCTCCTCCTTGGCCACGGGGCGCTCGTCGGTAAGTGTCAGTTTGATGCCCTTGTTCAGGAATGCAAGCTCACGCAGACGCGTGGCGAGGATGGAACGGTCATAAACCGTGGAAACATTGAAAATCTCGGGGTCGGGATGAAAAATCACAGTCGTGCCGGTGTCCGCGGCCTGGCCCACCTCCCTGACGGAATATTTGGGCACGCCCTTGGAATACTCCTGCACGAAAATCTTGCCTTCACGGTGAATCTCTGCCTTCAGATAGTCTGAAAGGGCATTCACGCAGGAAACACCCACTCCGTGCAGACCTCCGGAAACCTTGTAGCTGTTCTTGTTGAACTTGCCGCCGGCGTGGAGCACGGTCAGCACAACCTCAAGGGCGGAGCGTCCCTCCTTCTCGTGCATACCCGTAGGGATACCGCGGCCGTTATCCGAAACTTTTATGGAATTGTCGGGAAGAATGCTGACATTGATTTCGGTGCAGAAACCTGCGAGGGCCTCGTCTATGGAGTTGTCCACGACCTCATACACAAGGTGGTGGAGACCACGCACACCCACATCTCCGATATACATTGAGGGCCTTTTCCTGACCGCCTCGAGACCTTCCAGCACCTGGATGCTGGACGCACCGTAATCCTGTCCTTCCTGAATGATTTCTTCTTGATTCATCGCTCTTTTATGCTTATGTAATAACGAGCAAAGATAAGAAAAAATTCAACACTACAAACTAAGTGTCAATGCAATTTTTCCTCCCGCTCCAGGTTCGGAAAGGGCGCCGTATCTGTAAATCTTCATATTGAGCAGATTGCTTCCCTGAATGTAAATGCTGACACGGGGATTGAACATATAGGTCACACGGAAATTCAGGTTTACAAACCACGGGGCCGTGAAGGCGGCTCCGCGCCTGCATTCGGACTCGAAATGCGAGTCAAGATTGAAAAACAGGCGCTGCCTGACATTGTAGCCGAGATTCAGGGCGGCGGCAAAGGAAGGCTTCCCCACCAGGTTGCCGTTCCTGTTCCAGAGGGAGCGGAGATAACGGAACTCCCCGTCCGCCGTAAAGCCCCGCACATCCAGTGAGAAGTCAAGTCCCGTAGAGAGGAAATCATCCCCTGCAATGACCGGAATCACCTGCAGCGGCCTGTCCTCTTCCCCGTAGGTGCAGAGATAGTAACTCCTCTCGAGGGAGGCATAGGCATTGTAGGAAAAGACGCCCCCCACCCTGCCGTTAAGGCCTATCCTGCCGCGTACGGGAGTGCGTGCGTCAAGCTGGGGGACGGCATAGTCCATACGCGGACACAGTTCCGTCAGGTCCCAGAGGGAAAGCCGCCGGTACTCGCCGGTGACGGCCGCATATACCCACAGCCGGTCGCGGACAG
>JABUTN010000006.1:0-32332 GCA_021443665.1 Bacteroidales bacterium | reverse complement strand
ATCTGCCCGGGAGGGGCGGTGTCCGGACCCGCATAGACCAGGCCTATCCCGGCCCTTAGCTTCAGCCTGTCGGTCTCGAACCTGTATTGGGGGCTAAGACTGAAGGAATAGGTGACAGAGTCCCTTCCGCCGATGACGGAGCCGGACACATCCGCGCCAATCTCCACATAAACCTTGTGTTTGCCGGCTATTACCGCGCCAAGGGCGATATCCACCTGTCCCCTGTTCTGGGGACAGCGCAGGTCCCCAAAAAGCGAATAATGCTGATACGAGGCATCGGCCCTCCACAGAAAGGAGGTCGGAGAGGCATTCACAGACCTCGCGCTGAGGGCGGCGGAAGCCCTTTGGTATGTGAAGTCATACTTGTTGTGGTCCCAGCCCCCTGAGGCGTGCAGTTCGCCCTTTTTCCAGACATAACTGATGTCGGCACCCACGGCATTGCGCATACCTGGGGCATACAGCAGGGTGTCCTGTCCCCATAATCTGCCCCAATAGCTGTGATGGGCTCCCTCCAGGGCGAAGCCGAACTTTTCCCCGAGCACAGGCCGGACATCCAATTCCGCATCAGCCGCCCAAGGGTATGCTCCGGCAGCCTCCAGACGGAATACCGGATAACGTTTTTTGCCAAGCCTGAAAAGGTCTGCGGAACCTACGGGCGAGAACTCGTAGATATCCTTCAGCGGCTGCTCGAAAGTGTCATAATCGAAGCGGAGTTCGAACTTCAGCAGAGAATCCGGCACCTGCGCGGACAGGCAGCCCGCCGCCAGAATCGAAATCAGGGATATTTTTCTCGCAAGACTCATTTCGCTTCGGATATTCTGAGTTTAAGCTGTTCCACTATATCGTCTTTGGATGTCGGACCGTATCTGTCCAGTATGCCCTGCCATATCGCCAAAGCTGACTCCGTATCGCCCGATTCCGCCTGTGAGTCTCCCAGAAGCATAAACGACTGCGCTACCCATTTGTGGTGCGGTGTCTGAGTGTCGGCAAAGTCATAGGCCAAGGTTCTCATACGGTCGAACTCGCCTTTCTCGTATGCATCCTTGATCTGGAGGAAACGCGCCTCCGCCCCCTCCTCCGTATCGGCTTCACGCGCCAGTTCCCTGAGATAGGGCTCCGCCTCCGCGCTGCGTCCCATACGCAGGAGGCATTTTGCGGCATACAGATTGGAAAGCAGGGTTTCATCGAGTGCCTTCGCATTGTCAAGACTCTTTTCAAACAGGCCGAGGCGGTAATATGAGAGCATAAGTCCCCTCTGCCCCTCGCGCCTGTTGTTGCCAATAAGCGAGTTCTGCGCCAGGATTTCATAGCCTTCCACCGCATCTTCATAACGCTCCATCGAATAGGCTGTCCGGGCATAATTGAGGGCGGCAAGTTCCAGAAGGTCCCCCTCACTGCCGTCCATCACCTTCCTGTAAAGATCGAGCGCGGACTCCATTTCCCCAAGATTCCTGTATGATTCAGCCATATAATAGCGTGCAGTCGCAGCGTTCGGCCGGTCGGCTTGCGAAGACAGATACTTTTTGAACGAAGTGATGCAAGCGCGCCAGTCTCCGGACACATATAACTGTTCCGCCTTGGAGTATGCGGGATCCGCGAGCTCGTCCTCAGCCTCGCCGGCTTCATCCTGCAGGGGCCGTCCGGCCTCGATGCAGCGGTCATACAGTGCCCGCGCATCCGCATACACATCCATAGAGGCGAAAGTTTTGTTTGCAAAGGCGCTTTCAAGCAACTTCTTCGCGTCATCATAACGCTCGATCCTGTAGAAGGATTCCGCCATCCAATAGTGAGAATCCAGACCCAGAGGGACATCCATCCTTGTATATCGCACGCAAATCCTGAAGTTTGACACGGCCCCGCTGTAATTACCGCGACTGTAGAGCTGCATTCCGCGGAGATAGGCAGCCTTCTGGAGGTTCCGTGCCTGTTCCGGGGTGAGGTGGCTGATTTTGTTCAGATTGATGATGGCTGTCCTGTACTGTTTGTTGAGCAGGCAGGAACTTGCCATATAGGAATAGATTTCATCCGCTTCCTGCCAGTCGGGATAGAGTTTTATGAACTCCTCGAATTTGGATATGTCCCTGTAGAGGTCGAAGGAGAGTTTCGCCCACAGGAAATACGATTCCTTCTTCAGATTGGGGTCTATCCCGATTTCAGCGGCCTTGCCGAAGGCCTCATGTGCCGCCTGCTTGTTCTTCAGGTTCAGGTAGGCATTGCCGATGTACACCCAGGCGCTGTGTCCCAGGGAGTCGCTATCCGAAGCCACATTCTGAAAGCACTTGATTGCCGACGGATAGTCCCCTGCCGAATATGAGATTATGCCGGCGTAGTAGTCATCGCGGCGCGAGAACGATTCACCCCGGGCACGGTATTTCTCCATCCACTTCTGGGCGGGGGCGGGTTCGTTGCGCTCCATATAGGAAGATGACACAAACCTTGCCGCCTTGTGCCGGTACTCCTGGGCCATTTTCTCCACATCTGCGGAATGCTCCACCACATACGCATAGTCCTTAAGCATAAAGCGGGACTCCATTAGGAAGAACAACGCGTGGGGGCTATACAACTCGTTGTCCTGCACTTTCTCCATCATTCCGGCACAGCCGGCGAAATCGGCGGACTTGTAAAGGATATAGCCCGCATAGTATGCAGCGGCGCTGCGTTGCGGGGCCAGGGGTTTGTCCGCCAAGCGGCTGAAATGCGCAAGTGCCTCCTCATCGTTGCCCACCCTCATATTGCTGAAGGCAAGTTCGAAAAGCATCTCATTTCGGCAGTCCAGGGGCAAGTCCTTGGAATTTATGCCGCTGAGAATCCCGCAGGCCTTTGCGTAATCTCCTTTTGAGAAATAGTAAGCCCCCTGTCTGAAAATGATTGTGGGAATCCGGCCCGACCAAGGGTATGCCCCCACGAACTCATCCACAAGAGCGTCAATGTCCGCCCGTCCGAGCAGTGCAGCGCACAGCACCCTGTATTCGGCCAGTTTTGTGCGCCCGGTAAGAGTCAGTTCCGCCGCCGGGCTGTTCAGAAACCGGTCGCAATACTCTATCACAGCCGCATAGTTCTGACCGGCCATAAGGGACTCGCAATGCTGCAGCGGGGCCTCCTTTCCGTCATAGGGAAAGGCCTCTGCACAGAATGCCAGAGCCAGAAGCACAGACAATATCGCCCCGCGAAGATGCATAATGCAAAATTATGAAAAAGTTACTACTTTTGCATAATCCTAAGCACAGATTTAATGGCATCTGAAGACAAAGACATTATCATTAACTACCGCGACGTAGTGATTTCCCACGAGGACCACAATATCCTCAAGGCCGTGAACCTGGTGGTCCACAATGGGGAATTCGTGTATCTGATAGGCAAGGTCGGCAGCGGCAAGACCTCGCTCATCCGTTCCCTGATAGCCGAGAACCCCATCACGGAATGCAAAAAGGCAAAAATCCTGAAATGGGACCTGAAGAGAATCCGCAGCCGCCAGATACCCTATCTGCGCCGCAGCATAGGTGTCGTATTCCAGGATTTCCAGCTTCTGATGGACCGCTCCGTCTATGATAATCTCGAATTCGTACTAAGGGCCACAGGATGGAACTCAGCCCACAAAATCCGCGAGCGGATCGAAGAGGTGCTCGACTCCGTGGGTATGAAGGACAAGGCCTCCCAGATGCCCCACCTGCTTTCGGGCGGCGAGCAGCAGCGCGTGGCCATCGCCCGGGCATTGCTCAACGATCCTCCCATCATCCTTGCCGACGAGCCCACGGGCAACCTCGACCCCGAGGCCACAATCGGCATTATGGACCTGCTGATGAACATCAACACCTACAACGGCACGGCTGTAGTGATGATAACCCACAACAAGAGCATCCTCCAGAACTACCCCGCCCGCACCGTCATCTGCGAGAACGAGACCCTGCGCGAACTCCAAAGCGAAATACTCACAATTGACCTCGATTTCTGATGCCAGTTGTCTGAAAGCTCAGAGACGCCAGCATTCGGCGCCGAAGGGGAATCGGTCAGAGGGGATGGGGGCGTTATCCTGACGCTTGAAGCCCAGGGCGTCGAGGATGCTGCCACTGCTGGTGTTCAGTTCGTTGTAAACGATTATGCAGTTCGGGCTAATCCATCCGCTAATCTTGGTGAAAAACCTCAGCATGCTGAACAATCCGTTTCTCACGCTGTATCTGTGCCGGGTGGCAAGCTGCATAAGTTCATAATCCCCTTCATTGCCAAGCCTCCTGACGGTCATTACCTGGACCAACTTGTTCTCATTGACTACGCCGATGTAATAATCCGCCTCCTGCGCTCCTGTGGCAGTATATGCACGAAGGAACAGTTCCGCCACTTCCTTCTGCAGCTCCACGACGCTGAATTTGCCGGGATACGCCGCCCGAGTGCATAATCTCAGTTTTGCCGCCAGCATGCTCTCGACCAAACGGGGATTGCTGAATACAAGAGACCTCTCTACTGTAAGCACATCGTAAGGGGACTTCCGGATGACAGCGACCTTGCGTTTGACATCCGACCTCTCTATCGCGACGCACCTGAGGAACATCGGTCTCCTGACATAAAACATAAGAACGGCATCATCGCTGTCCTTCTCAAGGTCGATGACAGTTCCATAACCCAGAGAGCCAAAGATTTTCCTGATGGCACTGTTCAATTCGGCCTTGCCATTCCCCTTGCCGGCAAGAGAGCCAAGGAAGGAGAATATGTCCATAGCCTCTGTCTCCAGAAGCACCAGATCCTCCGGGTCGGCGATATCGTATGGCAGGGCTGAGAGGTCTATTGCAACTTCCTCCGGAACCTCCTCCACAACCTCTTCAGGCTCGACGCGCTCCAGCGGTGCGTTCTTCTCAAGGGCGGAGAGTATCGCCGACATATTCCGTTCGTTCGCATCACGGATGCCCATCACCACTTCACCCACGGCCCTGCGTTGCTCCCAGTCTATCTTCGGAAGTTTGGAAGGGTCGAGCGGTGTTGAATTTATGCATTGGTTGTTGACCAGATCCAGCAATTTGCCCAGACCGCTGGTAATGCCATAGCGCCGGAGCGAGACATTTATCTTCATCTGCCCCGCATACCTGGTTTCCGAACTATAGCCCCAACCATTGCCAGTACTATTGCCGTATCTGGCCTGCAGATGGCCGTTTTCCCGTCCTTCGAGGTTGGCGATAAATTTCAGATTGGCCTGGTCTATCTGCAGCATAGGCATAGGCACAAGCGAAAGCAGGGGAACCGTCAAAACGCGCAGCAGGCCATTCTGCCGGAAGCTGAAACTCACGGTCACCACTTCACACAGATTGGCAAACTCCATCGAGCGTCTGAAACCGGTATCCTGGATATAACGCACAACAGTACGGCCTATCCTTTTCTGCGCTTGCAGGCAGGAATTGACAGGCATACCGATAAGGTCTTTTATCGCTTGTGGATCAGCCTGCTTCAACTTAAGATTATTTTACAGTCACAACTGCGCTGCGGCCTCCTGAAGTAATCACGAAATCGCCCTTTTCCCTGAACTCCAGCATAGCCATTCCCTTATATTTGTTCCACGACTTCTTATAGGCGCCATCACATGTCAGTTTATCCTCGCTCTCAACATCTCCCACATATACAATGGCCGACTTTGTTTTCTCATCCAGATAAATAACACGTGCGGAAATAGGCAGAATGTCCTTTATCTCCATACAGTTGCCGAGCAATTCGAGCATCTTGTTCACTCCTTCGGGCATGGAATGGCCGGAAGCGACCACCTCCACGTTAAGGTTGTTGTGCAGGGAGTATTTGGACACGCTCTGCTTCTCGATGGTGGCCGTATCGGTGGAATACTTTGCCATCAGATTGCCGTTATTGTCAACGGACATATCCGCATTGAACCGTATCTTGACGGTATCAATCTGCATATAGGGTATGGGAACAATCGTCAGGAGCGGCACTGTCAGCATTTTCAGGACCCCGTTCTGGGTAAAGGAGAAACTGACGGTCACCGCCTCAAACTCTGTGTTTGCAGCATCGACCGGTCTGAAGCCCGTCCCCCAGATATACCGCTGCGTGGCTTCCGCGGCCTGGGCCTGAGCCTGCACACAGGCCTCAAGCGGCCCGCCTATAAGGGACTGGAGAGGCAAAGCCTTCGCCGCATTCGCAAGACTTTTGATATCATTGTTTTCTATAGCCATCTTGATAAAATTTTACTTGTAACGATTGGCAGTTTCGTTGAGATTCTGCTGAGCCTCGTTCACATCCTTGAGTATCTCCATCGCACGCCTGGATTCCTCACGGTTGATGGTCAGGCAGAGCCCGCAATAAGGGCAGATGAGAGCGGGTTGTGTCAGAATATCGTTTATCGTAGTTGGAATGAACATCCCGCACTGGGGGCATTTCATTCCGGGTGTTTGTTGTGCCATTTCAGTTAAATTTTAAAGGTATTTGCTTTCATTCCATTTCTTCAAGCCAGTTCTCGATGTAGTCGGTCATCGTTGACGAGTCCTTATATACAACGAAATTCAAGGTCGTGTCATTCCCGCTCCCGCTCACTATGAAGTCGGCATTGAATCCGAGTTCCGCAATGAGCTGCCGCAATTCCCTGCCCTCCTGCGAAAGGTCCTCAGCGTCCGCTGAACGCAACCTTTCCCCGATGCCGCCCAACTGTTCGTTCCCCTTTATCTCTATCGAAAACTCTGACAGATAAAGGAGCGAGGGCGGCATAAGGGCAAGCGCAGGCAAAGTAGCGTTCTCAGTGTTTCCCGCCGCATCCGTCATACTGCAGACAAAATCTTCCGACAACAGGGTCTCTATCTGCCGGCAATGCGTGTCCGCGGTAAGCCGGTCCAGCTGTGCCAGCGAACCCAGCATAGACATCAGCAACATTGATATTGTCTGCTCGCTACTCTCCACTTTCAGGTTTCTGGTTGTCTATCTGCAGATTGCTTGCCGCTATCTGCAAAAGCGAGGTAAGGCCTGCCGGGATGTCCGCCTGACCGAGTTTGACGTGCATCTTCATCGCAATCGTTTTCTTGGACTCGTCGTTTGAAGTAGTACTCGTGCTCGTGGGTGTAATCCTTATCCTGCTTTTAAGTTCTTGAAGCCTGAGGGCAGAAGTCAGCATCTGTGTTGCAGGCAATGCGACTCTTTTGGCGGCTAAAGTCTTGGCTCCTGCAACAGATTTAACGGCAGCAGCACCTGATGCAGTTTCCTTTGTTTCCGCCGATGAGATCTCTATCTGCCCGGAAAACTCGAAATCCGCCTCCTGGATTCGCAGCAAGGGCATCGGTGATATTGCAAGTTTGGGAATCTTGACCACGTGCTGCTCCCCTGAAGAATCGGAAACCGCAAACTCCAGAGGGGCCTCATTCGCATATTCGCTGAGTGTATCCAAAAGACTGTCAACACTCTTTGCATCTGCCAGCAGGGTGGACTCAAGGGTATCCTGCAGGAACTCTACCAAGCCAAGTGATTGAAGATCGGACTCTGCCATAGCCTGTTATTCTTTTACGGTGATTGATGCAACCTGGAGTCCGGCCGTAACCGTATAGACACCGGCTTGTGAGAAGGTAAGTCTCACGGACTCGCGGCTTATGATATCCTTGGTGCATCCGGCATCCGAGCAGACAACACTTGTGGGGTCATATACTCCCTCTTCATTCAGATACTGCACGATTGCCGTAGCCTTGCCATTGGTGCCAAGAGTAATGGTGTCTGAGGGTGAAACCGTGAGTTCTCCGTCCGGATCGAATATGGCGTTCGACTTGTTGAGCACCTCCAGGAGAGTGAGCACGCCTGCAGGCAGGTCATCCTGGCCGGCAGAAATGGTGATGTCCATGTTCGCCTCCACGCTGTATTTGGACTCACGGCTTGCCAATGAGTCTTTCTTAGTGGAAATTGTGGCATTGAGGGACATACCGCTTGACTTGGTGCTTGCGGCCGTTTCTGCAGCCTTGGATGCGGCTTCCGCGCTCTGGGCCTTCTTTTCGTCTGCCTTTTGCGTCTGCTGGTCCTTTGCCGCCTGGACCTGTTTTGCAGCCTCCTCCTTTTTTTTCTCCTCAGTCAGGTTTTCCGCAGGCTTCGCCTCCGCAGCTTTTGTCTCCGCAGCCTTGGGAGCAGAGGCCGCTGCAGCGGGAGCAGACGCATTGAAACCGGCATTCCAGGTGTTTGCAATGGAAGTTGACATTGAGGCAGATGCTTTTGATTCCGCATTAACCTTCACCTTGAAGGTGTAATCCATTGTCTTGATGGCAAAGTTGGGTATCGGGACGAGCGTCAACAGGGGTATCTGGAACTTCTTGATTACGCCATTGACCACGTATTCAAAACTGACCACAATGACTTTGTCGTTTCTCATACCCACAGCCTGAATGTACTGCAGAGTGGACTTGGCGGCCTTGCTCTGGGCTGCGATGGCTGCCTCAAGCGGACCTCCTATAAGTTTGTCAAAGGGCAAGGATGACAGAGTGTTGAGAGCCGCTGCCTGGATTGACGAGTCAGCAGTCACCGAAGACAGTTCTTTATTCAGTTCTGATGCTGAGGCGACCGTTGTCTGGGCGGACATCTCCTTGTAGGCATTGTTCACACAGTTGAAGGACTCCTGCTCATAATTGAATCTCTTCTCTTCTTCGGAAATCACTTCAGGTTTTACTTCAGGCTTTATCACCTCTTCAGCCGGGAACAGCTCATTCAGACTCGTACCCAGTTCCTTCCACTGATCATCACTCAGTTTTGAGAGATAATCTTTCCCTTTGGCCTTCAGATCATCTTTGGACAGGCCCTTCAATTCATCCATATTTATTTTTTTATCAGCTGCCATAATTAAAATTCTACTTTACTTCAATTTTTTCCTTCAGTTCTTTATTGCCGCTGATTGTCACCTCGTAACTGCCTGCTGTAGCGAAAGTCAGCATTGCTCCGTTGCCTTTCTCCTCTTTCGTGGCACCGGATGGAGCGGTGATTTTCTTGGGTTCATAAATCCCGTCAGGGTTCTTATATATTACAAACACGGAAGCCTTGCCGTCAACGAGGCTGACAGAGGAAGCCGAGATGCTCAGTTCACCGTTTGTATCCACGGTGTCTATCGAATTGTTGAGCAATTCAAGCACCTTGAGCATTCCCGCCGGCATATCTTCCTGTCCGGCCTTCACAGCCACATCCATAGTGTATTCCACACTGTACTTGGAGTCCCGTGTTGCCGTAGAGTCTTTCTTGCTGGACACATTCACGTTCATTTCCATAGAGGCCGAAGCGACGCCCATATGGAAACCGGCCTTCGTCTTCATGCCGAAACCGACAGACAGAGATTCCGACTTTGTCTCCGCCACCGAGGAGGCGGCAGAAATGTTGGCCTTGAAAGCGATGTCGATATCCTTTATGGCTATGTACGGAATGGGAACAAGGGTGAGAAGAGGGATGGAAAGCGAACAATACCGTCCGTTGCTGCGGTAACAGAACTTCACATACACAGCCGTGGGCACATCGTCTTCATTCTTTTGGATGCCCACATTGTTGATATAGTTCCAGGTGCTGAGCGCAGCCTCGGTCTGTGCATCGATGCACGCTTTCAGGGGACCGCCTATAATCTGCCCGAAGGGCAGTGCCTGCAGTGCGTTATTGGCAACATTTGCCGCACTGGTATCTACTTCTGCCATAAGCGTTCACTCTTATTTTTTAACAACAACTTCTACAGTACCGACATCACTGCCATTATCTTTGTCAGTAACGGAAATCTTGTAAGTATTTGCCTGACTGATAGTGTACTCCATAATGCCGGCGGTCTTGTTTACGTTTTTCGCCTGGGGTTCCGGAGAAATCACGATCTTCTCAGGTTCAAGCAAGCCTTTGGGATTCTTATATGAAGCCGTCAGCAGGACTGTCTTGTCAGTGATCTTCAGATTGGTATCGCTCACTGTAAGTTCTCCGTCCGGGCTGCTTGTGCTTACCGCAGAATTCAACAATTCAAGCACCTTTGCCATACCTGCAGGCATAGAGTCCTGACCGGCGTGCACATTCACGTCTATGGTGGATTCAATGCTGTAGGATGACTCCTGGGTTGACTTGGAATCCCTTTTCGAAGAGATGGAAGTGGTCATCTTGCTTGACGAAGCCTTGAACCACCCTAATTTCCCGCTTTTTTTCTCCTCATTAGTGCTCTTCTCGTAACTCTCACTGCTGGTATCAGAGGTAGTGTCCACACCGGTCACCGTTGCCTTGAACGCTATATCGATTGTACTTATGGCGATATAGGGTATGGGGACAATGGTAAGCAGAGGAACACTGATGTTGAGTTTCTTGCCGGCCTGAATGAAAGAGAAATGGACATATACGGCATCATACTTTTCGTTTCCCTTATCATCAACGGTAGTGGTAAGTCCCACACTCTGGATAAAGGAGACGGTTGACATTGCCGCCTGGCTTTGGGCCTGTATGCAGGCATTCAAAGGCCCACCTATGAGGTCATGAAAGGGGATGGCACTGAGCGCGCCTATCGCCTTGTCTGCAACGCTGCTCATACCAATAAATTTTATTTACTCTCACCTGTCGTTGCAGTAGCAGAAGTGTGCATATACTCGATGGAACTGTTCAGCATCTCAAGCACCTTCGCCATACCTGCAGGCATTCCGTCAGACTTGGCATGCACGTGCACATCTATGGTAGATTCAATGCTGTACTGGGATTCCTGGGTTCCCTTGGATGAACTCTTGGAGGAAACAGAGGTCTGCATCGTGGTCGATGTCTTGTTTTTTGACCACCAGGACTTTTTGCTTTTAGAGGTATTCTCATTCTCATTCTTTTCATCATTATTCTCATACTCGTCCTTGTCCACCTCGATGGCATTTACCTTACACAAGAATTTGATGTCAACATACTCAATGGCGATGTAGGGAATAGGGATGATGGTAAGCAAGGGAACTGAGAGTTTGACTTCCTGGCCTTTTACAGTGTAAGAGAATGTCACATAAACGGCCTCTCTGTCATCGGTATCTTCTCCATCAGAGTCTTTTTTGGCTTTCAAGCCGACTTCCTGAATGAAGGATACTGTGGTTTCCGCTGCCTGTGCCTGTGCCTTGATGCACGCGTTGAGGGGACTTCCGATCAGATTGTCAAAAGGGATTCCATTCAAAGCCTGAATGGTGTTGCTGTTTGCACTCATAGTTTTATAGTTATTTGGGGGTTAAAGTCTTAACTCTACAAAGAAAAAAAAAAAACGGAATAATCAAAATATGTTGTAAAAAAACACACAATGTCTGCCATTTTGTCAGTCGGCATAATGTTTGCCCATAGGAGGGGTATGAATAAAAACTACGAATTTTTGAACAAGTACGCCGTCGATCTCAATGAGGCCGCCGGCAAAGGCAAACTCGATCCCGTAATCGGAAGGGACGACGAAATCCGCCGCGTGCTCCAGATTCTGAGCCGCAGGACGAAGAACAACCCCATCCTGGTCGGTGAACCGGGAGTGGGCAAGACAGCCATATCGGAAGGCATCGCTGCAAAAATCATCAACGGCCAGGTGCCTGAAAACCTTAAGGACCGCAAGATTTATTCTCTCGATATGGGAGCCCTCATCGCCGGAGCCAAGTTCCAGGGCGAATTTGAGGAGCGCCTCAAGGGAGTGGTGAAGGAAGTGGTGGAGAGTGACGGCCGCATAATCCTTTTCATAGATGAGATTCACACCCTTGTGGGTGCGGGCCGCAGCGGAGGCGCAATGGATGCCTCCAACATCCTCAAGCCCGCCCTTGCCCGAGGAGAATTGCGCACCATCGGGTCCACCACCCTTGACGAATACCAGAAGTATTTCGAGCAGGACAAGGCCCTTGAGCGCAGATTCCAGAAAGTGATGGTGGACGAGCCCTCCCCCGCCGAGTCCATAGCCATTATGCGAGGCCTGAAAGAGCGTTATGAGAACCACCACCGCGTCAGCATCGAGGACGATGCCCTCATCGCGGCCGTGAACCTCAGCCACCGCTACATCAACAACCGTTTCCTCCCGGACAAAGCCATAGACCTTGTGGATGAGGCCGCCTCCAAACTGCGTCTGGAGATGAACTCCGTGCCCGAGCCCATAGCCGAACTCAATTCCAGGATTGCCCAGCTGGAGATTGAGAAGGAGGCCATCAAACGCGAAGGCACATCCCTCAAGAGCGAGAAAATCGACCAGCAGCTCAAGGAGGCCAAGGACGAGCTCGCGCAGCTGAACGAACGCTGGAACAACGAGAAAGGCATAATCGCCGAACTGAACACGCTCAGGGCCAAGATAGAAGACTACAAGCAGCAGGCCGCCGTCGCAGAACGCGAGGGAGACTACGGCAAAGTGGCGGAAATCCGCTACGGCCGCATCAGTCAGGCCGAGGAGCGCGTGAAGGAACTCCAGAGCCGCCAGTCCAAGATTGAGAAGCCCATCATCACCGAGTCAGTGACTCCCGAGGACATCGCGGAAATTGTGGCGCGATGGACAGGCATTCCTGTGGGCAGGATGCTCGAAAGCGAAAAGGACAAGCTCCTGCGTATGGAAGAAGAACTGCACAAGCGCGTGGTAGGGCAGGACAAGGCCGTGGAGGCAGTCTGTGACGCCGTGCGCCGCAGCAGGGCAGGTCTGGCCAACGAGCACCGCCCCATCGGTTCCTTCCTTTTCCTGGGAAGCACCGGTGTCGGCAAGACCGAACTTGCAAAGGCACTCGCGGAGTTTCTGTTCAATGACGAGAGTATGATGACACGCATCGATATGAGCGAATATCAAGAGAGTTTCAGTTCCAGCCGGCTCGTGGGAGCGCCTCCGGGCTATGTGGGTTATGACGAGGGCGGCCAACTCACCGAGGCCGTAAGGCGCAAGCCCTACTCCGTCATCCTGCTCGATGAGATAGAGAAGGCCCACCCGGATGTGTTCAACATCCTCCTGCAGGTGCTTGATGACGGCCGTCTGACCGACAACAAGGGCCGCACCGTGGATTTCAAAAACACCATCCTCGTGATGACCTCCAACATCAAGGAGGAGGAGCTTCGCAGCAGGATGCGTCCCGAGTTCCTCAACCGCATAGACGAAATCATCCGCTTCCAGCAGCTCGGCAAGGAGGACATCAGGCTGATAGTGCGCATCCAGATGGAACTTCTCCGCGCCAAACTCGAGCAAGAGAATGTGGAACTCCGCTACACCCCCGCCTTCGAGGACGATATGGTCGAGAACGGCTATGATCCCGAATATGGAGCCCGTCCGGTGAAGAGGCTGATACAGAAGGAACTGGTGAACCAGCTCTCACGCGAAATCCTGAAGGGCAACATCCACAAGGGCGCAGCCATAACGGTGGACAGCAAAGACTCCCAGACCATAATAACTCAGGCTCAGTAAAGGAAAATTTTTTACCTTTGCCGCCCTATGGACAAGAGACTTATCATTTTAGCCATGGCCGCAGGCATCCTGCTCGCAGGTGCCTGCGCCAAAACGGGCACAGCCGCCTTCCGCGGCTCATATTCATTCGTATCATCCGGAGAGGTGGTGGTCACCATCAGGGACACGGTCAAAAAGACCATCAAGGATGAGATCACAGGCACAGTCCGCGACACAAGCTGGATAGACACTATGCGCTTCGCCCACCACCTTGAGGACGAGCGCGGCCAGATGACCATTGTGGACCACAACAACGGCAAAATGACCATTCTGCGCAAGACCCGTGCGGGTCAGGTGCTCGAGATTCCCGCCGTCCTCAGTGCGGACTCCCTGGTGATGGACTCCTATTACAAGCGTATGTCCATCTTCGTGAACGACTCCGTCAACGCCACCATCAATGTCCTGATAGAGGGTTGCGGCCGTATGGTCGGAAAAGACGCCGTTTCCTTCAGGGAACGTCTCGGCGGCGAGACCCCGACAGACATCTACTACGAGTCCTACAACCCCGATTCCGACTATGACATCAATGTGAGCGATGACGACATCGACATAAAAAGGGACTCCACCAAGAAAAAGACAAACAAGCGCGTGCCTATGACCGTGAGCGGAAAGGGCATTCTCACTGTCGCTGAACGCAACTAAAGGGATATGAAGACGCATTTTTCTCTCATACCCCTTGCGCTGTGCCTGCTGTGTGCCTGTGGCAGCCGTTCCACTGATGACGCCAGCGTCTCCAAAACCGCAATAAAGGTGGAGGTGCTTCAGGCAAGGCTCAATTCCAATGCCGGTGTCCGAGAATATATAGGAACCCTTAAGGAAATGGAGGCCACCTCGGTCAGTTTCCTTTCCCCCGGCACCGTAAAGACCATCAACGTTTCCGAAGGGGACTTTGTCCGCAGAGGAGCGCTCATCGCCACGATTGACAGCACTCAGGCGGCGAACCTCTATCACGGAGCACTTGCCTCCTACAGGCAGGCGCTCGACGGCTATGACAGACTCAAGAAGGTCCACGACGGCGGAGCCGTCAGCGATGTGCGCTGGGTGGAAATGGAGACAGACCTTGAAAAGGCCCGCTCCTCCTACGAACTGTCGAAGAAAAGTCTTGAAGACTGCTCCCTTACGGCGCCCAAGGACGGCTTTGTGGGCAGAGTGTCCCTGCGCACGGGAGAAAACGCCGTGCCGGGTGCCGAAGTCGTTTCCCTGCTTGACATAGATTCCCTGCTCGCATCCATAATGATTCCCGAAAGCGACATCAGTTCGCTTGAAGCGGGGCAGAGATGTGATGTGGAAATCACGGCGGCCGGCATCAGAACCGCAGGCCGTGTCAGCGAAAAATCCCTCCACGCCAATCCCACCCTCCACAGTTATCCCGTAAAAGTAAAGATTCCCAACCCCGGCCACAAACTTCTGCCGGGAATGCTCTGCAAGGTCAGAGTTTCCGACAGCGGCAGCGAGGCATTCGTGATTCCCGCTGAGGCGGTGCTTCTGAACACGGACAACAGCCGTTTCGTGTGGGTGGTCGAAAGCGGATGCGCCCAAAGGCGGAAAGTGAGCGTCGGTGGTTTCGCGCCCGAGGGTGTAATCATCACCGGAGGTTTGGATGAGGGCGACAGGATTATCGTCAAGGGCTACCAGAAAGTCGGCACAGGCGACAGGGTGACATACTGAGATTCACGCTATGACAAAGGGTAAAGGTGACATAATAACAGGAGCGATAGCCAATCCCGGCCTTGTCAGGGCCGCGGTTTTCGTCATCGCATTCCTGGGCATCTTCACCCTTGCACGAATGCAGAAGGATGAATTCCCTTCCTTCACCATACGTGAGGGCATCGTGGCCGGCGTCTATCCCGGCGCTGATGCCGAGACGGTGGAACGCGAACTCACCAAGCCCCTCGAGGACATCATCTTCGCGATGAGCGAGGTCAACCGCAATAACACCCGCTCCTTCTCCAAGGAGGGTATGTCCTATATATATGTGGCCCTGGAGAATTCCGTCAAGGACAAGGACGCCTTCTGGAGCAAACTCCGGCACCGCCTGAACGAAAGCACAACTCTCTCGCTGCCGCCAGGAGTCCTGGCAGTTGCGGTGATAGATGATTTCGGCAACACCTCCACCCTGCTGATTGCGATGGAAAGCCGGGACAAGAGCTACCGCGAGCTGCAGGACTATGCCGAGACCCTGTGCAGCCGACTGCGCAGCCTGAAACGCACATCCGCCGTCAAGATTCTCGGAGAGCGCACGGAAGAGATTGCCGTGAAACTCGCCCCTGAGCGTGCCTCCCTCTACGGAGTCACGCCCACAACGCTGATGGCCCAATACGCCTCTTCCGACATCACCACCACGGCCGGCAGTTTCGAGCACAGGGGGCACAAATATCCCTTCCACCTCGACCGCATCCACACCTGGGAAGAGGAGATTGCCTCTCAGGTGGTATGCGTCACCCCCGGCGGTGAAAGCGTGCGCCTGAGCGACATCGCTACCGTGGAGCGCCGTTACCAGAAGGCAAATAAAGTCGTCAACTATGACACGGACAATGCCCTGATTATTTCCGTGGAGATGAGGAAAGGCAACAACATAGTGTCCTACGGCAAGGAAGTGAACGAAGTGCTTGACAGTTTCGAGGAAGAACTGCCCTCGAGCGTCCGCCTCCACCGCATCACCGACCAGCCGAAAGTCGTCAGCGAGAGCGTCTATTCCTTCCTGCGTGACCTTGTGATTTCGATGCTTGTGGTCATCGCCGTGATGATGCTGCTCTTCCCCATACGCACGGCCATCGTGGCCTCATCGAGCCTCCCCGTATGCACCGCCGCAGCCATAGCCTCGATGTATTTCTTCGGCATCGAACTCAATACCGTGACTTTGGCGGCGCTGATTGTGGTCCTGGGAATGGTCGTGGACGACTCCATCATCAACATAGACGGCTATGTGGACAATCTTGAGAAGGGGATGGAACCCTTTGACAGCGCTGTGACCGCCGCGAGGACTCTTTTCATGCCGATGTTCATCGCCACGACAGCCATCTGCGCGATGTTCTTCCCCATCAAAGTGCTGATTACGGGCCCGCTGGGCGATTTCGTGCAGCTCTTCCCCTGGACCATCCTGTTCGCGATGGCCTGGTCGCTGATTTACGCGATGCTCGTGATTCCCGGTATGGAGATACGGTTCATCAAGTCCAAACCCAAGGACAACGCATTCACCCGCGTCCAAAGGCGTTTCTTCACCAAACTGCAGGCCCTTTACGATTCCCTGCAGGCGCTCTGTTTCCGCCATCCCTTCAAGACCATCGCGGTCGGTCTGGGCTCCATCGCCCTGGGAATCCTGATGTTCCTGCAACTTAATGTACAGATGATGCCTATGGCGGAACGCGATCTTTTCGCCATTGAAATGCGCCTGGGCGAAGGCAGTACGGTGGAAGAGACCACTGCGGCGGCCGATTCGCTCCAGAAGATGCTCCTTAAGGACCCGCGAATCACCGCGGTGAGTGCCTTCGTGGGGGAGACGGCACCCCGTTTCCACGTGACCTACGCGCCGAGCATGCCCTCGAGCAACCTCGCCCAACTGATTGTTTCCACCACGTCCATCGAGGCCACGGAAGAGCTCCTGCCCCTGGTGGACAGCCTCTACTCATATCATTTCAACAACGCCCACGTCAGGGTGCGCCAGATGGACTATCAGGCCTGCGCCTGCCCCATCGAGGTGTTCGTGCTTGGCGACGACCTGCAGCAGACGGCACCCGTGGCAAGAAAAATCAGGGACTATATGAAAACGATGGAAGGAGACCGCCTCCGCTGGGTGCATTCCTCCGACGACGATGTCACCTCATCCATCAGAATCAGTCCCAAAAGCGAACAGTGCGCAGCCCTCGGCATCAGTCCCCTCGCGCTCTCGCTGACCCTTCACGGCGACAGTTCCCCCATCACCCTGACCGGCATTCAGGACGGATACAAGTCCATTCCTGTGCAACTGTATCTTGACTACGGAGAGCAGAACTCCTTTGACAACATCTCCGACAGACTTGTCGCCACAGCCTTCCCCGGAGTGAGCGTGCCTCTGCGCGAAGTGGCGGACATCAGCCCCTCCTGGGAGCGTTCCTGTGTGGAAAGGCGCTACGGTTCCCGCTGCATAAGCGTGTCTGCCGATATGAAATTCTGGGAATCCCAAATCCGGGCCTCCAAACAGATAAGAAAGTTCGTGGATGAGGAGATCCTCCCCACCCTTCCGGAAGGAGTCAGCATCAAGTACGGCGGTCTGGACACACTCAACAGCGGTGTGATTCCCGAAATCGGCACCAGTTTCGTGGTGGCCGTGCTCATCCTGCTCTTCTTCCTGGTTCTCTATTTCAAGAAAATCAGCATCTCACTGCTAACCCTCGCGGCCAGTATGCTCTGCTTCTTCGGGGCCTTCCTCGGAGAATGGCTGTTCAATCTCGACTTCGGAATGACCTCGGTACTGGGGGTCGTTTCCCTGATTGGCATCATAGTCCGCAACGGCATAGTGATGTACGAATATGCGGAGGAGTTGCGCTGCAAACAGGGCCTGTCAGCCCGAGAGGCTGCCATGAAGGCCGGTTCCCGCAGGATGAGGCCCATTTTCCTGACCTCCGCCACCACAGCTCTCGGAGTGCTGCCCATGATCATCTCGCACAATCCCCTGTGGATGCCTATGGGCGTGGTCATCTGTTTCGGAGTGGTGCTTTCGCTTATAATAGTATTGAGCGTGATGCCCGTAATATACTGGAGGGTCTATAAATGAGAAAGAGCGCGACAATCATATTTGCACTTCTGCTGTTGTGTGCCCCCCTGCGGGCGCAACAGGCACCGGTACGCGCAGTATCGCTTCAGGAATGTCTTGACAGCGCTATGCTGCACAACGCCGCCGTGGTGATTTCCAGACTCGAGCAGGAGCAGGCCCACCATACCAAGATGGAGGCCCTTACAAAATACTTCCCTTCCCTGAAGGCCTACTCATACGGATTCTCCGCCGTCAACCCTCTGCTGGAGTGGGGCATTTCAGACATAGATAATGCCGAACTGCGCGAGGAACTCTACAACTGGTTTGCGGACAACGGGGCCTACTATGGTCTGGACAATACCATCTCGCTCTTCAAGCGTGGCATCACCGCCGGAGTGATGGCCACCCAGCCCATCTATGCCGGCGGCCGCATCGTCAACGGCAACGCCCTTGCCGCAGTCGGCAAGAAGGCGGCCTCAATCAAGAGCGAGATCACTGTCCGCGACCTGCTGCAAAGCGTGCAGGAGAACTACTGGCTGGTGGTTTCACTTCGCGAGAAACGCAATACAGTGACAGAGGCCATCGGGCTTCTGGATGCCATAGAACACGACCTCAACCTCGCCATAGAGGCGGGACTCGCCACCCGCAGCGACATATTGAAAGTCAAGGTGCGCCGTGGGGAGATGGCATCCAACCTGGTCAAACTCGACCACGGCATCACTCTCGCCACTATGAACCTATGCCGCGAAAGCGGTGTACCCTACAGTGCCGAATTATGTCCCCTGGACACGGTTCCCCATCTTTTGGAATCCCCCGATGCCTACTGGACAGACCCCGAAGAAGCCACTATGAGGCGTCCCGAGGCCGAACTGTTGGATTTGAGCATCAAGGCGGAAGACCTCAAGCGCAAGATGACAATCGGAGAGGCCCTGCCACAGATTGCCGTAGGCGGCAGCATCAGTTATGCCAACATCATAGACAAGAACACGGCGAACGCTCTTGCCTTCGCCTCCGTGAACATCCCGATTCTGGATTGGTGGGGCGCTTCGCACAGCATACGGAAACAGAGTCTCGAAATAGAGAAGGCCCGCGTTAGGCGCGACGATCTGTTGACCCAGATGAGGCTCCAGTGCAGCCAAAGTTGGGACCAGCTCCTGCAGCAATGGGATCTTGTCGATGTGGCCTCACTCACTGTCACTGATGCAGAAAGCAATATGGACAATGTGCGCCAGAACTTCTCCGCAGGGCTTGCCACCACCACCGAACTGCTTGAGGCCCAGACACTGCTCGTCAGCGCCCGCGAATCCCTCACCTCAGCCCGCATAGACTACATCCTTGCCCTGCAGAGGTATATTTCCCTGTGCCGTTAGGCCCTACCTTGCACTGACTTCCAGTTTTCCTTCGCCCTGCACATACACCTGGGCTATGCCGTGGAAGAGGGGCACGGACATCACGCGGGGATCCTCGCCGGGAAGAGGCCTTTCCTTAGCCTTCCAGGTATTGTCGCCGTTGCCCACGCCTATAATTCTGCCCTCACCCTCGAGTTTCACATCCAGCATATTCATAGCCGATTCGTCAAAACGCCTTTTGGCGTCCACGGCGTAAATCACATAGACGGTGATGTCATTGTAGCGGCTTGACTCGATGTGCAGTCCGGCATTTTTTGCCACCTTGCGGCTGTCGAAGGGCCAGGGTTCCTTGGAACCGCCCCAGACCTGCCTCAGATAAAGGGCCTCCTGTTTGGGATTGCCGCAATAGTCAAGCAGTCCGAAAGGCGAGCCTGTAGCTGGATAAACCATAGGATTGGATTCGCCCCTGTAGTCAAAGCCGGTCCAGTAGAACACTCCGGCCAGCCAGGGCCTTTCAAGCACGAACTCCCAGCCTGTCTGCGTTCTGGAAAAAATCTCGTCTGTCTTGTAGTCGGGAACATCGTTCCAGGCTGGCATAAAACCCGAGGGATTGCGGGCCTTGAAATAGTCGTGGTCGCTCATACCCTCCAGCTTTTCGGCATCCTTTTCGTGAACGTGCACTCCTCTGGTACCGCAGCCTGTGGTCTCCTCACTCAAATAGGCAAGCCTTGAGGGGTATTCCACACGGTATTTGTCTATGGGATTCTGTCTGAAGTAATTGTAACCGGCGATGTCGGCTCCGAGTATCGGCTCCGGGCCACCGGAAGTCGCCACTGTCGTGGGACGGGAAGGGTCGATGGTATGGGCGTATGCGGTCATCGTCGCCACTATGGCAGCCCCTCTGGGGTCCCATTCCACTCCCCACTCCTCATTTCCCATACTCCACATTATCACGCTCGGATGGCTCCGTCCGCGCTCGATCATATTGCGGAGATGGTCCTTGAAATAATCGTTCACACCCAGGAGACGGTTCTCGTCTATGATATAGAAACCCATCGAATCGCAAAGGGACAACAGGGCGGGCGAAGCGGGATTGTGCGAGCCCCTGATGGCATTCGCACCCAGCCATTTCAGGCGGCTGAGGCGGTATTTGATGAGCCCGTCAGGTATGGCGGCCCCCACTCCGGCGTGGTCCTGGTGGAGGTCCACTCCCTTCAGAATCACTTTCCGTCCGTTCACTATCATACCGCTGTCGGCGCTGAAGACAATCTGACGGATGCCGACTGCAGTTTCCGTGCAGTCCAGAGGCTTACCGTCAACAATCACCTGTGACACAAGCCTGTATAGCGCCGGGTTGGTGTCGGACCACAAATCGGGTTTGTCGATGTGCATAGAAAGGCTAAATGTTCCCTGCCCGGCGGGCACAATGCTCCGCGTGCGGCTGATGCGTTCCGCCACCTTCCTGCCATCGGGAGCATAGAGACTGAAGGCAAGCTGTGCGGCGGCATCCGCCTTCGAATCGTTCTCCACCTTCGCCTCCACCACAAGGTCTGCAGCATCCAGGCCATCGGGGAACTCACAGCGGCTCCACACCCCGTAGGGCGCGATATGCACGGGTTCGCTTTTGGTCAGCCACACGTGACGGTAGATTCCGCCACCCTCATAAAACCAGCCTTCCTCCAGGGTGGCGTCTGCCCTCACGCAAATCACATTCTCTGCGCTCTTGCCATCCTCGGGAAAAATCAGATAGTCTGTGATGTCATAATCCTGACAGGCATATCCGCTCGGGTCCCCTCCCATATAGAAACCGTTCACCCACACTCTCGAATCGCGGAAAATACCCTCAAAACTCAGTATGAAGTGCTTGCCCTTGTCGGCGGGGTCGAGCGTTATGGTCTTGCGGTACCAGCCCACGGATGTTTCCGGATACTTGTATCCCACGCACTTGTAGCCGTGGCTGTGGCTCGCCTCAGGGGCGAAGGGAAGGTCCACCACCCAGTCGTGGGGCAGATCCACGTCCACCCACTGCACGGGCCAGACCGCAGGGTCGAACCTGAGAGAGTAAGGGCCCTCGTTATGAACCGAATTGGCCTTGGTCAGGTAATTGAAATACTCGGTGCCGCATCCGAAGTCCTTTGCGGGGTCTGAAGCGTTGCCGAAGGCGAATTTCCAGCCCTTGTCCAGGGACATACGTTGTGCGTTTGCGGTGAAACCCGACATCAAGCCCGACAGGAGGGCAAAAAGGATAAGGATCTTTTTCATACTATGTATTTGTGTGTCTTGCAAAAATAACAAAACATCCGTATATTTGCCATAATATATAGTACACTGCCACGAAAATCTTCAAAAAAATATTACTCGGTCTTGTCCTTCTGCTGGCCTTCTGTCCACCCGTATTTTTCGTGGCAATGCAGTTGCCTTCCGTCCAGAGCAAAGCGGCCAGATACGCAGTAGAGAAGATTCCCATGGGCCTTGACGGATCCATAGAGATAGACAGGCTCGCGATAGTGTTCTACAACCGCATACTCATTTTCAACGCGGCCCTGAAGGACCCTCAGGGAGACACAGTCGCCTCGTTCAGGAAACTGTCCCTGACATTCAGGCCCTTCAAGATTCTCAGGGGCAATCTCGGTGTGGAAAACCTGTCCATCGATGGTGCCGATTTCCGCCTCATCACCGTAAACGAGGAGCGTTTCACCTCCCTCAACCACGCCCTCGGGGTATATGAGCGCAAGCCCAAATCAGATGAGCCTAAGCCGATAGGCATTCCTCCAATGACCATAAAAAGTCTGAGGCTGAAAGACGCCCATTTTGTCCTCCACAACCCCTATTCCCGCAATTTCGGTTCGAAAGAGGGGACGGGGTGCATCGATTTCGCCGATATGGACATCCGGGACATAAACCTCCAGATCACCAATATCGTCTGGGACAAAAAGACCCTCGAGTGCCGCATACGCAATCTGGAGGCTATGGACAAATCCGGTTGGGGCGTCAGGAGGCTCACCACAGATGTCAGCATAGGGGCAAAGGTTCTCGTTCTGAACAATCCGATCATCGAAGACAACTACACGCACATTGACGCCTCTCGCATCAGTTTCGGATACAACAGGGGCCGCGACATCAGCCAGTTCTGTGAGAAAATCATTCTCGACTGCTGGTTCAACGAGGGCTCAAGGTTTGATTTCCGCACCCTCGGCAGGATTTCCCCCTCTTTGAACAAAAGCAAACTCGCCCTCAATCTCCAGGGCCACGTAAACGGCCCCGTTGCGGACCTGCACAGCACCGGTCTTGAAGTAAGCACCGATTACGGCACATCCCTCCTCCTTGCGACGGACCTGACGGGGCTTCCCAAAATCCGCAACTCTGACTTCAACCTCAGCATAAAGAACCTGAGCACGACCTTCGAGGGGCTCGCCGGTGCCATCGCCGACTTTACCGGAGGCAAGCCCATAGCTTTCCTCGAACGCGCCGGGAAAGGGATGGTGTTCAACTACGATGTGGAAGCGAAAGGCTCCTGGAAAGACTTTCAGCTGAACGGCACCCTGAGCAGAGACGGGCAGTCCCTCCACCACGAGCTGAAGGTGAACAACCCCTCCGTTCCGACTGTGGGACTCGGTGTAAAGGGCCGGCTCCAGACCACGGATTTCCCCATAGGCAGCATCCTCGCCAAGGACATACTCTCCGAACTGACTATGGACACGGATCTTGACCTGAGGATGCGCAAGAAACAGTACGGCGGCATCAAGGCCCGTATCGACTCCCTGAACATCAGCCGCATCGGCTTCAAAGGCTACGACTATACAGGCCTCAGCGCCCACTGCGAGATGGATTCCAGCATAGTGGATTTCCGTCTGCTCAGCCGCGACACGAGCGCGATGCTGATGGCCCAGGCCATTTTGGATATGTCCCAACAGGGGCATACGGGCATAAAGGCATACCTGACCACTCCCGGAATAGACCTCCAAGCCACAAAGCTGACGAAATCATCTGACAGCGCAGTCGTCACCCTGTCAGCCCACGCTGACGTGGTCATTGACAAGGAAGACGGCATTCTCGGCTCGGCCACCATAAAGGACTTCGGCTACCGGAACATTGAGGGAGCAAACAACCTGGGCGACCTGTTCCTGCTTTCCTCCTTTGACCAGGGACTTTACACCATAGACCTGGAGTCTCCCGTTGCAGACCTCAAGTATTCCGGTGACACCCCGCCGATGCCCTTTGTCAAACGCCTGAAGAACCTTGTCGCCGGTTTTCTGCCCGAATTCATCAAGAAGAGCCCGGTGGAGGAGGACGAAGAGAACGGCAACTGCAGGCTTGACCTCACCACCCGGAGTCTGATACAGTTATTTGACATCTTCGCGCCCGATTTCTATATTGCCGCCGGGACAAATATGTCCTTAGCCCTCTCCGACCAGGACTCCCTGGATCTTGTTCTCAAATCCAACCGCCTTGCCCACAAAGGGAAATACCTCAGAGGCGTATCCCTCAAATGTTCCAACTCCGACACGAGCCTCAAATGCATCTTCCGTACGGACACCATCCATCTGGGCAATATGCGTGCCGACAACAACCGCTTGGATCTCCACCTCCACCCCTCCCACATCGACCTGGGATTGGGATTCTACAATGACGATGAGCAGATCTCAAGCGCCGACTTCAAATCAAAACTGCATTTTGAACGGGACAGCAGGAACATCCTGACCACATCCATCCATATTGACAGTTCAAACGTCACGCTGAAGGACACCGTATGGAGGATTCCCCCCTCCGACATCCTGTTCAGAAAAAAGGACATCAGGATAGACAGCCTGCGGATACTCGGCAGGGATGAGTATCTGATGGCGGACGGCAAGCTTTCCGCCCTTGCGGGCGACACTATGGACGTGGTCCTCAAGAATTTCAGACTCGCCGTGCTGAATCCCTTCTCCAAGAAAAACGCAGAGTTCTCCGGAGTGCTCAACGGGAATGCCAGAGTGACCCAATTCTTCTCCACCCCCGACATCAGGGCTCTCTTCACCGGCTCCGGCCTCAAAGCCTTCGGCAAAGACATAGACTCCCTCTTCATCAAGAGCGAAATCGACCCCGAAAGTCAGAATCTGGGCATCATCGCGGAGAACATCAAGCCGGACTGCAAACCCTTCAGTATCTCCGGTTACTACAGTCCCAAGCGGAAGTTCATCAAGTTGAACGCCTCTCTTGACCAGTTCTCGATGGCCTACCTCTCCCCCATTCTTGAAAACGTGATGGACATCAGGAGCGGTTCTCTCAGCGGAAATGTAAGCATCGAGGGCCCCTTCAAGAAACTCGCCATCAAGAGTGACGACTGCGTCTTCAAAGACTTCACATTCGTGCCTGTGGTAACCCGTGTACCATACATTCTGAACGGTCCCATCATATTGGACGAACGCTCCATAAACGTCTCCCAGATCACCTTTGCCGACACTCTCGGACACCAGGCATCGCTTTCAGGAGCCGTGAGACACAGGTATTTCAAAAACATAAGGTTGGATACAAAACTGAACTTCAGCAACTTGATGTGCCTCAATACCACCATCAAAGACAACAGCAGTTTTTTCGGCAGGGTGTTCGGATCCGGAGAAATAGGCCTTTCCGGCCCGCCTTCGGAACTAGGCATCGACGTGCGCTTCAAGACAGAAGACAACACATCCATCCATATACCCCTTTCCAACTCCCTGTCCGCCCGCACATCGGATCTGATTACCTACAAGGTCATTTATGATGAAGATGCCGACCCCTATGAGATTCTAATGGCGGCAAGGAATGCCAGCAACGCGAAAAAGAAGCGCTCCCGCCTTACGCTGAGAGCCAACGCCGAAATCAACAGGGATGCGGAACTGGTGGTGGACATACAGAAGGAAATGGGCAGCGTGGCCAAAATCAGGGGAAACGGGGACATCGGAGTCACCCTCATCCCCCACAAGAACCTGCTTGACCTGAAGGGCGACTTCACCGTATCCGAAGGAAACTGCCACATCTCCATTCTCGGCATCACGGGCAAAGACTTCACCATAGACGAAGGGGGCAATGTCACCTTCAACGGAGAGTTGCGGAGGACTGCTCTGAACGCCGGTGCAAGCTACCACACCAAGGCTTCCGTTTCCACTCTGATTGCCGACACGACCTCTGTGGGACAAAGGCGCAACGTGAGCTGCGGCGTGACCCTGTCGGGAACTCTGGAAAGCCCCCGTCTGGGATTCAAGATAGACATCCCCGATCTCGACCCCATCACCAAAGGCCGTGTGGAAAGCGCCCTCAGCACAGCCGACAAGATTCAGAAACAGTTTATGGCTCTGCTCATCTCCGGAAGTTTCGTGCCTGACGAGCAGGGAGGAATCATCAACGACAACAACATCCTCTTCTCCAACGCCAGCGAAATTCTCTCGAACCAGGTGAACAACATTTTCCGGCAGTTGGAAATTCCTCTGGATATGGGTCTGAACTACTCCCGCGACCAATCCGGACGCGACTTGTTCGATGTCGCCATATCATACCAGGCCCTTAACAACCGTCTGATAATCAACGGCAGTGTTGGCAATTCACATCTGAACAACAACTGGAAAGGCGACCTGAGCGTGGAATACAAGGTCGATCAGAAAGGCAAACTCCGTGTCTCCGTCTTTACCAAGAGTTCGGACTCCTACACCAACTTCCTTGATAACTCGCAACGTCACGGCATAGGTGTCAACTTCCAGGACGAGTTCAACACCTTCGGAGAGTTCTGGCGCAACATCTTCCTGAGCAAGAAGAAGCGCAAGGAATGGGAACTCAAACTGATGGAAGATGCTGAACGCGAACTCCGAGAGCGTGCCGCTGAGGCGGGCGTCAGCAAGAGCGGAACCAAAAAGAACAGGACCAGAGGCAGAGGCAGAAACAAGGCTTCAGAAACTGCGGAAGAGACTGAAGACGAAGATACCGAAGAATAACTGCTAAAAGTCCGTGAACTGCACACCCCTGTAAAAATTCAGCAGGGCTGTCTGGTAGAGATACTCGTATTTGGCCTGTGCAAGGTCAGCCGATGCGCTCACATAGCGGTTTTCAGCCTCATTGAACTCTGTGATATTCGCCTTGCCGTTTTCGTACTTGGCCTTGGTCAGCACAAATGCGTCGTATGAACTGGCGGCGGCCTGGTCGCAGCTGTTGTACTTGCTTTGGGAGGCTACAGCGTTGTAGTAGGCCTGCTGGATTTCCTGATACAGATCTTTCCTCGCCTTCGCCAGAGAGAGTTCCTCATTGTGGTAGCGCAGTTTGGCGGCCTTCACATTATTGGTGGTCTGCATCCTCGTGAAAATGGGGACAGAGAGGGTAAGACCCACAGACTGGCTGAAATTGTTCTTCATCTGCTCCCCGAAAGAGGTGCTGCCCGCAGAGTTGTAGTTTGCCCCTATTCCTGCAGAGGCCGAAAGCGTGGGAGAATAAGCACCCTTCGCATACTTGATGTTCAGTTCCGCACTCTGCAGCCTGTATTTTGAGGCGGCAATCACGGGCTTGATTTCCACTGCCTCAGCAAATATTTCCTCAGGAGTCATCAGCATCGCTTCCTTGAACGAATCCAATGAGGGCTCTATTATGTCGAAGCCCTCGGGAGAGGTCAACTCCAACAACTGCGTGAGACTCAGGATGTCAAGTTTCATATTGTTCTCAGCCTGAACGGCGGACAAGCGGCTTTGCGCGAGGGTGGCCTTCTGTGAAGAGACCTGCGAGGCCGAGGCCATTCCGTTTTCCACCATACTTTCCAGGCGGGCCACCTGCATAGAGTCTATCTTGATTTTGTCAAGGGCCACGGCGAAAATCTGTTTGTCATAGAGTATCTTCACAAAAGCGGCAGCGACATTCACCCTGATGTCATCCTTTATCTTGTCGAGGTCCGCAGTGGCGGCAGCAAGGTTGAGTTTACTGATTTTCAGGTTGTTGACCAGCTGGAGCCCCTGGAAAACGGTGATGTCCGCGCCAAGGTTGAAGGAAGTGGAGGAGATTGTTCCGGAATTCTGATATACATTGTCCCCGGTCAAGCCTCGACCGAAATCGAAACCCTGGCGTGCAGAACCGCTCAGGCCGGGCAGAAACTTGAACTTGGCGGAACTCAGGTCAAGTTCGCTCTGGGAAACCTGCACCTGGCTCTGTTTCACCGTTATACTGTTCTCCAGGGCATAGTCTATGCAGCCCGTAAGAGTCCACAACTGAGTTTCCTGGGCCCTCAGGCCGGATGCGAAGGCGAGCATCAGCGATATGCCCACAAGAATCTTTTTCATAAGCGCGGATTATTTGCTGTTGTCCTCAATTATCTGCGCCCCGCGGATCACGTCTGTCGAATCCACTCCGCTGAGCACCTCTATGTTGATGCCGTCACTCAGACCCGTGCTTATATGCCTGCGCTCATACTTACCCTCCGCTCCCTTGCGATACACAAAGGTCGAATCGCCGCTGAATTCGAGAGTGCTTTCGGGAAGGGTCAGGACCTGTTTGACGCTTTTGAGCACTATTTCGGCATTGGCGCTGTAGCCCGAGCGTATGGTCTGCCCCTCTGAGGGACGTACTGCCGCCTTGATCTGGAACTGGTTGGCGCCGTTGTTCTCCACCGCCTTGGGCGAGATGAACTCAAGCACCGCCTCTGCGCGGTATTCCGGGATTGCACCTATGGTAATGAGGACTACCATACCCTCACGGAGGTTGCCCACCTCGGTTTCATCTATGTAGCCGTCAAAAATCAGGTCGTTCATATCGGCTACGGTGGCCACCGTGGTACCGTCATTCATCGTGTTCGCCTGTATCACGGAGTTTCCCACCTTCACGGGCACATCGAGGATAAGGCCGGTGATGGTCGAACGCACAAGGGTGCTTGAAGATGTCGCGTTCGAGGATGAAACGCCGTCCCGAATCACTTCCAGAGCATCCTGCGCACCTATGAGTTCCTCCTTCGCCTGCTCGAGCGCCTGACGAATCTTGTCATATTCGTCCGCGCTCACGAGTTTCTGGTCATAGAGGGCCTTCTCGCGGCTGTAATTGACCTCGGCCTGCTTGAGGTTCAGCTCGGCAAGGCGCACACGGCTCTGGGCGGAACTGAGGGAGTTCATATCGGGAATCACCTTCAGTTTGGCAATCACATCGCCCTGTTTTACGGTCTGGCCGGCCTCCTTGTAGAGTTCCGCAATGATACCATTGATCTGAGGCTTGACATTCACCTCGTTGCGCGGCTCTATCTTGCCCGTTATGACTGTGGTGCGGTTGATGTCCATCACCGAAGCCGTCACTTCCTCGTAGCGCAGTTCCTTGGGCTTTGACTTGGAGTACAGATACAGGAAGGTGCCGATGAACACGGCAAAGGCCAAAATCAGCAGAAAATACTTGATGACACGTTTCATATACTATAATTTATTTGTTTTCAAATGTTTATTCGTCCCGCATCGCATCCACGGGCTTGATGTTCATAGCCCTTCGGGCCGGCGCTATTCCGGCTATCGCCCCTATCAGCACAAGCACAGCGGCCGCCATCACGGCCGTCCCGAAACTCAACTGGCATCCCACACCTTGCGACTGCCTCAGGGCCATATCCAACACTCCCAGCACCCCTACCGTAAACACTATCGACAGCATTCCGGCAAGGGTGGTCAGGGTTACGGACTCAAGCATAATCTGCGAAAGAATGTCTGAGGGAGTCGCCCCTATAGCCCTGCGTATGCCTATCTCCACAGTGCGCTCGCGCACCGTCACCATCATAATGTTGCTCACGCCTATCGCTCCGGCCAGCAAAGTTCCCAGACCAACAAGCCATATCAGAATCTCCACACCGGAAAAGATGGTGTTCACGACACCCGTTATCTCATCCATATTCAGCATGAACATCGCCTGGTCGTCAGTAGGGTCGAAAAGGTGTTCCCTTGACATAACCTGGCGCACCCTCTGCTCTATGTCCCCCATCTTCACCGAAGGGCGTCCCAAAAGGCAGAGCATATCCACCACATTCCCGCGGTTGTAGATTTTCTTCGCGACCGAAATCGGGATGCATACCGAACTTACGGCAGAGCCGTTGATGTTCATATTGCTCTCGCGAAAATCCACGCCCACCACCTGATACTGTACGCCCCCGGCCTTGATGTATTTGCCACAGGGATCTCCCCCTTCGGGGAACAGTTCCTTATACACCCTCTTTCCTATGACGCAGACCTTGCGTTCCTGCTCCTGGTCTATATTGTTGAGGTAACGGCCGTACTTTATGCTTGGGGCCTCGATTTTCGCCCACTGGGGCGTCATTCCCTTGACAGTGCCGTTCATGGAGTAATCACCATAGACCAGATTGCCGCTTCTGGAAATCATCGGCGTCACCAGTTCCAACTCGGGTATCATCATCTGCAGTCTCTCTATGTCCTTGTCCACGATGCTCCAGTAACGCTGTGACTTGAGTCCCTTCCAGGGCTTGGTCGTGGTGTTTGAGGCCGTTATTATGCAGTTGGACGCGAAACCCTCGAAGTTCTTGTTCAGTATGCCCCTCAAGGCGTCGCCGCCTCCGAGCATGAAGAGCAGCATAAAGAGCCCCCAGAACACACCGAAACCCGTCAGAATCGAGCGGCTGCGGTTGCGTGTGAGGGTCATCCCAATCTCACGGAAGGTGTTTATGTCCAGTCTCATTCTGCCCTCAATGCTTCTATAGGCCTTACCATTGCAGCCTTTACCGCAGGGGCAAGACCGGCAATGGTGCCTGCTATTATCAATACAAGTGTAGCTTCAAGCGCCATATCCACACTCACGGAGGGATCCAGGATTGGAGTTACGTTCATTCCCATCACGCTCAGCTTGTTGTTCGCGAAATACCAGCCCATCAACTCGCAGGCGAGCATCCCGAGTACCATCCCTATATAGCCGAAGGCGGTCGTTATGGAAACGCTTTCCGCAATTATCAGTTTCACCACCGAGCCGGGGCGTGCCCCTATGGCCTTCCTGATGCCGAACTCGTGCGTGCGTTCCTTCACGGAGATGAGCATAATATTGGACACGCCCACAACTCCGCTGACAAGTGTGAACAGGCCGATGATCCAGAACGCTATCTGAAGGACGGCCGTGCTTTTCTTGATCTGTATGTTGCGGGTATAGGCATTCTCCATCCACAAAGTCCTCTGGTCGGTCGGGTTAGCCCTGTGCCTGAGGTTTATCGCCGCTTGGAGCCTCTCCTGAAAGGCTTCATTGTCTTCTTCGGTCTTCAGCCCGTGGAAAGTGAAGGATAGCGACTCTATGTCGTCCGTTCCTTTCTTGAATGTTTCCCTGAGCGTGGTAAAGGGGATGTATGCGGACTGTCCCCAGGAATTTTCACGCGATGCATATATTCCAATCACGACGAAGGAAAGGTTGCCGATTTTGATTCTCTCGCCTATAAACGATTCATAATCCGGCTCGTCCGAATCCATAAAATGTTTCACGGATTTTTCTGACAGCACCACCACCTTGCGGCGTTCCTTCAGATCCGTCTCATTCAGGAAGCGGCCGGCGCTCAGCCTGATCATCCACATACTTTTTGTGAGGGGATACACTCCTTCCACTTCGTCACTGAGTTTCTTGTTGTCATAGACAAGCGACAGCCCGGAAGTGCTCAAGGTAGTGGACACATCGTCTATGTATTTCGAAAAGGACGGCTCCTCCAGGATATCCAGATCCGCAGCCTTCAGCCTTATCGGACGTCCCTCCTTCAGTCCGTCGTACGGCATTGAAGTGAAACCGGGCCAGATTTCCATGGTATTGGTGGGCATATCGCCCATACTCGCGTTTGTGGCATTGTTGATGCCCGTGCTCGCTCCGAGCAGGACCATCAGCATAAAGATGCCCCAGGCGACGGCAAAGCCGGTCAAGGCTGTGCGCAGCTTGTTTCTTCTTATGGATCTTGATATTTCGGTGAACAGGTCGAGCATCAGAGCCTATTTGCTTTTTATGGTCTGTTCATCTATGTTGAGACCTCCAAGGTGGTTTACAGTCTCTATCTCCCCTATCAGCCCATCCTTGATATGGACAATCTTGTCCGTACAGCAGGCCACTCCGTTCTCGTGGGTCACGACTATGAGCGTCACATCCTCTTCCCTGTGTATCTGTGCCAACAGGTCCATAACCTCTACCGTGGTCTTGCTGTCAAGCGCACCCGTAGGCTCATCCGCAAGGATAATCTTTGGATGGGAAATAAGTGCCCTCGCTATCGCCACACGCTGCTTCTGACCTCCCGACATCTCGTTGGGATAATGGGTGGCCCAAGCCGAAAGTCCGAGCCTTTCCAGCCACTCCATCGCGAGCTTATAGCGTTTCTTGCGGCTTACACCCTGATAATAAAGGGGCAGTTCCACATTCTCAACTGCTGTCTTGAAGGAAATCAGATTGAAGGACTGGAAGATGAAACCGAGGGTGCGGTTGCGGTAATCGGCGGCCGTACGCTCGCTAAGCCCCTTTATCAGCCTGCCGTCTATGCGGTACTCGCCCTCATCGTAGTTGTCAAGGATTCCGAGTATGTTCAGCAGCGTGGACTTGCCCGACCCTGAAGTGCCCATTATGGAAACGAACTCACCCTTATCTATGCTCAGGTCTATGCCCTTGAGCACATGCAGCGGCTGTCCGTTATTGTATGTCTTGTGAACTCCCTTTAATTCTATTTGCATAACACACGCGTTTCTCAATTATTGTGCCGTATGTTGTTTGCGCATTTGAAAATAATTGTTATATTTGCAGCGTCAAACGGGGTACTAGCTCAGTTGGTAGAGCGTTTGAATGGCATTCAAAAGGTCAGGAGTTCGATTCTCCTGTGCTCCACAGAAAAGACGACCAATCTTGGTCGTCTTTTTTTTGCGTCATCCTGAAGCGAAGCCGAAGGATTTTTCGCCGGCGTCTCAGAATGACGGGATA
>JABUTN010000005.1:3095-36711 GCA_021443665.1 Bacteroidales bacterium | reverse complement strand
TATCCCGTCATTCTGAGACGCCGGCGAAAAATCCTTCGGCTTCGCTTCAGGATGACGCAGTTGCTGCCTTCAGAGCCCTCGTGCAGGGCGTAGGCGTTTTCGGCAACTCACGCCAGCGCACTGTTCACGAGGGTGATGAAGCATATGGTCGCGTGGGACGGGGATTCAGAGCCGATTAGAAGGAGGCGGAGAAGCCGGCGGTGAGGCTGTTCTGCCATTCACGGCCGACACCGAAGTCGATGTGCAGGACGAAGCCGCCGACATTAAGGCGGTAGCCCAGGCCCACTGTGGGGAGCACAGTGTTGACATTGAAGCTCTTGACGTCGTGGAACATCCAGCCGGCGCCTCCCCAGACCACTATAGCGTGGATTTCCTTAATCTTCTGCCGGAACTCGAGTTGGGCGGAGAAAAGGTTCTTTTCGCGGTAGCGCCCGTTGTAGTAGCCCCTCAGATGCGAGTCCTGTCCGAGCAGGGGCCACATCATCCAGGGGGCGTTCCCATATACGAAGTCTCCGTAGAAGTCAAGCATAAAGACAGCGCCCTTCCAGGCCGGGATGTAGACGTCAAGGAGTGCAGTGGTGTTGTAGAAGGTCTCGGTGCCTCCCCTCAAAGGAAAGAAAAAACGCTGCAGGAGGTCCATGCAGACCCCCCTGGTGGGATAGACCATATTGTCCCTTTTGTCCCAGATGAAGTGCAGTCCTGTGAAAAGGTCGAGTTCCTCGGGGGCAAGTCCGATGACGAAACTGCTGTCGGCTACCTTGGCGTTGCGGTAGAAGTCAAGGCCGGCAATGGGGCCTATGTATATGCCGGAACGGATGTCACGATAGAGAAAATCCCCCTTAACCTTCAGTTTGTGTGAGGTGAGGCTGGTAGAGGGAGCATCCTTGGCCTGTCCTATGTTCTCCACTCCCCAAAACTGGATGGGACTGTAGTCGTAGCCGGCGCCCCAATCTATCACAAACCTGCCTTTGGGAGAATAATGGATGCCGCTGGCGGACGCCCCGACTGATAGGTTCAGGGAAATGTCGGCGGCGAAGTCGAAAGAGGATATTTCCTTGGATTTCAGGTCGCTAAGATACCTGAGGTTAAGACCTCCGTAGAGCATTCCGCTCCGCTCGGGTGAATAGCCCACGCTTACGTATGGGGAGAGGCGTACGATGTTGGGAGGAAGATTGCTTTCCCCCTTCGTCGTCTGTCCGCAGGCTCCGACCGGCAGTGCCCACAGGACGGCGAGCAGAATCAATAGACGAATTTCACGTTGTCTATCCATATCTTGTTGCCCACTCCGCCGAGGAATGGCCTGGAATTCGATGCGGCGAACCACATTATCAGATGGGTGGGCTGTTCGTTGCGGTCTGCCCAGCCTTCTTCTATGATCATTGTGGACTTGTTCGCGGAGTTTATGTCGTACAGGGCGAGTTCACCGTCGGGGCGGAGTTCCGAGCGGACATTCAGATACTTGTGTCCGCTGTCCAGCCTCCCGTAGGAAATGGGCAGTTGCACCCCTTCCCTCCAGTCAGTTGACTCGTCAAGGGTCATATAGGCCGTGCCCACACGTTTGGCGTGAATCCGTCCTTTCTCGTCCTCCCATCTCTTCTGGAGGAACACCACCACTTCCCCGTAGTCCGGGGAGTCTTCGTATTTCTTGCAGTTGGTCGTCTTGCGCTTGCCCACATCGGCCTTGTAGTCGAACTGGAGACCCTTGGGGCGGTCTGTGAAGGGGATGCCGTAGCAGGCCTGGCTATAGGAGGCGGAGGCACTGGTGATGGGCTCGGTCATCGAACCTACGAAGATGGTCCCCTGAGACACTGCGCTGATGTTGATGACGCCGAGGGCCTTGACCTTTTCGAGTATGACCTCGATGCGGGCGCATCTGCCGTCACCGTGGACGTCGGGAAAAACACTGCCCGAGGCTTTGGTGATTCCGCTGACATTCGCCAGGATGTTTGAAGTCGCGAAAGGCTCGTCTTCGGCGTGGATATAGGGGAGGTTGCCGCGGAGGGTGTCACCATCGCTGAGTTTGTATATATAATAGGTGTTGCCTCCGATGATGTTGGACTCTTTGATTTCGCAAACCCGCCAGTCTTCGAATTTGCCCGCCTCCTCAATCAGTTTCGCCGACTCGCATTGGGCGCCGGCAGATAGGGAAAGACCCACAAGAAGTGTTGAAAATAAGGAACTTGGGATATACTTTCTCATAAAATGTGTATCTTGCAAGGTTTTAAGGTTTTTGTACAGCCACAAAAGTAACAAATGCGCCGGATAATCGTCATATTTTTTGCGTTAATCTGCCTTTCCGCTACGGTTTTTGCGGTGGGGGCGTCTCCGCGTCCCATAAGCGTGGTGCAGCCCGACGGTGCGAAGATGACGGTGTATATCCACGGGGACGAGTACGGCAGATGGCTGACGGACGCGATGGGAGTGGTCGTGGAAAGGGGGGCTGATGGTTTCTACCGCCCCGTCTTTGGTGTGACTGCCGAGCGTATGCTGTTGCTCCGCGAGCAGAACCTGACGAAATCGGCGGCGGCAGCGCTGGCCAAGGCCCCCGCGAAAGGGAAGCACAAGGCGGTAATGATTCCCGTGGAATTCTCCGATGTGAGTTTCTCCATTGCGGACATTAAGGGATATCTTGAGACTTTCTGCGCAAAGGCCGGGCAGTATTTCGAGGACAACATCCCCGGGAGCGAGTTTGTTTTCGATGTAGCCTCTCCTGTGAAACTCGGCCAACCGTTGGCTTTCTACGGGGCCAATGTCGCTGACGGGAAGGGAGGCATAGAATATGACGTGAAGAGGGAGTCGATGATTCTGGATGCGATGACCGCCGCGATGAAGAGCGTGAGGTTCAAGGATTACGACCTTAACGGAGACGATTACATAGACTTCGTGATGTTCTGCGTAGCCGGCTGCAATGAGGCTGAGGCCGCTAATCCCGACCTGCTCTGGCCCGTGTTCGGTCAGTATTCGGATTCGTGGAGATGGTTTCCCAATGTGCGGCTCGGACTCTATGGCATTGTGTCCGAACTTATGGGGGAGGAGGATGTGCAGCCTTTGGAGTATTCCGGCATAGGGACTTTCTGCCACGAGTATGCCCATTCGCTCGGGCTGCTGGACCTGTATGATGTGGATTACTCCAAGAACGGGACAGCAAAGGCCCTATGGGGGACTTTGTCCCTTATGGATTACGGCAATTACAATGACAGGAGCAACACTCCCCCGTATTTCTGTGCGATTGACAGGGAGTTGCTCGGCATCCTGGATGCCTGCACTCCGGCGGCTGGGGACGAGGTGGAACTTGAGGCCGTGAACCTGAACGGCAAGGCCCTGCGTTTCCCCACCACCAACCAGGACGAATATTTCCTTGTGGAGACCAGAATCGACGAGGCCTGGGACAGACATATAGGGGGTAGGGGGATGCTGGTGTATCTGATTGACAAGTCAAAGAACATTGCTGACGGCATACAGGCGGTGGTCAGGTGGAATATGGGCCTCATAAACGCCTCTGCCAAGCACGAGTGCGCTGACCTTGTGGAGGCTTTCCCCTATGCCGAAGATGTGGACCAGGTGTTCTTCCCCGGCAGGGCGCATATCCATTCCTTTTCCACCCAGTCGGTTCCCCCCTTCATAGCCTGGAGTTCGGATCCCGTGGGCCTTGCCCTTGAAAACATAAACCTCGAGGGCGACAAGGTCCGTCTTAAAGTGGAAAAGGATGATGGGGAGTTCCTGATGAAACCGGCGGATGTGAGGGTGACACCTTACCAGAATGCCGCCCTTGTGGAGTGGCAGAACCTGTCCTCACGCAATCTGAGATGGGAGGTGGAGTGGCGGACTCCGGCAGAATCCGAGTGGAAGGTGCGGAATGTGGGAGACCCTTCCTGTGTAATAGACGGCCTCGAAATGAACACCGTATATGAGGCGAGAGTGTATCAGATCGGGCGCAGGACCTGTTCGGACACGGTGAGAGTGAACTTTACCACCACTTCGCAGACCTCTCCCTATCCCGCAATCCACGGTCTGCCTTCTGCCTGCGTCCCGGGCGACTCTTTCAGACTGATGGTGTATAATGTGGAAGAGGATATCGAGAAGGTGGAGTGGGCGTGCGATGGTGTCAGTGCGGACCCCTACAATATAGTGTTCAATACGGCCGGCACTCATACCGTGACAGTCACAATAACTTACTCTGCGGACCACTCGCAGGAAGTGATAAGCCAGGAAATAAAGGTAGACAATGAATAAAAGATTCCATAAAGTCATATTGGCGGCGGTGCTCTGCGTTCTTGCGGGGGGATGCCGGAACAATATACAGATTGAGATAGATTCTGAGGAAAAGGCCCTTTTCCTGAAGAATGAGCGCATAGGCATCTACTCTGACGGAAACGGGGAGTTCCTATACAGGCCCACCTGCACCCAAATCAGCAGGAACGATGCCCGCAGGAAATTCCGCCTCCAGACCAATGCCCAGGACACCTGTGTGATGGCCTCTCTGGATAAGAATCCCGGGGGGCTCGGAGCGACCGTTCTTGTGAACATACAGTATGTGGTCCCCAACGGAGTGGACTCTTTCATTATAGATATGGAATGCTCGAAAAGTGAGGGGGGCAAGATGTGGCTGTGGGACAAGTTGAACAAAATAGGCCTGATAATGCCCGTATTGCAATAAAAAATACGCTAATTTTTGTTTGCGAAATGAAAAATTATTACTTTTGAAGTCACAAAGTGATGAACATCAACAACTCATAAATATTAACCTCAAAAAAACAAAACAATGGAAGATCTTAAGAAAGTATTGGACCAGGTAGCTGAAGTTTACGCTGCTCTCCAGAAAGACGCTCAGGCACAGCTCGTAAAAGGCAACAAAGCTGCCGGTACCCGTGCTCGCAAAGCCGCCCTTGAACTCAGCAAACTTTGCAAAGAGTATCGCAAGGTATCTCTCGAGGCTGCAAAATAACATTCAAGCGGCAATAAAAAACCAGACCTCACAACGGGGTCTGGTTTTTTATTGCCTTTCCGGTGGCGAATCAGAGGGTCGAATAGTTCTTCCCATAATACATCATTTGCCCGACAAAGTCCTGGCTGTAGTCGAGGTCATAGTCGATGACTTCGCCCTTGTCGTTGGTGACGGGATAGATCACGGGATTTACGAAACCTCCGTAGGGCTTGAGTTCGAGGGAGGCGTAACGCTCCAGAACCTCTTTGTGGAGTTCGGGGTCGATGCGTACGGCGTAGCCTTCCACGAGAGCCTTGCCGGCTTCATAGTCGCCTTCGCTCTTGATGCGCTGGATTTCTGCGAGCAGGTCTCCGAACAGGCCTCTGAGGGCCTCATAGTCGTTGATCACGAAGTAGGTCTTGCCGTCACGCACTTTCTTCTCGATGACATTGGCTTCCTTTCCCTTCTCTATGCACCAGTCGGAAATCAGTTTTCTGTTCTGCATATGGGCCTCGGTGTTCAGTTTGCCGAGTTCCACGCGGCTGAACTGCGTGAAGCTGCCGTTGCGGATGTAGCCGTCGTATGAGGCTTTGTAGGCATCTTCGTTGGGGAGAAGGCCGAGTTCCACAAGTTTGTGGTCCGCGAGATAGTATAGACCGAACAGGTCGGCACGCGCCTCCTCGAGGGTGGACTGGTATTCTCCGAGGGCATTTGATGAAACGCCGGGGAGAATCTGGCCGGAGCCGTGTCCGAGACATTCGTGCAGGTCGGTGTGTAGATTGTCGCAGATTGAACCGTATTCCTTTGAACGCGCGATTTCCTTCTCATCCCAGGCGAACTCGCCCAGCACACTCTTGGGAGACTCCTCGGCGGCTTTGGCATAGGCTTCGGTGATATTGTCTATGGTCACTGACTTGGAACCGTACTCCTTGCGGATCCAGTCCGCGTTGGGCAGGTTGATGCCGATGGCGGTGTAGGGGAACGCGTCACCCGCGAGTTGGGCTACATTGATGACCTTGGCGGAAACGCCCTTGACGGTCTGTTTCTTGAAACGCTGGTCAATGGGGGAATTGTCCTCGAACCATTGGGCGTTGTCGGAGATGGTCTCGGTACGGGCGGAGGCTGCCTTGTTCCTGAAGTTGATGTTTGCTTCCCAGGAGGCCTTCATTCCGAGAGGATCGCTGTAGTCTTCCACGAAGCCGTTCACGAAGTCCACGTCGGAAGAGGTGTCCTGCACCCAGGCCACGTTGTAGTCGTCCCAAATCTTGAGATCGCCTGTCTCGTAGTATTTTATCAGAAGGGCGATGTACTCGCGCTGGGCGTCGTTCTCGGCGCAGGCTGCAGCTTGCCTGAGTTCTTCCACGACCTTGGCTATGGCCTTGCCGTAGAGTCCGTCAATCTTGTAGGGCTTTTCCACGATTTTGCCGTTCTCCTTCACGAGTTTGGTGTTCAGACCGTATGAAATCGGCCTGGGGTCGTCCTTGCGGCGCTGCTTGTTGTAGAAGTCCTGGACTTCCTTTTTTGTGACACCTTCGTAGAAGTTGATGGCCGATTCCGCAACCTGGTCCTTGTCCGTACCTATATATCTGCGGTAGCGGTAGATTTCGGGGTCGAAGATGGCTTCCACTATGTCTTTGTCAAGGGCGGCAAGGCCTGACTCGGCAACGAGGCTTGCGAAGTATTCCCGGCTGATTTCGGGCACGAACTTCTCTTCAGCGTAGTGGTGGTGTATGCCGTTGGAAAAGAACACCCTTTTTGCATATACCATAAACGACTGGAATTCAGGGGTGCTCCTGTCTCCGGGATAGTCGGATATTATGCCTTCAAGGGTATGCCTGATGTCGAGATTGTATTTGAAATGCTGCGCCCAGATTATGTCGCGCCCCCACTTTGCGGCTTCGCTCAGGTGGTAGATGTACTCCTTCTGCGAGAGGCTCAACTCTTCCCACTGGGGAACTCGGTATCTGATAATTTTGAGGTCGGCGAACTCGTCTATCAGGTATTTGAAATCGTCCTTTGTCTCCGCAGTGCCGCCTTTCTGGCCGCAGGAGACCAATGACAGGCTTGCGCCTGCAATCATAACCATAGTCTTAATTTTCATTGAATCGGTCCTTTGCGCTTATGACAGGATTGAGCGCACGAATTCGTATGTGCGCACGAAGATGTTGAATTTCTTGTTTCTTGCCGCCAATGCATTGCATCCGTCACGCAGCAGACGGGTGGGGGAGACATAGTCCCAGAGGGATTTCACCTTGTAGGATATCATAAGCTCCTGGTGGTCTATCCTCGATTCGAGAAGACGCCTCTGGTACTGAAGGTCCTTGGCGTTCGAGATGGAGAGGTAGGCCTTTATTCTGTCATTTTTTGCTGCCATTTTCGTCTTGGTCCTTTTCTTCAAAAAACATACGGATGAACATGCGGATCGAGCTGCCCAGAAGCAACTTTTCCCTGAACAGCAGTACCATCACAAGCAGTATGATGACGGTGGCTGCCGTGATGATGCTTGCCCAGAACTCGTGATATACGGGGGCAGCCGTCAGCAGCAGTGCCGAAATCCATTTGTAGTAGGCCACTGCAATGAAGGAAAATGCGATGCCGCCCAGCAGCAAACACACTATGGCGGAAAGGATACGGCTATAGGTTTTGGCCATATTCTCCGCCAAGTGGAGTTTTATCTGGTCGATGCGCAAATCCATATAATCCTTGACCGCGATGAAAAGATCTTCCAGGGGGTTAGGATTTTCTTTCGGAGTGTTGCTCATAGGGGGATTTATTCGGCGATTTCTGATATCTCTTCGGCTGTATCCTTGATTTCCTCGCTGATTTCCTCGATGGCGGCCTCGGCCTTTGCGCAGGCTTTCTCGCAGGCGGCTTTGGCCTTCTCGAGTTGGACCTTTATCTTCTGATATTCCTTGTCGATACCCTCTGAAAGCTGCTGGCGGGTTTTCTCACCGGACTGGGGGGCATAAAGGATGGCGGCTGCGGCACCTACAAGAGCGCCTGAAAGGAATGCGAAAAATGTGCTTGTCTTCATAACTTTATGTATTTATTGATTTGGACAAAGTTAAGTATTATTTCTATATTTGCGATTCCAAAGAAAGAAAAATGAAGCGCTTTTACTCCATAATCACAATTATAGCCGCCCTTTTCACCCTCGCATCCTGCAATCAGGACACGCCTGTGCCCCCCGAGGGAGAGGCCTCCAAGTCGATACTGGTGTACATAGCGGCATACAAGAACAGCCTTGCCACTGCGGTGAGCGCGGATATAGAGGAGATAAAGCAGGGTTATGTCCCGGGCTATCTCACGGGCGGGGAGGACAAGGTCCTTCTCGTGTATCTTGACAGCGAAAGGGAAGAATGCCCCACCCTGTGCAGGTATTACAAGAAGGATATGGCCCTGGTCATCGACACCCTGAAAAAATACCCGCATCAGAATTCCGCCAGCGCCGAGGTGCTTGCTACCGTGATCAACGATGCCGAAAGTTTCTTTCCCGTCAAGCAGAGGGGGCTCATACTTAGTTCGCACGGCACGGGCTGGCTTCCCAAGGGATTCTATTCCAATCCGACCGAGTCCGTCACAGCTCCGGACGGCAGCGTGTTCCTGAGGCCCGCCCCCGCGCAGATGGAAGACCCCTATGCCGATATGGTGAAGACCTGGGGCCTGCACGACAGATATAACGCGAAGGCGGAGATGGAGATTTGCGACCTGTGCGCCTGCCTTCCCTTCCACTATGACTTCATCGCCTTTGATGCCTGCCTGATGGGTGGCATTGAGACTGTGTACCAGTTGAGGGACAAGTGCGATTTCGTGATGAGTTCCGCAGCGGAGATTCTGACGGACGGCTATCCCTACGACACCGTGATAGAACCTTTCTTCAAAATGGACGAGGACGGAGTGGTGGCCGCCGCTGACATTTACTACACTTATTATGAGTACATAGACACGGGTGCCACGATTTCAGTTTTCAAGACCTCGGAACTCGCCGAGGTTGCCGAGAAGAGCCGGGCTGTGTTCTCTTCACTGGAGCGTGACGGGGAAGGGACGGCCTACAAGATTGAAGGGCTTCCTATGGACAAGGTCCAGGGCTACTTCCGTATGGGCAGACACTATTTCTATGACTATCTTGACCTTATGGAGAGGATTTCCACTCCAGAACAATATGCCGAACTATGTGCCGCCTGGGACAGGGCCTGCCGCTTCAAGGCCGCCACTCCCGAATACAAACTCGGAGGGCATACGGAGTTCAGGATCAAGAGGTTCTGCGGCCTGAGCACCTACATTTCCAATCCCCGCCACAGCAAACTGGACAGTTTCTACCTTGGCTTTGACTGGAACAAAGCGGTGGGAATGGTTGTGGAATAGAAAAAATTGGCTATATTTGCGGCCGCTTGAAAAGCTTGAAGCTTTTTTGTGCAATGGGGTCCGGCCATTCCGGACTGAGTAACACATTTTAAACAAAACACAATGAAACACATTTCACTTAACGGTGTGGCCCGTTCTTTGGGCAAAAAGTCAGATGTCAAGAATCTGCGCAAAAATGGGGGCGTTCCCTGCAATCTTTATGGCAATGGTATCGAGAATGTGAACTTCACACTTCAGGCCGCTGACCTCAAACTCCTTACCCACACTCCCAACAGCTACCTTGTTGACCTTACAATCGAGGGTAAGAGCTATCTCGCGGTTCTCCACGACATCCAGTTCCATCCCATCGCCGACCAGGCCCTCCACGCTGATTTCCTGGCCATCTCCGAGGACAAGAACGTGACCATCAATGTTCCCATTGAAATCACAGGTAACTCAGAAGGTGTGCGCGTCGGCGGCAAGTTCGTTCCCGGTGCCCGCAAACTCAAAGTCTGCGGTCTTCCCGCAGCCCTTCCCGATGTGCTTACAGTCGATATCACCTCTTTGGGTCTTGGCCAGCAGATCAATGCCGGTGACCTCAAGTTTGACGGTATCACCATCGTTTCCCCCAAGGTGACTATGGTTTGCGCAGTCAAGCACACCCGTGCCGCTGCCGCCGCTGCCACTGAGGCTCAGTAATCGTTGCCGGTCCTATGAATTTCCTGATAGTAGGACTTGGGAATATTGGCGCCGAGTACTTCGAGACTCGCCACAATACAGGATTTATGGTGTTGGATGCCTGGGCGCAGGCATCCAACATTTCTTTTTCATCAGACCGCTATGGGGATGTGGCCCAGATAAGATTCAAGGGCCGCACGTTCCATCTCCTGAAACCTTCCACCTATATGAACCTGAGCGGGAAGGCCGTCAGCTATTGGCTTAAGAAACTGAATCTCACCCCGGAGAGCCTGCTCGTGGTGGTGGATGACCTTGCCCTGCCTCTTGGCACCCTGCGTCTGCGCGGGAAGGGGAGCGACGGGGGGCACAACGGACTTGCGAACATCGCAGAGATGATCGGCACCACCGAGTATCCCCGCCTGCGTGTGGGCATAGGCCCCAAGGTGGGAGACCAGATCGATTATGTTCTCGGGAAGTGGACTCCGGACGAGTTGGAAACCATCAGGGCTTCCATTCCCCGGGCCATAGATGCCGTCAAGTCTTTCGCTTTGGCCGGGCTTTCGCAGACGATGACCCAGTACAACCGCTGAGTCCTATCTCACAACAAATATTTCCTCGTCGTCCTCGTGGTAATAGAAATGCTCGCGGGCGTATTTTTCTATTGTGTCCTTGCTGTGCTGGATATGGTACAGGGCAGAGTCCGTGGCGGCTATCTGTCGGCGGTATTCTTCAATCTGCTTGTTTTGTGCCTCGATGGTGTGCCTGTCGCGGATCCAGGTGAGGACATTTGAGTTGCCGACAAAGAAGAACAGCGATCCGAACACCACCACAATGATAAGGTACTGGTTGATGAGAACCTTTGCCCAAGGGTGTTCCTGCTTGAACTCCCGGAGCCGGGCAAGTTGTTTTTTGAGTGCTTCTCGTACCATATCGGCGACAAAATTATAGATTATTCATTATATTTGGCAAAATTTTCGTGATATGAAGAAGATTCGCTATTACCTTCCCACGTTGGGCGGATGCTGGGGTCTGCTGGGCATGGTGGTTTTGGGTCAGTTGCTGGCCAGCATCGTGGCTCTTCCGCTGAAGTCCTACACTGACATATATTCCTTTGTGGTCTATGTTCTGACCTTCCTGCTGCCCTTCCTTGTTGTCCGCTCCAATGCCAAGGCCGCGGAAACGCAGCAGCTGGTTGTGGGAGGAGTGCCCGAGATGCCCATAAACAATCCCGATTTCAAGAGATTCAGCCCCTATCTGCTCTTTCCCCTGGCCGCTCTCGCCACGATAGCCCTCCAGATTGTGGTGGAGCCTGTAGTGAACCTGCTTCCCACCTCAGAATGGTTTGAAAAGATAATGGAGGCGCTTGTTGCCGGAGGCAATGTGTGGTGGACGCTGCTGACAGTGGCCGTATGCGCCCCCCTGCTTGAGGAACTCTTCTGCAGGGGATTTATGCTGCGTGGTCTGATCGGCCGCGGCTACAGCCCCAGGGCAGCCATACTCTGGTCCGCGTTGATTTTTGCGGTAATGCACCTCAATCCCTGGCAGGCCATTCCCGCTTTCTGTCTGGGCGTTTTCTTCGGTTGGCTCTACTGGCGCACAGGTTGCCTGTGGCTCACCATTTTCCTGCACGCCGTGAACAATGGTTTCAGTGTGATTGCCTCCAGGGTCTTCGGAGAGGATGTGTCCGCCACTGACTCTGTACGTGACCTGTTTGCCGATGCGCAGACTTACTGGCTCGTCTATGCCATTGCAGTCGGCGTCTGCGCCCTGACCTATTTCCTCGTAAGCAAATATATCCCTAAACATAATGGACAAGATGAAACAGTTATACCCGCTTAAGTTCAATCCCGTCCCCTCGGAGCGTCCCTGGGGTGGACACGAATTGGTAAAGAAATTCAACAAGCCCTTTGATGCCGGTAAAGTGATAGGGGAGAGTTGGGAAGTCAGCGGCTTTGAGCAGGCAAGCTCCGTGGTGGCCGACGGTTTTCTGGCAGAGTGTGAACTCTACGACCTGGTGGAGACCTATATGGACGAACTTGTGGGAGAGGACAACTACAAGCGTTTCGGCAATGAGTTCCCCCTGCTGATAAAGTTCCTTGATATCCAGGACCGTCTCTCCGTGCAAGTGCATCCCGATGATGAGACCGCTTTTGACAGGCACGGCTGCTATGGCAAGAGCGAGTGCTGGTATGTGATGGATGCCGCTCCAGACGCTGTGGTGTATATGGGTTTCAGCAGGGATGTCGAGCCCAACGAGTTCTATCAGCTTTGCAAGGAGGGCCGTCTCGAGGAGGTGCTCAATGTGGTGCATCCCAAAAAGGGCGATTTCTTCTACATCGAGGCTGGCACCGTGCATTCGGCTACGGGAGGCGTGACCATTGCGGAGGTGCAGCAGCTTTCGGATGCCACCTACAGGATTTACGACTGGGGCCGCGAACTTAACCCCGCCACCCGCCGCCAGATGCATCTCGACGAGGCCTTCACCTGCATCAATTACAAGAAGTATGATGCCGATAAATATTTTGTTCCCGCAGAACGCGCTCAAGGCTATGTTACCCGCAACGAGCATTTCAGCGTGAGCATCCTGCCCATCACGGACAAGTATCACATCTACCCGGCGAACTACGGAAGCTTCATCGTGTATCTGTGTGTGGAGGGAGCCTGCACCGTGGAGTGTGCGGCCGGCAAGTGGGATATGAAGGCCGGAGAATCGATGCTGATTCCCGCCTCCATGAGCGACTTCTTCATCTCTCCCGAAGGAGAGAGCGCCAAGGTCGTGGAGGCCTACATAGAGAAACCCTCGGACGAAGACGGCTATGTGGAAGAGGATCATTGTGATTGCGGGCACGAGCATCACGGGCACGATCACTGCGACTGCGGACACCACCATCACAATGGATAACACCGAGCGCATAGACAAATGGCTGTGGAGCATCCGCGTGTTCAAGACCCGCACGGATGCTTCTGAGGCCTGCCGCAGCGGTAAGGTGAGTGTGGGTGGGGTGCCGGCAAAGGCTTCCAAGGAAATAAAGGAGGGAGACATAGTGGAGGTCAGGAAGGGCAGCGTGCATTTCAGTTACCGTGTGCTGATACCCATCGGTAACCGTCAGGGCGCCAAGTCCGTCGGCCTCTATGCCGAAGACCTTACCCCCGAAAGCGAACTGGCCAAACTGGAGGCTCCCAAAGAGACCATCTTTATGCAGCGCGACCGTGGCACCGGCAGGCCCACCAAGAAGGAGAGAAGGGATTTGGACCGCCTCAACGAGTTGCTGGGATAAACATCAGACCGTAGCCCGGAGCATTTTCTTCCCCAAGTTTTGCATCAAGGACAAACGCATCTCTTTGTGATGCGGGGGATTTTTGCGGCTTGACGGGCTGTATGAAACTGCCTGTCGCGATGTAGTTGAGGGAGGAGCGTATCAGGTCCTCCTCGGCATCCCAGTCGGAATTGATTCTTTCAGGATAGTACAGGTCTGGGACGAGTCCGTCCTCGTATCCGCCGAATCCCTCGGAATTGACGGTGTAGAAGCAGATGGGCAGGAACACATAGTCCGCCTTGTCATAGAATTTTTCCTGGCTTCCTCCCTCGGGGTACGCGAAGGCGAACATTCCGTTGGGCTTTCCGTAGGTGGTGTCGCCTATGGTTTTGAACTTCACATTGCCCATCAGAGGTCTCAGACCGTTGATGAGCAGTTCGCTTGCGGAGGCTGTGCTGCCGCCGCCTATGATGATCAGATGCTCGAGGTCGAAGGCGTTCTTGTTGCGCTTTATGTAAGCGGTGTCGGAGGATGAGGGCTCGATTTTGTCATTATAGATCTGGGAACAGAAAATCTTTCCGTGTGCCGATGCGGGGGCAAGCCAGCCCGCTATGTGAACGGCGGTGGACACATTGCCACCTCCGTTGTATCTGAGGTCGATTATCAGGTCCTTGATGCCCTGGGCCTTGAACTGCTCGAATGTCCCGTCAACATCCTCCTCTTCCATATTGACATTGAAGGAGTGGTAGTTGAAATAGCCTACAGGGGATTGCAGACCGGGGAAGTCATCGCTGGTGAACACTTTTCTGGCGAGGTAGGAACGGCTGTAAACCACGCTTTGCGAGGCACTGATGACAACGCTCTCGCCCTCAAGGTCCGTGAAGGTGAAACTGTTGCTGCTGCGGGAATATACCTCCTCGAATTTGCCGTCACGGATGAGTTCCATGACCGGGGTGCCGTTCAGATGGGTCAGAGTCCATCCACGGCGCACGCCCTTGGAGTAGAGGGGAGAGCCTTCGTAGATGTACCGCACCTTGACTGAGTAGTCCTTATAGTAGTATATCTTGCCCTGAGCCAGGGACATTCCGTAGGAAGAACTCGACACGCCTTCCTGGGAGTCCCTCCAGGCCTTGCCCGTGGTCATCCAGCTCCATCTGTCTTTGGGCAGGTAGAGCATATTGGTGAAGATGTCGAAAATGTCCGGGGTGGCATCGATTTTCTCGGGTATGTGCTTGTACCAGTAGTAGTACTGGTTCATTGCGGAATAAAGATATTTCTTGGCCTCAAGGTCCTTGATGTCTGAGTCTCCCCCGTTTTTGTTGCAGGCGGAGACTGCAATCAATGCCGCGGCAATCCAAAGGAAGGATTTTTTCATAGGACTACCTTCCTGTGTAGTTGAAAGGGGTGATGTTGAGGATTTCCTCTTTCACGCTGTCTCTGACGTCAAGGGAACGGACAAACTCCACAAGGACTTCCTGGGACATTGCCTTGCCTGTGCGGGTGAGGGCCTTGAGGGTCTCGTAGGGCTTGGGATAGCCTTCGCGGCGCAGGATGGTCTGCACAGCCTCGGCCGTGACTTCCCAGTTGCGGTCCAGGTCGCGCTCGAGTGCCTCGCGGTTGAGGATGAGCTTGCCGAGTCCTTTCTGCAGGGATTTGAAGGCGATGACGCTGTATGCGACGGGCAGGCCGACATTGCGCAGGACGGTGGAGTCCGTCAGGTCGCGCTGCATCCTGGAGATGGGGAGTTTGCGGGAGAGATGCTCGCAGACGGCGCCGCTGAGTCCGAGGTTGCCCTCGGCGTTCTCGAAGTCGATGGGGTTGACCTTGTGGGGCATTGCGCTGGAACCCACCTCGCCGGCCACAACCCTCTGGCGGAAATATTCCATCGAGATATAGGTCCAGATGTCGCGACTAAGGTCGATCAGAATGGTGCCTATGCGCTTGATGGCGTCGAAGAGGGCGGCTATATGGTCGTAATGCTCAATCTGGGTGGTGGGGAAGGAACGTTTGAGACCGAAGCGGTCTTCGAGGAGACTGTCGGCAAAGTTGTGCCAGTCGATGTCGGGGTAGGCCACAAAGTGGGCGTTGAAACCGCCTGTGGCCCCTCCGAACTTGGCTGCGTAGGGCACGGCCTTCAGGGCTTTCATCTGCTCGCGCAGACGCACCACCCAGACCATTATCTCCTTGCCGAGCCGTGTGGGTGAGGCGGGCTGGCCGTGGGTGTGGGCGAGCATAGGGATGTCCGCCCAGTCGCGGGCCATCTGCTCGAGGCTGTCAACCACGGTCTGCAGTTCGGGGAGATACACGTCCTCGATGCCCTGCATAAGCGAAATGGGGATGGCGGTGTTGTTTATGTCCTGGGATGTAAGGCCGAAATGGATGAACTCGCAATGGCGGGCATCCACCCCGAGGGAGGCGAATTTCTCCTTGAGGAAATACTCGACAGCCTTCACGTCGTGGTTGGTGGTCTTCTCTATGTCCTTCACCCTCTGGGCGTCCTCTTCGCTGAAATTCTGGTAGATTGACCTCAGGGTGGCGAAAATGCCGCTTTCCACACCCGAGAGCTCGGGGAGGGGCAGTTCGCACAAGGCGATGAAGTATTCCACTTCAACCATTGCCCTGTATTTGATGAGGGCGTATTCCGAGAAATAGTTGGAAAGGTCCTTTACTTTCGAATAGTAGCGTCCATCTATGGGAGTGATGGCATTCAGGCTTGTCAGCATAGGGTGTTCTGTTTTGTTTTTAGCAGGGCAAATGTACTGATTATTTCCGAAACATCGTGCACCCTGAACAAAGAGGCTCCCTTTTTCAGGGCTATGGCGTGAAGACGGGATGTCTCCTCCAGAGCCCCTTCCGGCCCACAGCCCAGACTGCGGTAAATGAAACTTTTGCGGGAGATGCCGACAAGCACCCGTTGGCCGAGGCTTGTGAATTCCTCCAGCCGCTCAATCATCTCGTAACACTGCTGCGGTGTCTTCGCGAATCCGAAGCCGGGGTCCAGAATCCAGTCTTCGCGAAGTCCGGCGGTGCGGGCCTTTTCGGCGAAGGCCCTGAAGTAGTCGCAGACTTGTGCCACGACATCATCGTATCGGCAGAGCGACTGCATCGTTTCGGGAGTCCCCCTCTTGTGCATTGCGATGTACTCAAGCCCCATTTCCGCCACCATCGGGAGCATGTCGGGGTCGTCCTCACCGGCCGAGATGTCGTTTGCGATGACGGGACCGAAGCGGGAAACGGCGGAACGGATGACCTCGCTGCGGTAGGAATCTATGCTCAGGGCTACGGTTTCCGAAACGCTGCGCACAGCATCCAGGCCCATAAGGATGCGCTCTTTCTCGGTATTGGGAGGCACGGGGCGGGAGCCAGGTCTCGTGCTGCAGGCCCCAAGGTCAAGGATGTGGGCGCCTTCGGCAATCATCTTTGCGGCTTTATCGCGGACGGCATCGCGCGTGTTCGCCCTCGACCCGCTCCAGAATGAGTCGTCGGTGAGGTTGATTATTCCCATTATTTGGGGCTTGCTGGTGTTTTTTTCGTACATTTGCGAGATTTATGCAAAGATAACAATTACAGCGAATCCGAGATTATGTTGATTGTAATAGAAGGTCTGGACGGCAGCGGTAAGTCCACGCAGGTCCGGAAGGTCAGGGAGTACATTTGTGAACGCGGGCTGTCCCTGCGCTACATACATTTCCCGAGATATGACGCCCCCGTTGTAGGTGAGATGATTTCCGCCTTTCTGCGCGGCGATTACGGCCCCAACGACAAGGTGGATCCCCAGATTGTGGCCCTGCTGTATGCGGAGGACCGGCGGGATGCCGCCCCGCAGATAAGGGAATGGCTCTCGCAGGGAGATGTGGTCTTGTTGGACCGCTATGTGTATTCCAACATCGCATTCCAATGCGCAAAGGTGGCGGACCCCGTGGCGAGGGAGCGTCTGAGGTCGTGGATCTTCGAGTCGGAGTACGGGAAATTCCTCATCCCGCAGCCGGAACTCAACATCTTTCTCGATGTGCCACTTAGTTTTGTCGGCTCCAAACTGAGCGCCCAGCGCTCAGGTACGGACAGGGACTACCTTCAGGGCAAGGATGACATACACGAGGCGGATATGGATTTCCAGAGAAGGGTCAGGGATGCCTACCTCGACCAGTGCGGCAAGGACAGCCGTTTCGTGCGGATAGACTGCTCGGACGAAGAAGGCGGGATGCTCCCCGAGGATGTGATTTTTGAAAAGATAGCGGCACTGATAAACGGGTATCTGGGATGATAAGGTTTCTGATGTTCATATTCCGCTTTTTATTGGGAGCGGTTTTCATAGTTTCGGGCGTGACGAAGTTCGTGGACCCCGTCGGCTTTGCCCTCAAGATTTCCGATTTGCTTCACTATCCTTTTCTGCAGACGCTGTCGCCCGCGGCGTCGATAGTCCTCAGCACGGCTGAGATAGTGCTGGGCCTTGCCATCTGGATGAGGGTGCATATCAGGATTGTGTCCATAGTGACAATGGTGATGATGGTCCTCTATACCGGCTTCGCGCTGTATATGGCAATAGGGGAGCCCGTGTCGGACTGCGGCTGTTTCGGAGAGGCGATATACCTCACCCCCTGGGAGACATTCTGGAAGAATGTGATTCTGCTGCTGATGAGCATATGCATTTTCTTGTACCGCAAGCGTTTCCGCACCGTTTCCACCCCCCGCTGGGAAATGAGGGTGATTATCATATTTTCCGTGCTGGCCCTGATTTTCTGCACAAGCATATATCTGACGGCCCCGGCCATCGATTTCGGCCCCTATTCGGTCGGCTCCAATCTTATGGTCCAGTTGGAAGACGCCCGTGACGCAAATGAATTCGAGACCGTCTTCACCTATTCCAAGGACGGTGAGAGCAGGGAATTCACTTTGGATAATCTTCCGGACGAGAGCTGGACTTTTGAGGAATCCCATACCGTGAATGCCCACAAGCGCACGCTTTTCGAGAAGCCGCCTTTCCAGATGAGGGTGACTGACCATATGGATAACGACATTACCGAAGAACTCCTGATGCTCAAGTACCCGCTGATTATGTCGGTTGTGCGCAATCCACAAGGTCTGGCGGAGTCCGCCTGGCGGGAAATAGCCATGGTCAGGGACAGTGTGGTCGCCTGCGGCGGATATTTTATGATTCTGCTGCCCTCGATGGATGAGCAGGTGGATTCCAGTCTGAATGCCTATGGTCTCAGCTCGGTCGAACTCGGTTTTTCCGATTACCGCACCCTAATAGCGATGATGCGCTCCAACGGGGGGTTCCTGTATCTCAACGAGGGCATTGTGGTGGCAAAGGTGGCGAGCGGTTTTGTGGAGCCCAGGGACACGAGGGCTTTCATCAACGGCTCGGCGGATGAGGAGATTGTATATAGAAACATAAGGCGCGGTGTCGGTCTGCAGGCGGCCATCCTGATTGTGTTATTCCTTTTTGTAATGTTCAAATATATCAGTTCTTTCTTCCAAAAGGGTAGGGCGGGGATGCTGCTTATTCCCATAGCCCTGAGCCTTGTATCCTTTGCCTCCTGCGGCCGGACTCCTGACGAGGAAGAGCCTCGGGTGGAGGCCTACCTTGCATCCGACAGCCCGGATGTGGCCACATACGCCATCGATGCGAAAGAAAAATCACTCCGAGTCTGCGATACGCTGCTGCTGAGGGGCTCGAAGGTCCTCGTTTTCCCGGAAAGGGAGTGTAAACTCAACAAGAAAGACTATGCCTGGGTGGAGACGGATGAGTTTAAGGGCTATGTGGACAAGACCTCTGTAGTGGAGGACTACCACAGCACCGTTCTGGAGAAGAAGGTGTTTGTGCGCACTTCCACGGTAATGACGGCGGCCGGTGGAGACCATCGCGTTGCGGGTTTTGCCGGTAAGGGCTCTTCTCTGCTGGTGGCGGGCTTCGACACACTTGATGCGAAGGGACGGGTGGTGACCTACACCATCGAGATGAAGGACAAGAACTTCCCCACTGCCGTCATCGCCGGAAGATACACCTGCCAGGACAGTCTGGCTTCTCTTCAGAACTACAGGGCGGAGCATTACGACACCCTGCACAGCGCCGCAAAGGACAAGTTTGGCGGCGGCAGGGCTGACGGCTGTGACTACTACCCCGTCGAGAAGCCGCAGTTCGAGGGCCGTAGGATGCCCCAGTCCTGCTACGGGCTGTATCTCAACTGCACCAAGGTCGGCCGCATAGACGAGTACATTGAATTCGCGAAAAAGACCAAGATAAACACTTTTGTCATAGATATCAAGGACAATACGGCCCCCGGCTTCAAGGCTCAGGCGATGAAGACCTACTCGCCCACCAGTTACCGCAAGGCTCCCGACAATGCCAGGTTTTACCGCGAGGCGGTGCGCAAACTCCACGAGGCCGGCTTTTGGGTGGTCGGCCGCATCACCTGCTTCAAGGACAGTTATTTCGTGGAGGACAATCCCCAATGCGCCTTGATGGATAAACGTGACGGCAAGGCATTCTTCCACAACAAGTCCTACTGGCCCAGCGCGTACAGCCGCAGGGTGTGGGAGTATAACGTCGCCCTCGCGAAGGAGATTGTCCGCGAATTCGGTTTCGATGAGATAAACTTCGATTATGTGCGTTTCCCCGACAAGGTCACTTCCATAGAGGAGTTCATAGACTATCGCAACATCTACGGGGAGAGCAAGGTCCAGGCTGTGCAGTGCTTCGTGCGCTATGCCTGCGACCAGCTGCACGGGGAAGGGGTATATGTGTCAATCGATGTGTTCGGGGAGTCAGCCAACGGAGGCTATACCACAGGATACGGCCAGTACTGGCCCGCAATCTCCAATGTCTGCGATGTAATCTGCGGAATGCCCTATCCCGATCATTTCGCCGACAACTATTATGGTGTCAAGAAGCCCTGGAACCATCCCTATGAGATTATGTACCAGTGGGGCCTGAGGGTGCAGGCGGGCCAGAAGAAATGTCCCACCCCCGCCAAGGTGCGCACCTGGGTGCAGGCCTATCACGTGATGAAGCACGTGGACAGCAACGGCATCGACTATGATGCGGAGAACCTGGAAAAGGAAATCCGCGGACTCTATGAGGCCGGCCTCGTTGACGGCTATGTGCCCTGGCTGTCCAACAGCAAGCTGGACAAGTACGAGGAACAGCTGAATGCATATAACATAGATTACTACAAAGAGTATTGCAAGTAAGGCCTATGAGGTATTTCCTCCATCTCTCATACCGGGGCAGCGCATATAGTGGCTGGCAGATTCAGGACAATGCCGTGTCTGTACAGGGCGAAATAGAGAAGGCTCTGGCCGCCCTGCTCAACGGCGGACGCTCCCGGGTGGAGATTGTAGGCTGCGGACGCACCGACGCCGGGGTTCACGCTAAGAGCTATGTGGCGCATTTCGACTGGAGCGAGCCGTTGGATACGGCCCTTGCCTGCCACAAACTCAATGCGTTGCTGCCCGCCGATATAGCCATTGCCTCCATCGAGCCCGTGGATGAGGCGATGCACGCAAGGTTCAGCGCCAGGGAACGCTGCTACCGCTATTTCCTGCATTTCGGGAAGGACCCTTTCCTGCAGGACTCCTCCTGGTTGTGCCGCTGGAGTCTGGACATCGGCCTGATGAACAGGGCCGCGTCCGCCCTGCTGGGAGAACAGGATTTCAGTTCTTTCGAAAAACTGCACGGCAACAGTTCCTCTTCCGTCTGCACGGTCACGAAGGCGGAGTTCGTGCCTTGCGGGGACGGGATGTATTTCGAGATACGTGCCAACCGCTTCCTGAGGAATATGGTGCGCTCCATAGTGGGCACTTTGGTGGATATCGGCAGAGGGCATCTGAAACTTGAGAACTTTGGCGCGATTATTGCCGCTCACAACCGCTGTGCCGCCTCGCAGAGCGCCCCGGCCCGGGGGCTGTTTTTGTGGGAGATAGAGTATTAATTTTTAGTATATTTGCGCGTTAAAAATACAATATATGGACAACACAGTCAATATCAAAGAGTTGAACGAGAAAATACAGCTTGAGAGTTCGTTTGTGGACATCCTCACGATGGAGATGAACAAGGTCATTGTGGGACAGAAACATCTCATCGAGAACCTGATGATAGGCCTGCTCAGTGGCGGCCACATTCTGCTCGAAGGTGTGCCCGGTCTGGCAAAGACCCTTGCCATCAACACCCTTGCCAAATGCGTCAGCGCTCAGTTCAACCGTATCCAGTTCACACCCGACCTGCTCCCGGCCGATGTCATCGGTACCCTGATCTATTCCCAGAAGAGTGAGCAGTTCCAGATCAAGAAAGGCCCCATCTTCGCCAACTTCATCCTTGCGGATGAGATCAACCGAAGCCCCGCCAAGGTTCAGTCAGCCCTTCTGGAGGCTATGCAGGAGAAGCAGGTGACCATCGGTGACGAGACCTTCAAACTCCCCAACCCTTTCCTGGTGATGGCCACTCAGAACCCCATCGAGCAGGAAGGCACCTATCCTCTGCCCGAGGCCCAGGTGGACCGTTTCATGCTCAAGGTGGTGGTAAGTTACCCCAAGAAAGAGGAGGAGAAACTCATCATCCGTATGAACAACTCGGGCGAGTTTCCCGAGCCCAATCCCGTTGTGAAGCCCGAGGACATAGTCAGGGCTCGCGAGGTGGTGCGTCAGGTGTATATGGATGAGAAGATAGAGAGATACATCGTGGATATAGTCTATGCCACCCGCACCCCCGAGGCCTATGGTCTGGGCAAACTGAAGGACCTTATCGCCTACGGCGGATCGCCCCGTGCCTCCATATCGCTTGCAATGGCGTCCAAGGCCTACGCCTTCATACATCGCCGCGGCTATGTGATTCCCGAGGACGTGAGGGCCGTCTGCTATGAGGTGCTTCGCCACCGTATCGGCCTCACTTACGAGGCGGAGGCGGAGAACATCAGCTCCGAAGCCATCATAAGCGACATACTCAATGCAGTGGAAGTTCCTTAACAGATGGACAGCCGGTCAAGCAACGAGTTACTGAAGAAGGTCCGGAAGATTGAGATCAAGACCCGCGGTCTGTCGCATCAAATCTTCGCCGGTGAGTACCATTCCGCGTTCAAGGGACGCGGTATGGCATTCAGCGAAGTGCGCGAATACCAGTGGGGCGACGATGTGCGCAATATGGACTGGAACGTCACCGCACGCCTCCGCAGCCCCTATATCAAGGTTTTTGAGGAGGAAAGGGAACTGACGGTGGTGCTGCTGATAGACGTGAGCCGTTCGCGCCTGTTCGGTACAGCCGGCAAGACCAAGAAGGAACTTATGGCAGAGATTGCGGCGAGCCTTGCCTTCTCGGCATCGATCAACAACGACAAGGTGGGAGCGCTTTTCTTCAGTTCGAAGGTGGAGAAATTCATCCCTCCAAAGAAGGGTCGCACCCATCTGCTGCGCATCATCCGCGAACTTCTGGAGTTCGAGCCGCAGGAGGCGGGCACGGACATCGGCGAGGCCCTGCGCTACCTTACCAACGCAATAAAGAGGCGCTGCACGGCCTTCCTGCTTTCTGATATGATGGATGCCGACCAGAACGGACAACCCCGCTGGGAAGAGGCGCTCAAGATTGTGGTGGGACGTCACGACATATCGGTGATAAACGTGTACGATCCCCGCGAGCGCAGTCTGCCCGATGTCGGAATGTTCCAGGTATGTGATGCGGAGACGGGCAAAAGGATGTGGATCAACACTTCCCTTGCCGCAGTGCGCGACCACTATGAGGAGTGCCGCAGGAGGGAACTCGAGGAGTGTCTGGTGACGCTCCGCAGATACAAGGTTGATAATGTGAGCGTCGGCACCGACCAGGATTATGTAAAGGCCATTGTGGCTTTGTTCAAGAACAGATCATGATACGCAGGTTTGCAGTCATAATGACAATCTTGTCTGCCTTCGCCCTCCGGCTGGGGGCGCAGCAGATTGTGGAAACCCGCCTGAGCCGTGACAGCATACTCATAGGCGATCAGGTGGAGTGGAGTTCCCGCATCCAGGCTCCCAAGGGGATGCGCATCCACATAGACACCATGTCCGGCTATGTGACTCCCGGAGTGGAACTGATAGGGGATTTCAAGGTCGATACTCTGAAGGTAAAGAAGGATTTCGCCAATTTCACCACCCGCGCCACCATCACCAGTTTCGACTCGGGAGTATATGTGATTCCCCCCGTGATGGTGTATTTCTACAATGGGGAGGAACTTGTGGACACCATCAGGATGCAAGCTCTGCCCCTGTATGTGCAGAGTTTTGACATCGACACCACAACCTTCGAGATGCACGACCTCAAGGGCCAGCTCACCTATCCCGTCACCTTCAGGGAAACCCTTCCATGGATAGGACTGGCTTTACTGATAATAGCCCTGGCTGGCCTCGCGATATATCTGATAAAGCGTCATCTGGCCGGGAAATCCCTGCTCGGACACCACACCGTAAAGGACCCCGCCCATATAGTCGCCCTCCGTTCGCTGGAGAAGACACGCCGGAGCCAGTTGTGGCAGAACGGCAAGCAGAAGCAGTTCTACACCGAGGTGACCGATGCGATGAGGGTATATATAGAGGAAAGGTTTGCAATCCAGTCTATGGAACGCACCAGCGCGGAGATTCTCGAGGACCTGTCTAAGGCGGATGTCCGTCCGGAGAGCTTCGAGTCCCTGAAGGATTTGTTCACGCTTTCGGATCTGGTCAAGTTCGCCAAATACACCGCTTCCGAAGCGGAGAACGAGGGAGTGATTCCCACTGCCGTCCGCTTTGTGAACGACACTTTTATGCAGACCCTGGAACAAAAGGAGGAACCGAAGAATGAGTGAGGGAGTGTTTTTTGAATATCCGTGGGTGCTGTGGCTCGAGTTTGCGCTCTTGCCCCTGATTGCCCTTTACGTGTTCAGGCAGTTGCACAAGGGCAGTACACCCTGGATGAGGGTGTCCGGCATTGCCCCTATGAGCCACAGACTCAACCGCATATTCGGCTCTTTGCGCCATATTCCCTTTGTGCTTCGCCTGGCGGCCCTGGCGCTGATGATAGTGGCGATAGCGCGCCCCCGCAGCAGTGACACCTTCGAAAAGGTGGATACGGAGGGTATAGACATAGTGCTGGCACTTGACGTTTCGACGAGTATGCTGGCCCGCGATTTCGACCCCGACCGTATCGAGGCCGCCAAGAACATTGCCATAGAGTTCATCTCGCAGAGGCCCTCCGACCGCATAGGAGTGGTGGTGTTCGCGGGAGAGAGTTATACCCAGTCTCCCCTGACCACAGACCGCGCCACCCTGATAAACCTTCTGAAGGAGGTGGAGTGCGGAATCATAGATGACGGCACGGCCATAGGCAACGGTCTGGCGAACGCCGTGGCCCGCCTGAAGGACTCACAGGCCAAGAGCAGGGTGGTCATCCTGCTCACAGACGGTGTGAACAACAGGGGCGAGATTACTCCACAGATGGCCGCTGAGATTGCCAAGACATATGGTGTGAGGGTTTACACCATAGGCGTGGGCGCTATGGGCACGGCCCCCTATCCGGTGATGACCGCATTCGGCGTGAGGGTGATGGATGTGGAGGTGGAGATAGACGAGAAACTCCTCGAGGAGATTGCCTCCAGCACCGGCGGCGAGTATTTCCGTGCCACGGACAACACCAAACTGATGCAGATTTATGACCAGATAAACAAGATGGAGAAAGTGCGTACGAGCGTGGATTCCTTCCCGATTTATACGGAACTGTACCTGCGCTATGCCCTGGCCGCCCTGGCACTGCTCCTGCTTGAAATTTTATTGAGACTTTTCGCTGCACGAAGGATATGATAATTTTCGCCAACATAGAATATTTGTGGCTTCTGCTGCTGATTCCGCTGCTGCTTGTGTGCTACGCGATTTCCCGCAGGCTGCGCCGCAGACGCATAGAGCGCTTCGGAGACAGGGAACTTGTGGAACAGCTTCTCCCCCTGAGCCCGAAATACAAGGGCTGGGTGAAACTGACCTTGGTATGCCTTTCCATCGCCTTCTTCGCCGTTGCGCTTGCCCGTCCCCAGATTGGGGCCACACTCAAGGAGCGCGAGGTGAAGGGAGTGGAGATTATGATTGCGCTTGACGTGTCCAACTCGATGCTGGCGGAGGATTATTCCCCCAACCGCCTGGAGAGGGCGAAACTCGCCATTTCCAAACTCGTTGACCGTCTGCGTGACGACAGGGTGGGACTGATTGTGTTCGCCGGCAAGTCATTCGTGCAGCTGCCCATAACCACAGACTATGTGTCCGCCAAGATTTTCCTCAACTCCATAAACACCGAGTCCGTGGCTGTGCAGGGCACGGCCATAGGTGACGCCATACGCACGGCCCTGAGGAGTTTCAGCGCTGAGAGCGAGAACTCCAGGGCGGTGATAGTGATTACGGACGGAGAGAACCACGAGGACGATGCAGTCGCCGCCGCTGAGGACGCGAAGAGTGTGGGCGCGAGGGTGTTCTGCATAGGCGTGGGCTCAAATGAAGGCAAGCCCATCCCTATGGACGGAAGTTACCTCAAGGACAAGAATGGCGATATGGTGGTGACCCGTCTTGACGAGCAGACGCTGCGCAAGGTCGCATCCGCAGGCGAGGGACTCTATGTCAGGGCGGGGAACACGGAGTTCGGCCTGAACCCCATCATTGACGAAATCCACTCTATGGAGGCCAAGAAATACCAGTCCCTGGTGTTCGAGGATTTCGATGAACAGTATATGTATTTCCTCGCGATTGCCCTGCTTCTTCTCGTGATTGAGATGCTTGTCAGCGAGCGCCGTTCCGGCCGTTCCATCTTCGATGGGAAGGCCGCCGCGATTGTTGCCTTGCTGCTGCTCGTGCCCACCGTGGTGAACGCCCAGGAAGACAAGAGGGACGTGCGCAGGGGCAACAGGGATTTCAAGAAGGAAAATTACCGCGAGGCCGATGTGAATTACCGCAAGGCCCTGGTCAAGGACACGGCTTCCGCCGTGGCGAAGTTCAACCTCGGCAACACACTTTACAAGCAGGAGATGTACAACGAGGCCGCTACCTATATGAACGGACTGGCTGATACCCTCTCCACCTGCCGCTCGAAGGAGGAACTGTCGCGCTATCATCACAATATGGGAAACCTGAATATGCAGTTGAAGAAGTATCAGGAGGCTGTGGATGAGTACAAGGCTTCGCTGAGGCTGAATCCCACGGATATGGAAACCAAGGAGAACCTGGCCAACGCCCAGAAGCATCTGAAGGACCAGCAGGATCAGCAGGGCGGAGGCGGCGGTGGAGACCAGAACCAGCAGGATCAAAATCAGAATCAGGACCAGAACAAAGACCAGAACAAAGACCAGAATCAGGACCAAAACCAGGATCAGAATCAGAACAAAGACCAGAACCAAAATAAGGACCAGGATAAAAAAGACCGGCAGGGCCAGCCCCAGCAGGAGCCCAAAATCACTCCTCAGGCTGCCCAGCAGATGCTCCAGGCCATAGAGGACAAGGAAAAGCAGACCCAGGACAAGGTCAAGAAAGAAAAAGCACAAAAGTTGGAGGAAAAGAAACGTGAAAAGAATTGGTAGTCTGATAATTGCATTTGCGGCCTCACTGCTGCTGCCGCTCAACGCCGCCGCCCAGGGACTTCGTGTGGAGGCCCCCACAGTGGTTTCTCTGGATGAGGCCTTCAATGTACAATACATAGCCTCCGGCAAGGTGAAGGAGTTCTTCAAGCCTGAGTTCGAGGATTTCCACGTGTTGGCCGGCCCCACAAGCAGCACGATGAATTCCATCCAGTTTGTGAACGGAAAGAGGTCCCAGACCTACGAGGTGACCTATACCTACGTGCTTCAGGCCAAATCCACCGGAAAGTTCACCATACCGAGCGCCTCGGCGGATGTGGCCGGAAAGGTGCAGAGCAGCGGCACCCGTAGCATAGAAGTGGTGGCCTCGGGCCAGCAGCCCCAGTCCTCCCCTTCACAGGAAAGTTCTTCAGGCGGGAGCAGTTATGCCTCTGCCGGGGAACTGATGCTCAAACTGCAACTCAGCAAGACCAGCGTCGTGAAGGGCGAGCCCATTATCGCCACCCTGAAACTCTATGCTCGCAATGCGGCCATCAGCGGCTTTGAGGATGTGACCTTCCCCACCTTCGAGGGTTTTTGGAGCCAGGAAATCGAGGCTCCCCAGAATATCAATTTCGAGAGGGAGAATGTGGGAGGCCAGATTTACGATGCGGCCCTGCTCAGACGCTATATGCTGCTGCCCCAGCAGTCGGGACAAATCAGCATAGACCCGGCGGAGATTATATGCCTGTTGCAGGTCAGGGCGCAGAACTCGCAGCGCGGCCGCTCCATATTCGACGATTTCTTTGACAGCGGCTACCAGACTGTGCGCCGCAGGGTGGCCACGGACAAGATAAACGTGAACGTCCGCGCCCTTCCCGATGGGGCTCCGGCAGACTTTACCGGAGGCGTGGGCGACCTGAATATGACGGTGCGCCTCTCCAAGGATTCCCTGAAGGCCCACGAGGCCGGCTCCCTGATAGTGACTATCTCGGGAACGGGCAACCTCAGTATGGTGGACGCCCCCAAGATAAACTTCCCTCCCGATTTCGAGGTCTATGACATCAAGAAGACGGACAACGTGAAGGCGGGCAGGTCCGGTTTGAGCGGCACCCGTACCTTCGAGTACCCCTTCATTCCCCGCAGTGCCGGGGATTTCACGATGGAGCCTGTGACTCTTTCCTACTACAACATAAAGGGCGGACGCTATCTCAAACTCAGTAGCGACCCGATACCCGTGAAGGTCGCCCGCAGTGAGGGCACTGACGCCTCCGTGTTCAAGGAGGGCGGCATCAACAAACAGAGCGTGCGTTCGCTCGGCGAGGACATCCGCTACATATCGACATCCGCGGGCCGTCTGCGCCGCAGCGGGGATTCCTTCGTCTCTTCGCCCTGGATGTGGATAACGGCCATGCTGATAGTTGCAGCCTATGTGGCAGTGCGCCTGATAGTGGGCAAGGTGGAGACCAGAAGGGCCGATGTGGCCGGAGGACGCCGCCGCAAGGCGTTGAAGGTGGCCAAGGCCCGTCTGAAGAAGGCGAACTCCTATCTCGCCCAGGGACTCGGAACGGCCTTCATCGAGGAACTCCACAAGGCTCTTATCGGCTATGTGGCCGACAAACTCACAATCGCTCCCGCCGACTTGGATAGGGACACCATACGCGAGAAACTTCTCGAGAGGGGAAGTTCGCAGGAGGCGATAGAAGGCCTGTTCGCGCTTCTGGATGAGTGCGAGTATGCGCGATATGCCCCTCCGGGCACCCACGAGGCTCTCGACTCGAAATATCAGACGGCACTAAAAGTAATAGCAGACTTGGAGGACTGAGAAGTATGAAAAAATATATAGCAATAATCGTGTTGGTCTTCACGGCCTTTGCTCTCAGGGCCCAGGATGCTGATTCTCTCTGGAACGGGGCTGTGCAGAAATACTCCGAAGGTGACATCCAGGGCGCGATGGAAGACTTCCTGGCCATTGAGGGGCAGGACCTTCGCAGCGCCGAACTCTTCTACAATATAGGCAACTGCTACTACCGCAGCGGCGGATATCTTGGCAAGGCTGTGCTCTACTATGAGAGGGCGCTCCGCGAGGACCCCTCCTTTAAGGATGCGGCCGCCAATCTTTCCATAGCCCGGCAGTACACTCTCGACAAAATCGAGACCGTTCCCGAATTCGTGCTGGTGACCTGGGCGCGTGAACTTCGCCACAGTTTCTCATCCGATACCTGGGCCTGGTTCGCTCTGGCGTTTTTCGCGCTTGTGGCAGTGAGCCTGCTGTGGTTCCGCTACGGGCGCAGGATGTGGCTGAGAAAATTCGCCTTCAGTATGGCCATAGTGTTCGGCCTGTGCTGCTTCTCCTCGCTCGGGATGAGCCTTGCGGCGAGGGCGGAGGCTGTCGCAGAGGACGGAGCGGTGGTGATTTCACCCGTGACCTCAGTCGTAAGTTCTCCCGGGACCGGTGCTCAGGCCTTGTTCGTGCTCCACGAAGGCACGGTACTGGAGGTCATTGATTCTCTGGGCCAATGGTATCGTGTGCAACTCTCTGACGGTCGTCAGGGCTGGCTGCTTGCAAAGGACATAGAAATAATTTAAAGATATGAGTCTGATAAAATCCATTTCAGGCATCCGCGGCACCATAGGAGGCGCTGCAGGAGAAGGCTTGACACCTGTCGATATCGTGAAGTTCACCGCCGCGTACGCTTCGCGCCTCTTTGTGCGCTGCGGCAGCTCCAAGGGCCGCCGTGTGGTCGTGGGACGTGACGCCCGCCTTTCCGGTGAGATGGTCGACCAGCTCGTGTGCGGCACCCTCGTCGCCTGTGGCATCGATGTGATAAACGCCGGCCTGGCCTCGACTCCCACCGTGGAGATGGCCGTGATTTTCGAAAAGGCTGACGGCGGCATCATCCTGACAGCTTCGCACAACCCCCGCAACTGGAATGCCCTGAAACTGCTCGACGAGAAGGGCGAGTTCCTCTCGGCTGCAGAGGGTGGGGCGGTGCTTCAGACCGCAGAGAACGGGGATTTCCCTTTCTGCGAGGTGGACGGTATCGGACATATCATCCGCAAGGATTTTACCGACGCCCACGTGCAGGCAGTAGTTGCGCATCCCCTTGTGGATGTGGATGCCATACGCAAGGCCGGCTTCAAGGTAGTCCTGGATGCCGTCAATTCAGTGGGCGGAGTGATAATGCCCGCCCTTCTGGAGGCGCTTGGAGTCGAGTGCGTCCGCGTCAACTGCGAGCCCACAGGCGATTTCGCCCACAATCCCGAGCCTCTGCCTGCCCACCTGACGGAACTTTGCTCGAAGGTTGTCGAAAGCGGTGCGGCCCTCGGCATCAGCGTGGATCCCGACGTGGACCGCCTTGCCCTTGTGTGCGAGAACGGTGAATGTTTCGGTGAGGAATACACGCTTGTGAGCGTGGCTGACTATGTGCTCGGACAGCGTCCCGGCAACACGGTTTCCAACCTGTCCAGTTCGAGGGCCCTCGCTGATGTGACCCTCGCCCACGGCGGGCAGTATTTCGCCAGTGCGGTGGGAGAGGTGAACGTGACCACAAAGATGAAGGAGGTGGGAGCCGTAATAGGCGGCGAAGGCAACGGAGGCGTGATTTTCCCCGACCTTCACTACGGGCGTGACGCAATGGTGGGAGTGGCCCTGTTCCTGAGCCATCTTGCCCACAAGGCCTGCACCGTGAGCGAGTTGCGTGCCTCGCTCCCCCCTTACGAGATTTCCAAGAACAGAATAGAACTCAGCGACCCCGTACTTATAGACAGAATCCTGGACAAGGTGAAGGCGGAGTTCGCCTCCGAGCGCGTGACCACGATAGACGGCGTGAAGATAGACTTCGATGCCGAGAAGATGTGGGTGCATCTGCGCCGTTCCAACACCGAGCCCATCATCCGTGTCTATAGCGAGGCCTCCACAATGGAGAAGGCCGACGCCTTGGCCCAAAGGGTGATTGCCATCGCCAAAACAGTTTAAGATGTTCTCCTTCCGCACCACCCCTTTGATTGAGCAGGAAGACCTCGTCTTCAGACGCGGCCGCGTGGCTGTGCTCTGCTCCCAGAGCGCGTGGTTCCCCGATTCGGGGGAATATCTTTTCGAGACGCTTTACCGCAGGGGAACGCTGGCGAAGGTGTTTGTGCCCTGCGAGGGGCTTTTCGGGGAATACGCCGGCTCGCCTATTCACGGAGTTGTGGAGCAGTACAGCCGTTTCGGACTCTCCGGCACGGAGTTCGTGGCGGTTGCGCCGGGGGAATTCACCGGGGAGATGCTCTCGGACATCGATGCCATAGTGATTGAGTATCAGGACACGGGTTCGCGCTATGACCCTGTGACCGAACTTGTCTGCTCTCTATTCGAGACTCTGGTGCGCTGTGACCTGGCTCCTTCGGTCTATGTGCTTGACAGGGAGAATCCCTGCGGACGCGGTGTGGAGGGTACAATGGGCGGGCCTTACGGACTTCCGCAAGTTCACGGCCTGACCACGGGAGAACTTGCCTTGATGATGCAGAGCGAACTCGGGGCGCGTTTCTCGCTTCACGTGATTTCCTATCTGGTGCGCAGTTCCACCCATTATATGCTGCCCTGGAGCATTCCCGCCGCCGCCGATGTGCCGGGGATGTTTACCTTCAGGTTCTACAGCGGTATGAATATGCTCAAGGCCCTTCCCGTGAGTGTGGGCGAGGGCAGTGGAAGGCCATACGAGATGTTCGGTGCCCCCTGGATGGAGAAAATCGGAGAGGAAGCCGGTCTGGGCGGTGGTCTTGAGGGAGGACTTCTCGAAGGCGCGGGGATGCTCACTGAAAGCGAAGAGGGACTTGCCCTGCTTTGCGACGAGGGAGTGTTCGCCCGTTGGTGCCGTTTCACCCCCGCAAGGGGCGCCTACGCCGGACAAATCTGCTACGGCTACCAGCTGATGCCACAGCCCGGCCCTAGCTACCACAGCGTGTCCCATTTCCTGCGCATCCTGCGCTATCTGAGGGGCGTGTGTCCGGGATACGAGCCGCAAGTGCTTTCATCCGTAATCTCCGACAAGAGTCTTGAGGCCTATGTCCTCGGGCTTGAAAAATGGGCCCCCACACGCGAATATATGAAGGAACAGGAGCAGAAATGGATGCGGAAAGCCAAGAAATACATCCTCTATGACGACAAACTTGTGAGAGGAACAATCAGATAAATTTGCCAATTAAAAAATAATCAGTACTTTTGCGGTCCCGAAAAATACTTTAAACCAAATACACACAGATATGAAAAAAGGTATTCATCCCGATTCCTACCGTCTTGTAGCTTTCAAGGATATGTCAAATGAGCACGTGTTCATTACCCGCAGCTGTGTGTCCACCAAAGAGACCATCGACATCGAGGGCGTTCAGTACCCCCTGGTGAAGGTCGAGATCTCCAACACCTCACACCCCTTCTATACAGGTAAGATGAAGCTTGTGGACACTGCCGGCCGCGTGGACAAATTCTACCAGCGCTACGCAAACAAGAAGAAATAATCTTCTTCCACGGTATAACAGAGCGGCTCCGTTGCGGGCCGCTTTTTTTTGTGTCAAAGTTTTCCTAACTTTGGAGCGATATGGAAACACTCAAGAATGAATTTCTCGAAATTGCAATCAGCGCCCACGGGGCCGAACTCTGCTCAATCCTGTGCAGTGGGCAGGAGTATCTCTGGAATGCCGACCCCCAATACTGGAAACGCCATTCACCGGTCCTGTTCCCAATTGTGGGCAGTGTATGGGACGGCACATTCCGCGTGAACGGGCGCAGCTACAAGATGAGCCAGCACGGGTTTGCCCGCGATATGGATTTCACTCCGGTCTCAAAGACGGCCGACAGCATCGTGTACGCCCTTGAAAGCAATGAGGAAACCCTTGAGAAATACCCCTTCCCCTTCCGTCTGGAGATAGGCTACCGCATAGAGGGGAAGTCAGTATATGTGGGCTGGAAGGTCATAAACACCGGTGCCGGCCCTCTGCCTTTCCAGATAGGGGCGCATCCCGCCTTCTATTATCCCGACTTCAACCCGGATTCTCCTGACAGGGGTTCCTTCACCCTTGAAGGGAGCGACGATTTGGAATATATACTGATAGGCTCGAAGGGCTGCGCCGATATCTCGAAACGCCACCCCTGCGGCAGGAACATTCAGATTACCCCTTCGCTTTTCGATGCGGACGCCTTGATATTTGACCGCTCTCAGGTGAAGAAGGTCACTCTGAACGCCCCGGACGGCAGGCCTTGGCTCGCCCTGGCCTTCAATGCCCCGCTCGTGGGCCTCTGGTCACCGGTTGGCAAAAACGCGCCCTTCGTGTGCATAGAACCTTGGTGGGGCAGATGCGACCGCGTGGGCTATAAGGGTGATTTCATCGACCGTGACGAGGTGAACATCCTTGTCCCGAGAGAGTCTTTCTCCGTGTCCTATCAAATTGAAATTCTGTAACTTAAGAAAATAACACAAATGAAAACCAAACTTTTTATGGCAGTGGCAGTAGCCGCAGCGATGTTGTGCACTATGGCAAATCAGAACGCTTATGCAGCAGGGCAGGAGCCCGTTAAGTCCGAGGAAAAGATAGAGAAGGGCGACACCTTCAAAATCATTTCAGACACCAAAGAAAATGGTGTACGCCACATTGTGGCCGTCCCCAGCAAGAAGGTGTGCTCCGCCAAGATAGAGTTTGACGTCAAGAAGAACCGCATTTACAATCTCGTATATACAAGGGGCTGCAACGGCAACCTCAAGGCCATCGGAGTCCTCGTGGAGGGGATGAAGGTCAAGGACGCCATCGCGAAATTCCAAGGTCTCGAGTGCGGCAAAAGGGGCACATCCTGCACCGACCAGCTCGCTCAGGTGCTGCTGGCCCTGTAGAGGCTACATTCTCGC
>JABUTN010000005.1:0-3088 GCA_021443665.1 Bacteroidales bacterium | reverse complement strand
ACTATCTGCCCGTCGGAATCATAGTGACGGATGCGGAAGGGAAGGTGTTCCGGAAAAACTCCACTCTGATGGTGGTGTTCTCTCTGGGGGTGTGACTACGGCCTCCGGTATCCGGCGCCGGGCTTCCACTTGGGCATCTCGTCCCGGCCGTCTATCATCATTATGATGGCGTGGAGGAAGTTGTGGTTCATCATAGCACCCTCGAAGTCCCAGTCGTCCGAGTACTCGTCGCTTGGCTGGTGGTAGGTCTCGCGCCAGGTGGTCCTTTCGCGTCCGCCCGGATCCGTGAAGTCGTTGCCGCCGCCCGCAAGGACTGCCGGGACGCCTCTCTTGCAGAAGTTGAAGTGGTCAGCACGGTAGAAGTATCCGCCGGGGTCATCGTTTATGATGTTCAGGTAGCGTCCCTGGGCCGCTGCGGCGATTTCCATCATCTCGTCGATGTCGCTCAGCCCGGTGAAACGGACGACTATGTCCCTGGTGCGTGCCTGGGGGGCGGCACCGTCGATGTTCACCACCGCGGCTGTCTTTGAGAGGGGGAACAGGGGGTGTTCGCAGTACCACTGGCTGCCGAACAGACCGCCTTCCTCGCTGGTCAGGGCCGCAAAGATGAGAGTGCGGCGCGGTTTGTACGTAGAGTTGAGGAACTGGCGGGCGTGGAGCATCATCGCGGCGACCCCGCTTGCGTTGTCACGTGCCCCGTTGTAGATGGAGTCACCCGCTATGGGCAGGCCTGTGCCGAGGTGGTCCCAGTGGGCGCTGACCACGACGCATTCGTCCTTGAGGTCGCTGCCCGGGATGATGCCGATGACATTGCAGGTGCTACCGATTTCCGCCTTGATGTTGAGGACGGCGTTCATCTTCGCCCCTATGGAGTAGGCCCTGAAACCGGGCTTCTGCGCTTCACAGGCGGCCTTGTCGTAGTCTTTGCCGCAGGCCTTGAACAGCTTGCGCACAGCGTCTTCGGCTATCCACCCGCACAACCCCATAGCGTCGCGGTTCTCGTTTTCACCCACCAGGGAGATACTCTTTTTGGAATTGCGGCACACATCGAAGCCGTAAGAGGCGGCGGCCGTGTTGTGGATTATCAGGCAGCCGAGAGCCCCCTTGCGCTGAGCCTCCTCAAGTTTGTAGCACCAGCGGCCGTTGTAAGTCATATTCTTGCCCCTGAATAGCTCCGGATTGTAGAAGCCGGGGTCGTTGACCATCGAGAGGATGATCTTCCCGCGTACGTCAATGCCCTCGAAATCGTTCCAGTCGTAGTCTGGGTCGTCAATGCCGAAGCCAGCGAACACGATGTCGGCGTTCTTTATGGAGACCTTGTCGGTGTTGCGGTGGCTCCAGACCGTCACATCCTCTTCCACGATGAGCTCGAGTTTCCCCCCTGCGGCCCTGACCTGGAGGCGGTTTTTCTCGACTCCGGTGTCCGTGTTGATTTCACGCACCTCCTGGAAATAGCTCTCTCCATAGGCCGGAACGAGGCCGAGCCGCCGGAACTCCGACGCGATGTAGTTGATGCTGATCCGCTCGTGTACGCTCATCGGCTTGCGCCCACCGAACTCGTCGGAGGCCATCACTTTGATGTGTTCTCTGAGGTAGTCAATCTCGTCGCCGGCCGGCCGGCTCTGTGCGTTTGCCTGCAGGCATAACGCCGCCAAAAGAAGGGTGGGGAATGCTTTGTTCATAATGCTGCAAGATACAAACTTTTGGGCAAAGTTGCAGTTCGTACACTAACAGGCGCCGTTCATACATCGCGGAACAAAACCTTTTTTTGTGTCGGAACTATGCTGCAATTTTGGATTATGAAAACAACAATTTTAACAACAGTTATCGCCCTTATTTCATTAGGTTAGGACTTGCGACAACACAATTTGTAAATGCTCCTGTTATCCTGTCCGGGTGAATCCTCAGCAGGTCAACGCTCGTGGATATGATTAGATGCTCCGCCACTATTTATTTCTGGGTCTCCAGGTAGGCCACGACATCGCCCACGGTCTCGAATTTGGCGAGCTTTTCGTCGGGGATGACGATGCCGTAGTCATCCTCCATGCGCATCAGCAGCTGCAGGATGTCCAGGGAGTCGGCTCCGAGGTCTTTCTGGATGAGGGAGTCCATCTGTACAGTGGCGGGGTCGCGGCGAAGTTGTTTGCCGAGGATCTTCTGTACCTCTTCAAACATGTTTTCAGGCATCATAATGTTCGTATTTTAGGATTTCGGTTTCTATTTTGCTGTTGAGCGAGCAGGTCTCCATACGGTGTGCCTGCTCTATGCATTTCTCTATCGATTTCGCGTTGCTGGAGCCGTGCCCCTTGACTATGACCTTGGAGGTGCCGATCAGCACGCTGCCGCCGTAGTTCTGGTAGTCGAAAAAATTCTTTTCCTGTCTGAACATTCCCAGCATCAGCAGGGCCCCGAGTTTGTAGATGAACTTGGAGTTGATGTCCCTCTTGAGCTTGCGGAAAAGCTCGAGGGCGGTGCCTTCGGTGGTCTTGACGAGGACATTGCCGCTGAAGCCGTCGCAGACCACGAGGTCGTAATTGCCGGCGAGCAGATCGCGGCTTTCCATATTGCCCGTGAAGTTGACGCACCCGGTTTCGCACAGCAGCTGATAGGCCTTCTGGCGGAGTTCGTCGCCCTTTTCAGCCTCCTTGCCCACATTGAGCAGTGCCACTCGGGGCTTGCTGATACCATAGACGTTCTCCATATACAGGGAGCCCATAATGGCGAACTGCTGCAGGTGTGCCGGGGTGACCTCCACGTTGGCCCCGCTGTCACAGATGCCCACAAGCCCACCGTGGATGGTCGGCAGGATGGGGCAGAACGCCGGTCTGATCACACCCGGGATGCGGCAGCTTTCCGGGCAAAGCATCATCACTGTCCGCTGATCCTGGCTTCGGCCACGCCAAGCCTTGAAAGCTATGCAAGAGCCTGGAAAGGGGTTTATCAGCTGGTTTCCATGGACGAGAGAGCATCGGGCAGATTTGCCATGGTGTCCTTAATTGATATGAAAACCCAGCAAACCTATATGGGTTTGTCCCTGACGCTGATCAAAGCCATGGAGCATGCCTTAAGCAAAGGGCAGCAGATCATT
>JABUTN010000004.1:159873-162188 GCA_021443665.1 Bacteroidales bacterium | reverse complement strand
GACGGCGGCAAGACCGCCACCTGTGCGGTTACCGTCAAGGCGAAGACCGTTGCCGTGACCGGTGTGTCTTTGGCTGTAGTGGAGACTACTGTCTTTGTCAGCAGACCAAAAATATTGACCGCTACAGTTTACCCTTCCAACGCCACGAACAAGAGTGTAACCTGGAGCAGTTCGAACACTGCCGTTGCGACTGTTGACAATAACGGTAAAGTTACTGCCAAGACTAAAGGTGAGGCAACAATAACTGTGAGGACTGTTGACGGAGGCTTTACGGCCACATGTCTAATTCATTCTACGTCATCAGTCAGCGGTCATGAGTATGTAGATCTCGGGCTTCCGAGCGGAATGCTATGGGCCACCACGAATGTAGGAGCAACCAAGCCTGAAGATAACGGATACTACTATGGCTGGGGAATGACAACTCCTTATTATGATTATGATGCGAGCTGGACCAGGTACTTTATAAATCTCGGCGGCAGCAGCCCCTCATCAAGCGAAGATGACTGCGGAACCAGCCGTGATCCTCTTAAGGAATATGTCACGGGCGGAAGTAAATATTACTTAGCCACCACAGCCGGTACACCTGATGGCATAGGAGGCGATACCCAATGGGATGCCGCAGCAAAAATCTGGCAAAGCGGATGGCGTATGCCTACCATGGAAGAATGGAAAGAGCTAATAACCAACTGCAGGATGGAAGATCTTACCGACTCAGATGGGCGAAAATGTACTAAATACACAAGTGTGTTAAACAACAATTACATAATACTGCCGTGGGGTGGCTACAAGGATGGAAATGGCTACAAGCTGTCCCCCAGTGGGGAAGGTGTTTTCTATTGGTCATCCTCATTAGATAATAGAATTTATGCTTATTCTACAAGGCACGGATATTGTTGGAATGCCTTAACATATCGCTACCTAGGACTCCTGGTGCGACCTGTTATGAAGTTTGAAGATTAGATTGAACATTCCTGACCCCAAAGTCCACACGGCTTCGGGGTCTTTTTTTTATCAAGTTCCCGGGCAGGGGGCTTACAGTAATTCCGTGAGTTGGGAGAGGGAGAGATGGCGGGCTATGATGGTCTTGTCCGCGTCGAGGAGGTAGAGGGCGGGGAGGGAGCGGAGGATGTAGAAGCCTTTGCGCTGGATGCCGCTGATGTCAAGGGCAGAGATCCAGGTGTCAGGAATCCTTACATACTGCTCAAGGTCTTTCCATATTTTCCTGTCTCCGTCGGCATAGACTGCGAGGACTTTGAGATTGCCCTCGCTGATGCGTGCCGATATGCGGTTGTCTGCGGCGAGTTTGGAAATCAGCTCAAGGCAGTGGTCACACTCCGGGTCGTAAAAAAGGACCAGCAGCTGTTCCGCTTTCAGGGAGTGGAGGCTGCCACCGGCGGAGCCTTTGGTGGCGTAACGGAAGTTTACGGCCTTGGATCCTATCTTGTTGCTTGAGAGTATGCTGCAGGCCGAGGCCATATCTGCGGCGACACGCGTGGGAAGCAGGGGAGAGCCGGCCAACTGCTCGGCGAAGAGCCTGAAACGCTCCTCGTTGTAGAGGGGTGAGAGGGGCTCGAACAGATATTCACGGGCTGTCCTGGCAATGAGGGGCAGCCTGTTGATTTTTTGGGAGCCAAGTTCCACCAGTCTGCCAACGCCCTTTTCACAGGCGGAATCAGAGGCGAGCGGAAAGACCGAGAGGAAGTTGGCGAAACTCCGGTTGAATAGGACCTTGTCGTTGAAGAAGCTGTTGTCGTCGAAATCCACATTGTCCCAATAGTGCAGTACGAGGAAGTCGGCGCGGCCTTGTTGGGTGCGCAGGCTGTCGGGGATGGCAGGGTAGGGGAAATCCCTTTGCTGCGCGGGGAGGGCAATGATGCTTGCTCCCGCCAGCAGCAGGAGCGCAAGAAGAATCTTTCCGGTTTTCAGAGTCATCCCGCAAAAGTAGCGTTTTATTTGATATATGCGCTCGGGGCGACCCCGAACTGCTTCTTGAAACTTGATGAGAAGTGGGACAGGGAACTGAAGCCTGTCATATCAGCCACTTCGGAGATGTTGTAGCGGCCGTCCTTGAGGAGTTGGGCGGCGCGGTTGAGTTTGTAGGTCTTGAAGAAGTTGCCGGGGCTTTCTCCAGTGAGGCCCTTGACCTTGTAGTAGAACTTGGTACGGGAGGTGCCGAGGGTGGTGGTGAAGTTGGAGATGTCAAGTTCGGAGTTGTCCAGTTCGCTTTCCATCAGGGCGTAGAGTTTGTCCATAAAGAGTTTGTCCTGGGGCGAGAGGGCGGAACTTATTTCTTCGGCTTCCACGGCCGTGTTGCT
>JABUTN010000004.1:150682-159860 GCA_021443665.1 Bacteroidales bacterium | reverse complement strand
CGGAGAGTCTCCCTGTTGCGCAGAATGGACTTTATCAGGGCTATCAGGTAGTTGGGGTCGAAGGGTTTGGTCACGTATGCGTCCGCGCCGCTTTCGAGGCCTTCCACCTGGTTCTCCAATGTGGTCTTGGCCGTCACAAGAATCACGGGGATGTGGCAGAGTTGGATGTCTTCCTTGAGTCTGCGGCAGAGTTCGTAGCCCGACATTCCCGGCATCGCGATGTCGCTGACCACGAGGTCGGGAGCTTTGTTGAGTATGCGCTCGAGGGCGGATTCCGCATCAAAACGCACGGACACGCGCCAATAGGGTTTCAGAAGGGACTGGAGGAAGTAGTCCATATCGGCGTCATCGTCCACTATCAGCACGCAGGGGCGCTTGTCCTCCTCGCTTTCCACAATCGTGGGCACCATCTCCACCGCCGGAATCATTATGTTCTGTTCGGGGGCCATACCCTTGTCGCTTTCGCTCCAGAGGGTCTCGCTCACGGGCAGTATCAGGGAGAAGACGCAGCCGCTCTCCACATCGCTGCGGTTTTCGCCCTTGATCCAGCCTTTGTGCAGGCGGGCCAGGGCTCTCGAATAGTAGAGGCCTATGCCGGAGCCGGGCACATAGTTGATTTTGCCGCTGCGCACCTGGTAGTAGCGGTCGAAGATCTTCTCGAGGCTCTCCTGCGGCACGCCCTCGCCCGTGTCGCTGACCTTGACCAGCACGAATTCGTTCACCCCCTCCGGCAGGGCATAGCCGGGGAAGAGGGCTGTGGCCTCGGCGGGACCCACCACATCGAAGGCCAGTTCGACGCTTCCGCCCTTGGGGGTGTGCTTTAGGGCGTTGGAAATGAGGTTGCCGGTGATTTTGTCGAGTTTGTCTTCATCCAGCCACATCATAAAACTGTCCTCCACGCCCCTGAGGGTGAAGCGGATCTGTTTGATGTCGGCGCTGCTCGCGTAGAGTTCGTGCTGTTCGCGCAGGGAGGAGATGATGTCGCGGCGGCTGAGACTCAGGCGCAGGGTGTCGTTTTCGAGTTTGTTGAATTCCAAAATCTGGTTGACAAGGCGGAACATTCTGCGGCTGTTGGCTCCCGCGGCCTTGATGAGCGCCATATCCTCGTCCTTGATGTAGTCTCTCTGCGAGAGCAGGGAGATGGGGCCGGAAATCATCGTCAGGGGTGTGCGCAGCTCGTGGGAGATGTTCGCGAAGAAGTCCATATTCATCTTGTTGAGCCGGGCCTCCTGCTCCTTTTCGAGGCGGGCGCGCTCCTCGCTCTGTCTGAGTCTGTGCCTTACCGTCGAGAAATGGCGGGCAAGGACAAAGCCCGTGAGCAGGAAGGCGGCCATAAGGCTGATGGCCCACCAGGAGAACCACCAGGGCGGACGCACCCTGATTGACAGGGATGTCTCGCCGAGCAGTTCTCCCATATCGTTGTTGTAGGCGCGGAGGGAGAATTTGTGGTTGCCGGGACACAAGTTCGAATAGACCGCCTCGGTGGAGTGGCCCGCATCCACCCAGTAGCCGTCGGTGCAGCTCATCATATAACTGTAGCGTATACGGTCGAAGTCGGAGTAGTCAAGGGCGGAGTAACTTATGGACACGCTGTTGTGGCGGTAGTCCAGCATGACTCTGTCCGTGAGCGAAAGGCGCTTCTTCAAGGGGGATTCCTCCCCGGGATGGACGCTGCTGTTGTGGAGTTTGAGATATTCGAAACGCAGTCGCGCATTTGACCTCCTGGAGATGGCGGTGGGGTCGAATATGCTCACTCCGTGGCTGCCGCCGAAGACGAGCCTGCCGCTCTGGGTCATACATACCGCCCTTTCGGAGAACTGGTTGCCTCCCAGGCCGTCGGCCGCGTAATAGTTGGTGAAACGCTGTTCCATAGGGTCGTACATACTCAGACCGTAGAGGGTGCTGACCCAAAGGCGCCGGGCCTTGTCCTCTATGATGGCGGTGATGTCGTCGCAGGAGCAGCCGGGCATAGAGGCAATCTCTCTGGTGGAGGGTGAGTAGCGGAGCAGACCGTTGCTGATTGTGCCGATCAGAATGTCACCTTTGCTGTCTTCGTAGAGACAGGTGGGGATGAAGAGAGCCCGGGGAAGGACCGCTTTCCAGGATTCATGGCTGACTTCCAGATTGCGGAACTCCAGAGTGCGGGGATTCACCACCACCGGAAGGTGCCCGAAGGCCGCCACAAGAATTTCATCATTGGAGGTCCTCAGTATGTCTGGGATGAAGGCATAGTCCGTGAAGAGCTGGAGGGCGCTGAACTCTCTCTGCCCCCGGCGTAAGTAGTGCAGGCTCTGGGATGAGTCTCCTATCCAGATGCCGCCGTCTGAGTCTTCGGTGATGCACATAGGCTTGAATCCGTCGTGTCTCTTCATCAGTTGGAGCCTCCTGCCGTCAAAACTGCATTCCCATACAAAGCCGAGGGTCTTGGACAGAAACCACATTCTGCCGGAGTTGTCGATGAAAAGCTGGCTTATTGAGAGCGGCTTTTCCCCGAGAGGGCTGAGGTCTATGCTGATGATGTCGCGCGTGCCGTGGGGAGTCAGGTAGAGTTTGTCATCCTGGGTTATTGTCCAGAGTCCGTATTTTGCATCTTTGAAGACATCCGATACGATGGAGTTTATGGTGTGCGGCGGGGTGAAGATGTCCTTGTTGCTGTAATCCACCTTGAAACCCTTGTACTGCGAACCCATCCACAGGTTGCCCTGCGAGTCACGGAGCATCTTCACGATGTCCATTTCCGGGGTCACAATCGGAAACTCCACGCTGCCGCTCTCCACCACTGCCTCGTCCCTGTTCCTGAAGAGCAGGAGCCTGTTGTCCGCACGGCAGAAGAAAATGCCCGTCAGCGGGTCGGAGTAAATCATTTTGTAGGAAGCGTTCTGATGGGCCCACAAACTCTGGGGCAGACTGACCCATTTGTCCGTGAGGGTGCTGAATCGTTTCAAACCGTCCTCTGTGGACATCCAGATTGACCCGTCCTGTCCCATATCGGAACTGTTGACAAAACTTCCTATATCGGTGGAGTCAGTCACCTTCATCGTGCGGGAGTCGAAGCGGCGGATGTGTCTGCCGGAAACGCTGTAGATGGCGTGCGGGGTGGTGTAGAGGCTGTTGGGCAGACCGTGGATATCGGCTTTGAGCGGGGCCACCTTCCTGAAGGCGTTTATGCCGTCGTAAAAAAGGTGGAAGGCGTCGCTCGTGACGGCAAAGATGCGCCCGTCTTTGTCTTCGGCTATGTTCAGCACATTCAGGTCGTCACCTTCCATCGGGATGCGCAGGAAATCGTCCTGTTCGGTGTAGAGACAAACTCCGGAGATGGTGGCCACCCACATTCTCCCCCGTGAGTCGCGCATTATGTCGCGTATCTGGTTGTCCGGGATGGACTTTTCGTAGGCGCTGTTCTGATACAGGTAGAAGGTCTTTCCGTTGTATCTGTTCAGGCCGCGGAAGGTGCCTATCCACATATAGCCCTCGCTGTCTTCCTCGAAACAGGTGATGTTGAGGTTGGAAATGTCGTATCTGACAAGGGGACCCTCCGAAATCTTTTCGGGCTCGGGGCTCTTGTTGCAGGCGATGCAGAGGACGCACAGGACGGNGCAGGCGAATAAGCGTTTCATAGGGCAAAAATAACAAATTTGAACGAATGTGATAGTTTTTGTACGAATATGAAAGCCGTCCGGGATGATGGTGCAAGCCTTTGAAAGCAAAGATGCCGAACTTTGCAACACTTAACCATTTTTTAACAATTAACCATTATGCATTTTTCAAACGCTACAGACTGGATGAGAAAACTCCTGTTGGGAGCTGTTCTCGTTCTCTCCGCTCTCACCGTTTCGGCGCAGTCGAAGGTGACGGTGTCCGGAGTTGTCGTGGATGAGGAAAACCTGCCTATGATTGGTGTTTCTGTCCTTGAGGCAGGCACCACCAACGGCGTGGTTACCGACATTGACGGCAAATACACTCTCAATGTAACCAAGGGCGCTACCGTGCAGGTTGTTTCCCTTGGCTTCAAAACCTACGAGTTTGTCGCAGCCGAGGGCACTTTCAACATTGTCCTCGAACTTGACAAACAGGTTCTCGACGAGGTTGTCGTTGTGGGTTACGGTGTGCAGAAGAAGAGCGACCTGACGGGTGCGATTTCATCCGTGAAGGACGAAGACATTCTCAACCGCCCCATCACCTCCGCCGCCCAGGCCCTCCAAGGCAAGACCGCCGGCGTCCAGGTGATTTCGTCATCCGCCCGTCCCGGTGCTTCTCCGAGCATCCGCATCCGCGGTATTTCTTCCAACGGCGCCAGCGACCCCCTCTATGTGGTCGATGGACGTATCGCCTCTGACATTTCCGGCCTCGACCCCAATGACATCGAGTCTATGGAGGTGCTCAAGGATGCCGCCTCAGCCGCCATCTATGGTGCGCAGGCAGGTAACGGTGTGATTCTCGTGACCACCCGCAAGGGTGCCGGCAAGGGTCAGATTTCCTACGACTTCCAGATTACCACCCAGTCTCTGGCGAATGTGCCCAAGGTGATGAACGCCGAGCAGTATGCTGACTATTACCTCGAGGCCAACTATTTCAGCATCGACAAGATTTACCGTGGCTGGGACCAGAAGACCAACACCGATTGGGCAAAGGCCGCATTCGAGAACTCAATCATGCACCGCCACAACCTGACATTCTCCGCAGGCAGCGACAAGGCCAGCATCTACGCTTCAATGTCGTACCTGGGCAACAACGGTATCGTGGCAGGAGACGCCGATACCTATCAGCGTATCACGGGTATGATCAATGCCAGCTGGAAAATCAAACCCTGGCTGGAACTCGGTACCAACAACCAGCTCGAACACTACACCTCACGTGCCGTGACCGAAGGTTCGGAGTATGCTTCGCTCCTGCTTTCAGTGCTCCAGCTCGACCCCCTCACCCCGGTGACCTATTCTCCCGACAACCTTCCCTCAAACATGAAGGCCGTGCTCGCCAATCCCGATGCCTACGGCGAACTGCTCAAGGACTCCAAAGGCAATTATTATGGTGTGCCCCAGTTCAGCGGCGGTCTTGCGGAGAACCCCTTCATCATGCGTGACTCCAACTATTCACAGACCAAGGGCTTCAACATCAACGGTACCACCTACCTCAACCTGATGCCCATCAAAGGCCTGACCATCACCACCCGTCTGAGTTACCTCTTCAACAGCAGCAGGAACTACGGCTACACCAAGCCTTACTACGGCAACGAGCAGGTTCACTCCAACTTCGTGAGCCTCAACTCAGGCAGCAGCCAGTCCGTATATTTCCAGTGGGAAAACTTCATCAACTACACCCATACCTTCAAGAGCGGCCACACCATCGGTGCGATGATTGGTATGTCCTACTCACAGAATGTGTATTTCGGTGTCAACGGCAGCAAACAGGGCTCTTATCAGGACGGTGTCCTTGACCTTGGCGTGAAGCAGAACGACCCCAACTTCTACTATTTCGCATACGCCACCCCCACCGCCACATCCACAGTGTCAGGAGGAGAGGAGAGCTACTCCCGCAAGAACTCCTACTTCGGCCGTATCAACTATGACTACAAGGGACGTTACCTGATTCAGGCCTCCCTCCGTGCAGACGCCTGCGATACCGCGATTCTTCCCGCCAACAACCGCTGGGGCTTCTTCCCCGCCGTGTCAGCAGGTTGGGTAATCTCCAATGAGAACTGGATGAAGAACGCCCACAAGGTGATCAACCACCTCAAGCTCCGCGCCAGCTGGGGCCAGAACGGTTCCGTTGCAGTCCTCGGAGGCTATGCCTACAAGAACGTGATTGTTTCCTCAGGTTCCTATCCTACAGGCAGCGGCATGGAGTATATGCCCGCCTACGGCCCTTCTTCCACCGGTAACAACGAGCTCAAATGGGAGACCGCCGAGCAGTTCAACATCGGTCTCGACGCCCGCTTCCTCCGCGACAGGCTCAGTTTCAGCATCGACTACTATGACAAGACCACCCGCGACCTTATCGTGACGGGCATCACACCTTCAACCGTGGTCGGCGTCACCGCTTCCCCCGTGAATGCCGGTACCATCAAGAACAACGGTGTCGAGATCGAGCTTGGCTGGCAGGACTATGTAGGTGATTTCTCCTACAGCATCCGCGGCAATGTTTCCACCATCGCCAACAAGGTGACCTACATCCACCCCACCATCAACGCCATTGACGGCGCCACCTTCCACACCTACGGTGCCATCACCCGCTTCCAGAAGGATATGCCCGCGTGGTATTTCTACGGATACAAGTTCTCCGGCATCAACGAGACCACCGGTGACCCCGAATTCGTGGACGTGGACAAGGACGGCCAGATTACCGACAACGACAAGACCTACCTCGGCAAAGGTTTCGCTGACGTGAACTACGGCATCACCATCAACCTCGCATGGAAGGGCCTCAGCCTCAATGTCTTCGGTACAGGTGCAGCCGGCAACGACATCTACTGCTGCCTTAACCGTCAGGACTATCCTGTGAACAAACTCACATACTTCACAGAGGACCGATGGACTCCCACGCACACAAAGGCCACGATGCCCCGCGCCGGCGCCAGCAACCTCGACAAGTACTATGTGTCTTCAGCATCTGTATTTGACGGCTCATATTTCAAGATCAAACAGATTCAGCTCGGTTACGCATTCCCCCAGAAATGGATGAGCAAGATTCATGTGGACCATCTGCGCATCTATGTATCTCTTGACGATTTCTTCACCTTCACCAAGTATCCCGGTTTCGACCCCGAGGTTGTGGGCGCAGGCAATTCCCTTGGCGTGGACAAGGGCAGCTACCCCAACTCCAAGAAGATTGTTGCCGGTCTGACCTTGAGATTCTAATTGTATGATCGCTAAAATTATGGATACAATGAAAACATTCAGGATATTTATTACGGCTGCAACAGTTGCGCTTTTCACCTCTTGTGCAGGCCTTCTCGACATACCCCAGCACGGTACACTTACATACGACACCTACTATCAGACCGACGAGGAAGCCGAGACCGGTGTTTCAAACCTCTATCTTACTCTCCGCGGCCTTGAGTACAACCTCAAACTCACCAAGCACCTTCTCTGCGATGACTTCTGGGCAGGCGGCGGCGGACGCGGTGACAATGCCGACCTCGAAGCCCTCAATGAGTTCACTTTCAACACAGAGCAAGGTTTCCTCCAGGGTGTGTTCCAGAGCTACTACCAGATGATTTATCAGGCCAATGTGGTTCTCGGACACGTGAAGGATGACACCCCCGTAAAGCAGCAGATGCTTGCCGAGGCCAGAGTGTTCAGGGCCCTTGCCTACTTCGACCTCATCTCAATGTGGGGCAATCCCCCCTTGGTTGACCACGAACTCACTCCGAGCGAGTATGCCGTCCCCAACGGCAAGACCGAGGAACTTTGGGCTCTGGTAGAGAGCGACCTTACCCTGGCCATCAATTCCGGTATGCTTGCCGAGAAGACCGGCGTCAATGACACGGAAACCTGGAGGGTGACCAAACAGTTCGCCCAGGCCCTTCTCGGAAAAGCCTATCTGTGGCAGGAGAAGTACAAGGATGCCGCCGACTGCTTTGACGCAGTGATACGCAGCGGTCTCTACGAACTCTACAGAGGTCCCTATGAGGACATTCTCCAGTACACCACAGCCAAGAACTGCGAGTCCATCTTCGAATCTGTCAAGATCAAGAACCCCAACAACACTATGGAGAACTTCAGTTTCTACCTCACTATGGTGATGTGGCGCACAGATAAGATGACGGGTGTCCAGGAGGCTGGTTTCAGCAATATGGGCTGGGGCTTCTGCGCTCCCAAGGCCGAACTTTACAACCTCTTCTTTCAGGAGGAAGGCCCCGACGGCGTACGTCTCAATGGAACTATGAAGACATACGACCAGATGAAGGATATGTCCATAACCATTATGCCCGGTGCCTCAATGATCAACGAGGGCTACTTCTTCTGGAAATGGAGACTTCCCCAGTCAGCCGAGGATGGCGGCTGGTCAAGCGCCACCGTTCACGTGAACACCCGCTGGATGCGTCTTGCCGAGGTTTATCTCCTTGGTGCTGAAGCCCATCTTCTCGCAAATAACGCCGGCACAGCTGCCGACTATCTGAACAAAGTTCGTGAAAGAGTCGGCCTCAGGCCCAAGAACGGAATCTCCCTTCAGGATATCCAGACTGAGAAACGTCTTGAGCTTTGCGGCGAAGGTGTCCGTTTCCAGGATATCGTCCGCTGGAAGATTGCCAAGAACAATCTTGAGCATCAGGGCGATTACTGTCCTTTCCTGAACTCGAACGGCGTGGTGGATTCAGTTTCGTTCCACAAGGACCCTTCTCTCTACGGATTCAAGGACAAACACTATCTGCTTCCCTATCCCGCAGCAGAAATCCGTTTGAATACCAATATCAAGCAGAATCCCGGATGGTAAAATAACAGATTAAAGAAATGAAAACACTTAAATACATTTGCGGAATACTTGCAGCCACTCTGCTTGCTTCCTGCACGATTACTTCGATAGCCCCCCTCAAAGGCGAATATAAAGAGGCCGTGGACGCCGTCTTTACAGCTGCCGACTGCAATGTGATCAAAGAAAATGACCGCAAGCTCTTTGACGTGGTGCTCACCACAGACAAGAACGAGGTTCTCACAATCCGTCTGGTGGGAAAGAAATACTACATCGAGACCGGTACCTACAGCCCCGCCAATGAGATTTCTGCCGGCAGCGGCAACTATGTCCTGGAATACACTTCCTTCAAATCAGGCAACCTTGTGGATCCTGTTGTCAGCGGACAGATTGACTTCATCCTGGATGCGGATGCCATAGGTTATGAACTCGAAGGCAATCTTTGGCTCCAGAGCGGGGAAATCCGCCGCATCAAGGGTTATGTCCTCCTTCTCTTCCAGCCCGATCCCGAGGCTGTCAAACTGACCAACCTGGTCAATGCCCAGGTCAACCAGGGCAATACCGTGACCGTTAGCCTTGCTTCCAGCGGTGTTGTTCCCGAGTTCGATATGACCACATACCAGTGGTTGTGGAAAGGTGACGGCAATGTGGCCAACATCGACTTCTACTCTCCCGACGGCAAACTCCACCCCGGCACCTACAAACCCGGCCCTGAAGGCGGTGTTGTAAACGAAGGCCAGTGGGGCATAGGCTGGGATCCCGGTGACAT
>JABUTN010000004.1:144797-150441 GCA_021443665.1 Bacteroidales bacterium | reverse complement strand
TACTGACAACACTCCCAACGGAACCAATTCCATCACCATTGCCCTCGGTACAGACGGCGTGAGTGCGGCTCCCAATGCATTCGGCGGCGTTGAATATAGCGGCGAAGGCTTCTACATCACCATCGATATCTACAGTGGCGGTGGCGGTGCAATAGCTGAAGGCTCTTATCTTCCCGGTACCGCCGGCGGCGTGATAGAGGAAAACCAGTGGGGCATAGGCTGGGATCCCGGTGACATCTGGGGCATAGGCATTGACTTCAAGAACTGGGGCACCGTATATTGGTCTGTCAATTCACAGGGCAGCACAGGTACAAACCTCACAAGCGGCCTCCTGACCCTCGCCCAGGGCGAAGGCGGCGCCTGGAAACTGAATTTCGCCCTTGAAGACAAGGTTGTGACCTACGAAGGCCCCATCGCTCCCCTTAACTAACAACAAAAAAAACACAGAACAATGAAAAAAATATTTGTAAGCATTTTGACTATGGCTCTCGCAGTAAGCGCAATGGCCCAGCAGTCACTCTGGAACAATTCCCAGATTGTTTCCCCCCAGGTCAATCCCGATGGTACCGTAACCTTCCGCATCCAGGCCCCCAAGGCCATCAAGGTTGAGGTTACAGGTGAGTTCCTCGCCCCCACCAAACTCGAAATCCCCAATTTCGGCGTGTTTGATGTTCCCGGTGTCGCCGCCCTTACCGAAGGTGAGAACGGTGTGTGGGAGTACACCACCCCCGAGCCCGTTCCCGGCGGTTTCTACAATTACAACTTCCAGGTTGACGGCCTGAAGATGCTCGACCTCAACAATATGCACGTGAACCGTGATGTTGCGAACCTGACCAGCGTTCTGCTCATCCCCGGCGGCATCGGCGACAACTTCGTTGTGAACAGCGTACCCCACGGAACAGTCAGCAAGGTATGGTATCCCAGCGAGGCCGGCTACAACCGCCGTATGACCGTCTATACCCCCGCAGGCTATGAGAACAGCAAGACCAAATATCCCGTTGTGTATATCCTCCACGGTGCCGGCGGCGACGAGGATGCCTGGGTAACACAGGGCCGTGCCACCCAGATTCTCGACAACCTGATTGCCAAAGGCCAGATCAAACCCATGATCGCCGTGTTCACCAACGGCAACATCTCCCAGGAGGCGGCTCCCCTCGAGGGCAGCTTCTCAACCGGCCAGCCCGGCATGAGCGCTCCCAAACAGATGGAGGGCAGCTTCGAGAAATGTTTCCCCGAGGTGGTGAAATATGTCGACAGCCACTACAGGACCATTGCAAAGAAGACCTCACGCGCCATCTGCGGTCTTTCAATGGGCGGTTTCCACACCCTCTACCTGACCATCAACTATCCTGATATGTTCAATTACTCTGGTATGTTCTCCGCAGCCATCGGTGTGAGCGACCCTTCAGTATCCCCCCTCTACCAGAATGTGGATGAGAAACTCGCCACCTACTTCTCAAAGAAGCCCGGCCTGCTCTGGATTGCCATCGGCAAGACCGACTTCCTCTACAAGGCCAACGTGGAGTTCCGCGCCAAACTGGATGCCGCCCACTATCCTTACATCTATAAGGAAACCGAAGGGGGCCACGTGTGGAGCAACTGGAGAGATTACCTCGTGGACTATCTGCAACTCATCTTCAAGTAGGATAACCGTATGAAATTCAAATCTTTCATATTGCTCGCATCCCTTCCGCTGATGGCAGCCGCCTGCAAAGGCGGCGAGCCTCAGCTCGGGGTGGCGAACATAGACAAAGTCATCGCTGCTATGACCCTGGAGGAGAAGGCCCATCTGTGTGTGGGCACCGGCCAGGTCGGAGCCACCGGGGATGACCCTGTAGTGGGGGCGACCACAAAGCTCGTTCCCGGTGCAGCCGGTACGACATACCCCATCCCCCGTCTGGGCATTCCCTCTGTGGTGCTGGCTGACGGTCCTGCCGGACTGCGCATCAACCCCACACGCGAGGGCGATTCTCAGACCTACTACTGCACGCATTTCCCCATCGGAACCCTCCTGGCAAGCACCTGGAATACGGAGCTTGTGGAGTCCGTGGGTGAGAGCATAGGAGAGGAGGTGCTCGAGTACGGAGCCGATGTGCTTCTGGCTCCCGCCCTCAACATCCACCGCAACCCTCTCTGCGGCCGTAACTTCGAGTATTATTCGGAGGACCCCGTTGTGGCCGGCAAGATTGCCGCCGCCTATACGAGAGGTGTGCAGAGCAACGGCGTGGGCGTTTCTCTGAAACATTATGCCTTCAACAACCAGGAGACCAACCGTATGGCCAACGATGTGCGCATAGATGTGCGCACCGCCCGTGAGATTTACCTCAAAGGCTTCGAAATCGCTGTCAAGGAGTCAGATCCCTGGACTGTTATGTCTTCCTACAACTTCGTGAACGGAATCTACACTTCCGAGAGCCACGACCTTCAGACCACCCTGCTTCGCGACGAGTGGGGTTTCAAGGGTATGGTGATGACCGACTGGTTCGGCGGCAAGGATGCCGTTGCCCAGATGAAGGCCGGAAACGATATGCTCCAGCCCGGCCGTGAAGGCCAGTTCGAGGGCATCGTGGAAGGTGTTAAGAACGGCACTCTCGATGAGAAGGTGCTTGATCTGAACGTGAAGCGCATCCTCGAGATGATTCTCCGCACCCCCCGTTTCAAAGGCTACAAGTATTCCAACAAACCCGACCTCAAGGCCCACGCCGCCGTTACCCGCAGCAGCGCCACCGAGGGTATGGTGCTTCTGGAGAACAAGGCCAACACACTTCCCCTCAAGGAGAGTGTGAAGAAACTCGCCGTGTTCGGCTGCACTTCCTACAACTTCATAGCCGGCGGTACCGGTTCGGGCAATGTGAACCACGCCTATGTGGTGTCCCTGCTCGACGGCCTCAAGAATGTGGGCTATACCGTGGATGAGTCTGTCAAGGGAAAATATGAGAAGTATATCGCCGAGGAGAACGAGCGCAACAAGCCCACCGGTCCCTACGCGATGTTCCTTCCCACTCCCGCTCCCAAGGAACTTGTGCCCTCGTCTGCCGAACTTGCCAAGATGGTTGCGGCCAACGACGCCGCTGTCATCACTCTCGGCCGCCTGTCGGGTGAGTTCCAGGACAGACAACTTGCGGACTTCACTCTTGACGAGAAGGAGAAAGCCCTCATCAAGTCTGTATGCGACGCTTTTCACGCACAAGGCAAGAAGGTGGTGGTGATTCTTAATGTGGGCGGTGTCATCGAGACCGCTTCCTGGAAATCCCTTCCCGATGCAGTCCTGCTCGCATGGCAGGCAGGGCAGGAGGGAGGCAACAGCGTTGCTGACGTGCTCAGCGGCAAGGCCAACCCTTCAGGCAAGCTGACTATGACCTTCCCCATTTCCTTCTATGACCACGCCTCATCCGCAAACTTCCCCATCAATGTCAAGACGGAGATGATGAAGGTGGACGGTTCGGAGGTTTCAGATGCCGTGAAGAATGTTGACTATACCAATTATGAGGAGGGCATCCACGTGGGTTACCGCCATTTCGACGCCTGCAATGTGACCCCTTCATATCCTTTCGGCTATGGCCTTTCATATACCACTTTCGGATATGACAAGCCCGAGGTAAGTTCGGACAAGGATGCCGTTTCCGTGAAAGTGAAAATCACCAACACTGGCAAGGTGGCAGGAAAAGAGGTTGTCCAGCTCTATGTGAGCGCTCCCAAAGGCAAACTCGAGAAACCCGTCCAGGAGTTGAAGGCATTTGCCAAGACTCCCTTGCTCGCCCCCGGCGAGAGCGCTGAAATCAGCCTCAAGGTGCCCGTTTACAGCCTCGCCTCATTCGATGAGTCCGCTTCGGCCTGGGTGGTCGATGAAGGCAGTTACGCCCTGCATATAGGCGCTTCTTCCCGCGATATCCGTCAGGAGGCATCCGTACAGGTTGCCGCCGCATCCTATAAGGTCAATGCCATCAAAATTGACAAGTAGTATGCACAAGACTTTATCCTTTTTTCTCGGAGCGATGTTTCTCCTGTCCTGCTCTTCTTTGCCTGTGGTGAAGGTGGAGGGCGGCAGGGTGGAGGGTGTCGCTTCCGGGACAGAGGGAGTTGTTGTTTTCAAAGGTGTTCCCTATGCAGCCGCCCCTGTGGATGAGCTGCGTTGGGTTGCTCCAAAGCCCGTGACACCCTGGAAGGGCATACGCAAAGCCGATGCCTTCAGCTCCATAGCGCCTCAGGGCGAGGACGATCCCAAGAGCTTCTACGGAAGGGAGTTCTATTGGGACGGCAAGCCTGAGAAAAGCGAAGACTGCCTCTATCTGAATATATGGGCTCCCGCTTCCGCCATCGGCGACAGTGAGGCGGCGCTTCCGGTCGCTATGTGGATACACGGAGGGGCCTTTATGAACGGTTATGGCCACGAGGTGACGATGGACGGCGAGAAATGGGCGCAGAAGGGCGTGATTCTCGTCACCATAAACTATCGTCTCGGGATTTTGGGTTATCTCGCGCATCCTGAACTTTCGGCTGAAGGCGGCGGTCATTCCGGCAATTACGGAATGCTTGACCAGATTGCGGCCCTCAAGTGGATAAAGGAGAACATCGCCGGCTTCGGCGGTGACCCCGACAACATCACCGTTTTCGGCCAGAGTGCCGGGGCTATGAGTGTGAAGAACCTGGTGGCTTCCCCCCTTTCCAAGGGTTTGATAGCCAAAGCAATTATCCAGAGCGGCGGAGGCCTCGGACTCTCTTCTCTGACACCTTCCGCTGTCAATGAGCAGGAGGCGAAGGACAGGATGGGCAAGGAGATTATGGATGATGCCGGCTTTGACAGCCTGAAGAAGATGCGCTCCTGTGATGTGGCGGCCCTGGATGCCGCAGCCAACGCCTACAAGGCGAAGACCTTCCAGTGGCTTCTTTTCTCCCCCTTCAATGACGGCTATGCGATGACTGAGGACTTCGACTCGGCGGCTCTGAAAGGCGAGTTGGCTGATATCCCCTATATGATAGGCTACAACAGCCAGGACCTGCCCGGTCTCGGTGGCGAGCCCATTACGGAATTCTGCCGTCTGCGTGCGGCTCAAAGCAGTCAGCCTGTCTATGAGTATGAGTTCCACCGCGACCTTCCCGGGGACGATGAGACCTCTGAGATGCCCGGCGCGTTCCACAGTGCGGAACTCTGGTATGTGTTCGGAACCCTGTCAAAGAGCTGGCGTCCGTTCACGGATGCCGACTATGCCCTGTCGGAGCAGATGGTTTGCGCCTGGACGGATTTCTGCAAGAGCGGCAATCCGGGTTGGCCCGTATTCACCACAGACAAGCCCTATATCAAGGATTTTGATGCGAAGTAGAATGGCTTAGAGTTGCCCCATCTGGCGGAGGAGGGAGAGTTCTTCCTCACTGTAAAGGAGATGGTCCAGAAGATCTGGGGCGATGAAAGTCACGATGATAAGGAACAGCAGCACGAGGAACACCACCGAGATAAGTATTATCAGGATGACTTGCGATGCTTTCCCTCCCTTTTCGGGTCCGGCTGTCCGGCCGGGCCTGTTTTTATGCAGGGGCTTGGGAATCGGCCTGACCTCCGCTTCGGGCACGAGCTCAATGTCTATGTCGGGGACGGGGATATCGTCATCCTGAGGCGTAGCCCCAAGAGAAATATCGTCATTCTGAG
>JABUTN010000004.1:142683-144065 GCA_021443665.1 Bacteroidales bacterium | reverse complement strand
GTGTATGGCCGCATTGTAGAACGCATTTTCGGTCCGGACGACAGGGTAACTCCGGCGGTCACCAAGGCCAATGGCGTTGATTTCGTGGTCCTTCCCAACTGGAAGGTGTTTATGATACAGTTTCTCAACATTGCGGGGACTGGCCCCATCTTCGGGGCCATAATGGGCGCCAAGTTCGGCCCCTCCTCCTATTTGTGGATAGTCTTCGGAAGCATTTTCGCAGGAAGTGTCCACGACTATATGGCCGGTATGCTGTCAATGCGCCACGGAGGAGCGAATCTGGACCAGCTCGCCCGCAAGTATCTCGGGGAAAAGGCGCACCACATCCTTCTGGTGTTCATGTTCATCCTCCTGGTGATACTGGGCGTGGTGTTCGTGTCGTCTCCGGCCGTTGTGCTTGCACAGGTGACGGGTTACACCTGGGGATGGATAGCCCTTATATTCGCCTACTTCTTCATTTCCACAATCACCCCCATAGACAAAATTATCGGCAAGATATATCCCTTCTTCGCGATTTGTATGCTCTTTATGTGCGCGTCCCTGCTGGTGATGCTGTTCATCAAGATGCCGGACATACCGGAGTTCTGGGACGGTATGGGCTCGCGTCTTCCGGGCAAGGGGGGCAGCATATTCCCCTGCCTGTTCATCACGATAGCCTGCGGCGCCCTGAGCGGTTTTCACGCCACGCAAAGCCCCATTATGGCAAGATGCCTGCAGTCTGAGAGGATGGGCCGTCCCGTGTTCTACGGCGCCATGATCACCGAAGGTCTGGTTGCCCTCGTGTGGGCCGCCGCCTCTTCCTATTTCTTCTACGGCAAGCCCACGGCCGGCTATCTGATGTACGAGGCCTCCGCGGAAAGCGGGATGCTGACTTCGGCGCCTCAGGTGGTATATCTCCTGCTGAGGGACTGGTTGGGCATTTTCGGCGGCATCATCGCCATTTTAGGAGTGGTGGTCTGCCCTATATCTTCCGGAGACACGGCCTTCCGTTCCGCCCGTATGATTGTCGCCGACGGTCTCAAAATCGACCAGGTGTCGCGTCTCAAGAGGGTTATGGTGGCCGTCCCCATATTCGCGATAGCCATAGGCATCCTGATATGGCAACAGACCAGCCCTGACGGCTTCAACCTCATCTGGCAGCATTTCGGCCTGTCTAACCAGGCGATAGGAACTTTCGCCCTGTGGGTGTTCACCGTCAGCCTTGCCCGGAACGGGAAGTTTTTCTATATCACCCTGCTTCCGGCCCTCTTTATGACCTGGATCTGCACCTCATTCCTCGTGTCATCCGACATCTGTTTAGGATTCTCGCTCAGGACAGGCTACATTGTCGGGACCATTGCCGTCATTGTCGCGCTTGACTGGTTCCTGATTTGGTACCGCCG
>JABUTN010000004.1:135073-141063 GCA_021443665.1 Bacteroidales bacterium | reverse complement strand
ACGACCCTCGACATTTTCTGGGGGGCATACGAGATTATGGGCGTGGCCCTGACGGATATGTATGTGTGGCGGTGGCTCTACGAAAATAAGGAGGCCACGGCGGAGGATCTCCGCGATGCCACCGTGCGCATTGCCAAGGATGTGTGGAACAAGTATTACGAGCCCGTTCTCGGCAGCCGCGACTGCCCTCTGCTTGCCATCTATTCCCATATGGTCAGTTCACCGATGTACCTCCCCAATTATCCTTTCGGCCACCTTGTGGAGTATCAGGTTGAGGAGTTCCTCTCGAAGTTCCGGAATCCTTCCGACTTCGCCGCCCAACTCAAGCGCATCTGGAGTCAGGGCCGCCTGACCCCCGATATATGGATGAAAAAGGCCGTCGGCACCGATGTTAGCGTGACGCCCCTCGTCAACGCCGCCAAATCAGCGGCTACCAAAACCACCGCCCGCTGACGCTGACTTTCTGCCCGGCACAGCCGTTGACTGAATTTGTCGGGAATTATGGATTTTTGATAGAAACCGACAAAATCATAGAAGAAGCAGGATGACGAGGATAGGGCAGGCGGAGCCCAGATAGACCTTCTTATTGACAGGCGCGACAGGGTCATCAATGTTTGTGAAATTAAGTGTTCCTTCACCTCACTATGGTCACCACATACGGCGTGAAACCAAACATGTACAGCAATATGGTTCAGTCCGAGGTTACGCTGGACGACCTGTTTGCCGAGATATGAGTAGAAAAACCGACCTGTAGCGGGCTCCAAAATCAGGCACCCCGTATTGAAGACCTATAGGTAGATATAGGGCATCAGGGCGTAGGTCTTGCGGTTTTGGTTGCCGAGTTCGCGCTGGAGGTTCAGGGCCCATTGGGTGGGGTCGGAAATGAGGTCGGACGCAGCCTTTACGGAACTTGCGGTGCCAAGGAACTCTTCCATAAGGGATTCGGAGAATGTCTTCAGGCGGGGATAGCTCACGACATTGTAGCCGTTGCTCAGGTCTGCGGCAACCACGGCGTAGTCAAGGGCGTTGCTGAGGCCGCCTATTTCATCCACCAGTTTGATGCCTTTTGCCTCAGAACCGGTCCAGACACGTCCCTGGGCCAGGTCGTCCACCCTCTGCCTTGACATATTGCGTCCGTTGGAGACGATGCTCACGAACTTGCTGTAGGTGTCTTCGATGCTCCTCTGGAGGGCTTCGATCTCCACCTGCTCAAGGTCGCGGGAAGGTTCCATCAGGTCGGCGTGATCGTGGGTGCGGACCGTGGCGGGTCTGACGCGCACTTTGCGCAGGGTGTACTCCCAGGAGGGGATGAGGGCGAACACTCCTATGGAACCGGTCAGACAGCTGCGGTCTGAGAAAATCTTCTGTGCCTCGGCGCTGATCCAGTAGCCACCGGAGGCAGCGTAGCAACCATACGAGGCGATGAGGGGCTTCTCGGCTGCCAGCAGGTTGAGTTCGTTGCGAATCTGCTCGGCCGCGGTGGCGCTTCCGCCGGGGCTGTTAACGCGGAGCACCACGGCCTTGATGTTGTCGTCTTCACGGATTTCGCGGATGATTTTCACGAAATTGCTGCTGTAGATGCCGTCTTCTCCTTTTCCGTCATAAATCTCGCCGTCGGCATAGAGGATGGCGACTTTGTCCTTTGCGCTTTTCTGTTTGGCATTGGTGGCGGCGATATAGTTCTTCAGCCCGATGACATTGACCTCGCTGATGTTCTCCTTGCCCGAAAGCACGCAGATTTCCTTCTCAAACTCTATTCTGGAAAGGGCCCCGTCAATGAGTTTGTGCTTCAGGAAATCTTCTGTGGAGATGAGTTCGAGATTGTTCACAAGACTGTTGAAATGAGCCGCACTAATGTTCCTGGATTCGCAGATGGCCTTTTCCATCGTTTTCCAGACGGATTTGAGCATAGCGGTCTGCTGCTCTTCGTTCTCTTCGGACATTCTGTTGGATATGAACTGCTCTCCGGCGGATTTGTACTTGCCGTGGCGGATGAGCTGCATATTGACGCCGACCATATTGAGCAGGTCCTTGAGGTACATTATGGTGCTTGAAAGACCGGTCATAGCAGACAGGGACATAGGGGCGAGATACACTTTGTCCGCCACAGAAGCCAGATAATAGTCCGCCTGGCTGAAACTCTCTCCCCAGGCTATCACGGGTTTCCCGCTCTTTCGGAATTCCGTCAGTGCGGCCCTCAGTTCCTCCAGTTCGGCGATTTCCGTCGTGCCGCAGAAACCAGTGACGGCGATGTAAGAAATGTTGGGGTCAAAGGCGGCGGCATTGACAGCTTTCACGGCGTCAAGAATGCCTATACCCGACTGGGGTGCATTTATGCTGATGAAGGGAATGCTCGGCATAAGGCCGCTCAGATTGATGTCTTCTTCCGATGTGCGCTCCGTGATGGGATGGGACAGATCAATCCTGAGCACGGAGGAGGGGAGGACTTTGACTTGTGATTCTCCGGAGCCTGCAATCAGAATCATAATTAAGAATAATGTTGAGAAAACGCTGGTGATGACTCCCACTGCAAGGACACCGATGATGGTGGCAAGAATCTGCCTTCCGAAAGAATCTTTCATAATGAGTGCAATACTTTAGAATTGGTGGCAAATATATCAATTTTGATGCTATCTTTGCAATTTTGTTGGACAGATGAAAAAAACCGCATTCATAATAATCTTGATGCTTTGCTCCCTGTGTCTCGGAGCGCAGAGAAAGGGCGTGCTCAAGGGGCAGGTGTTGGGCACAGACGCCACCGGAGCGAAGGAAGCCGTGCCGTTTGCGATGGTGCGCTGGCTGGAGAGCGGAACCTATATGGAGTGCGACCTTAACGGAAAATTCGAGTTCAATACCTTCAACAAGCTTGACGCCACCCTTGTCGCTATGGCGATGGGCTTTACCACCGACACTATAAAAGTTTCCCCCAACGATTCATACATAGAGTTCAACCTGCGTCCCACCTCCACTCTTGATGAGGCGAGGGTGACGGCGCGTGACAAGGCCAACTTCATCTCCAAGACCAATGCCGTCAAGACCGAGGTGATTTCAGCCGCCGGTCTGTGCAAGATGGCCTGCTGCAACCTCGCCGAGAGTTTTGAGAATTCGGCAAGTGTGTCAGTCGGCTACAGCGATGCGGTGACGGGGGCGCGCCAGATCAGGCTCCTGGGCCTGTCCGGCACCTACGTGCAGATGCAGGACGAGAACAGGCCCGTGATGCGCGGTCTCGCCTCTCCCTTCGGCCTTGGATTCGTGCCGGGGCAGTGGCTTGAAAGCATACAGGTGGCCAAGGGCCCTTCGAGCGTCATCAACGGCATAGAGGCCATCACCGGCCAGATCAACCTCGAGCACCGCAAGCCCACCGACGAGAAACCCCTGTTCATCCAGGCATACATCAGTTACCCCCTCAGAGCCGAACTCAACATCGCCTCTTCCCTCCAACTCAACGAGCGTTGGAGCACAGTCTTGCTCGCCCACGCCTCGACCGACCCCCTCGCCCACGACGGCAACAAGGACGGTTTCCGTGACGAGCCCACCACGATGCAGTTCAACTTTTCCAACCGCTGGCTCTACTTCGTGCCGGACGGCATACAAGTGCGCTTCGGTGTGAGAGGCCTTTATGAGAGACGCATAGGCGGACAGATGGGCTTCACCTACGCCCTCCGCGACTCCATGGCGGCAAGATTCGGCACCCCCCGCCAGATTTGGGGCACAAGTATCGAAAACACCGGGGCGAATGCCTATCTGAAAGTCGGGATTCCCCTTGAGAGCGAGAACAAGCACAACATAGCGGTCGTGGCCGACTACAATTTCCACAAACTCTCGAGCGTCTTCGGCCTGAAACACTACAACGGCACACAGAACTCAGGTTTCCTGAATGTCATCTACCAGGGCATCCCCAACGACTCTCACAGGTGGAGTTTCGGTGTGCGCGACCAGTTCGACCACGTGTTGGAAAATTATCAGGACGGACTCAACCTGCTGCCTCCGGCCAACTGGCTGCGCCGTGAAAACTCGCTCGGCGTGTACGGCGAATACACCTTTACCATTCCCGAAAAACTCACTGTGGTGGCAGACCTGAGCTTTGACTGGAACAATGTCTTCGGCTCCACACTCTCGCCCCGCCTTAATGTCCGCTACAGCCCTCTCGAGTGGCTGACCATCCGCGCCCAGGGCGGCAGAGGCTCCCGCAGTCCCTATGTCTTCGTGGACAATCTCGGCATCCTGTCCACCTCGCGGGCCATTATGCTGCCCGAGAACCTGACGATGGAGAGGGCCTGGACATACGGCGGAAACATCACTTTCGACATTCCGCTCGGGGTGAACGACAACTGCTACTTCAGTTTCGACTATTTCCGTTCGGACTTCACCTCGCAACTGATAGTGGACCAGGAGTGGGATGACAAGACCGTGCAGATTTACAATATGCCGGGGCCTTCGTTCACCAACACCTTCCAGGCGGATTTCAACATCGAGCCCTTTGAACGTTTCACCATACTCGCCACCTTCCGCTACACCGATTCAAGGGTGACCCTGCGCAAGGCCGGCTCCTACAGCGAAACGGAACTGGTGGACCGTCCCCTATACAGCAAATACAAGGGCGTGCTCAACCTGCAGTACTCCACCAGGATGAACATCTGGACCTTCGACTTCACCGCCCAACTCAACGGCCCCGCCCGCCTGCCGAGTTATGCCATCACGGAAGGCGGCCCCACCCATTCGCCCGTATATCCCATCCTCTATGCCCAGGTGACACGCAAGTTCAAGGGTGTGGACGTGTATATAGGAGCCGAGAACCTGACGAACTTCAAACAACCCAATCCCATCATAGACGCCGAGAATCCCTATGCCCAAGACTTCAACGCCTCAGCCATCTGGGGACCCCTTATGGGCATCAAGGTATATGCCGGCGCCCGTTTCACACTTTGGAAATACTAAACAACACACAGATATGAAAAAAATCGTTTCAATCATCGCCATCGCAATCTTCGCATTGGGCACTGCCCTCAACTGTGAAGCCGCACCCAAGAAAAAAACCGAACAGGTGACTTTCAATGTAAACCTGCATTGCGCCGACTGCGTGAAGAAGGTGGAAGCCAACCTTCCTTTTGCCAAGGGCATCGTGGATATGAAGGTGTCGCTTGACGACCAGACCGTGTGGATTGAGTACAACCCTTCCAAAACCGACAAGGAGTCCCTTAAAAAGGCCATCGAGAAGATAGGCTATTCAGTGGGTGGGGAAGCATGCGGCGAGAAGGATTGCTGTGAGAAGGACTGCTGTGACGACCACGAGCATCAGAAATAAGTATGTATCAGATAAAGAAGAAGGTGAATCTCACCCCCATCTCAACCCTGATGGAGGTGTATGCCCCGCGCATTGCGGCAGCCGCCCTTCCGGGGCAGTTCCTGATTGTGCGCACGGACGAGAAGGGGGAACGGGTGCCTCTGACCATCTGCGACTATGACAGGGAAGCCGGCACCGTCACCATAGTGACCCAGATTATCGGGGCCTCGTCGAGGAGCATCTGCGCCCTTGAGGAAGGCGATTCCTTCGTGGATATGGCCGGCCCCCTTGGAGTGCCTTCGGAGTTTGTCGAGAAAAAGGACCTGCAGGGCAAACGCTACCTGTTCATTGCAGGCGGTCTGGGAGTTGCCCCCGTGTATCCGCAGGTCAAGTGGCTTCACGAGCACGGCGCCTGCTGTGACGTGATTCTCGGAGCCAAGAATGCACAGATGGTGATACTCGAGAAGGAAATCGGCGAGGTGGTGGACAATCTCCACATCTGCACCGATGACGGCTCCAAAGGTTTCCACGGCCTTGTGACAGACCGCATGAAGGCCCTTCTGGACGGAGGACAGAAGTATGACCAGGCTGTGGCCATCGGCCCTATGATAATGATGAAATTCACCACTTTGGCAGCCAAACCCTACGGCCTTCCCCTGATTGTCAGCCTCAATACCCTGATGGTGGACGGCACCGGTATGTGCGG
>JABUTN010000004.1:92336-134444 GCA_021443665.1 Bacteroidales bacterium | reverse complement strand
AGAATGTGCGCCGTCTGGGCGTCAACATAGAGACAAACGTGATTGTGGGGCGCTCGCTGACCATCGACAATCTGCTCGAGGAGTTCGATGCGGTGTTCGTGGGCTCCGGAGCCGGCCTGCCCAAGTTTATGGGCATCCCCGGTGAAAACCTCAATGGCGTGTTCTCCGCCAATGAGTACCTGACCCGCAACAATCTGATGAAGGCATACGACCATTCCTACGCCACACCCATTATGGCGGGCCACAAGGTGGCCGTGGTGGGAGGGGGCAATGTGGCTATGGATGCCGCCCGTACGGCTCTCCGCCTCGGGGCAGAGGTTTCAATAGTGTACCGCCGTACGGAAAAGGAACTGCCCGCCCGCGCTGAGGAGGTGCACCACGCCATTGAGGAAGGCATAAATTTCCGTATGCTGACCAATCCTGTGGAGGTGCTTGGCGATGAGAAAGGCTGGGTAAGGGCCCTCAAGTGCATCCGTATGGAACTCGGTGAGCCCGATGAGTCAGGCCGCCGCAGTCCCAAGCCGGTGGAGGGTTCGGAGTTCGAGCTGGAGTGCGATGTGGTGATAATGTCCCTCGGCACATCGCCCAATCCCCTGATTGCCCGCACCACACCCGGCCTTGATGTCAACCGTCACGGCTGCATCGTGGCCACCGAGGATGGGGCTACATCACGCGAGGCGGTCTTTGCCGGAGGCGATGCCGTCACAGGCGCAGCCACTGTAATCCTCGCTATGGGAGCAGGCAGAAAAGCGGCCGCGGCCATTCATAAGAAACTGACTGAAAACAAATAAGAACAAGATTATCCAATATGAAGAAATCCTTAATCCTTGTCTTTACATTCCTGCTTATAGGGTCTCCGGTGCTCCTTGCACAAATGACGGATGTCCAGGTGGAGGAATATGTGAAGGGAGCTGTCAGTGCAGGCAAAACACAGGACCAGGTGGTTACGGAACTGATTGCAAGAGGTGTCACCCGTGAGCAGGCCGAGCGCCTCCGCTCCAAATATGAGGGGATGACGACAGAAGTCAGCACAGATCCTCTTGTCGTCACAAGTCCTGGCCTGAGGCAACAGCAAACCGCCGATGTGGCCGGTGGTGCAGGCGCGATCCGTGCCGTTTCGGGAATGGCTGTGCCGGAAACGGAAAGTCCGGCACCCGCAGACCACAGCGGAATCTACGGGCACAACATTTTCAACAGCAAGACCCTGTCATTCGAACCCAACATCAACTCGGCCACCCCCGACAACTACAAACTGGGGCCCGGTGATGAACTGATAATAGACATCTGGGGCAACAACGAGGCTTCCATCGTGGGCACTATTTCCCCCGAAGGCAGAATCAGCATCAGCCAGATCGGTCCCATCCAGCTGAGCGGGCTGACAATAAAGCAGGCCAAGGAGAGAATCACCAAGAAACTGGAAGCCAAGTATGCGGGCATTGTCGGCAGTGAATCCGATGTGAGCGTCACCCTTGGAAATATCAGAACAATACAGGTAAATGTGATGGGCGAGGTCAATGTGCCCGGAACCTACAGGCTGTCCTCCCTTTCAACCGTGTTCAATGCCCTTTACAGGGCCGGCGGAGTGACCGACGTGGGAAGCATGAGGGCCATAAAAGTGGTCCGCGGGGGCAAGACAATAGCGACCGTGGATGTGTATGGCTATCTTTTGGAGGGGAAATCCGATTCGGACATCAATCTGCAGGAGGATGACATCATCATAGTGCCAACTTACAGCAAACTGGTGAAAGTCAGCGGCAATGTCAAAAGACCGATGATGTATGAGATGAACGGCCCGGAAACCGTTTCCACACTTCTCAAATACTGCGGCGGATTCGCAAGCGATGCCTACAGCGCTGACATCACCTTGATAAGGAACACCGGTGAGGAAAAATCCGTTTTCACAATCAACGACAAACAGTACGACTCATACAAACTGGAGGATGGGGATGAAATCGTCGTGGGGGCTATGCTCGACAGATTCTCCAATATGGTCACCGTGAACGGTTTTGTCTTCCGTCCCGGAATGTATGAACTTGGCGGGTCCATTGCCACGGTCAGACAGCTCGTGGAGCGTGCGGGAGGCCTTAAGGAAGACGCTTTCACCGAACGTGCCGTGCTGCTGCGTGAGAAGGAAGACCTCAGCTACGAGAATATATCCCTGAACATCGGCGGCATTATGGCGGGAACGGCCTCAGACGTGCTTCTGAAGAAGAACGATATAATCACCGTATCGGGAAAATATGATATGGAGGACAGGGGCACCCTTACCATCAAGGGTATGGTCGAAATGCCGGGGGACTTCATATACAGCGACAACACCACACCGGAGGACCTTATCGTCCGCGCAGGCGGTCTGCTCAGGAACGCTTCGCTGGCGAGAATGGATGTTTACAGGATGGAGATAGACGAGATGGCCATGAAGACCAAGGACACCTTGGCCAAAGTGTTCACTTTCCCTATAAAGGAAGGACTTGTAGTGGGGGCCGAAGGCTTTATGCTCCAGCCTTACGATGTGGTGGTGGTACGCAGAAGCCCCGGATTCAACATCAGCCAGAATGTGACGCTCAGCGGTGAATTCAATTTCCCCGGAGACTATGTCCTGCTGAGGGAAGGCGAGAGGGTTTCTTCTTTGGTCAAGAGAGCAGGAGGACTGACCTCCACCGCCTATCCGAGGGGAGCCCGTCTGATCAGGCAGATGAGTGACACAGAAATACTTATGAACGAAGTCCTGGCTGAGAAGGCAAGAAATTCCAGCGGCCGTGACACTTTGAGTGTAAGTAAGGTGATGATTGACGAGAATTACCACGTTTCCTTCGATTTGGAGGATGCCATAAACAATCCCGGTTCCGAATATGATATCATCCTCAATGAAGGGGATATGCTGATTGTCCCGAAACAAACTTCCATCGTGCATGTCACAGGCGAGGTGATGTTCCCGAATACTGTAGCCTTCAAAAAAGGACGCAATGTCAAATCTTACATAAACGGAGCCGGAGGATTCACCCTTGAGGCCAAGAAAAACAAAGTGTATATCGTATATACGAACGGAAGCGCCATGAAGACCAGCGGAAGGTCTCTGGATATAGAGCCGGGATGCACCATAGTCGTTCCCACCAAACCTGAGAATAAGCGTGTTTCCGTGCAGGAGATAGCGGCTATAGCCCAGATGTCCACTTCAGTGGCCTCACTCGCATCCGTATTGTTCGGGGTATTCACTAAATTGTAATGCTATGGAGAACGAAGAAATAGATATTATGGAACTTGTCCGCAAGGTCCTCAAGGAATGGAAATTCATAGCCTTTTGGTGCTTTGTGGCGGCGGTTATAGGAGTGGTTGTGGTTCTCAGCACCCCTCGAAAGTATGCCGTCAATATGATACTGGCCCCCGAGATTGCGAAGAAAGGCGTTTCCGGCAATCTCTCCGCCCTTGCCGGAATGGCCGGCATTAACCTCGGCGGTCTCAACTCTTCATCTGAGGCCATATATGCGGACCTGTATCCCGATATCGTGTCCTCCACTCCCTTCATTGTGGAAATGTTCTCCACTCCCGTGGCGTTCAACAAAAAAAAGGAAGTGGTGGAAACGGATGTGTATGACTACCTGAAGAACTATACAAAGATCCCCTGGTGGAGCGCTGTGATAAATCTGCCCTTTAAGGCCCTTGGAGCCTTCATTTCCCTTTTCAGGGAGAAGGAAGAGGAAGTGGAGGGATATTCCAACCTGAATCCCGCGGCCCTTACAAGGGAACAGGCGGAGATTGCCGCCGGCCTAAGGAAGAGCATAGGCTTGAATGTCGATAAGAAGACTTCCGTGATAAACGCCACGGTGGTGGCCCAGAATCCTCAGGTGGCCTACCAGATTGCCGAAGCCACAATCGAGAAACTGCAGAAGTATGTCTCAAACTACCGCACCGAGAAGGCCAGGATAGACCTGGAATACTACCAGCAGCTCTATGATGAGGCGAAGGAAGACTACTATGCTTCACAGGAGGCCTATGCAAGTTATGTGGATGCCCATCAGGGTATAGTCCACGAAAGAGTCAGGGCCCAACTCTCCCGTCTGAACAATGAGATGAACCTCAAATATACACTTTACAACAGCTGCGCCCAGCAGCTTCAGGTGGCCAAGGCCAATGTGCAGAGGGAGACTCCCGTATGGGCTGTCATAAATCCTCCCACAATTCCCATCAGGGCAGCGACTTCAAGGCTGAAGACCCTTATGGTCTTCGTGTTCCTCGGCGCGTGCTGCGCCGTGGGCTGGGTGCTTTTGGGCCGCGATGCCCTGTCAAAATTCAGAAACGGCGGGGAAAAGGCCTAATAGACCTTTCCCAGAATCCAGAGAGCAAATCTCGCAGGCAAGACCTTCATCAGCAGATTGAAGGTCTTGTATTGTAATGTGGGCACGCATTTGCTGTCCATTTTCCGCCTGTGGGCTTGGCGCACTATCGCCTTGCCCATCACCTTGGCGTCAAGCCCGTTCAACTCGTCCTTCTCCATCTTGTGCACGGCCTTGTTGCGCCTTTGTGCGTACGGAGAGTCGTCAGTGGCGGCTTCCGTGTATTTGCGTGCGGCGGTGAAGTCGGTCTTGGTGTCGCCGGGAAGTATGCAGCAGCACTGGATGCCCCAGGCTTTGACCTCCAGACTCAGGGCCTGCACCATCGACAGGAGGGCGCTCTTGGCTGCGGAATAAAAGGCCTGGTAGGGTATGGGGACCACAGCCGCTACGGAACTGGTGCAGATGATGCGTCCGCTGCCCTGGCATCTCATTATGGGCAGGCAGGCCTTTATGGTGTTGTGGGCGCCGAAGAAACAAGTTTCGAACTGGTACCTTGCCTCCTCGCCCGATGTCTCCTCCACGGCTCCGGCAATTCCGTTGCCTGCGTTGCAGACCACCACATCAAGCCTTCCGTGCTCATCTACAATGGCCTTGACTGCGTCTTCGATGCTTTCGGGCACTGTCACATCGAGCATGATTGCCCTGATTTTCGAAGGGTCGGCGCCTTGGGGAAGGCGTCCGCTGCGGGATGCCGCATAAACGATATCGCCTGCTTGGGCGAACAACATAGAGGTGGCGGCTCCGATGCCGGACGACCCGCCTGTGACAAGTACTATCATAATTGCGTATTCAGTATGGACGCAAAGGTACTAAAAAATCAAAAAAAGTGAGTAAGTTTGCGCTCGTGATAGATCAGGATACTATAGACAGGATAATGGCCTCCACCCGGATAGAGGAGGTGATAGGCGAATTCGTGTCCCTCAAGAGGCGCGGCTCCAACTATATGGCCTGCTGCCCCTTCCACCACGAGAAAACCCCTTCCTTTGCCGTGTCTCCCACCAAGGGAATATACAAATGCTTCGGCTGCGGCAAGAGCGGCAACGCCGCCGGCTTCCTGATGGAACACGAACAGATGAGCTGGGTGGAGGCGCTGAAATATCTGGCCAAGAAGTACGGCATAGAGGTGCGTGAGAGGGAGGAAAACCCGGAAGACGCGCAGATGCGCCTGCGCCGCGAGTCCGTCCTCGCCGTGAGCGAGTTTGCCCAGAAGTATTTCGCCCGTGTGCTGTATGACACCCCGGTGGGGCAGGCTGTCGGCTTGTCCTATTTCAAAAACAAAAGGGGCTTCACCGACGAGACAATCCGCAAGTTTGGACTCGGTTTCGCCCCCGATTCGAGGGGCTACCACCACGCGGAGGGGACGGCCCTTCCATTGACGGAAGCGGCCCGCAAGGAGGGCTACAGGGATGAATTCCTGCTGGCGGCTGACCTTTCCCTGAAAAGGGACGACGGTTCGCTCTACGACAAGTTCTATGATAGGGTGATGTTTCCCATACACTCGCTCACGGGCAGGGTGGTGGCCTTCGGAGGACGTACCCTGAAGGACGACAAGTCCGTGCCCAAGTATGTCAACAGCACCACCACCGAAATATACCACAAGAGCGAGTCGCTTTACGGAATGTTCTTCGCCAAGGCCGCCATAGCCCGCACCAAGACCAAGAAGTGCTATCTTGTAGAGGGTTATGCCGACGTGATTTCAATGCACCAGGCGGGAATAGAGAATGTCGTGGCGAGTTCGGGCACCTCGCTGACTGTCGAGCAGAGCAAACTGATCCACCGTTTCGCCGATAATGTGACAGTGCTCTACGATGGCGATGCGGCCGGCATAAAGGCTTCCATAAGGGGGATTAACATCCTCCTGGAAGAGGGCCTGAGAATCAAGGTCGTGCAGCTTCCGGAAGGGGAGGACCCCGACACTTTCGCCCGGGCCAACGGAGGGGAGCAGACCCAGGCCTGGCTGGACGCCCACGAGCAGGATTTCATCGACTTCAAGTCCGACATTCTCGCGGAGGATATGGGCAGGGATCCTCTCAGAAGGGCCGACCTTATCAGGGAAATCATAGACACCATCGCCCTTATCCCCGACCAGGTGACCCGCAGCGTATATATCGAGCAGTGTTCCAGCAAACTCGGGGTGGCGCAGGATATGCTCTTCCAGGAGGTCGCCAAGTCACGCAACAAGCATCTGGACAAGGCGGAGGCGGAGGCGCAGCGCGAACAGCAACGCGCCGAAAGATGGGAAAAGGCGGGTNTGCTCAGGGTCTTGCCCCGGACGGCAGCGGCCCCCTCGGCAGGGAAACCCAAATTGTGGCGGACAACAAACTGGATTCTGTCGCCCCGGCGGAAAAGAGCCTCCTATTCTTCCTTATGCGCTACGGCCTTTACCAAATACACTTCGATGACGGGCAGATGAGCGTTTCGCGCTACATCAGTAACTCGCTTGCCCAGGATGATTTGGAACTGCACGTGCCTGTGCTCAAGAATCTGTATGACATATATTACCGGGTTGAGGCGCAGGTGACGGAAGCCCATATCCGGGATGAGAACTTCCCCGATGCGGACGTCCTGCAGGAGGAGATACTGCATTTCTTCTACAACAATCTCGACCCCGCCCTCACGGCTGAAGTGATGGGTATCACCGAAATCGGGCCGGAACTGACCGTGGCCGTTTTCAACAAGTCTCTCGTGCGTCAGGAGAATGTTCTGCACCTTTCCGTTCCCAAGGCCGTCAATGTGTTCAAACAGCGGCACGTGGAATATCTGTGCAACAGCCTCATAGAAGACCTCGGTCGAGCCCAGGCGGAGGGCGACAGCGAGGCTGAAGGTAAGATTCTGCTCACTCTCAGCCAGCTTTCGCAGGTGCGTGCCATACTCTCCAAGGAACTTAACAGAATGTAGGCAATCTTTTTTTGTCATACCGCCCCAAAATGTTAAATTTGCCGGTTGTTATGTTAATCTCCAAAGCCACATTTGCAGGGAGTAGCACGCGCTTGAGCGAGAAACCGGCCAGAAAAGGTCCGGAGTTCGCCTTTATCGGCCGGTCAAATGTAGGCAAGAGTTCGCTTATCAATATGTTGTGCGGCCAGAAGGATTTGGCGCACACTTCCGCCACTCCCGGCAAAACCCAGCTCATCAACCACTTTCTGATCAACGACAGCTGGTATCTGGTGGACCTTCCCGGCTACGGCTTCGCCAAAATTGGGCAGAAACGCCAGGAGGCCTTGAAGACGATGATTCAGGATTTCATAGGCCACAGCCCCGAGCTAAGGCGCCTGATGGTCTTGATCGACTGCCGCCACGACCTCCAGGACATAGACGCTTCCTTCATCACTGCGGCCCACAAAGCGGAGGTCCCTATGGCAATAATTTTCACAAAAGGCGACAAACTCAGTTCTGCTGCACGAAAATTGCAGACAGCCAAGATTGTGGGACAGATAAGGGACGCGATCGGCATCGAGCCGGAGCATTTCACCACTTCCGCCACCTCGCGTTTTGGGAAAGAGGAGATACTGAATTATATAGAGACTTGTTTAAAAATACAATAATATAACCATAGCAAAAAAATGGTACTGCACACACACCGCATCAAAATCTTCTCCTGCAGAAGCAGCCGTTATCTCGCTGAGAAAATAGCCCGGGCACTGAATATGGAGCTCGGCTCATCCAAGGTCACCGACTTCAGCGACGGCGAGTTCCAACCCGCATTCGATGAGTCCGTACGTGGAGCTACAGTGTTCATTGTACAATCGACATTCCCGCCCACCGACAACCTTTTTGAACTGCTGATGATGATAGATGCAGCCCGCAGGGCTTCCGCTCACCAGGTGGTGGCTGTCATTCCCTACTTCGGCTGGGCACGCCAGGACCGCAAGGACCGTCCCAGAGTGTCCATAGGAGCCAAACTGGTGGCAAACCTCCTTGCCGCCGCCGGCTGCAACAGGGTGATGACCTGCGATCTGCACGCAGACCAGATTCAGGGATTTTTCGACTTCCCCGTCGATCACATATATGCCAGCAAGGTGTTCCTCAGCCACATTCGCGCGAATATGCCGGACAAGTTCTCCATTGCGGCCCCCGATATGGGCGGAGCAAAGAGGGCGAATGCCTACTCGCGCATCCTGGGGTGCCCTCTGATTATGTGCCACAAGTCCCGTGAGAGGCCGAATGTGGTGGGCTCAATGACTGCCATCGGTGATGTGGAAGGCCGCAACATCCTGATTGTGGATGATATGATAGACACTGCGGGCACCATCACCAAGGCTGCCGATATGCTTTCCGACAAAGGAGCCTTGAGCGTGCGCTGCCTCGCCACCCACCCCGTATTCTCCGGCCAGGCCTATGAAAGGATAGCCCGCTCCAAACTCGAGGAGGTGCTTGTTACCGACACCATACCCCTGACCACAGACCCCAATGTGGATACATCCAAAATCAAGGTGCTTTCAGTTGCCGACACCTTCGCGGATGTCATCAACAAGGTGTATAACTATGAATCCATCAGCAACAGCTTCGTATTCTGATTATGGCACTTCAATTTGACCCCATACCGGTAGATCAGTTGCATGATCTGATTGTCAAAGGCCTGCGTTCCTTCTTCAAGAAGGCGGGCTGCGAAAATGCCGTGCTTGGCCTTTCAGGCGGCATTGACAGTGCCGTGGTGGCCGCCCTCGCTGTCGAAGCCTTCGGCAAGGACCATGTCACGGGCATTATGATGCCTTCACAGTACTCCACGCTTCACTCCATAAGCGACGCTGTGGATCTGGCAAACAACCTTGGAATCCGCTATTATGTGGCTCCCATTGAGAAAATCTATGACAAGCTGCTCAAGGTTGTGACTCCCTTCTTTGAGGGCAACCACCGTTGGGACACCACTCAGGAGAACCTGCAGGCCCGCATCAGGGCCACAATCCTGATGGCCTACGCCAACCGCCGCAAGGCGCTGCTGCTCAACACCACCAACAAAAGCGAGTTGTCAATGGGCTACGGCACCCTTTACGGTGACCTTGCCGGAGCCTTGATGGTGATTGCGGATGTATATAAGCTCCAGGTATATGACCTTGCGAACTATATCAACCTGGCGAAGGACGTGGTCCCCCGTTCCACCATATCCAAGGCTCCCTCAGCGGAACTTGCTGTGGGTCAGAAGGATACCGATACACTTCCCCCCTACAGCGAACTCGACCCTATCCTGTATTCGCTCAACGAGGCCGGAATGAGTCCCGAGAAGCTCATAGAAAACGGAGTGGACAAGAAACTTGTAGACCGCATCCTGAAGATTCGTGCGCGTAACGGATTCAAGACCATACAGGTGCCCCCCGTACTGAAAATCTCGTCCCATCCGCTCCTGGAGGCATCCAAATGCTTTGAAATTGAATAGAGTATGAAACTGTTTCTGATATGCATTGTTCTTGTTGCCCTGGTAGTCCTGCTCCTGGGCGTGAACATCTTTTTCAGAAACAAACCCTTCCCCGACGGGGAAATCTCCCATAACAGGGAACTTCGCCGGCGGGGCATAATCTGCGCTAACGAGCAGGAACGCAAACTGTGGGGTAAAAAGCGCAGAAACAGCCGGCAAGAGGGCTGTGAGCCCGACTCCTGCGGCGACTGCAGCGTCAGCTGCCACAAACAGTAATTTTTTAAAGGAAACAGATATGAGTCTATTGGCGATAGTCGGCCGCCCCAATGTGGGCAAATCCACCCTCTTCAACCGCTTGATCGGAACACGTCAGGCTATTGTTGACGAGACGGCGGGCGTTACCCGTGACCGTCATTACGGAAAGTGCGAGTGGTGCGGCCACGAGTTTTCGGTAGTCGATACGGGCGGTTACACTTCCGGCACGGACGACATTTTCGAGAGCGAGATCCGCAAACAGGTCAAGCTCGCCATAGATGAGGCTGATGTGGTGCTCTTCCTCACAGAGGTCGGCACGGGCATCACGGATTTCGATGAGCATATCGCCGAGATGCTACGCAGATGCACAAAGCCTGTCGTCACAGTGGTGAACAAGGTGGATACTCCCGACAAGGGCGCTGACGCCTACCAGTTCTATGCCCTTGGTCTGGGCGACATCTGGACCATTTCCAGCGCGAACGGCAGCGGTACGGGCGACCTTCTCGACCATATAGTGGAACTGATGCCCGGCGACACCACCATCAACGAAGAGAGTTATACGGCCCCCCATATTCCCCGCATAGCCATCGTAGGCAAGCCCAATGTGGGCAAATCCTCAATGACCAACGCCCTCCTGGGGGAGGACCGCAACATAGTCACCCCCATTGCCGGCACCACGAGGGACACTCTCGAGAGCCATTACAACAAGTTCGGCCACGAGTTCATTCTCGTTGACACGGCCGGCCTCCGCAAGAAGGCGAAGGTGACGGAAGACCTCGAGTTCTATTCCGTGATGAGGGCGGTGAAGGCGATAGAGAGTTCGGATGTGTGCATCCTGATGATAGACGCGCAGAGCGGCATAGGGGCGCAGGATATGGCCATCTTCAACCTGATTGTGCGCAACAAGAAGGGTTGTGTGGTAGTCATCAACAAATGGGACACCATACAGAAGGAATCCAACACCATGGCACGCTGGAGAGAGTCCATCAAGGCGAAACTCGCCCCCTTCAACGATTTGCCCATCGTGTTTACCTCGGTACTGAATATGCAGCGCATCCTCGATGTTCTGGATGCTGCGGCCAAGGTTTACGAAAACTACTCGAAACGTATCCCCACTTCCCAACTCAATGAGGTGATGCTTGCAGAAATAGAGGCCTGGAGACCCCCTTGCATCAAGGGCAAGACCGTGAAGATAAAGTTCGTCACCCAACTCCCGAGCGCAAGCCCTTCCTTTGCCTTTTTCTGCAACCTGCCCCAGTACATCAACGACAGTTACAAGCGCTTCCTTGAGAACAAGCTGCGCTCGCATTTCGATTTCACGGGATGTCCAATTCAAATTTATATGAGGCAGAAGTAGAATGTGTTCCGCTAAGTTTTTGTTGCATACAGTCCTGCTGATTGCGTTATGCTGCCCGATGGCTGCCCAGGACGCGTCGAAGATATATCTCACCGGAAGTGTGTCCTCAAAGGCGCCGATGCCTTCGAATCAGGATTCCGATGTATTCGTGCCTCTGTGCAAATACCTGCAGAAAGGGGATGCGGACAGTTTTTCCGCCTGGTTTGCAGATATAATCGACCTACAGATGCTCACCACCACGAAAACCTGCAGCCGCAACCAGGCTTGCGAAATTATGCGCGAGTTCTTTCGCAGCTACAGCCCCAAGGAGGTGCAGACCATCTATAAGGGCGGGGAATATCCCCACAGATACTGCATAGTGAACTATTTCGGGGGCGGCGAGACATTCCGCGTGACAATGGCGGTCCAGTCCTCTGAGAGCGGTAATTGGGTGGAACTTCTGAAGGTGGAAAAACAATAAGACATTATGGAGCAATTTATAGTATCAGCCAGGAAATACCGTCCCGCATCATTTGAGACCCTTGTCGGGCAGGATGGCATAGCAAGAACCCTCAAGAACTCGATTCTGAGCGGCCAGCTTGCCCATGCCTACCTCTTCTGCGGGCCCCGGGGAGTCGGAAAAACCACCTCGGCCCGCATTTTCGCCAAGAGCATCAACTGCCTCAACCCCGGCCCCGATATGGAGCCATGTGGCGAATGCGAGAGCTGTCGCTCCTTTGCTGAAGGCCGCTCCTACTGCATTCACGAGCTTGATGCGGCCTCCAACAACTCCGTGGACGATATTAGGACGCTCACCGAGCAGGTCAGAATACCTCCTCAAGTGGGCCGTTACAGCGTATATATCATAGACGAGGTGCACATGCTCTCGCAGCAGGCCTTCAACGCCTTCCTCAAGACTCTGGAGGAACCCCCGGCCCACGCCATCTTCATACTTGCCACCACCGAGAAACACAAGATTCTGCCCACAATCCTCTCTCGTTGCCAGACCTATGACTTCAACAGAATCGGCATCGCCGATATGGTCTCCAACCTGAAGATGATTGCCTCCAAGGAGAATGTGGAAATAGACGACGATGCGCTCCATATCATAGCGATGAAGGCTGACGGGGCAATGCGTGACGCCCTGACGCTTTTCGACCAGAGTGTTGCCTTCTGCGGCCGCAAAATATGCTATGAGGATGTGGTCAGAAACCTGAATGTCCTCGACTACGAATACTATTTCAAGACTCTGGATGCGGCCCTGGCGGGGGATTACACTTCCGCCATCGTGCTGTTTGACCGGATACTTTCCAAGGGTTTCAACGCCCTGCATTTCGTAGGGGGACTCAGCGGCCACCTGCGTGACCTTGTGGTGTGCAAGAACCAGGCTTCGCAGTATCTGCTCAACCTGCCTCCGACACTGATAAAGCGCTATAACGAACAGGCAGCCAGATGCAGTGTGGAATTTCTGTACAAGGCGCTCGGCGTCACCACCAACTGTGAGGCCCAGTACCGCGGCAGCGGCAACCAGAGGCTTTTGGTGGAGTTCGCGCTGATGAAACTTGCCATGATCAACGCCGCTCCAGTACAGGCTGCAGTCCAGTCACCCGCTCCCGCGGTACAGACTCCTGCACCTGTCGCGGCAAATCCGGCCCCGTTCGCACCGTCCGCTCCCGCTGCTCCCGCTGCTCCCGCAGTTCCTGAAGCACCTGCGGCCCCGACCGCTCAGACCGCCCCTGCCGCAAAACTCCCCGGAATGTCCTCCATCAAGGCTGCGATGGCAAAAGTCCAGGGGACGGACAAGCCCGCTGTGGAGGTTATCGCCGGGACATTCAGCCGGGATACTTTCACCAAGGCATGGAACGAGTTTGCGGAGAGCACCCGTCCCCTGAGGGCTGCCTTGTGTGACTACATACTTAACAATATCCCCGAATGGCCGGAACAGGGCCACGAGTTCGTGTTCGAGTTGCTCAATGCGGCCCAGCAGAAATGGGTTGCCGGCAATCTCCTGGACAAGATGGTGACCTACCTGCGCTCGCGCACGGGATGCAATGACCTCAATGTGCAGCTTCGCATAAAGGAAAGCGCTCCGGAAGAACACAAACCCTATATGCCCCTTGAACGCGCCCAGGCCATACTCAGCGACAACGAGCAGGTCCGCGAGCTCAAGCGCGAATTCGACCTCGACATACTATAAAAATTGATACACAAATGAGGCTATATTGCACGAATCTGGTGAAGAAATACGGCATCCGCACGGTCGTGAAGGGAGTGTCCATAGAAGTGGAGCAGGGCGAGATTGTGGGTCTGCTGGGCCCCAACGGAGCCGGCAAGACCACCAGCTTCTATATGATAACGGGCCTGATCAAGCCGAATGAGGGCCGTATATTTCTTGACAATACGGAGATTACGAGTCTTCCTATGTACAAAAGGGCGCAACTGGGACTCGGCTACCTCGCTCAGGAGGCATCCGTGTTCCGCAAATTGTCAGTGGAGGACAACATTATGTCTGTGATGGAGTTCGGCCCCCTGGATAAGGAGCAGCGCAAGCTGAAACTCGAGGCCCTGATAGACGAGTTCCGCCTCCACAAGGTCCGCAAGAGCCTCGGAATCCAGCTCAGCGGCGGCGAGAGACGCCGTTGCGAGATTGCCCGCGCCCTGGCCATAGACCCCAAGTTCATCCTGCTTGACGAACCCTTCGCCGGCGTTGACCCCATAGCCGTTGAGGACATCCAGCACATCATCGCCAAACTCAAAAACAAAAACATCGGTGTCATCATCACCGACCACAATGTTCACGAGACCCTTGCCATCACCGACCGTGCCTATCTGCTTTATGACGGAACCATCCTTGAGAGCGGCACTCCGGAACAGCTCGCCAACAACCCCGAGGTGCGCCGCCGCTATCTCGGACAGAACTTCGAGCTGCGCAAGGCCGTTTTGAGGGAACGTACAGAAGACAAACAATGAAAAGACTTGTTTTATTTTTCCTCTTGCTCATCCTGTCTGCGGGACTTGATGCGCAACGTATGAATTTTACCGTGTCGAACAGCATTTCGGCATTCGAACGCCCCGTGCCCCCGCGCAAGGAGCATCTTCGCGATTTTCCCGAGAAAACCCTCAGGGTGGTTTCGATGGGAGACAATACGATGACCGACCTGTTCTTTGTGAACGCCGTGAAAAAGGGCTGGTTCATTTCCCCCTTTGAAATATGCTCCCCCAAGGAATTCGAGACGCTCAAAAGGGATTCGTCCTGCTATTTCCTGACCCGCATCATCCAGCTCCACTCAAAGAGCGGCAAGCCTGTGATGGAGTGTATGGCCCTGCTAAAGGGCAGCATCTCCTGCAAGGAGGGAATAGAGAATATGCCGGTGATAATGACCCTGCCGATGCTGCCTATGGATGACTCCGAAGGGCGCATATTCCCCTATCTGCACAGTTATGTCAGCATTTTCCAGTACCATATCCAGTCAATCATAGACAGAACTTTCTACGCATACCTCGGTATGAACAGGTACTCCGCCATCCCGAAGGAGTTTGAGAGTTACAGGATTCTGATGGCACGGGAGGACTTGCCTGCGGATATGACACAGGAGACCCTGACAAAAATTATGGGCACCAATGCAGTGCTTTGCGGGACAGACGAAATCGCGAAGGCCCTGAATGAGCGTGCCGAAAACACCCTGGTTTCACTCGTGGTCGCGCCCACAGAGCCTGAGAGGAAAACCTTCGCATACAAGATGCTAATCAGTGCCAAGACGGGCGAACTGGCTTTTTATGCCAAACACAGGCTGCCTTCGAAGAAAGGCTCCGGTTTCCGTCTGGAGGACCTCAATCGCATAGGTCCCTCTTTCCGTTGACGGCAGATGATCGGCTTCGCCTTACATAAGACCACTTCCGATGTGGCATATTGCGCTTTGAGCATCAGAACCGGCACCCGTGACGAAGGTGACTTGCCGGGGGGGCTTGCTCATTTCACCGAACACCTGCTTTTCAAAGGTACCACCCGCCGGAGCGCCTCATCCATCAACTCGCGCATAGAGAGGCTTGGCGGCGACCTGAATGCCTACACCACGAAGGAGGAGACCGTTATCCACGCCACAGTCCTGTGCGGAGACCTTCCGAAAGCCGTTTCCCTGCTTTTTGAGCTTGCCTTCGATTCGGTGTTTCCCCAGAAGGAAATCGACAAGGAGAGGGGAGTGATTCTGGAAGAAATAAGTTCCTACAAGGATTCCCCCGCAGAGCAGATTTTCGACGATTTTGAGGAATACCTCTATGAGGGCACACCGCTAAGCACTCCGGTGCTCGGGAAGGCGATATCGCTCAAGCGCATAAATAGGGAGACTCTCCTGGATTACTATCACAGCCGTTTTGTGCCTGAGAATATGGTGTTCACGGCCGTTGCGAACATCGATGAGCGGAAGTTGCGTTCTATGGTGGAGCGCAACCTAGCCAAATGGAGCGCCGTGCGTGTCAGTCCCGCCCCGCAATGTCCCGTCCGGAAAATGCTGGATATCGGGGACGGCAATGTCTTTGAAAAGACGAGCAACAGGAAGAGCCACCAGGCGCATTGCATCATAGGGGCGACCGCCTACAGTTACAACAATCCCAAAAGGGTGGCGCTTTTTCTTCTTTCCAACCTTCTCGGAGGACCTGCGGCCAACAGTATGCTCAACACCCTCCTGCGGGAGCGCAATGCCCTGGTCTATGGGGTGGAGTCCTCCTTCACGCAGTTTTGCGACACTGGCTGCGTGGCCATCTATTTCGGCTGCGACAAGGCCAACCTGCAGCGCTGCATATCCTTGGTGCACAAGACTCTGGCGAAACTGAGGGACGAGACCCTCAGCGAACGTGTCCTTGCCGCCTCGAAAAAACAGTTGCTCGGGCAAATGGCCATTTCCGAGGACAATGGGGAAGCACAGGTGCTGTCTATGGGCAAGAGCCTCCTGTCATTTGGCCGTGTGATTCCCAATGCCGAGGTGGTGGCCCTGATAAATGCTGTCACGGCTCGGCAGATAAAGGAGGTGGCGGAAGATGTTTTCAGACCCTCGCGTCTCAGTACTTTGGTTTATAAATAGTCTTTTATGAGCAGTCCCGAGGCATATTTCAAGGCGCTTGAGTGGGTTCGCAGGCAGACTTTCCTGCGCACAAAATCCTACCGTATGCTTTCGGACGGTGTGCAGGGGGAGTTCCTCCAGACCCTTTCCCTTATGGCCCGGCCTACCCGCGTGCTTGAAATCGGGACATTCAGCGGATACGCCACCCTATGCCTCGCAAGGGGCTTTGTCGGCCGTGAACAGGACTGCGTGATTGACACTTTCGAGGTCAATGACGAGTTGAGGGACCTCTATCTGGAGGCTTTCGAGATGGCGGGCTTCCAGGTGAACCCTGCCGCGTTCACGGGCCCTTCAGACCCGGGGACAATCCGCGCCCACCTGCAGGATGCCCTTGATGCCGCCCCTCTGATGGACTCTTACGACATCGTCTATATAGATGCGAACAAGAGGGAGTATCCCGCCTATCTGGAGGCCTTCGCGTCCAAGGTAAGGCCGGGTGGCTGGCTGCTCGCCGACAATGTGCTCTGGAACGGGCTCGCTGCCCGCGAGGACCGTCCCCACGACAGGCAGACGGAAGCGATTGTGGCCTTCAACTCCGCCCTCGCCGCAGACCCGCGCTTCCGTTCCACCATCCTCCCCATCCGCGACGGCCTGTATGTGGCCCGAAGGGTGTGATTTTTTTGTATTGTTTGGGGAAAGTTCCTAACTTTGAAACCTGACGCTAAAATACTCATTATTATGGAGAATTTGGAAAAAGTTACCGGCTATGCCCAAAAGGAGAGTTATGAGAAACCCGCTCTCGTGACATTCGAAATTCAAAGTGAAGGAGTGTTTGCCAAAAGCGGCAGGCTTCAGGATATTGAGGAAGTGGATTGGTAATATAGAAGTTCTTCTCCAACCCGGCTGCTCAATAACCGGCGGGGGAGAGCCAGAGGGAGCAGAGCAGGAGGATGAGGCCGAGGGCTATCAGCAGGAGGACGAAGCGCCAGATGAATTTCACCCATTTGGCAAAGGGGATGCGGGCCATTCCGAGGACTGCGATGAGGGTGCCGGAGGTGGGGGTTATCATATTGGTGAAGCCGTCGCCGAACTGGAAGGCAAGCACCATGCTCTGGCGGGACACGCCAATCAAGTCGGAGAATGGAGCCATAATGGGGATGGTGATGGCGGCCTTGGCTGTGGCGGAGGGGATGGCCAGGTTGATAAGGGTCTGGAGCCCGTACATCAGTGACAGGGAAACATCGGGCCCGGAGCCGTTGAAGGCGTTTCCGAGGGAGTTGAGCATAGGGTCGAGGACTTTCCCGTTCTCAAGGATGATGACAATGCCGGTGGCCAGGCCGACCACCATTGCGGCCGAAAGTATATCCTTTGTGCCCGCGATGAACTTTCTGGAAACATCGTTCGCCCCAAGCCCCATAATCAGTCCCGTTGCCAGGCCCAGGACGAGGAAGAGGGCGGAGAGTTCGGGCAGATACCATTCGAACACGACCACGCCCACCACAAGCATCACTATGCTCAGGCCCAGCAGACAGAGCACTGCAATCTGACGGCCGTTTATGCGCGGGAAATCCCCGTCCGGGCTGAGTGCCCTCCAGTGGGCGTCCTCTTCGAACATCGGGCTGGAGGCGGGACTGCACTTCACTTTTGCGGCATATCTGAGCACAAAGGCCATCATCACCACGGTCAGGATAATCCAGCAGATGATGCGGTAGCCCATACCGGAGAAGGGGGGCAGTTCGGCCATCCCCTGGGCGATGCCTATGGTGAAGGGGTTGAGGAAGGCCCCGGCAAAGCCGACGTGGGCGGCAAGATAGACCATACAGACTCCCGTGATGGAGTCGTAGCCCATAGCGATGGCCAGGGGCACCAGCACCACTATGAAGGCTATGGTCTCCTCGCTCATTCCGAAGATAGCCCCGAATGCCGAGAAGAGCAGCATTGTCAGAACAAGGACTATGTTGCTGACCCCGAGGCGGCGGAAGAAGGCGTGCCGTTCGAGTTTCCGGCTTGCCCTCAGGAAGGCTGCAATGCCGGCTTCAATCGCCTTGGATTCGTTCACGAGAGCGAAACTTCCCCCGATGATGAGTATGAACACTATGATGCCGGCCTGGCGCACGAAGCCTTCATAAAGGGCCGTGAATATCTGCCAGGTCTGGGGAACGGCGCCGGGTACTGCCCAGGTGCAGACTGCGCACAACAGTATCAGGGCGCTGATGATGACATAGGTGTCGGGGAATCGCTTCATAGGGCAAATGTAAGAAAAAAAAGACGCCTGCGAAAGGGCGGGCGTCTGTAGTGTTGTGTAGTCAAAGCGGAAGGCTACTCTGCGGGAGCGATGGCTCCGTTGGGGCAAGCGTCCACGCAGGTGCCGCAATCAGCACAGGCATCGGGGTCTATCACATAAACGTCGCCGGCTGAAATCGCTCCAACTGGACATTCGTCGATGCAAGAACCACAGGCCACACAAGCGTCAGGATTAATTTTATGTGCCATGGTTTTGAATTGAATTGGTTAATAACAAATGCAAATATAACAAGATTTATTTTAGAATCCAAAAATGTCGGACAGGCTCAGGCGGGTGATTTTGCCCTTCTTGGCCTCAAGGTCCTTCAGGTTGAGGTCGTTGCCGTCTCCGAGGATATAGGTGACGGCGGGCTTGTCCTTGATGTATTCCTGCTGGAAGGCGATGATGTCCTGAAGCGTCATATCCAGGGCCTTCTCGTAAACGAGGGCATTGATGTCGTAGTTAAGGCCGAGGCGCTGTGCGGAGATGTAACTTGTCAGAACATCGCTCTTGATGGTGCGGGTGGTGCGGATCTTGCCCAGGAGGGATTCCTTTGCGATGCCGAAGGCCGCCTCAGACTCGGGCATGTCGTTGATGATCTCGTCGAAGGCGTTCACGGCGTCCATCATCTTGTCGTTCTGCGTGGCGATGAAGGTGGTGAAACCGAAGGTTTTGTCCTTGTAGGCCGGAACGGAATAGCGGGCTTGAGCCGAGTAGGCAAGACCGCGGGCCTCACGCATCTCCTGGAACACGATGCCGTTCATACCGCCGCCGAAGTATTCGTTGTACATGCTGATTACGGGAATCAGTTCGGGCTTGTATTTGAGGTCGGGGGAATAAACGCTGCCCATATAAATCTGCTTGGAGTCGTAGGGGGCGAGCAGCACCTTACTCTCCGTGGTCACAATCGCATTGCGGTCAATGCCTTTGAGGGGAGCCTTGAGTGTGGCGGGAGTCTTGTGACGGGCATCCACTGTGGCAATCAGTTCCTCGCAGTCGGCGGGGCCGTAATACAGCACGGTGTGCTCGTAACCGAAGAGCGAGTGGAGGCGCTCAGTGAGGTCTGTCCCCTTTAGGACTTTCAACTCCTTCTCGCTCAGGATGTTGAAAGCTTGGGAATCTTTGCCGTAAACGGCGTATTGGTTGAGGTAGTTGAAGCATGCCCTTTGCTGGGCCTTGGCCATCCTGCGCTCAAGCAGTTCGTCGCTGACCAGGTTGGCAAGCACCTCCTCGGAGGGCACGCATCCGGCAATCCAGGCCTCGGCTATGTCCATAGCCGCTTCCATATTCTCAGCCAGGCCGCTGATGCTGAAATAGATGCTGTTGCTGTTGCAAGTCAAGGAGCAGGAGCAGGCCAGGTCGTAGAAGGCCCTCTTGATCTGCTCGTTGCTCATACTTGCAGTTCCGAGATAGTCCCAATAGTTGGACGCAAGGCTGATGGCTTTGTCCCCGTCCCTGCCCATATCGAAATAGTAGGTCAGGTCAAACACTCCGTTCTGCTCGTTCTTCTTGTAGAGCACGGGCAGGCCGGCTTTGGTCTGCGCCTTTGTAAGGTCCTTGCCGTAGTCCACGAACACGGGCTCAATGGGGGCGACCTCAGTGTTCTTGATTTCGGTGAGGAAGTCGCTCACCTCGTCACGGTTGGTCTGGATGGGGGTGATGGAGGGCTTGGTGATTTTGGCAACGGGGAAGGGGTCCTCACCCTGGCGTTTGTAGATGAGGGCGTAGTTGTCAGCGAAAAGTTGGTTCGCATAGGCTACAATATCGTCTTTGGTGAGTTTGGCGAGGGCGTCAGTTTCGCCTATGACATCCTTCCAGTCCCTGTGGAGAACGAAAGCGTCCACCATAGTGCTGACCATAGCCTCTGAGGAGGTGATGGCCTCGGCCTCCTGAAGTTTCTCGTTGGCGATCACTCCCTTGAGCAACTGCTCGTCAAACTCACCCCTTTTGAGGAGTTCTATCTGTCCGAGCAGCAGGTCTTTGGCCTCTTCGAGGCTCTGGCCCTCCTTGGGATAAACCTGGAACAGGAAGATGCCGTAGTCATCGAGAGCATAGTTGCCTGCGCCTGCACCGAGCACCTTCTGGGACTGGTTGAGGTTGACGTCAATCAGGCCGACCTCGCCATTGCTGAGCAGGGAACTTATCATTGAAATCTTCACGATGTCGGGGTCGCTGGCTGCGGGGGCGCGGAAGCCGATAATGGCCAGGGGTGACTCCTGACCCCATACCTCACGAACGATGGGGGCGGTGATGGGCGCCTCCTTTTCAAAGGACATCTTGGCGAGGTCTTTCTTGGGCTTCATCTCTCCCCAGTATTTCTCCACAAGTTTCACTGCCCGGTCGGGGTCGAAGTCTCCGGAAAGGCAGATGGCCATATTGTTGGGTACATACCAGTCGTGGAAATGTTTGTAAATGTTTGTGATGGAGGGATTCTTGAGACATTCCTGGGTGCCAAGGATGGTCTGGCGGCCGTAGGGATGGTTCTTGAACAGGCAGTTGAGAAGAGTGTCGAAGCACTTTCCCATATCGTTTGTCAGACTCATGTTGAACTCCTCATAGACGGTTTCAAGTTCTGTGTGGAAACCGCGTATGGTCATATTCTGGAAACGGTCAGCCTGAATCTTGAGCCAGGTCTCGAGCTGGTTGGAGGGAATGTTCTCGTGATAAACCGTCTCGTCATATCCGGTGTAGGCGTTGACCGCCTTTGCCCCTATCTGGGCCATCAGTTTGTCGTATTCGTTGGGAATGAACAGTTTGGAGGCCTCATAACTGATGGAGTCGATTTCGTGGTAGAGGGCAGTGCGCTTGTCGGGGTCGGTGGTCTTGCGATATACCTCGAAGAGCCTCTCTATCTCGTCCAACATAGGCTTCTCGGCTTCAAAATCCTTGGTGCCGAAGTGGTTTGTGCCCTTGAACATGATGTGTTCCATATAGTGTGAAAGGCCGGTGGTCTCGAAGGGATCGTTTTTGCCGCCCACCCTAACGGGGATGTATGCCTGGATGCGGGGCTCGTCCTTGTTCACATTGCAATAGACTTTGAGTCCGTTTTTGAGTGTGTAGATGCGGGTGCCGGTGGGGTCTCCCTTGACACTCTCATACTTGTTGCCGCAGCTTGCCGCTGCCATAATAAGGGCCAGAATCAGACTGGCTTTCAATAATAAGTGTTTCATAACGCGCAAATATAGAATTTTATGTATATTTGTTTTTCAATTCATATCCAAAATTATGAAAAAAGCTGCTCTGATAATGCTTTTGGCCCTTGCCTCCATAGTGTCACGGGCTCAGACCGATTTCGAGGGAGTGGTCAGATTCGACAAGACTATCCACAATTTCGGCGACATCCTCCTGAGCGACGGTCCCCAGAAATGCGAGTTCACCTTCACCAATATCAGCAACAAGCCCATAGTGGTCCACAAGGCCATTTCCTCCTGTGGATGCACAGAGCCCCTGTGGCCTGCGGCCCCCCTTCGTCCGGGCGAAAGCGGCAAGATAAAGGTGACCTACCGCAACGATCAGGGGCCCTATCCCTTTGACAAGACCATCACCGTCTATGTGGCCTCGCTCAGCCAGCCCGTGCGCCTCTACATCAAGGGCAATGTCCACGAGAAGCAGAAATCCCTTGAGGAACTCTTCCCCAAGGCCCACGGAGTGCTCGCCCTGCGTGAGGAGCCGCTCAATTTCGGGCAGCTCGACCAGGGACAGGCCGTGACCGCCAGTTTCGAAATCGCCAATCTGGGCCGCAAGGATGCCGAAGTCAACTTCTCCAGCCTTGCTCCCGGACTTTCAGTGAAGGTGGAGCCCAACCCCCTGCCCGCCCGTTCCAAGGGAACGCTGGTATGTTCCTACGACACCAAGGCGGCCGCCGGGAAGGCCTGGGGCCGTCAGCAGTTGGAGGCCGTGATGTCGGCAAACGGCAGCGAATGTCCCGGTAGCCTCAGCCTCAAGGTGCTTGTAAAGGAGGATTTCAGTTCCCTGAGCGAAGAGGCAAGGGCCAACGCCCCGCAGATATCACTCGAGCGCTCATCCTTCCACTGCGGCGACGTGAAGCGCGGCAGCGTGAATACGGCAGTGTTCGAGTTGAAGAACATCGGCCGTCAGGACTTGCTGCTCTACAAGATAGACGGCAGCCCAGAGGGTGACATAGTGACTGTGGAGGCTCCCTCCAAGGTGGCTTCGGGCGAAAAGGCTGTCATAAAAGTGAAGTGGAGGGCCACAGCAGAGGCCGATTCCGAATATCTCAATATCCTTACACTGGTGACCAACGCTCCTTCGCGGGGCCTGGTGAACCTGTTCATTACCGCTACAATCAAATAGAAATGGATACACAGCACAATAATGACCATCATCAGGGGGATTTCTTCCCCGATTACCACCACGGCGACTCCGCGCTCCAGATAAATGAGGGCGTAAATGTCCTGCCTTCCGTAAATCCCTTCTTCGTGCCACGCAAACGCAAAAGGCTGCTGAGCATAGACGAGTATATGGAGGGCATACTCAAAGGCGACCGTGTGGTTCTGTCCCAGGCCATCACCCTCGTGGAGAGTTCCCTGCCCGAGCACAGGGATATGGCCCACGAACTGATAGTCAGATGCCTCAGGGAGGGCAGGGGAGACTCTTCGATGCGTATAGGCATCACGGGAGTCCCGGGTGCCGGCAAGAGCACCTTCATCGAGAATTTCGGTTCTCTGGTGACTTCGAAGGGACACAAACTCGCGGTGCTGGCCATAGACCCGAGTTCGCAGAAGACAGGAGGCAGTATCCTCGGAGACAAAACCCGTATGGAGACGCTATGCAAGGACCCGAACGCCTTCATCCGCCCTAGCCCGAGCGCAGGTTCGCTCGGCGGCGTGGCCCGCAAGACCAGGGAGAGCATCCTGATATGCGAGACGGCGGGTTACGATTACATCCTCGTGGAAACGGTGGGTGTGGGCCAGAGCGAAACGGCCGTCCACTCGATGACGGATTTCTTCCTGCTCGTGCTGATTACCGGAGCGGGCGACGGTCTGCAGGGCATCAAACGAGGCATTATGGAAATGTCCGACCTGATTGCCGTGAACAAGGCTGACGGAAACAATGTGGAGAAGGCAAAGGTGTCAAGCGGCTTGTACAAGAGCGCTCTCCAACTTTTCCCTCCCACTCCTTCTGGCTGGCAGCCCACCTCGCTGACCTGCTCAAGCATAGAGAGAATCGGACTTGAGGATATTTACGCCAAAATCAACGAGTACTTCGACCTGGTGCGCGGCAACGGATATTACAGCCAACGCCGCCACGAGCAGTCCATGTACTGGATGTACGAGAGCATCAACAATGCCATAAAAGACAGTTTCTACGAGAACGATGCCATTTCAGTGCTGCTGCCCGAATACGAGAAGGCAGTGCTTGACGGCACTATTGACTCGTTCAGCGCCGCCGCGGAGCTTTTGGACAGGTATGCATCTGCTCGTTGATTCCCTTCGCAATGCGGTACTGATTACCGGGATGGTGATGATCATGATGATGACCATCGAGATGATCAATGTCAGCTCAAACGGCCATCGCTTCGACTATCTCCGCCTTTCCCGTCCCCGCCAGGTCCTGCTGGGCGCCCTGCTCGGCCTGATACCGGGCTGCGCCGGAGGTTTTGCGGCGGTGTCGCTCTATTCCCATGGCGTGCTCAGTTTCGGTGCACTGGTGGCGGCCCTTGTCAGTTCCTCGGGCGACGAGTCCTTCGTGATGCTTTCCACTATGCCGGGCAGGGCGGTAGGGCTGTTCCTGCTTATATGCGCAATCGGAGTGCTTTGCGGACTCTTTGTGGATCTGGTCTATAAGCCGCGGAAAATGCTTCCCGGATGCGAACTGGGCTTTGAACTCCACGAGGAGCACCACGAACACGAGGGGCCCCTTCCCTCCATTTTCTCCCGCCGGAGCTGGCATCTTGACCGCTGCTGCTGGCAGAAGGTGGTGCTCGTGGCGCTTATGGTGTGCTACATCACCGCCCTGGCCTTCGGACTTCTTGAGCACGAACACGCCCACGAGGCGGCGGATGGGGTTCACGCCCACGGCATCAATATATTCGACGAGAAATGGATAAACCTGCTCTTCTGCGTTCTGAGCGTGTTTGTGGTGCTGAAGACCTATATCGCCCCTGACCACTTTGTGGCGGAACATCTCTGGGGACACGTGGTGCTCAGACACTGCCTCAAGATTTTCCTCTGGACTCTGGGCGCTCTGATTGCCATCGAACTCCTGCTTGACACGGTGGACATCCAGTCCTGGATAAACGGCAATGTCTGGCTGGTGCTGCTGCTCGCGGCCCTGGTGGGACTGATTCCCGAGTCCGGGCCGCATATGATTTTCGTGATGCTCTATCTTTCGGGGGCCGTGCCTTTTTCCGTGCTGCTGGCCGGTTCCATCTCCCAGGACGGACACAGCGCCCTGCCTCTTCTGGCCCACGACAAGAGGGCTTTTGTGGGAGCCAAGTTACTGAATTTTGTATTTGCACTGGCCTTTGGAGCCGTCTTCCGGCTATTCGGCCTTTAACATATCTGATTTATGAAAAGTGTAATAAACATTTCGGACCGAACAAGAAACTATTTCCGCAGCGGAAAATTCCTTAAGGAGTTTCTGATAATGACCCTGACGATGGGTGTGGCGGCTGTCGCCGTGCATTATTTCCTCATTCCGAGCGGCCTGATTGTGGGTTCCGTCTCCGGTCTCTCCATCGTGATCCACCGTCTGACCGGCATACCCGTTTCCTACATCACCTTTACCATCAACGGCTTTCTGCTGATTCTGGCATATCTGCTCATAGGCAAGGAGTTCGGCACCAAGACGGTATATACGGCCCTTGTGCTCTCGCCCTGGCTGCTGCTTTTCGAGAAGATAGATGCAAAATACAACATAGACCCCACTGCACTTTTCCCCTTTACGGATGGACACGTGGACTACTGGTTCTACCTCGCCTCCTTTGTGGTGGTGCTGAGCCTTTCACAGGCGGTGCTCTTCCGCATCAACGCCTCCACGGGCGGACTTGACATACTTGCCAAGATTGTGAACAAGTTTGCCCACATCGACATAGGCCTTTCAGTGACAGTGTCCGGCGCCATCATCTGCTGCACGGCGTTTTTCCAGCCCGACAGCAGCCTGTACCTCGTGATTATAGGTCTGATGGGCACCTGGGTCAACGGCCTTGTGCTGAACTATTTCTACTCCACTCTGAACACCAGGAAACGCATCTGCATCATTTCTCCCGAATACCGGAAGATTACCGACCATATCACTCAGGAGCTGCACCGCGGAGCCTCTCTCTACGAACTCAGGGGCGGGGCGACGGGCGAGCCGAGAACGGAGGTGGTTTCCATCCTTACCATTGAGGAGTACGATGACCTCATAAACTGGCTGGAACAGCAGAAAATCACCTGTTTCATCACAGCCGGTGATGTCCACGAGGTATATGGCCAGTGGAACAGGAAATCCCGCAAGAAAAAAGTTTTCGGAAAATAATGGATAAGCGCCTCTATCTGATTGACGGTCACGCGCTGATGTTCAGGATGTATTACGCATTCCTGCGCCGCCCTATGATAAACACCAGGGGGGTGGACACATCCATACTCTTCGGCTTTACCAAATATCTGCTGGAGCTGGTGAAAAGGGACAAACCCACGCATCTCGTGGTTTCCTTCGACCTTCACGCCCCCACATTCCGCCATCAGGCCTATCCCGAATACAAGGCGACCAGGGATGCGACACCGGAGGTGGTGAGGGCGTCCCTGGATCCCTTGATTGAACTTATGCAGAGTATGCACATTGCCGTGGTGAGCCGCGAAGGCTTTGAGGCGGACGATGTTATAGGCACCCTGGCAACCCGTTTCGGCGGCCCGGACTGCCACGTGTGGATGGTGACCCCCGACAAGGATTTCGGGCAGCTGGTGAGCGAATATGTGAGCCAGTACCGGCCCGGGAAGGGCGGAGACGAGCCGGAAATTCTCGGTCCCGCGCAGTTGTGCGCCAAATACGGCATTTCAAAGCCTTCCCAGATTGTGGATTTGCTCGCCATCTGGGGTGACACCGCCGACAATGTGCTCGGCGTAAAGGGAGTGGGTGAGATCGGTGCGGCCAAACTGGTGGCCAAATACGGTTCCCTGGAGAATGTGCGTGCAAACATCTCCGATCTGCCGCCCCGTCAGGCGGAGGCGTTCCGCGAGGCTGAGGACCATCTCGATATGAGCAAGTGGCTCGTGACCATCAAGACGGATGTGCCCCTGGACGAAGTGAGCCTTGACTCGCTCCGCTGGCGGAACGAAAGCACTCCCCGGACAATGGAAATCATTTCCGAATACCAGATGCCCTCTCTAAAGGCCCTTGTGCCCAAGCTGGAGGGGACGCTTGCCCCCGCCCTGGATTTCATCAGCGGAGAGCCGGACCTGTTCTCACAGGAGCCTCAGGCCGCCGCCAATGCGGATGCTGCCCCCGCCTCTTCAGCCGTGGAGACAGATTTCCCCACCATACTGAAACTCAGCCGCGAAAGGGGGATTGCCGCGTTCAGCCTTGCGGAAGACGGCCGGATTTCCATTGCGTCGCTTGAGAACGTCTGCCCTTCGGTGGAGATGGAGAAGGCCCGCGAGTGGCTTGAGGACGAAGGTGTAGCCAAGGTCGGCGTGGACATCAAGGCATCGATGGCTGTGCTGCGTAAGGCCGGCATCGGCATAGCGGGTATGCTTTGGGATCTGGAACTGATGCACTATCTGCTCAACCCGGAGACTTCGCACAAGGTGGATTTCATCGCTCCGGGCTATCTGCATCGTGATGAGCAGAGCTGCAGTTTCGGGGTGGTCGAACTGTTCGAGCCCCTGAGGGAGGCGATAATGAAGGAGTGGAACAGTGATACGGAGAAACTCTACCGCGAGATGGAAGAGCCCCTGATCCGCGTGCTTTCGGCAATGGAGGCGGAAGGCTTCCGTGTGGATACGGCTATGCTTGCGGACTACGGCCGCCAGCTTAACGAGCGAATGATGGAAATCGAGGACCGGGTCAGGGAGATGGGCGGCGAGCCGGGACTGAACATTTCTTCGCCCAAGCAGGTCGGGGAACTGCTTTTCGGCAAACTTGCGCTTGACCCGAAAATCAAAAGAAACCCGAGGGGACAGTTTCCAACGGACGAGGAGACGCTCCTTTCCGTGGCGTCCCTGCATCCGATAGTGGACAAGATACTTTCTTTCCGTGCCCTCAAAAAGATGCTTTCGACCTATATTGAACCTCTGCCGGGATTGATAGACCCCAAGGACGGACGCATACACACCACTTTCCACCAGGCCTTGACCGCTACGGGCAGGCTTAGCAGTTCGAAACCCAATCTGCAGAATATCCCCATACGCACGGAACTGGGCCGCGAGATACGCAGGGCCTTTGTGCCTTCAGGGGAGGGCAGGGTGATTGTGAGCGCGGATTATTCCCAGATTGAACTGCGCCTGATGGCTTCAATGTGTTCCGACCCCGATATGATTGCCGCTTTCAGGGCCGGGGAGGACGTACACCGTTCCACGGCCGCCAAAATATACAAGCTGAAGCCGGAGGAGGTGAGCAAGGAGCAGAGAAGCACGGCCAAGACCGCTAACTTCGGAATCATATACGGAATCTCGGCTTTCGGCCTTTCCCAGAGGCTGCGCATCCCGATGAAGGAGGCCAAGTGGCTGATAGACCAGTACTTCGAACACTATCCCCTGATCAAAAAATATATAGACGGAGTTCTCGAGCAGGCGCGGAAGGATGGCTGGGTGGAGACGATGTTCCACCGCCGCCGCTATCTGCCTATGATAAACTCTTCCAACAAGACGGTGCGGAGCGTGGCCGAGAGGAATGCCATAAACGCCCCTATTCAGGGTTCGGCGGCCGACATCATCAAGATTGCGATGGTGAGGGTCGATAAGGCGCTGCGAAGCGGAGGACTCAAGTCCCGGATGATACTGCAGGTGCACGATGAACTTGTGTTCGATGTGCCTGAGGAGGAGTTGGAGGTTCTTGTCGCCCTTGTGAAGAGGGAAATGGAAAATGTCGTGTCACTGCCTGTGCCGCTTACGGTGGAGGTGGATTGCGGCTCAAACTGGCTGGATGCCCATTAGCCTATGGATACCAAAGAACTCAACGAACTGATCACGCGCTACCGTGCGCCCCTGATAGGATATCTCGTCACCCAGTTCGGGATTTCCTCACAGGATGCCGAGGATATTTGCCAGGAAAGCCTGCAGAGGGCCTATCTGGCGATAGATTCCTATGACCCGCGCTATTCCTTCAATACCTGGCTGTTCTCAATCGCACGCCATGCCACCCTGGACCATTTCCGCCGCATCGCTTCCTTTGCAAGCTTCAAGGTGGACCAGCTTCAGGAAACCCTGGTGGATGAGGACGCTATGGAAAAGGTGGACTCGCCTGAGGAGAGCCTGATACAGGAACAGACCTACGCGCAGTTGTACAGGGTGGTGCGCGAACTTCCGGAAAATTACCGCACCGTGGCCGAGATGCGTATCATCCAGTGCTATCCCTATCAGGAGATTGCTGAGGCTACGGGTCTGCCGCTCAATACCGTGCGCACCAGAATTGCCAGGGCAAAGGCCTTGATAATAGAGAGGATGAAGTGATGGAGCAGCTGCTGAAATATTTTCCCGACCTGTCGTCCCTGCAGATTGAACGCTTCAGGGCGCTGGAGCCTCTCTATAGGGACTGGAATCAGAAGATAAATGTGGTGTCACGCAAGGATATAGATTCTCTCTATCTGAGGCACGTGCTGCATTCGCTCGCCCTGATCCCCTTCATGCGTTCGCACTCCCTTGCCCCTTCCACTGTGCTGGATCTGGGCTGCGGGGGAGGTTTCCCCGGCATCCCTCTTGCCATTATGCTGCCCGATGTGAAGTTTACCCTCTGTGATTCCATTGCGAAGAAAATTCGAGTGGTGGAGGCCGTGGCCTCGTCTTTGGGGCTGGAGAACGTGGAGGCCGTATGGGGCAGGGCCGAGAGCCTGACAGGCACTTATGACCTTGTGGTATCGCGGGCCGTGGCCTCCCTGGGAGATTTGCTGCCCTGGATAAAGGGACGCAGCCGCGACGGTCTGCTCTGTCTCAAGGGTGGGGACCTGGAGGAGGAAATCTGCTGCGCCGCCGCGAAAATGAGGATGGACAGGGGTCGTTTCCTGGTGGAGCCGGTAGGCCAATGGTTTGAGGAAGAAGAGTTTGTGGATAAAAAAGTGGTTTTTGTAAGAAGATAATTTGCAGATTTGAGCAAAAGCGTTATCTTTGCAGTCCGTTTTTCAGCAAATAATAAAAAATAAAAAGATATGAAACGTACATTTCAGCCCTCACAGCGCAAACGTCGCAACAAACACGGTTTCCGCGAGCGTATGAGCACCCCTAACGGCCGCCGCGTACTTGCAGCCCGCCGTCGTCATGGCCGTAAGAAACTCACCGTTTCTTCAGAGGACAGGTTCTAAGAGCCGCTTCTTCCATGAAAAAAACTCCTCGGATTCGTCCGGGGAGTTTTTTTGTCCTTGCTCGGCTGCGGCTTATCGTATTTCCGCGCCGCCGCCGAGAGCAAGATAAAGGGAGACGAGATTCTGTGAGAACTCGAGCCAGTCGCTGATGACGCTGTTCTGGGCGCCCAAAAGGTCCTGGTTGGCATAGAGCACTTCAAGATAGGTGGCGCTGCCGTTCATCATCAGGGAACGTGAGTATTTCACGGCCTTGAGAAGGGACTCGATCTGAACCACGCGATGCTCTTTCTTGGCGAGGCAGGTGTTGCAGGCTCCCAGGTAGGTGAACACCTCGCGTCCGGCATTGATGAGCGACTGCTCATACTCGATTTTGGCCTTTTCGTAGTCGGCCTTGGCAATCTTGTAGTTGCCCGCAACCTTGTAGCCGGCAAAGATGGGCTGGCTCAGGCCTGCGATGAAGTCACCGATGAACTGTCCGTTGAAGAGCCCCGTCGCACTGAGGGTCAGTGTGGGGAAGAACTTGCTGCGGGCGATGTTCTGGCCATAGTAGTAGTACTCGAGATTGCGCTCTGAAACCCTTACGTCGGGACGGCGGTCCAGAATTTCCATACTTACGCCGGTGCTGAGTATTTCGGGGAAGTTCTGTTCTGCCATAGTGCCGCGTTTGATACGGTGATGGGGTGTCCTCATCAGGGCGCAGATGTTTGCTTCCATAGCGTAGATTTTACCGATGACTTCCTCACGGGTTGCGGCGATGTCGGCACGCTGCCCCTTGGTCTGCTCGATGGAAACGGCATTCCCGAGACCGGCGTCCTTCATGCTTGTCATTGTCTTCACAAGTTCGTCCCAACGCCTGATGGCCTCGTCTGCCAGGGCAAGTGCGGCGTCAAGGCTCACGAGCTCGTAGTAGTTTGCGGCCATTGTTGCCACCATCTGTGAGGTGACGGCCTGTTGCTGGTCCTGGCTCATCCTGTAGGAAGCCCCAGCCTGGCGCATCGTGTTGAGCTTTCCGAAGAAGGTCAGCTGCCACTGGAGGCTTACGGGAACCTGGTAGCTGAAGTTTGTCGAGGTGTTGTATCCCACGCTCGGGTCAAAACTCAGGGTGGGAGCCAGGTTGGCCTTGCCGATGCTGTAGCCGACCTTGGCCTGTTCCATAGCGAGCTCCGCAATCTGGATGTCACTGTTGTTGAGCAGCAGGGTGTCAATCAGGGCGAGCAGATGAGGGTCGGTGAAAACTTCCGAAACCTTCAGGCTTCCGAGCGACTGACTGTTGTCCTCAAGGAAGGAATAGAGTCCTTCACTGCGGACGTTCTCGTCCCTCTGGTATTTCTTGGTGATGCCGCAGGAGGCCACAACGGGCAGGATTGCTGCGAGCATTATGATGATGTGTTTCTTATTCATTGTCTTTTGATGCTTTAAGGCGTTCCACTTCATTACGGATCACTGAGTCCTCGCTTGTCTCGAACTCAATCGGTTTGAGTTTCTCCTGAAGGCCCTGGAAGATGATGAACATCGATGGCACGAAGAACAGCAGGGCCAGGGTTCCGAAGATCATACCTCCGATTGTGGCGGCCGCGATGGTCTTGTTCGCGTTTGCGCCGCTGCCGGTGGCCATAAGCATGGGAATCATACCGAATATCATTGTGAGCACAGTCATAAGGATAGGACGCAGACGCATCTTGGCGCTGAAGAATGCGGCCTGTGCGAGGGTCATACCTGCCTTGCGGCACTGGGTGGCGTACTCTGTCAGCAGGATGGCGGTCTTGGAAATCAGACCGATCAGCATAATCAGACCCACCTGGAGGTAGATATCGTTCTGGAGACCGTACATTCTGATGAACACGAAGGCACCGAACAGACCTACAGGCACGGAGAGCACAACTGCGAAGGGTATCATAAACGACTCATAGAGCGCTGACATAATCAGGTAGATGAACAGGATACATATTGCGAACACCATACCGAGGTTTCCGCTGCCGTTCTTCTCCTGCTCCCTTGTCAGACCGGCATAGTCAATCGAATAACCCTGGGGCAGGGTGGAGGCCGCGACTTCCTTGATGGCCTTGATGGCCTGACCGGAAGAATAGCCGTCGGCTGGTTGTCCGTTCACACTGATCGAATTGAAGAGGTTGAAACGGTTGAGCTGCATAGGCTCGTAAACCTTGGTCAGAGTCAGGAACTGGATGGCGGGGGCCATCTCGCCGTTTTTGAGGCGGACATATACATTGTTGAGGCTCTCCTCGTCCATACGGAGGTCAGGGCGTCCGAGAACCATCACCTTATACGATTTTCCGAAACGGCTGAAGTTGGATGCGTAGATGCCTCCGTAATATCCGCTAAGGCAGGAAAGCACCTCTGAGGGAAGGATGCCCTGACGCTTGCACTTGGCGGCATCGACATCGACGACATACTGGGGATATGAGATGTCGTAGGTAGTCATCGCCGAACCGATTTCGGGACGTTTGTTGAGTTCCTCAAGATATTTCACGGTGACGTTGTAGAGGTCGGCTATCTGGCCGCCCTGACGGTCCTGAACGTGGAACTCGAAGCCGTTGCCGGTACCGTAACCGTCGATCATGGGAGGCGCCATACAGTAAATCTGCGCCGCCTTGATGTGTGCGGTCATAAGGTAAATCTTCATGATGACGCTGTTCACGTCCTGGCCCGCGCCTTCACGCTCGCCCCAGGGTTTGAGGCGGACGAAGCAGATGCCCTGGTTGGAACCGACACCGCCGATGAAACTCTGTCCTGAAATCACCAACCTGTGGTCCACTTCGGGAATCTTGGCCAGTTCGGCGTCTATCTGCGACATTATGTTGAAGGTCTCTTTGACGGAGGTGCCGACAGGGGTGCTGACACTTATATAGATGCTGCCCTTGTCCTCCTCGGGCACCATACCTGTTTTTGTGGTGGACATAATCCAGAACAGGGCTGCCAGACTGAGGATGATGATGACCGCCACGATGGGAACTCTCTGGATGAAGAACTTCACCACTACGGCGTATTTTGCAAGGAGCCAGTTGTAGAACTTGTCGTAGATGCGCTTGAGCCAGCCGCTGAATCCGGTGCCGTCAAGAGGGTTCATCAGGATTGCGCAGAGGGCGGGGGCGAGTGAAATGGCGCAGAGGAGGGAAATGCCCACGGCAACGGCCATCGTAAGACCGAACTGCCTGTAGAAGATACCGGTCGTGCCGCCCATAAAGGAAACGGGGATGAACACCATCATGAACACGAGGGTCGTGGTGAAGAGGGCATTGATGAGGCCGTCAACGGCGTCGAGGGTTGCGGTCTTGCCGTCCTTGTAGCCGTGGTCAAAACGCTCCTGCACAGCCTCGACCACCACAATCGTGTCATCCACCACAGTACCAATCACAAGCACGAGGGAGAAGAGCGTCAGCAGGTTGATGGAGAATCCCGCCACCTGCAGGAAGGCGAATGTGCCTACCAGTGACACTATGATGCTGATGGACGGAATCAGAGTGGCTCTGATGTCCTGGAGGAAGAAGAGTACCACCAGCACCACGAGGATGATGGCTATGACGAGGGTCTCCACCACAGAATCGATGGATGCGAAGAGGAAGTCGTTTCCGTTCTCGAGAGTGATGATCTCGACGTCGTTGGGAAGCGTTGATTTCATCTTCTCGAAGAGCGCGTCAATCTCGTTGTTGATGTCGGTGGCATTGGAGCCGGCAATTTGATAAATGGCGAGACCTGCACCGGGTGCGCCGTCAAGACCGGCTTTCCAGGCATATTTGTCCAAACCGAGTTCCAGGGTGGCCACATCCTTCAGGCGGAGTTCGCCTCCATCGGGGAGGGTGCTGATCACCAGATTTTCAAACTCTTCCTCGGTGATGTGGCGGCCGCGGTATTTCATCGTGGTCTGGAAAATCTGCCGGGAGTTCTCACCGAGAATACCGATGGGCGCCTCGATGTTCTGGTCGGCCAGCAGGCCCGCTATGTCCTCGGGAATGAGGTTGTGGGAGGCCATCTTTGAGGGATCCAGCCAGACGCACATCGCGTAGGAACCGGAGAAGCACACTACCGTGCCCACACCGTGGATACGCTGGATTTCGGGCTTGATGTTGATTTGCGCGTAGTTGCTGAGGAATTCCTCATCGTAGGTGCCGTTCGGGCTGCATACGCCGAACACGCGGAGCATCGAGGGCTGGCGTTTGCTCACAACCACACCCATCTTGGTGACTTCAGCGGGGAGTATGCCCTGAATCTGGCTGACACGGTTCTGCACGTTTACGGCAGCCATATCGGGGTCGGTTCCCTGCTCGAAATATACGAGGATTTCCACATCTCCGGAGTTGGAAGAGGATGATGTTATGTACATCATATTGTCCACACCGTTGACCTGTTCCTCAATGGGCATCACCACGGATTTCTGGATGGCGTCGGCGCTTGCACCGGAGTAGGTTGTGGCTATCTGTACGGTAGGAGGGGCAATGTCGGGGTATTTCTCAACAGGAAGTCCCAACAGGCAGATCAATCCGACCAGCACGATGAATATGCTGATGACGGACGCGAATACCGGTTTGGTTGCTAATTCTTTAATGTTCATCGCCTTGTCTGATTAGTTGAGGTCTATTGAAACTTGGTCGATCTGCTCGCCTTCCTTCACCAGGCCGGCTCCGTCGGAAACAATGCGCTCACCGGCTTTGAGACCGCTGTGCACCACGCAGTTTCTGCCGTCTCCGAGGTTCTCGATGGTCACCTCGCGGGCCTTGGCCTTGCCGTCAACGATGGTATATACAAAGTGCTTGTTCTGGATGTCGTAGGTGGCTGAGAGGGGAATGACCACGGCGTTGTCGTAGGTCACGGGCAACTGCACGCGGCAGGCGCCGCCACTGCGCAGGATTCTGTCGGGGTTGTCGAACACTGAACGGACACTGGTGGTGCCGGTAAGGGGGTCGATGACACCGGAGATGCTCTCCACCTTGCCCTGGAGCTCGTATTTCTTGCCGTTGGCCATCAGCAGTTCGATGGGGGGGAGGAGGCTGATGAGATGGTCGTTGTCTGTTCCGAACATTTCGTAGAAACTGAGCAGTTTTGCCTCAGTCATAGCGAAATAGGCGTACATCTGCGAGTTGTCTGACACATAGGTCATAGGTTTCTCGATGGAAGGGCTTACCAGTGCGCCCTGGCGGTAGGTGATTGAACCCACGACTCCGTCGCTGGGTGCCCTGAGCTCTGAGAATGAAAGGTCGGTCTTGGCTGTGGTCACCTGGGCGTATGCCTGCTCAAGGCTTGCCTTGGCTGCCAGGAGTTTGTTCTCGGCCATCTTGAGCTCGTATTCGGAGATGATGTCCTCCTCGAAAAGCTGCTTTCTGGATTTCACGTTCAGCTCTTCGGTGGCCACGGACGCCTTGGCTGCCTCCACATTTGAATATGCCACATCGAGGGCTGCCTTCAGTTTGGTTTGGTCAAGGACGAAGAGGAGTTGGCCTTTCTTGACCTTTTCTCCTTCCTTTACGCACAACTCCTCAAGGAATCCGCTCACCTGGGGGATGATGGCAATATCCTGACGGCCGGTAAGGGTGGCATTGATGGTGGTGGGAATCACCACTGTCGTGTCCTTGATGGTCATCACAGGGTAGTTGATTTCGATTTTCGCGGGTTCCTCATTGCCACAGGAGGAGGCAATGGCGGCTGCTGCAACAAGGTACAGACTCAGTCGTGTCAGTTTCATAATTTTACTATTGTGTTTTTATTTCTTTGTTTCAAAAGAGTTCAAACTGCAAATATAAACATATTTATTATATCTTTGTGTGTTCTTGCTCAGAGATATACGACAGATGGCCGGATACATGTACAATGGTGCGGGCAACCGCTTCCTGATTTTCCGCGAGGGGGATGCCCCTGTGGAAGTGGAGAAGATTGTGGAACTTTGCTCCCGTCACGGGACGGACGGGCTGATGGTGCTCTGCGGCTCCCCGGAAGAGGGCTTCAGAATGCTCTTCTACAATCCTGACGGCAGTTCGGAAGGCTTGATGTGCGGCAACGGAGGGCGCTGTTTCGCCGATCTGGCCCAGCGTCTGGGGCTTTGTGACAAGGAATTCAGCTTTATGGGTCCCGACGGTCCCCATCACGCGAAGATTCTCAGCGCTGACAGGGATGCCCGTCACAAACTCGTGAGCATCTCTATGAGTGATGTCGCCTCCATCGAGGACTGTGCCGGCATCTCTCCCTGGGGAACGGCCGCCGTGTCCCTGAATACGGGCTGCCCGCATCTGGTTGTGGTAATGCCCGATGACCTGCCCCTGAAGGATCTGGATATTGAAGACGTGGCTCCGGCCCTGCGCCGCCACCCCCGTTTCGCCCCCAAGGGCACCAATGTGGACTTCATAAAGGTGATTGACGGACAGATATGGGTGCGCACCTTCGAGAAGGGGGTAGAGGGGGAGACCCTTGCCTGCGGCACCGGCATCGTGGCAAGCGCCCTGGCCGCCCATCATCTCGCCCTGATGAAACGAAGTTCCGAAAGGCTTCAATATGATCTGCACTCCGTGAATGACATTCTGAGCGTGTCTTTCTGCGCTCCCGCCTGCCCGGGGGCTGCCTATACCTGCATTGTCCTGACCGGCCCCACGGAGTTCGAAGGCTGTAATTTGTCGTTTTGACGGAAAAGTCTTATCTTTGCAAGTTACTATATATTTATAAGAGCAAACAAAGATGGGAACATTTACAAATATGTTGAAGTTCTTTTTCGGCTCCAAGGCTGAAAAAGATATGAAGGAAGTGACGCCGGTGCTCAAGAAAGTGCTGGCGGAATACGAGAAGATAGACATCCTCAGCGATGACCAGTTGCGTGAACATTCGGCTGCACTCAGGCAGCGGATTTGGGACCGCACCAGGGAGGATGAGGAGCGCAGCGCAGCCCTGAAGGCCCAGTTGGAAGACCCCGAAATCAAAGCATCCGAGAAGGAATCCATCGCCACTGAGATTGACAAACTCACCAAACGCATAGACGAGACCATAGAGACGGTGCTCGATGAGATTCTGCCCGAGGCCTTCGCCATAATGAAGTCCACGGCCCGCCGTTTCAAGGAGAACGAGGAAATCCGTGTCAAGGCCTCCGAGATGGACCGCGAGTTCGCCGCCTCGCACGATTTCGTGAACATCGAGGGCGACACCGCCGTTTGGAAACACACCTGGATGGCGGGCGGCAACCCCACCACCTGGGACATGGTGCACTACGATGTGCAGCTCATAGGCGGCATCGTGCTCCACAAGGGCAAGATTGCGGAGATGGCCACCGGTGAGGGTAAGACCCTCGTGGCGACTCTTCCTGTCTTCCTCAATGCCCTCGCCGGCAAGGGCGTGCACGTGGTGACGGTCAACGACTACCTCTCCAAACGAGACAGTGAGTGGATGGGCCCCATGTATATGTTCCACGGCCTGAGGGTTGACTGCATCGACAAACACCAGCCCAGCACCGAGGCCCGCAAGAAGGCCTACAGGGCGGACATCACTTTCGGTACGAACAACGAGTTCGGTTTCGACTATCTTCGTGACAATATGGCCGTCAGTGTCGAAGACCTCGTGCAGCGCAAGCACCACTACGCCATAGTCGATGAGGTCGATTCCGTGCTGATTGACGATGCCCGTACCCCTCTGATCATCTCCGGTCCCGTGCCGAAAGGCGATGACCAGCAGTTCGACCAGTACAAGCCCTATATAGAGAAGATTTATTCCGCCCAGCGTCAGCTTGTCATCAAATACCTGAGCGACGCCCGCCGTCTGATTGCCGAAGGCGACGAGACTGAAGGCGGAAAGGCCCTGCTCAGAGCCCACAAGGGTCTGCCCAAGTACCAGCCTCTGATCAAGTTCCTCAGCGAGCAGGGCATCAAGCAGCTGCTGCAGAAGACGGAGAACTTCTATATGCAGGACAACAACAGGCAGATGCACATTATCACGGACGAACTCTACTTCGTGATAGAGGAGGTTACCCGCAGTGTGGAAATGACGGACAAGGGCAACGACTTCATGGCCGGAATGGTCGGTGACGACAAGTTCTTCGTGCTTCCCGACATCGGCAGCGAGATAGCCGAACTGGAAAAGAAACAGCTCGACCCTGAGAATCTTGCCAAGGAAAAGGATGCCCTTCTGACCGACTACGCCCTCAAGAGCGAGAGGGTGCATACGACCACCCAGTTGCTCAAGGCCTACGCGATGTTCGAAAGGGATGTGGACTATGTGCTGATGGACGGCAAGGTGAAGATTGTGGACGAACAGACGGGCCGTATAATGGAGGGCCGCCGCTGGAGCGACGGACTGCACCAGGCAGTGGAGGCGAAGGAGAACGTGAAGGTGGAGGCCGCAACCCAGACCTTTGCCACCATCACCCTGCAGAACTATTTCCGTATGTACCACAAACTCGCCGGTATGACGGGTACGGCCGAAACGGAAGCGGGAGAGTTCTGGCAGATCTACAAACTCGATGTGGTGGTCATCCCGACCAACCGCCCCGTGCTGCGTGACGACCAGAACGACCTGATTTACAAGACAAAGAAAGAGAAATACAACGCCGTCATAAATCTCGTGGTGGAACTTACGGCTGCGGGACGCCCCGTGCTTGTGGGTACCACATCGGTTGAGATTTCAGAACTGCTGAGTCGTATGCTCAAGATTCGCGGCATCAAGCACAATGTCCTTAATGCCAAGAACCACGCCCACGAGGCGGAAGTGGTCGCCAATGCGGGTCTGGCGGGTACGGTGACCATCGCCACCAATATGGCGGGCCGTGGTACCGACATCAAACTCGGCCCCGGTGTGAAGGAGGCGGGCGGTCTGGCCATCATAGGCACGGAACGCCACGACAGCCGCCGTGTGGACCGCCAGCTGCGCGGTCGTGCCGGTCGTCAGGGAGACCCTGGTTCCTCAATCTTCTTTATCAGCCTCGAGGACGACCTTATGCGCAAGTTCGGTTCGGAACGCATTGCCGGCCTTGTTGACCGTATGGGCCTGGAAGAGGGAGAGTCCCTCCAGCACAAGATGCTTTCCAATAGCATAGAGAAGGCACAGCGCAAGGTCGAGGAGAATGCCTTCGGAGTCCGCAAGCGACTGATCGAGTATGACGATGTGATGAACTCCCAGCGTGACGTGATCTACAACAAGCGCCGCAACGCCCTCTATGGAGACAAGATTGACATTGATGTATATAATATGGTGTGCGACTTCAGCGAGACTCTCGGCGAGCAGTCCAAGGGACTCGGCTACGAGGAGTTCCGCACAGAGGTAATGACCACCCTGTCGGTGGATCCCGCCTTTGATGCCAAGTGGTACAGGAATGCGCGTCAGAGCGAGATTGCCGATGCCCTGAGCAACAAACTCAAAGAGGAGTTCGAGCGCCACGGGGAGATTCTGCGCCAGCAGGCCTGGCCCATACTGAAACATCTCTACGAAACACAGGGCGCATTCCGCGAGAGACTTGTGTTCCCTATCTGGGACGGCATCAGGCAGGTGAACGGACAGCCCGCGCCTATGGGTGTGGTGTTCAACCTCAAGAAGGCCTATGAAACTTCCGGCAAAGAGTTCGTGCGTGCCGTGAGCAAGACCATCACCCTCGCCCAGATTGATCACTACTGGATGGAGCATCTGCGCGAGATGGACGAACTGAAGCAGTCAGTCCAGAACGCAAGCTACGAGCAGAAGGATCCTCTATTGATTTACAAGTTCGAGAGTTTCGAACTCTTCCAGGGCGTGATAGAGAAGGTGACACGCGATGTGCTCAGTTTCCTCTACCGCTGCTATATCCCTCTGAGGGCCAACGATGCGGAGCACGCTCCCTCCCAGGTGACCGAGCGCAGGCGGGCCGATATGAGCCAGATGCGCACTTCGCGCACCGATCTGGTGACCAATTCGGGCGAGCCGAAGAGCAATGCGCCGATCCGCGTGGAGAAGAAGGTGGGACGCAACGACCCCTGCCCCTGCGGTTCGGGCAAGAAGTTCAAGAATTGTCACGGAAAAGACTTGTAGTATGAAAGATTATAAATTGATAGTCATAGGTGCGGGCCCTGGAGGCTATGTCGCCGCGGAACAGGCGGCAAGACTTCTGGACGGTCCCGTTGCCGTGGTGGAGCGTTCGCAACTGGGAGGCATCTGCCTTAACTGGGGCTGCATTCCCACGAAGGCCCTACTCAAGAGTGCGCAGGCCCTGCATTACGCCCAGTCTGCCTCCGAGTACGGATTCAGCGCTTCAGAGGTGAAGCCCGACATCGAGGCAATCGTGGCCCGAAGCCGCGCTGTCAGCGGGCAACTCTCAAAGGGAGTGGAGCACCTCCTGACCAAGGCCGGTGTGGAAATCATTTACGGAGAGGGCTTCCTTGAGGGTGAAGGCGTGGTGAAAGTGACAAGTGCGGCCGACGGTTCCGTGGAGCGCATTCACGCGGAGCATATCATAGTCGCCACCGGTTCGCGTCCCAACGCCCTGCCCTTCGCCCCCATCGACGGGGAGAAGATAATCTGCTATTATCAGGCCCTTATGCCCCGGCGCATTCCTGCCAGCATAGCTATTATCGGTTCCGGGGCCATAGGCAGCGAGTTCGCCTTCTTCTACCGCTCTATGGGCAGCGAGGTCACCCTCATTGAGTATGTGGACCGCGTCCTTCCCGTGGAGGATGATGACACAAGCGCTGCTGTCAGCCGTGCGATGCGCAAGATGGGCATCAAGGTGATGACGAGCGCGGGAGTGCAGAGTGTGGACATCTCGGGCGAGGCTTGCGTGCTGAGCGTGCAGACCAAGAAGGGACTTGAAACCGTGGAGGCCGAAATTGTGCTTTCAGCCGCCGGAGTGAAGCCCAATACCGATATGATAGGACTTGAAGAGATTGGTGTGGAACTTGTCAGGGGCAAGGTCAAGGTGGATGAGTGGTATCGCAGTTCTGTCCCCGGAGTCTATGCCATAGGAGACATAGTGCCGGGTCCGGCCCTGGCCCACGTAAGCTCGGCTGAGGCCATTTGCTGCGTGCGTCATATAGCGGGTGCGGAAGTCGCTCCCGTTGATTACGGCAACATCCCCGGCTGCACCTACATCAGTCCTGAGGTGGCTTCGGTCGGAATGACGGAAAGGGCTGCCAAGGAGGCCGGAATCGATTACAGGGTGGGCAAGGTGTACTTCCTCTCGTCCGGCAAGGCTGTGGCCGCAGGGCAGAAGGACGGTTTCGTGAAACTGATAGTCGATGCATCCACCCGCAGGATACTCGGAGCTCACCTGGTGGGTGACAATGTTACTGAAATAATAGCGGGGATAGTGGCCGCAAGAGCCGCAGGCGCGACTGTAGATACTCTCGCCTGGGCGGTCAGCCCCCATCCCACAATGAGCGAGTCGGTCAGCGAGGCCGCCCGCCAGATAATTGATAACCTTTAAAATTTTACTATTATGGCAATTGAATCAACACAGGTAAATGAAATATGCAGGATTTCCCGCGGCACCTCCATCACAGGTGATATCACATCCATCTCCGACATCAGGGTTGACGGTCAGGTGGAGGGCAAACTTTACACCAATGGCAAACTGGTCGTAGGCGAGAACGCATACGTAAGCGGAAAAATCGCCTGCCAGACTTGTGACGTATGGGGCAAGATTTCCGGCGATATCTATGTTCAGGACATCATCAACCTCAAGGCCATTTCATCTTTGGACGGAACTCTCCACACCCATCGTCTCGGAATCGATGTGGGCACACAGTTCAACGGCACCTGCGAGATGATAGACGGCGAAAAGTTCAAACAACTCACTGAAAAGGAATTCCCTGTAAAGGAGACTATAGAGTGCCTGCAGTCCAATACCCCGAAGCCCGCTTCAAAGTCAGTGGTTTCCACTTTCAAGAGCGTGGCAGAGAAGGTGGTCGGCAAAGGCTCCAAGACCACTGAGGATGAACTCAGCGGAATGTAAGTTTCAGATACGCTCCTTGATTCCGTATTCGTTCCGTGTGGGACTCTGCCGTGAAATCAGTTCGGCGAGGAACCCGCACAGGAACAGCATCACTCCAATCACAAGGGCAACGAGAGCCAGATAGAACAG
>JABUTN010000004.1:37805-92320 GCA_021443665.1 Bacteroidales bacterium | reverse complement strand
CCCTGTATCTGAGACCGCCGCTCTGGGCTACGAGTTTCCTTACAATCAGCCATACCGCTATCACGAAACCGGCAAGGAAGGAGAAGATGCCCAGAACACCGAAGATGTGCATGGGCTTCTTGCCGAATTTCTGGAGGAACCACAGGGTCTGCAGATCCAGGAAACCGTTGAAGAAGCGGCTCACGCCGAACTTGCTCTCGCCGTATTTCCTCTTCTGATGTATCACGGGCTTTTCCGCAATGCGTGAATAGCCCGCGTTTTTCGCTATATAGGGTATGTAGCGGTGCATATCCGAATAGACCTCTATATTTTTGACCACCTCGCCCCTGTAGCATTTGAGGCCGCAGTTCATATCGTGGAGGGGAATGCCCGTGACCTTGCGTGCCGTCCAGTTGTAGAGTTTGGAAGGGAGGTTTTTGGTCAGTTTGTTGTCATAACGCACCTTCTTCCAGCCTGAGACTATGTCCAGATTCTGTTCCTTGAGCATAGTGTAGAGTCCTTCGAGTTCCTCGGGGGAGTCCTGCAGGTCCGCGTCCATAGTGAACACCACATCCCCTTGCGCAGCCTGAAAACCGCATTGCAGGGCGGCACTCTTGCCGTAATTGCGCCTGAAGCGGATGGCCCTTATGCTTTTGTCCTCTGCGGCCATTTCGGAGATGATGTCCCAGGATCCGTCCGTGGAGCCGTCATCTATGAAGAGAAGTTCATAGCTTTTGTCCTTCAGGACAGCGCTTTTTTCTATGCTTGTATGAATCCAGGAGACCAGTTCCCGAAGCGATTCCTGCTCGTTGTAGAGCGATATGACGATAGAGATATCCATAAGTGCCTGCAAATGTAGGGCTTTTTTTCAAAAAAAGTTTGCGGATTGCCTAATAATTACGATATTTGCGCGCTAAAAACATTTAAAGCAATAGGAGGATTTCATTATCGCAGCACCTAAGAAAAAGCGCCCCATGGGGAGCATACAGATGCCAAACTATCAGGCCCGTGCCAATCACGCAGCCGCAGCGGACCATCGCCAGCGCCAGTCAAGCGGGGATGGCCCCAAGATTAACTATGAGGTGGGCTATCCTCAGGTACGCCTTGTAGGGGAGAATATTGACCAGCCGGGAATCTTCCCTTTGGCAGAAGCTGTGAAGAAAGCCGAGGCCCTGGAACTGGACCTTGTCCTGATTTCAGACAAGTCGGATCCTCCTGTCTGCAAGATACTCGACTACCAGAAGTATGTGTATCAGCAGAAAAAGAAGGCAAAGGAGATGAAGTCCAATGCCAGCAAGGTGGTGATAAAGGAAATCCGTTTCGGGCCCAATACCGACGAGCACGATTTCCAGTTCAAACTCAAGCATGCCAAGGGCTTCCTTGAAGAGGGTTCGAAGGTGAAGGCTTACGTGTTCTTCCGGGGCAGGTCCATCCTGTTCTCCGAGCAGGGAGAGAAACTGCTGCTGAGGTTCGCTGTCGAGCTGGAAGAGTGGGGAAAGGCCGAGCAGATGCCGAAACTTGAGGGCAAGAGGATGATAATGATGCTCGCCCCCGCAAAGAAAAAACAATAGGAAGTGAGTACAAACTCAAAATAAGTTTAACCAATTAATATTTAGAACAATGCCAAAATTGAAAACCAATTCCGGTGCCAAAAAGCGCTTCGTGCTTACCGGGACAGGTAAAGTCAAGAGAAGACACGCTTACAAGAGCCACATTCTCACCAAGAAGACGACAAAGCGTAAACGCAACCTTGGCAAGACCGCCATTATGGACAAGTGCGATGTTGCAAGGGTTAAGGAAATGATTGCCGTCATTTAATCAATCAATTATTGTTTAACTGAATGCACAGCGGAATAAGTCTCTCAAGTGGAGAGCGCTGACATTCTTAAAATCAAAAAAGTGAAGTATGCCAAGATCGGTAAATTCGGTAGCCTCTAGAGCTCGCCGCAAAAGAATCCTTAAGGAAACCCGTGGTAATTTCCTTGCCAGAAAAAACGTCTGGACCGTAGCCAAGAATACCTATGAAAAAGGTTTGGGCTATGCATACCGCGATCGCAAACAGAAAAAAGGCAATTTCCGCTCATTGTGGATTATGCGTATCAACGCAGCTGCCCGTCAGTATGGTCTCAGCTACAGCAAGTTCATCGGCCTGCTCGCAAAGCAGAATGTGGGCCTGAACCGCAAAGTGCTTGCTGACCTTGCCTTGAACAACCCCGCAGCTTTTGAGGCTCTGATCAATTCAGTAAAGCCCCAATAATCCAATAACAACAGTTCTTTGACTCACCAAAAAGGAAAAAGCAGTGCTCTCCTTTCTGAAAAACAGATGGTTTAAATTCGGCTTTTGGGCCGTGCTCTACACCCTTTGGGTGATATGGCTCGGTTCGTGGTGGTGGCTCCTTGGTCTTATCGTAGTGTTTGACCTGTACATCACCCGCAAAGTCAAGTGGGCCTTCTGGAAGAAGGAATACAAAGAGGGGGAAAAACACAACGCCTGGCTTGACTGGCTCGATGCCTTGATTTTCGCCGTGATTGTGGTGACCTTCATCAATATCTTCTTCATCCAGTCCTACAAAATCCCCACGCCTTCTATGGAAAAGACCTTGAAGGTTGGCGACCATCTTTTTGTCAGCAAGCTCGCATACGGCCCCAAGTTGCCCGAGCGTCCCTTGAGTATGCCTTTTGTCCACAATATGATATTCGGAAGAAAGTCCTATTCCGACCTTATCTGCAAACCATACCGCCGTCTGGCCGGTTTCAGGGATGTGAGAAGGGAGGATATAGTGGTCTTCAATTTCCCCGACGGCGACACCGTCCTCAGCCAGATTCCCTCAGAGGATTACTACTGGGCCTGCCGCTATCTCGGACGCAAGAAGGCCGTTGAGGCTTACGGTCCAATCATCGTCCGTCCCAACGACAAGAAGGAACACTATGTGAAAAGATGCGTTGCCGTAGCAGGCGACACTCTTGAAGTGGTGGACGGCCGCGTGGTGGTAAACGGCATTCCCGAGAAGAAACACAAGGGCATACAACTCACGCAGGCCTTGGATACCTATCCGGCCGACGAGCCCGAAGGCCGCCTCTTCCCTTATGTCGATATGGGCTGGACCAGAGACTATTACGGTCCTGTCTATGTCCCCGCAAAGGGCGCGAGCGTGAAACTTGACGAGAGCAATCTCCCTCTTTACAGCCGGATTATCTCAGTCTATGAAGGCCATTCTCTCGAAGTGAGGGATGGAAAGATTGTGATAGACGGCACGGAAACGGACTGCTACACCTTCGCTCAGGACTACTACTGGATGATGGGTGACAACCGTCACAATTCTCTTGATTCCAGATACTGGGGATTCGTTCCCGAAGACCACATAGTCGGCACTCCCGTCTTCGTGTGGCTGGCAAAGGACCTGCGCAGGTCATTCCATACGGTGAGAAGTTTGGACAAATAATATTAATAATAATAAAACAGTAAAGCAATGGCACGTGTTTGTCAAATTACAGGAAAGAAAAGGGTGATTGGAAACAATGTTTCCCACTCAAAGCGTCGCACCAAACGCGAGTTCGCCCCCAACCTCAAGACCAAGAGATTTTGGCTTGAGAGCGAGGAGAGATTCGTGACTTTGAAAGTCTCAGCCGCCGGCATGAGGACTATTAACAAGAACGGTCTGGAGGCTGCCCTCAAGTCAGCACAGACCAAAGGTCTCATCGACATTTATTAATAGGAGGCTACAATTATGGCAAAGAAAGCAAAAGGCAACAGAGTCCAGGTCATCCTCGAATGCACCGAGCAGAAAGACTCAGGTGTGGCAGGCATCTCCCGCTACATCACCACAAAGAATAAAAAGAACACCACCGAGCGTCTCGAGCGTAAGAAATACAATCCTTACCTCCGCCGCGTGACCGTTCACAAAGAGATCAAATAACTTAAAGTTAAGATACTATGGCAAAGAAAGCAGTTGCAACCTTCAGCGGCGACCGTGCTGCCAAAAGGAACCTTGTTAAATGCATCCGCATGGAGAAATCCGAGCGCACAGGTGCCTATGTTTTCAAAGAGGACTTCGTAGCCACTGAGAAAACCAAGGAATACTTCCAGAACAAATAGTTTTCGTACCTGACTATAAAAAGGTTGCGGGAGAACACTCTTGCAGCCTTTTTTTGTGTATATTTGCGAGTTATAGCAGAAAAATTATGTGGTTTTTTTCAAAAAAGAAAAACGATGAGGCCACTCAGGCCGGAGACGGGGAAAAGGCAGCCCTTGACCAGGGGCTTGAGAAAACCCGCAGAGGCTTCTTCGAGAGGATAGGCCGTGCGGTGGCCGGCCGCAGCACCGTGGACGACTCGGTTCTGGACGAGCTTGAGGATGCCCTTGTGGCTTCGGATATAGGTGTGGACACCACCCTGAAGATAATAGATATGCTACAGGAAAGGGTGGCGCGTGACAAATATATGAACGCCAAGGAGCTGGACAGCATCCTCAGGGAGGAAATGTCCTCTCTGCTGAACGCCAACGCCGAAGGCGCCGAGCCTTTCGACTTTTCAAAGAAACCCTATGTGATTCTTGTTGTCGGAGTCAATGGAGTGGGTAAGACCACGACCATAGGCAAGATAGCCGCCAGACTGAAGGCTTCCGGCAAGAGCGTGATGCTCGGAGCCGCAGACACCTTCAGGGCCGCCGCCGTGGAGCAGCTTTGCATCTGGAGCGAGAGGGCGGGTGTGCCCATAGTGAAGCAGCAGATGGGCGCCGATCCCGCTTCCGTTGCCTACGACACCGTCAGTTCGGCCGTGGCCCAGGGCATAGATGTGGTGCTGATAGACACTGCGGGACGCCTTCACAACAAGATTGGCCTGATGAACGAACTTACCAAAATCCGCAATGTGATTGCCAAGGTGGTTCCGGACGGCCCTCACGAGGTTCTGCTTGTGCTTGACGGCTCCACGGGCCAGAATGCCTTCCAGCAAGCCAAGGAGTTCACAAAGGCCACGCAGGTCACCGCGATGGCGGTCACCAAGCTTGACGGTACTGCAAAGGGCGGTGTGGTGCTCGGCATAGCCGACCAGTTCCGCATCCCCGTGAAGTTTATCGGAGTGGGAGAAAAAATTGAGGACCTTCAGATATTCGACAAAAAGGCCTTCATAGATTCATTGTTTGACAAAAAATAATTCGCGATATGGAAATTTCTTACAATTGGTTAAAAGAGTATGTGAAGTTCGACCTTGAGCCTGAGGCCCTTGGTCAGGTATTGACGGACATAGGACTGGAGGTTGAGGATATGCGCACAGTGGAGAGCATCCCCGGAGGGCTGAAAGGTGTGGTGGTGGCCAAGGTGCTCGAGTGCGTGGAACATCCCAACAGCGACCATCTGCATATCACCAAGGTGGATACCGGCAGCGGGGATCCCATCCAGGTGGTGTGCGGCGCCCCCAATGTGGCAGCCGGCCAGAAGGTTCTGCTTGCCACGGTAGGCACTTCTCTTCCCACTCCGGACGGTACGGATTTCACTATCAAAAAAAGCAAGATACGCGGCGAAGAGTCCTGCGGAATGATATGCGCTGAGGATGAACTTGGCATAGGCTCCTCACACGACGGCATTATGGTGCTTCCCGAGGATGCTGTGGTGGGCACGCCAGCCAAGGAATATCTGGGCCTGGAGGAGGACACCATCTTCACCATAGGCCTTACGCCCAACAGGGTGGACGGAGCCTGCCATATTGGTGTGGCACGTGACCTGAGCGCCTGGCTGCGTTACAACGGCAAGGGCGGTGAGTTGAGCCTTCCCGTGGCTGCGCCCCTGACCGCCGCCGAAGGCGAGAGCATAGCCGTGGATGTGCAGTGCGTCGAGGGGGCTCCCCGTTATATGGGCGTGACCCTGACAGATGTGAAGGTGGGGCCTTCACCCGAGTGGCTTGCCAAGCGTCTGACCACTGTCGGACTCAGGCCGATAAACAATATTGTGGACATCACGAATTATATTCTGATGGAGTGGGGACAGCCTCTCCATGCCTTTGACCTTGCAAAAGTGAAAGGCGGCAAGGTGGTGGTCCGTACCGCCGCTGATGGGGAGAAGTTCGTGACTCTTGACGGAGTGGAGCATACGATGTGCGCTTCCGACCTTATGATTTGCAATGCGCAGGAGCCTATGTGCATCGCAGGTGTGTTCGGCGGCCTGGATTCGGGCATCACAGACTCCACCACGGGCGTGTTCCTCGAGATTGCCAACTTCAACCCCGTATATGTGCGCAAGACCTCAAAACGCCACGGCATAAAAACTGACGCCTCCTTCCGTTACGAGAGGGGTGTGGATCCCGCCATTGTACCCGATGTGGCGGCCCGTGCGGTGGAACTCATCTGCAGCCTGAGCGGGGCCAAGGTCGTGGGAAGTGTCAGGGAATCATATCCCCGGCCTGTCAGCAAGGCCTGCGTGGAGCTTGACTTCGCCCGTATGGAAGCCCTTATCGGCAAGAAAATCGGCTCCGAAGCCATCTGCTGCATTCTGGACTGCCTCGGCTACGAGTTCGTCTCCCGCAGCGAAAGCGGTGCTGTCGTGCTTGTTCCCGGACGCTATGTGGATGTGACGCGCGAATGCGACGTGGTGGAGGAAGTGCTGAGAATCTACGGCTACAACAACATAGAACTGCCCCTGCAGGTGCGTTCTTCCTACAACAACAGCCCCAAGCCCGACCCTGAGACAGTGACGGTGAAGGCCTGCGACCTGCTTGCCGCCAACGGCTTCATGGAGTGTATGAACAACTCCCTGACCAAGGCCGATTACTACGAGGGCCTCAAGACCTTCCCCCGCGAGAATCTGCCTATAGTGATCAATCCCCTGAGCTCCGACCTGAATGCGATGCGCCAGACCTTGATTTTCAGCGGTCTGGAGGTTGTCGCCTATAATCTCAACCGCCAGTGCCCGAGTCTTAAACTGTTCGAGCTCGGCAATGTCTACAGCTTCAAACCCGCCGCAGAATCGGAAAATCCCGTAGGCGAGCTGCGCAGTTATAGCGAACACCAGAGTTTGGCTATGTTCATCGTCGGAAAAGGCACCCAGTTGTGGAGAAACCTCACCGGTGTGGGCCATTTCTTCGCCCTGAAAGGCTATGTGGAGATGCTGCTGCGCCGTTTCGGCATAGACCTGTACAATCTCGAGTACGAGAGCGCTCCTTCGGACATCTTTGCGGAAGGGGTGGAGTACAGGATGGGGGCGAAAGTAATAGCCCGTATGGGCGCCATCGCCGCTCCCATACTCAAGGGATTCGGCATCAAGGTGCCCGTGTTCGCCGCCGAAATCGACTGGCGTGAGGTGCTCAAGGTGTATTCCCGCCAGAAGGTGCGCTACAGCGAACTGCCCCGTTTCCCTGAGGTGCACCGCGACCTCGCCCTTCTGCTCGACCAGAGCGTGAGCTTCGCAGATGTCCGCAAATGCGTGCTTGCCACGGACAAGAAACTTATACGTTCGGTAACGCTCTTCGATGTGTATGAGGGTGACAAGATTCCCGCAGGCAAGAAGCAGTACGCGGTGTCCATCACCATCCAGGATCCCGATAAGACCCTGACTGACCAGGCGGTGGAGGCTCTAGTGAAGAAGGTGCTCGGCTCACTGTCGCACAAACTGGGCGCTGAATTGAGATAGACTCTCAGTCTTCCATCCCGCTTCTGCTCATTCTGATACCGGGGCCGTCTGATTTCTTTTCAGGCCGGGCCTCGGGTTCTTTTACGCTTTCCCTGATGGGCTCGCTGACGGCTTCGCTGATGACAACCGTGGTGTCGGCTTCTTCGCCGGCTTCGTGTATGGAGAAGAAGGGCAGAGTCCTTGAATCCACGAAAATGGTGTCCTTGTATAACTGTATGGCCACTCGCGGATAGCGGGCAAGCGAATCAAATACGGGAGAGTTGTGCACCACGGAATCGGGCTTGAAAAACAGAAGGCTCATAGCCCTGTAGTAATTGTTGGGTATGGCCTTGGGACCTGTCAGCACATCCAGGGAATCAAGCAGGCTCCAACCTTTGAAACTGTTGTTGCGCTTGTCAATCAGGGCTTGAAGCACTCTTTGGCGGGCAGCCAGTTTTTCCTTTGCCTTCTTGAATACCTGCATATATTTGTCGGGCTTCTCAATGTAGTGCTTTACGGAGTTGCGGTAATCTTCGCCCGTGTAGCCGTATTTGTTGAATATGGGCTCATAGATGTCTGAGGTGTCGCCGATGTTGTTGTATCTTTTGTCGAGGCTCACCATCTGGTCCACGACATACATCTCGGAAATGATGTCAGCCATCTCGCCTTTGGGTATGATTTTCCCCTCCCTCGAGCAGGAGAAGGCAATCAGAAGAGTCAGAAGCAATAGTATATGGCTGGCTTTTTTCACGGCGCAAAGATATGAAAATTTACAGAAGCTCTATTTTGCTCTTGTCGGTGATGCTTCGGGTGGCGTTGCGGGTGTCGAAGATGGCGGGGGCGAGCCGGACGACACGCTCATAATCGATTTTGGAGTGCGCTGCTGCGATGAGCACAAGGTCGCATCCGCTGAGGTCTTCATCTTTCAGCGCTTCGAGGCCGTGATGCTCGATGCCCTTGTATTTGTATGAGGGAATATAGGGGTCGTAATAGGAAACTGAGGCTCCGCGGCTGCTCAGGGAGTCTATGACCTTGAGGGCAGGGCTTTCCCTGTAGTCGTCCACATTGTTCTTGTAGGCCACTCCGAGCACGATAATCTTCGCGCCGAGCAGGGCTTTTCCCCTGCGCGAGAGTATGGCCGCCGCCCTGTCGGCACACCATTCGGGCATGCGGTCGTTGACCATCATAGAGGCCTCTATCATAGAGGTGTGGAAACCCCATTCACGTGCCTTCCACGAGAGGTAGTAGGGGTCAAGCGGAATGCAGTGTCCGCCGAGGCCGGGACCGGGGTAGAAGGGGTGGAAACCGAAGGGCTTGGTCGATGCCGCGTCAATGACCTCCCAAAGGGGCAGTTTCATCTTGTGGCAGAGCATCGCGAGTTCGTTTACAAGCCCTATGTTGATGTTGCGGTAGGTGTTCTCCAGAATTTTCGTCATCTCGGCCACCTCGGGCGAACTTGCGCGGAACACTTCCCCATCGAGCACGGCCTCGTACATCGCCGCAATCACCTCGGTGGCATCGTCCCCGATGCCGCCGACCACCTTGGGGGTGTTCTTGGTCTTGAACAGGGCATTGCCCGGATCCACTCTTTCGGGAGAAAATCCGAGATAGAAGTCCTCGCCGCATTTCAGGCCGCTCTCCTCGAGTATGGGCTTGAGCAGTTCGCTTGTGGTGCCGGGGTAGGTAGTGGATTCAAGCACCACGATTATCCCCTTGTGCAGGTAGCGGCTCACGGCTCTGGCGGAGTTCTCGACATAGCTGATGTCGGGCTGCTGGTGGGCATCGAGCGGGGTGGGCACGCAGATGGCCACGAAATCGACCTCGCTGATGAAGCTGAAGTCGTTGGTGGCGCTCAGTCTGCCGCCGCTCACGAGGGCCTGCAGGTCGGAGCCCACCACATCGCCTATGTAGTTGTGTCCGGCGTTGACGGCATCCACCTTGTGGGGCTGCACATCGAAGCCTATGGTCCTGAAGCCGGCCTTGGCCTTTTCCACAGCCAGGGGAAGGCCCACGTAGCCGAGCCCGATGACTCCCGCCACTATGCTGCGGTCAGCGATTTTGCGAAGCAGTGTTTCTTTCATTTCCTATAATAGTGTCACTGTATTGTCTTTGAGAAGGTATTTTTCGCCGGTTGCGGGGCAAACGGCTATGGAATCCGCACCGAAACGGAGTTTCTCGCCGTGACGGCTCACCCAGCCTGTCTGACGTGCGGGGTTGCCCACGACAAGGGCGTAGGGGGGGACATCGCGGGTTATGACGGCTCCGGCGCCTATCAATGCCCATTCCCCGATCGAGTGGCCGCAGACTATGGTGGCGTTGGCTCCGATGGTGGCTCCGCGGCCTATTGGCGTGGCCTTGTATTCGTTTTTGCGGCACACGGCGGCACGGGGGGTGAGCACATTCGTGAACACGCAGCTCGGGCCGAGGAAGACCTCATCGGCGCATATCACTCCCGTGTATATGGAAACATTGTTCTGCACCTTGCAGCCGCGGCCAAGCCTGACATCGGGGGAAACGACCACGTTCTGGCCGATGTTGCAGTCCTCTCCGATGACCGCGCCGCCCATAATGTGGGAGAAATGCCAAATTTTTGTGCCGGAACCTATCCTGGCTCCTTCGTCAATGACGGCGGTGGGGTGTATGAAGATGTCCTTATCCATAGGGTTTCTTACTTGAAGAATGAGCGTATTTGTTCGCAGATGCGGTCCTGGGCTTCAGAGGAGAGTTCGGGGCAGATGGGGAGCGAGAGCACTTCAGCGCAAAGACGGGCGGAGTTTCCGAGGCTTCCGGCGGCGCGTGCTATAGGAGCGAAGGCCTTCTGCTCCTGCAAAGGCAGGGGGTAATAGATCATCGACGCTATGCCTGCAGCGGCAAGATGCTCCTTCAGGGCGTCGCGTCTGCCGTCTCTGACTCTGATGGTGTATTGGTGATATACGTGGGTGCTTTTTGCAGACCCGGCGGGCAGGATGATGCCGTCAATATCCGAGAGCTGTTGACGGTAGCGCTCGGCAACCGCTGCGCGAGCCTTGTTCCAACTGTCCAGATGGGGCAGTTTGGCGAGCAGCACCGCGGCCTGCAGGGTGTCGAGACGCGAATTGCAGCCCACAATCTCGTGGTGGTACTTAATCCTTTGGCCGTGGGAGGCAATCATCTTCAGCCTTTGGGCAAGTTCATCGTCATTGCACATCAGGGCTCCTCCGTCACCATAGCATCCGAGAGGCTTGGTGGGGAAGAAGGAAATGCAGCCTATTGTGCCCATAGTGCCCGCGTGGGCGATGCGGCCGTCTGAAAAACTGTAGCGGGCCCCGAGCGACTGAGCGTTGTCCTCCACCACGGCTATGCCCCGCGGCGCAGCCCATTCGAGTATGGGCTCCATATCGGCGCACTGCCCGAAAAGGTGGACGGGCACTATGGCCTTTGTGCGCGGCGTCACTGCCGGAATGATGTCTTCCAAACGGAGGCAGAAGCTGCCGGGGTCAACATCCGCCATTACAGGCACAAGCCCGAGCAGGGCGATGACTTCTGCCGTGGCCACGTATGTGAAGGCCGGAACAATCACCTCGTCCCCCTTCTCCAGCCCCAAGCCCATCAGGGCAATCTGGAGCGCATCAGTGCCGTTGGCGCAGGGAATCACGTGCCCGGCACCGCTGTATTCTTCAAGAGCCTTGGCGAACTGTTCCACCTGAGGGCCGTTGATGAATTTGCAACTATCCACAACGGATGCCATCGCAGTGTCAATCTCCTCCTTGATGGAGAGATACTGCGCCCTGAGGTCCAACATTTGTATCTTGCCGCTCATAGTGTCTTACCAGCCGAAGGGGTGGGGTGCAAGCGGAAGTTTCGCCAGGGGGTGATAGTCGCCTTTCAGACCGATGGGGGCTGTATTGCGGATTTCGCTTACAAGGCGGATGCAGTCAGCGGCCTCGCTTATGCGGAAGCCCTCTCCGCGCAGGATGCGGCGGTAGGACTCGGTATGCAGTTCTGTGAAACCTGCGCTGAACTCAAATTCATCGCCGTCTATGGAAAGGGTCCTGAAGGTCCTCTTTTCGCCCTGTACGGCGTTGGCGGGCAGGTTGTCCGCATTGATGCTGAGGAAATAGCGCACTCTGGCGCGTTCGAGTTCAAGGTAGCCGGCCACGCGGTCGTGTGTGGAAACGTGGACGACACTCTTTTTCACAGGCCCGAAAACCCAGATCAGCATATCGTAGAAATGCACTCCTATGTTCGTTGCCACTCCGCCGCTCTTGCGGACATCACCTTTCCAGGAGGCGTAGTACCAGAGGCCGCGGGAGGTGATGTAGGTCAGGTCCACGTCGTAAATCTTGTCCTTAGGACCTTCTTCTATCTTTTTTTTGAGCGCCGCGATGGACTCGTGAAGACGCAACTGGAGTATGGTGTATGCCTTCCGGCCTGTCTGTTCCTCCACTTTGAGGAGTTCTTCGAGGTTGTGAGGGTTGAGCACCACCGGCTTCTCGCATATCACATTGCTGCCGAGACGCAGCCCGTAGCGTATGTAGGCGTCGTGGGTATGGTTGGGGGAGCAGACGGACAGCCAGTCAGTCTGTTTCGGAGTGCCTTTGATTTTTGAGAGATAGCGGTCAAACTGCTCGTTCTCCGTGAAGAAGGCGGCATCGGGAAAATAACTGTCAAGGATGCCTACGCTGTCAAAACGGTCGTATGCGGCCATGAGACTGCAGCCGTTGTCCTTTATGGCCCTCATATGCCGCGGCGCGATGTAGCCCGCCGCCCCTATCAGTGCAAAATTGTTCATAGGGGGCAAAGATACGAAGATTTTGAGCAAAATGACTACCTTTGTGGGGTGAAAAAGGTTCTGATAATAGCGTATTACTGGCCGCCTTCGGGGGGCAGTGGGGTGCAGCGGTGGCTCAAGATGAGCAAATATCTGGTGCGTATGGGGATTGACGTCACCGTATATACTCCCGAGAACCCTTCAGATGTGCCCACAGATCACAGCCTGGAACAAGAAGTGCCGCCGGAGATAAAGGTCATCCGAAGGCCCATCACCGAGCCGTACAAACTCTACCGCCGCTTCATCAGCGGGCGTTCGGACAGCGGTGTCAGGACCACGCCCATCAACTCGTCTCCCAAGTCGGCAAAGGAAAAGTTCGCGCTCTGGGTGAGGGCAAACCTTTTCATTCCCGACCCTAAGATTTCCTGGAAAAGGGGTTCAGTGCGTTTTCTGACAAAGTATCTCAAGGAGCATCCAGTCGATACCCTCATCACCACCGGACCTCCGCAGAGCATGCACCTGATAGGACTTGAACTTGCCCGTCGCCTGCCTGTGCGCTGGGTGGCGGACTTTCGTGACCCCTGGACCAGAATCCATTATTTCTCGTTCCTTCCCCTGACAGGCTTTGCCCGCCGCCGCCACGAAAGGCTCGAGCGTCTTGTACTTGAGAGGGCGGATGCCCTTGTCAGCGTGACCGACGGCATATGCGAGGATTTTCGCAACCAGCTTGGCCCGGAAAGAGCGGGGAAGGTGTTCAAGATCTACAACGGCTTTGACAGCGAGGATTTTGAGAAGGCTCTGCAGACGGCTGGTCCCGAGTCCTCCCCGGAGAATGCCGTCTCCCGCAAACGCTTTGTCATTTCGCATACAGGGGTGTTCCTTTCCGACTATGACCCCGCAGTCTTGTGGAAGGCCCTTCGGGAGTTGAGTGACGAGGATCGGGAAGGTTTCGGGGCGGACCTGCTGCTGAGGCTGGCCGGCAGGACGGACAAGGCCGTTACCGATGCCATTGCGGCCGCAGGCCTGCCATACGAGGATCTGGGCTATCTGCCTCACGTGGAGGCCATAAGGCTCCAACTTGCAAGTGATGTCCTGCTGCTGAGCATGCACCCCAGTCCGGAGATGAAAAAGGTGCTCACAGGGAAGATTTTCGAGTATATCGCCACGGGCAGGCCCATAGTAAGCATAGGCTACAAGGACAGCGAGATTGCCGCCCTTTTGAAAGAGTCTTCAGCCGGCATAGTGTTCGGCCGCGACGAACTCCCCGCCCTCAAATCGCATCTGAAGGCCCTGTATCTTGATTTTCGCAGCGGTAATGAGGCCCCTTCCGTCAATCTTGAACGCTTGCTCAACTCCCCCTACAGCCGCGAAAACCTGACAAGACAGCTCCTCAACCATATTCTATGAGCGGTTCAATGATACCGGGCAGGAACAACTATCTTATGTCGAGGACTCTCCGTCACTATCTTCTGGCGGCGGTAATGACATTGCTCTCGCAGCAACTGGTATGCATCACGGATGCAGTGGTTCTGGGCAACTTTGTTTCCTCTGAGGCGATGTCGTCAATCAATGTGCTGAATCCGCTCTTGTCACTGATTGCCACTTTCTATATCTGTATAGGCGGTGGAGCAAGCATACGCTTTTCCAGAATGATTGGAAGGCGGGACTATATGGGGGCCAAGTCTGTCTTCAGTGTGGCGGTGCTCACTTTGGGATTGGGTGGCCTGCTGATGGCCGTGCCCCTGATGCTTTTGGGGGGTGGAATCACCAAACTGCTCTGTTCTGATGGGACAATCAGCGCCTTGTCCAACGAATATCTGTTCATCTACGCTCTCGGCCTGCCTTTTCTCTTCGTGAACTTCATAATGGCTTCCAGCATTTCCGCAGAGGGGAAACCCAAGGCAGTGAGCAAGGTGACGCTTTTGGCAAACCTGCTGAATGCCGCTCTGGACATTCTCTTTGTGTGCATACTGGACTGGGGCATTCAGGGCGCGGCTCTCGCAACTACCCTGTGCAACTTCTTTATGGTGCTGATGTATTGGCGGATTATACGGAGGTTCGAGAATTCCTACAGCCTTCTGGACGGCAAAGGACGCTACAAGGAGCATCTGGTCGAGAGCGCACGCGAGGGGATGCCCGGATTTACCAACAATATCATCGGATCTTTCGTATTTTACCTGCTCAACACCGTCATACTCACAGCTCTCGGCACGGAGGGCATAAACATCTGGTCTGTGTGCATGCAGGTATATATCATTGTGCTGCTTGTCGTCTCCGGTATGAACAGCGCAAGCATTACCATTGGCGGCCTGCTCTATGGGGAAAACGATATGAAGGGACTTTCAATGCTGCACACGCTTGTTTTCAAACTGTGGCTTGTTCCCCTGGCGGTGCTGGTTTTCCTCACACTCTTGTGGCCCGGTGCCTTTCTGGCTATGTTCGGAGCCTCGCCCCAGATGTACGAGGCGGGGGCGGAGCGGGCCTTGAGGATTTTCGCCCTTTCTTTCGTTCCCCTCTCCTTTGTGATGCTTCAGATACCCTTCCTTCAGATCCTGAAGCATTACTCTCTTGCCGTATATGCGAGTTCCACTCCCTTCATCTTGGGACTGGCGGGGGCATATGTCTGCTCCCTGATATCTCCGGAGGCCTTGTGGTGGGGATTCCCCCTCGCTTTCGCCCTGCTCTGCTCAAGCCTGTGGATTTCAATGTTTCTCATCCACCTGAAAAAGCCCGGTGTTTCAGCCCTGACACTGATACCGAAACAGGACGAGCGGAAGATTCTGGATATGTCCGTACCCTATGATATGGACGGACTGTCCGGCATTCTGGATGCCATAACGGAGTTTCTGAAGGACAATGGGGTGGAGGGTGCAAAGGCCAACACCTCCATCCTCATAACAGAGGAACTTGTCGTCAACATCATACGCTTCGCTTCAAAAAACAGGGAGAACCAGCGCTTTGACCTGCGGATGAGCGTCACGTCAGATAGTGACGGGCAGCGGACCGTCATCACATCAATCCACGACGACGGCAAAGCCTTCGACCCCACACTGAATCTGGAGGAAGAAGAACGCAAACCTGTTTTGGACAGGAAACTGGGGCTTAGGATTATAAACAAAATGGGCTCGGAAATCATCTACAAATATATGTACGGGCAAAACACCGTGATTGTTAAAGTTAAGTGACTATGAATATCAAAACAAGTCTTCTCGCCCTTGTCGCGCTGATTCCTTCACTGGCAGCCGACGCACAGTCCACACCCCGCAAGGACATCTATTGCAGGGACCCTTTCATTGTTGTCGATCAGAAGAAGCAGTGTTATTATCTTGTCCGCAGCGCCACCGACAATGTGTTTGACATTGATGGAAACGCCATTGGGGGAGTTGAAATCTTCACCAGCCGTGACCTTGAAATGTGGGAAGGTCCCCACAAGGTTCTGGACATTCCTGCCGACAACTGGATCACCGGGAATGTGTGGGCCCCTGAAATGCATTACTACAAAGGCAGATACTATATATTCGCCACATTGAACACCCCTCTTGTCTGGAAGGACCTGAATGACGGAAGGCCGGCTTATACCTTCCGCGGCACCCAGATTTTCCGCTCGAAATCTCCTTTCGGCCCTTTCGAGGCCTTCGACAAGATTCCCTGCACCCCTATGGACCAGATGTGTCTCGACGGTACCCTCTGGGTGGAGGACGGCCAGCCTTATATGGTTTACTGCCACGAGTGGGTGGAGGTCTATGACGGGGAGATGATGGCGGTGAAACTGAAGAAGGACCTGTCCGGCCCTGAAGGAAGTCCTATTCGTCTTTTCTGCGCTTCGGCGGCTCCCTGGGCATCCAAAGGCGAGGGGAAGGTTGATTTCGTGACAGACGGGCCTTTCCTTTACAGGACGAAGACCGGGAAACTGCTTATGATATGGTCAAGTTTTTCAGACAGCGGCTACACTGTTGGCATAGCCGAGTCCGTCACCGGCAAGGTGACAGGGCCATGGAAACAGCAGGAGGAGCCACTTTACACTAAGGACGGCGGCCACGCAATGATTTTCAGGAGCCTTGACGGACGACTTATCCTCAGCCTTCATTCTCCCAACGGCGGCGGCCTTGAAAGGGCCCATTTCATTGAAATTGAGGATATGGGTAATACCCTGCGGGTCAAGTAAGCGGGTTTGCGGCATAAAAAAACCGGCCTTTTTCAAGGCCGGCTTTTTTATGTACAGTCGGATGCCTATGCGAGGAAGCCGAGGAGCATACCGGCGGCAACAGCCGAACCGATCACACCGGCCACGTTGGGACCCATAGCGTGTACGAGCAGGTAGTTGTTCTTGTCATACTCACGGCCTACGTTGAGGGATACACGTGCGGCATCGGGCACTGCGGACACACCTGCATTACCGATAAGCGGGTTGATCTTCTTGCCTTCGGGAAGGAAGAGGTTGAAGAACTTCACGAAACATACACCGCCGAAGGTGGCAATGATGAACGAGAGAGCTCCAAGTCCGAAGATAAGGATGGATGAACCGCGAAGGAACTGGTCGGCCTGGGTGGAAGCACCTACGGTTACACCGATGAGGATGGTCACCACGTCAATCAGGGGACCGCTGGCGGTGTTGGCAAGCCTCTTGGTGACACCGCTCTCCTTGAGGAGGTTACCGAAGAAAAGCATACCGAGCAGGGGGATGCCTGAGGGCACGATGAAGGCTGTAAGAAGGAAGCCCACAACGGGGAAAATCTTCTTCTCTGTGGCGGACACGACTCTCGGGGGTTTCATCCTGATGAGGCGCTCCTTGTTGGTGGTGAGCAGTCTCATGATAGGAGGCTGAATCACGGGCACAAGGGCCATATAGGAGTATGCGGAAACGGCGATAGCACCCATCAAGTCAGGAGCCAGACGGCTGGAGAGGAAGATGGCGGTAGGGCCGTCAGCACCACCGATGATACCAATCGCACCGGCCTCAGCGGGGCTGAAACCAAGGGCGAGGGCGAGCATATATGCACCGAAGATACCAAGCTGGGCAGCTGCACCGATGAGCAGGAGCTTGGGATTGGCGATAAGTGCGCTGAAGTCTGTCATCGCACCGATGCCGAGGAAGATGAGGGGAGGATACCAGCCCTGGCGCACACCCTGATAGAGGATGTTGAGCACAGAGCCCTCTTCATATATACCTACCTGGAGGCCGGCGAACAAGGGAATGTTACCGATAATCATTCCGAATCCGATGGGGACGAGAAGCATGGGCTCCCAATCTTTCACGATGGCCAGGGTAATGAAAATGATACCGATGGCAATCATGATCAGGTAGCTCCACTCGAAGTTTGCGAATCCGGTGTAGCCCCAGAAGGTCTTCAGGTTTTGTAAAAGCAGATCCATGTTAACCGATTACTAAGAGTTCTGCTCCTTCAAGCACTGAATCGCCTTTGTTGACTTTGATGGCCTTGACTGTGCCGGCTGCTGTAGCCTCGATCACATTCTCCATCTTCATGGCCTCAAGCACCATTACTTTCTGGCCTGCGGTTACGCTGTCGCCCACTGCAACATTGACCTCGAGGATAACGCCGGGCAGGGGAGAGGTGACTGCATTGCCGCCTGTTGAGGATGCCGCGGGTTTTGCCACGGGTGCTGCGGGAGCGGAAACAGAAGGTGCGGGACGGTTGACTGAAACGGCGGGTTTGGCGGCCTTCTTGGTGATGGGCTTCTCAAACTCCACGGTGAAGGGTGAGCCGTTTACCTGGATTTTGGCAGAGTTCTCTTCCACTTCGTCAATGGAAACATTGTACTCGCTGCCGTTGATTTTGAGTTTGTATTCTTTCATACGGATTTGCTGTTATTTACGGTTTTTCTTAAGGGTGGGTGTCTCTCGCAGACCATAGATATGGCTGCTCCAGGGACTGTAGCTGCGGTCGGTGTGAGTCTGTGTCACCACATAGCTTTCGTCATCGTGGGTCTCATTCTCCTCATTGTAGAGATGGAGGGCGAGGGCGATGGCCGCGAAGGTCTCGCTTGAGTGGTCGGCGATGTTCACTTTCTCAGCAGCGTTCACGCTCTTGTCTGACTTGGCCTGGGTGCTGCGTGAAGCAAGGCGGCCGATGATGTGACGGAATATCAGATAGAGGATGATCAGGGCGAGGAACACCACAGTGATGCTGGTGAGGGAGAGAATCCAGCCGATGGGGTCGCTCTCCTTCATGATCATGCTCTTGCTCTTCGCGTCGAGCGAGGAGTTGTTGGTGCTCGGAGAGGTATTGGGCATAACTCCCCATTCATCACCGCCGTCGGCGATGCGGCCGTAGGAAACATCCTCGCCGCAGTCTTTGATTGCCACCTTGTCTATATAGGTGCGTCCGTCTGAACCCACGAAGGCAATGGAGTCAATCTCACTGAGTACGAAGTTGGTGTGGAATGTGCCGTGCTTGGGCAGATTGTCAGCCCAGAACAGGACGTGCTGGCGGGGTTTGATTTTGGTCAGCACATCACCCTTGGGAATGGTGTATTTGACGAGCTCACCGTCCTTCTTCCAAGCGAAGAGGAAGCAGCCGCCGATGTCAACGGTGCCATACGAAGTGTTGAAGAGCTCCACCCAGCCGTTCTGCTGGCCGAAGTCATCCTGGAAGTCACTTACGTTGGTCACCAGATACTCGTTGATCACCATATGGCTCTGGCTCTGGGAGCGTGCCACAGTGCAGATCAGCAGAGTACATACGATTAGTAAGGCTTTTTTCATGCTGCTGGAAGATTAGAGGGGAAGATTGTCGTGCTTCTTGGCGGGGTTGGTGAGTTTCTTGGTAGAAAGTGACTCCAACGCGCGGATTATGCGGAAACGGGTGTTGCGGGGCTCGATGACATCGTCAATGTAGCCGTATGAAGCGGCCTTGTAGGGGTTGCAGAAGAGGTCGTCGTATTCCTTGATTTTCTCGTCGCGGAGGGCGGCCTGCTTGTCGGGATCCTCTTCGGCCTTGATCTGCTTGCCGTAGAGCACACCCACTGCACCTGCTGCGCCCATCACTGCGATGTTGGCTGTGGGCCAAGCGTAGTTGATGTCACCGCGGAGCTGTTTGCAGCTCATCACGATATGGCTTCCGCCGTAGCTCTTGCGGAGGGTGACGGTAACCTTGGGAATGGTGGCCTCGCCGTATGCGTAGAGCATCTTGGCACCGTGGAGAATCACGCCGCCGTACTCCTGCTGTGTGCCGGGAAGGAAGCCGGGCACGTCAACGAGGGTGACAACGGGGATGTTGAAGGCGTCGCAGAAACGTACGAAACGGGCACCCTTGCGTGAAGAGTTGATGTCGAGCACACCTGCCAGAATCTTGGGCTGGTTGGCAACGATACCCACTGAGGTACCGCCCATGTGGGCGAAACCTACGATGAGGTTGCGTGCGAACTCGCGGTGGATCTCGAAGAACTTGCCGTCATCCACAATGGCGCTGATGACCTCGTACATATCGAAGGGAGCGTTGGGGTTGTCGGGGATAATCTCGTTGAGGCTGTCCTCGCAACGGTCGATGGGGTCTGCAGTGGGAACGTAAGGGGGCTCCTCCAGGTTGTTCTGGGGAATGTAGCTTACGAGCTCGCGGATGACCTTCATCACATCCTCCTCAGTTTCGCAGGCGAAGTGGGTGACACCTGACTTGCTGGCGTGAACTGATGCACCGCCGAGCTGCTCCTGGGTGACAACCTCGCCGAGAACCTCCTTGACGGGGCCGGGGCCTGTGAGGAACATGAATGATGTGCCTTTGGTCATGATGGTGAAGTCTGTGAGGGCGGGAGAATAAACCGCGCCGCCTGCGCAGGGACCGAGGATGGCGCTGATCTGGGGGATGACACCGCTGGCGAGGATGTTGCGCTCAAAAATCTCGGCATAGCCGGCGAGGGCGTTGACACCTTCCTGGAGACGGGCTCCGCCGGAGTCGTTGAGGCCGATGACGGGAGCACCCATCTTCATTGCCATATCCATCACCTTGCAGATTTTAGCGGCAAGGGTCTCGGAGAGGGCTCCGCCGAATACGGTGAAGTCCTGTGCGAATACATAGACCAGACGGCCGTTGATGGTGCCGTAGCCTGTTACCACGCCGTCACCGAGGAATACGCTCTTCTCCATTCCGAAGTTTACGCAGCGATGGGTCACGAACATGTCGAATTCCTCAAAGCTGCCCTCGTCGAGGAGCATGGCGATACGCTCGCGGGCTGTATATTTACCTTTTTCGTGCTGGGCATCGATTCTCTTCTGGCCACCGCCGATACGGGCCTGCTCGCGGAGAGAAATCAGATTTTTGACTTGCTCAAGCTGTTTGCTCATAGTATGGATTATTTAAGGTTGGGATTTTCGCAGATTTCGGTAAGCACGCCGCAGGTGCTCTTGGGATGAAGGAAGGCGATGTTGAGGCCTTCGGCGCCACCTCTGGGGGCTTTGTCGATGAGGGCTACACCCTTGGCAGCAGCATCCTCCAGGGATGCCTGGACGCTGGGGGTTGCAAAGGCAATGTGGTGAACGCCGCCGCGGCCGCCGTTCTTCTCGATGAACTTGGCGATGGTGCTCTCGGGGCTGGTGGGCTCAAGAAGCTCGAGTTTGGTCTGGCCGATCTTGAAGAATGCGGTCCTTACCTTCTGGTCTTCAACCACTTCGATGTTGTAGCATTTCAGACCGAGTACGTTCTCATAGTAGGGAATGGCCTCCTCAATGTTGGGAGTGGCGATTCCAATGTGCTCAATGTGTGTGAGTTCCATAATATGTAAAAGTAAATTAGTTGATTATTCCTCGTCAGGGGCAAGGTTGGTGTAAACGTTCTGGACATCGTCGTCCTCCTCAATGGCGTCGAGGAGTTTGCGGACACCCTCGCTCTGCTCTTTTGTGAGATGCACGAGGGGAACATTGGGAATCTGCTCGAATTCGGCTGAAATCATCTCGAGACCGTTGTCCTCGATGTATTTCTGAATCTGGTTGAAACTCTCAAAGGCTCCGTAAATCATGATGTAGGACTCTTCCTCGCCCTCTTCGTCGTCAACGCGGAAAAGTTCGTCAACGCCGTAGTCGATGAGCTCGAGCTCGAGTTCGTCGAGGTCGATGCCGTCCTTTGCCTTGATCTTGAAGACGCTCTTGCGGTCGAACATAAAGGCTACAGAACCGCTGGTGCCAAGCTCTCCGCCGTATTTGTTGAAATAGGAACGCACGTTGGCGACGGTGCGGTTGTTGTTGTCGGTGGCTGTCTCCACGAGAACGGCTATGCCGTGAGGAGCGCGTCCCTCATATACGATCTCCTTGTAATCGCCCTGATCCTTCTCGGAGGCACGTTTGATGGCACGCTCGATGTTTTCCTTGGGCATATTCTCGCTGCGGGCGGTCTGCATCAAGGCTCTCAGGCGGGGGTTGCCCGTCACATCGGGACCGCCGGCCTTTACTGCGATGGTGATTTCCTTGCCGATGCGTGTGAACACCTTGGCCATGTGGCCCCAGCGTTTGAACTTACGTTCTTTTCTGAACTCGAATGCTCTTCCCATAGTGCGGATTATTTAAGACGTGAGATGTATTTGTCAATCTGGTAGCCTTCGTAGGTGGCTGCGTATTTGTCTTTGATGATCTGGTAGTAGCTGAGGGCGTCAGCGGTTTTGCCGAGTTCCTCTGCCACGAATGCGGCCTTGAGCCAGTATGCTGCGGCGAAGGATGTGTCAACGGTCTTGGCGGCCTTGATGTAGTAGTTGAGTGCCTCTGAAAGATTGTCGAGACCCACATAGGCGTCGCCGATGCAGCAGAGTGCCCTTGCCTTGAGGATGGGCTCGCCGCCGTCGTATTTCTTGAGGTAGCCGATTGCGCCCTGGGCATTGCCTGCCTGGAGTTCGCAGATGCCGGCGTAGAAGTAAACCGCGCTGCCGGCCTTGCTGCCGTACTGGTCAATGATGTCAGCGAAGCCCATCACATCGCCTTCGCCTGCGAGAGCCTTGGCGTACTCACCATTGCGGAAGAGTTCCTCGGCCTTGTAGGACATCTCCTGGGCCTCGGTCTGGGCGGGTTTGAGGATGTAGTTGATGTACAGGAGCACGAGGGCTGCAACTGCCACAATGGCCACTCCAATCCAGGTGATCAGGTTGCCGTTTTTCTGGAAAAATGCTTCGGTTTTGGAAACAGCCTGGCCAAGTGCCTCGCTGCTTTCATCGTGTTTGATGTTTTCTTTTGCCATATTTTTACGTTTTTAAATATTGTCCCTTAAAACGCGCAAATATAACAAAAAATGCGATATGTCAGCAATTCTAATGGAGCAAATTGGGAATGTCTTCGTATCCGAAGGGGACAGGGGCGGAGCCCAGGTCGGGAATATTGAATGATTTGAAGAAGCGGAGGTAGAAATCGGACTCTTTCTGGGGCAGAACGAAGGCCTTGGACGCATTTCCCTCGTCATCTATGTGGCACAGGTAGGGGCGGCCGTACTGCCCGTCCTCGCGCTTGGAGGCGAATAGCAACCAGCGTCCGTTGGAACTCCAGCTGTGGTAGCTGTCGGAATAGGGTGAATTGGCCCCTTCAAGGGCTCTGGCCTCACCGGATGCGAGGTCGAGAATCCAGAGGTCGCACTCGCGGTGCCAGATGGGGAAGGTGCCGTAGTCAGCCTTGGTGAACACCAGCCATCTGCCGTCAGGAGAGGCTTTGGGGTGGCAGGCGCTACCTTCATTGAGTGAGGCGTCCCAGATGGTTTCCACCACGGGGCCGAAACTGCCCGTGGAGGAGTCAAAACCTATGCGGCAAAGGTCGTAGCGGATGTTTTCGACCTCCCTGTACGAGGCTGTGTCGGCCTTGCAGAAGATGATGCTGCGCCCGTCAGCGCTCCAGCAGGGGAAGGTCTCCAGTCTGTCGGCCCTTTCCACGATGGGGGAGTGGAGTATGCTGTCTTTGTCCAGGTCGGCCACCACGAGGTCCGAACGCGAGTCATAGACTTCGAGGCGTGCCCCCGGCCTGGTGTGGAAGAGAGGATGTATAATGTTGCTTGAAAACACACCGTAGCGCCCTTCAGGGTGGATTTCTCCATAGACGGTTGAGGATACCATCAGGGAGTCGCGCAGCCGGAGTTTGCGCAGGCTGCCGCCGGAGTTGAGGATGGCCCCGCCCCCCTTGCCGCGCAGGTAGAACATTGACAGGTCCCCGCGTGTCCCGGAGTGGATGTGGCAGTTCATACAGGCGTTGCTTGTGTTTGCGTATGTGGCGATGCAGCGCTCATCCCAGTTCTCGAGACAGCGCTCCCGCAGTTCGACCTCGTGCCAGACCTCGTAGCCCGGCTCGATGAGGCGGTAGGTCAGATAACTGTCCACGCTGTCGGGACTGACCTGTATGCTGAAGGAGATTTTCTCCTTCCCGCCCTTCCAATGCCTCAGGGTGGCTGATACCGAGATGCTTTTGCCGGCGCATTCCCTGACAAATGAACGCCACTCTTCGAGTTCCCATTCCACGAAACGGCCGCGTTTGGTCACGCGGAGTTCCTCGCACTCGAACACAGTCTTTGCGCCCATAAGTCCGCCCGCCGTGTAATGGTATTGCAGGGGGGCGATGTTGACGGGGATGGTGACATCGCGGTAGTCGGGGAAGACCCCTTCGGCCCTGTCGGGGACATAGCGGCCGCAGGATGAGAGCAGGAGTGTGGCGGCGAGGGTTATATGCAGGGCTCTATTTTTCATTGATTCTGGCGAAATGGTTGTAGAACCAGTAACTGTAGCGGAAGTCCTTTTCCAGGGCGTGTGAGTTCCCGGAAGTCCGGATGTAGATGTCCGTGTAGCGTGAAAAATCTTCGAAAACGGGCGGGTCTATGCAGTATTCGGACAGCTTGGCCGGATTGATCTGGTTTGATGCGGCAAGATGAATCAGAATGGCTTCCTGATACACCCTCGGGGCATTGGGAACGGGCTGGTATGCCTCTGCGAAAGCAGTGATGTTTTTGGTCAGGATGTGGTGGCAGAGCAGATAGTCGCGTGCCGTCAGATTGCCGGGGTTCGCTTCCATAAGGGCCTGCAGGGCGGAGACTGCGTCAGAACCGGGGTGGATGCGGTCTTTGGAGAGAGGCAGCAGGGCACGCTTTTCTTCAAGCCGGGCTTTGGCTTCGGGGCTCTGCCGGCCGGGCATATATTCCAGGGCCCAACGTCGGTGTTCGGGGTATTCGAGCAGCTGCGTGAGGTATTTGGCGGCGGCATTGTCGTCTCCCGTGATCAGATTTATCTGCGCAAGGCGCACGAAGGCCTTTTCGCTTTTGTGGCCTTCGGAAAAGGCGAGGCTGAGTATGGCTGAGTGTTCGGCCATTGTCATCTCACCGAGCCGGAACCACACTTCGCCCGCGGCCCAGATTGTGAACAGGTCCTGGTTCTGGTCAACGGGCAGGAAAAGTCCCCTTTCAAAGGGTTGGTAGCGGTACATCAGGGAGTCTGTGAGGCGGCCGGTCATTGCGTGGGCGAGGTTCAGATAATAGGCCTCGGCGCTTATTGTTGAGGCGGGGTCCGCGATTTCCAGAATCCTGTTCCAGTCTCCGCTGCGGGCTGCCAGGTCAAGTTCAAGCAGGTGCTCTCCGCCCTCCGAGTGCTTCTGAACGCCGCGGCAGCCGCAGAAAAGCAGGGCGGTGCAGGTGAAAAGACAGATTATCGTCCTCAGTCGCTCCATCTGAAACTGAAGGCCTTGCGTTCAGGCCTGTTGATGATTTTTTCAGCCTTCACCCTGTCAAACTCCACGGGACGGAGCACGAATTCGGGCACATTGTAGGAACGCAGGTGGCAGTCATAGTATTTCCTCGGGTTTTTCTGGGGGAGCATAAAAGGCTTTCCGCAGCGTCCGTCGGGGTCTATGTGGCTGATGTAGAGGCGTGTGTGGAGTCCGTCATCGCGGCGGCTGCCGAACACTATCCAGCGGCTGCCGGTGCTCCAGCTGTGGTAACTCTCCGCGTCTGGGCTGTTGGCCTCGTCCAGCGGGCGGCTCTCGCCTGTTTCAAGGTTCAGGAGCATAAGGTCCGAACTGCTGTGCCAGGCGTGGAAGTTGCCGTAGGCGGCCTTTGTGTACAGGATGAAGCGTCCGTCGTAGGAAGGGCGCGGGAAGGCGATGCTGCCCTCCTGAGGGGCCACCACTTCGTGTATTTCACTGCCGATGGCGCCATCGTGAAAATCAACATAATACAGACCGTAGCGCACCTGGGTGAGTCCGCTCGGAATGGGCTGATGCTCTGCCGCCGTGAAGTACAGTCTGCCGCCGTCAGGAGAAAACGAGGGCATAGTCTCGAGAATGCCCTCCCGCTTTATGCTCGGGGCGGTGATGAGGGTGTTGGTATGAGTGTCGTAAACCTGCAGGTCCGAATCCAGGTCAAAGACCTCCACGAGTTTGTCGGGGCTCTGGTGGAAGGCCTGGCGGGTGGTGTTGGTCGAGTAGGCGATGTAACGTCCGCCCGGGTGCCAGTAGGGATATACGCAGCTTCCGAGGGTCTCGGAGGTGGAGGTATTGCAGGCCTCAAGTTCTCCGCCCTTGCTGCGGATCAGGGTGCCTCCGTGGTCGCCCCTGATGTGGAGGCTCATAAAGGAAGGGTCTCCCTTGCAGTAGGAGTGGCAGTTGACGCAGCCAATGAAGCCGGTGTTCTCGATGAGGGGCCGCTCTTCGAAGTTGCTCAGATTGCGCTCGTAGATGCCCATATGGCTGTAGAGTTCGTAACCCGGGGCAATGAGGCGGTAGTTTAGGCCGTAGTCGATGGAATCGGGACTTACGTAGATGCCGAAGGGCCTGTACGCCTTCCAACCGTCCTCGAAGAGGGCGCAGACAGCAAACTTCAGCGAATCGCCCTTGGCCGCCGCCGTGAGCCTGTGCCATTTTTTGAGTGGGATGTCAGCCCAGGGGCCGCGGACCTTAATGCTCTGACCGTCCGGGGCGCTTATTTCCATCTCAAGCCTCTCTGCTCCGCTGACTTCGAAATCCAGAGGGGCGATGTTGGCGGGAATGGTCACGCCGGCATAGTCGGGGAAAATCTCGGGCAGGCAGCCGGTCTGCTGCGGATTCCTACAGGGCTTGCAGGAGAGGACGCTCAGACAGAGTGCCGCAAGGTAGCATATATGTTTCAGGAAGGGGCGCATATTATCTGTATCTGTAGAAATAGTAATACCAGTAACTGCGGCCGAATTCCCTTTTCACGACCGCCTCGTTGCTGCCGTTCTGGGTCATTCGCAGGAACTTGGCCAATGCTTCCACCGCCTGGCGCGAACAGGGCCAGGGGTAGTCGTTAAAGTCGCTATGGTCCCTGCTCCACCAAAGCATCAGGGCCTGCTGATAGACATCGGGTATGCGTTCCCATTTCTTGATGGGGAAGACTTCCACGAAGCGGTCCAGGTTCTTGGACAGCAGCACGTAGGATGACATCATCGTATAGGCGAGGGTGTTGTCGTTGTTGTGGACATAGAGCAGGCCGAGCATAGAGTCCATCTCAGTGTCGCTGAAGAAGAAATCGTTGCCACTGATCCTCTTCTGGCGGGCTGGGCCGTATTCGGGATGGGCGTTTATGGCCTCCTCGTCTCCAAGAAGGTTAAGGGCGTTGAGGGCCCAGCTGCGGTAGAAAATAGTGCGGGTGAGCGGCTTCAGATACTTGGCGGCGAGTTTGTACTCTCCGTCTATCAGGCAGCACTCGGCGAGGCGCTTGTGGCAGCGGGCGCTCTTCTGGAAATCGGGAATGGCCTCCTGCACCTCGTAGGTGTAGTGGCGGCTTGAGTTTATCATCCCGAGATGGTAGAAAATCTCGGATGTGGGCAGAGGCGAGGTGAAATCCTTGGTGAATGTCGGAAAGAGACCGTCAGGGCCGTTCTGGAAGTATTCGAACTGATGGTCCGTTATACGTCCGCTCATTGCGAGGGCAAGATTCAGACAGGACACGGTCATCGGCTTGGAGGGCATATCGCGGTCGGCACACATCATAATCTTGTTCCACTGGCGCATCCTCACCATGAAATCGTATTTCATCGACTCTTCCTTGTCTTTGTCGATGCTTTTGGGAAGTTGGGCGGCAAGCGGCACTATGACCAGCAAGCCGAGCAGCGAGTGCCACAGGGGGCCTTGCCGCTTCACCCTTATGTTCGCCACGGCAATCAGAATCAGGCTTGCGGCCGCGGCAATCCAGGGCCACAGGGCCGGCAGCAGCGGATAGCGGTGGTAGTGGATCCCCTGCACAAGGCGTTGCAGGGGGTAGGGGAAAATGTAGTGGGCGGCAATGGGGCAGAGGGCCATAAGGACTATGTCCGCAACCGCGCTCACGGGAGATTTTCGGTATATGGCGGATATGGCAAGCCCGAAGGCATAGACTGCACTGACGGGTCCTGCGGCCATATAGAGCAGCGGAATGAGGATTTCCCCCGCGACTTCGGAAGTCCTGCCCGACCTGTTCTTGAAGCACAGGAGCAGACCCAGGGAGAGCAGCAGTCCCACTGGGGCGTCCAGCATAAGGTTTTCATCTCCGAGGCCGAAAGCTATAATCAGCGGCGGAATGAAGGTGAAGGAACGCAAAAAAGTCCATCCGTTGTCGCACAAACGCCTGAGAAGCATACGGATGGCTGTCAGTATGGCCGCGATGATGGCCGCGCCCGCCCAGGCATAGTAGAAAAACTGCACAAGGGCGCGGCTGAGCCAGTCGGCAAGTCCGCCGGGGCAGGAGGCCACAGCCCTGAAATAATCCCAACTCCACTGGAAAAGCTGGTACTGCTCCCTATAGTGGATGTGGTAGGGCTGGCTGAGGCCGAAGAACAGCATCATCGCTGCGAAAAACAGCAGCGATGCGGCCTCGGGCAGAATCTTCTCTATGCGTTGGCTTTTGATCATTTCTCTGCGGCCGGCTTTTTGTTTTTGGGATACAGGGAGAGAATGAAGTCGTAAAGGGGACCTTCCCCGATATTGTCTATGAAATTGTGGGTGCGTGCCTTGAAGGCGGCGGTGACAGAGTCACGCTGGGCGATTTTGCCCTCTTTGTTCAGGACGAAGCGGAGGGAGTCAATCTGTTGCTTGTACTCCTTCCAGGCCTGGAGCGAGTCGTTTGACCTTGTGCCGTAGGAGCTGCTGACGGGACCGATGGTGGCGTGAATGATGCCGGGTTCGGTCACTACCAGAAGCGACTGTATGCCCAGACGGCGGAATTTCTCCAGACGGATGTCATAGACCCCCGCGGAGTCGCCCCTGAAGGTAAAGGAACCGTTCTTTACATAGGTCGAGTCCAGAATCCTGAGGCTGAAGTTCCTGATGGGGACGAGGAAGACCTTTGCTCCCTCAAGGTCGTCCCTGTCCGTGGGCACAACCTTGCCTATAATCAGGAATTCGCTGTCCTTGAGTTTCGGGGTGTCGTTGCAGGAGGCAAGCGGAAGTGCCAGGAGCAGTGTCAGAAGTGCTGAAGTGCAGATGTTGCAGAATGTTTTCATATTTCTCATTTGGTGATTGATGCGCCGGTGGTGCCGTCTGTTTCGGTGGCGTGGATGCGCTCCCCGCTGTAAACCTCGCGGGCGGCTGCTACGGCGTCAAATTCTATTTTATGCTTTGTCCACTCGGGGACATTGNGGCGTGGATGCGCTCCCCGCTGTAAACCTCGCGGGCGGCGGCTATGGCGTCAAATTCTATTTTATGCTTTGTCCACTCGGGGACATTGTAGGTCTTGAGGGTCTCGGTGTAGAATTTTCTTGGATGGCGCTGGGGCACTATGAAGGGTTTTGTGGCGTGTCCTGAATCGTCTATGCAGCTGATGTAGATGTTGGAGTAGAGCCTGTTGTCGCGGCGGCTTGTGAACAGGAACCAGTGCGAGCCGCTGCTCCAGTTGTGGAAACTTTCGGTGTCGGGGCTGTTGACCTCCTTTATGGGACGGAGGCCTCCGCTGCGCAGATCCATCAGCCACAGGTCAGCCTCGGGGTGGTTTATGGGGAAATTCCCGAAATCGGCGAGGGTGAACATCAGGAAGCGTCCGTCGAATGAGGGACGGGGGAAGGTAACACTCTTTCCGACAGCGTCCGCATTGATGAGGGTGTCCACACTGCTCCCGAAACTGCGTTGTGCGGGGTCAAAACTGATTGAGCAGAGGTCGTAGCGGAGCAGGTTCGCCTGGTCTGGCATCTTGCGCTCCTTCGCGCTGCAGTAGTACAGGGTCCTGCCATCGGCGCTGAAGGCGGGGTAGGTCTCGAAGTCTTTGGTCTGGAGCAGGGGTGAGTGCAGGAGACTGTAGTTCTTCGTGTCGAGCACGACTATGTCGCTCATACTGTCATAGACCTCGATATAGCTGTGCATACCCGTCCAGAAGAGCTGGCTGATTTTGTTGGTGGAGAAGGCACAGAACTTGCCGGAAGGGTGCCAGTGGGAATAGACGGCGTTGCTGATTGTGGAGTCGGTCTTGGTGACCACCCAGTCGCGTTTGCCGTCCTGCTGGATGAGGGTGCAACCCTTGCTGCCGCGCAAGTGGAAGGTGAAACTTGCAGGGTCCGCCTGATTGGAACTGTGGCAGCCTATGCACTGGCCGGGCACGGCGGTGTTCTCTATGATGGCCTCCTCGTGGAAGTTGTGTATGTTGCGCTGGTAGTTGCCCACCCTTGAGGTGGTCTCGTAGCCGGGGGCGAACTTGCGATACACAAGCCCGTAGTCCTCGAGAGGATAGGGACTGACGTGCATCTTGAAGTCATTGTACTGGAGCCAGCCCTCCGAGGTCTTTACCGCGACTGTGAAGTTCAGGTCCGACCCCGTATTCCGTTCCGTTAGAGCGTGCCATCTCCTGATGGGGAAGCGGGTGCCTTCCCTGCCCCTTACCTTCAGTGAGCCCCCCTTGCCGCCTTCCACAAGCACATATACCTGCTTCGCTCCATCAAGGATGATGTCAAAGTCCATAGGGGCAATGCCTGCGGGGATGGTCACATCCGTATAGTCCGGCCAGATGGGGGGAAGCGAATCCACCCTGCTCACCGGAGCGGAGCAGCAGGCGAACAGCAGGGCCGTGCAGAGTGACAGGAATATGCGGGAAAAGGCGTTCATATCAATGCAGACTTGATTCCTGCTGAGCCGGAATATTTATATTGTTGAGTTTGAGCGATGCCTTGAAATAAGCCTCCGCCAGCTTGTTGTCCGGACAGCTCTGCCATAGGCCGAGGAGCATTGCCGGCATATTCGGGTAGTAGTAGAGAAAGTCCTTCTCAAAGTGCTGTTTCAGTTTGAGCCCCCAGACAGGATGCTGTGCGACAAGTTCGGGATGGTCCAGATAAGGCTCCATCTCAAGGGCGGCACGGCGGTAGAAAAGGCTTTTCTTCAGGCGGGCTATGTATTTGCGGGCCACATCATAGCGGCCGTTTATAATCTGGCATTCCGTGATGCGCGTGGTCAGGCGTCCGCTCTTGCGGTCATTCATAGCCGCCTCCTGCATATCGAAATTGTAGCGCAGGGCGCTGTTGACCATACCGAGCTGCCAGAAGGCCTCCGCCGTGGAACTGTTGGAGAAAAAGTCCCTTACCACTGGCATCAGCAAGCCCTGCATCCCGCATTGGTGGAACTTGTCCATATCTTCCTCGAGCCTGTCCGTCTTTGCGAGGGCGAGGTTCACGCTGACGCTGCTATATTCGGTCTTGACCTGGTATCTGCGGGCGCGGCTGACGATTTCCTCCCAACGGCCCTGCCGGATGAGCAGGTCTTGGGTCATCAGTTCGTATTTGGCCTTGGGGTAACAATAGGGAAGGGCGGCCGCGGTGCATCCAAATGCGAGAACGCCGATGACGGATGCCGTTATGGCCGCAAACTTGGGTTTCAGGCCGCTTCCGGGGTGTTTCCCTATGAGGGAGGGAAGCGCAATCAGCAGGGCAATGGGGGCAATGAGGCATTGCAGGAGATTGTGCCCGAGGGGGATGCGGTGATAGTTGACGCCGAGGAGAACCTCCTTGAACTGGAATTGCGTCAGCAGGCTGAAGCGTATGGCGGCAAGCGTGCCGGCGGCCCAAAACAAGGCTGCTCCGGAGATGAGAATCTTCCTTTTTAGAGGCTTTTGCCCTGCGCAGATGCGTATGATGCCGGCGCAGAAGGGCAGAGCCGCCAGAGGCCCGATGAACCAGTAGGAAAGCGGAAAACCCCAGACTCCGAAGGAAGTGGCCGGATTCTCACGGTGCAAGTCCCAGAAGCAAATCAGCAGGGCCGCCGACAGGGCTATGGCATAACCTAACTGCACGTTTTCGTCGCCCATCGCGCATAGCAGCATCAGCGAAGGTATGAACGAGAGCGAGACGGCAATGGAGGAGTCGCTATTCAACATCGCCTTGAAAGCGCGTTGGATTGCCACAAATACGACTGCCGTAAGAGCGGCACCGAGCCAGGGCAGACAATAAAACTGGATTATGAACTCCGCCACATAGTCGGCCAGCCCCCCGCACTGGGAGAGCCTTTCGGCCAAATAATCCCAACTGAAAAGGAAGAGTTGGTGGCTTTCCTGGAAGTTCAGCGCCTCAGGATGGACAAGAGCCCAAAACAAGAGCACGCCCAGTCCGAAAATCAGCGAACCGAGCGTGTCGTATGATATGAGCCCCTTGCATCTGTCCATACTGCGAGGGCGTCTTATTCGATAATATCGAGACTCTTGAAGATGGCTGTGAGTTTGTCGATGGCTTCGTCCACGTGGGCGCGGGTGTGTGTGGCCATAAGGGCAAAGCGGATGAGAACGTCTTTTTCAGGCACTGCGGGTGCAATCACGGGGGTGATGAATACTCCCTGCTTGTAGGCGAGTGTCACTATGCGCATAGCCTTTTCCGTGTTGCGCACCATCAGGGGGATGATGGGCGACTCCGTGGCGTTGATGTCGAAACCCCTTTCGCGGAAACACTTGTGGGCGTATCTTGTTACATCCCAAAGCCTCTCTATGCGTTCAGGCTCGCTCTGCATGATTTCGAGGGCCTTGGATGCAGCGGCAACCGTGGCGGGGGTCATCGAGGCGCTGAAGATGAGGGAACGGGAATTGTGTTTGATGAAGTCGATCACTTCGTGGTCTCCGGCGATGAAGCCTCCCAAAGAACCGAAACTCTTTGAGAAGGTGCCCATAATCAGGTCCACGCGGTCTGTCAGGCCGAAGTGGTTGGCGGTGCCGGCGCCGTTCTTGCCGAACACGCCGAGGCTGTGGGCGTCATCCACCATTACGGAGGCGTTGTATTTGTCGCAAAGGTCACAGATTTCGGGGAGTTTGGCCAGGTCGCCGAGCATAGAGTAAAGACCGTCCACCACGATAAGTTTCTGGGCCTCGGGCTCGCAGACCTTGAGCTTCTGCTCGAGGGACTCCATATCGTTGTGCCTGAACTTATAGACGGTGCTGAAAGAGAGGCGCGCTCCGTCAATGATGCAGGCGTGGTCGGTTTCATCGAGAAGTGTGTAGCTCCCGCGGCCTCCGAGACAGCTCACCACACCGAGGTTTACCTGAAAGCCGGTGCTGTATGTGACAGCCTCCTGTTTTCCCACGAATTTTGCCAGACGCTCCTCGAGTTCCACGTGGATGTCAAGCGTTCCGTTGAGGAAACGCGAGCCTGAACAACTTGTACCGTATTTCTTGACGGCTGCGTATGCCGCCTCTTTGAGTCTGGGGTCGTCTGAAAGACCGAGGTAGGAATTGGATCCGAACATCAGGGCTTTCGAGCCATCGGCCATCTGGACAATGGGATCCTGGCCTGAAGAGATGGGACGATAGTAGGGATAGATTCCCAGAGCCCTTACATCTCTTGCGATGGTGTATTTTTCACAGTTTTCGTTGAGTGTTTTTGCCATATTCTTACTTACGAATTGCAATCTGCAAATATATCAAAATTTTTCACACCCGGATAAAAATCAAAGGACTAAATCAAGAACAAGCAGGGCGGACAGTATGGTGGGCAGCGACACCATAACACCGTAGCGGGCAAAGTGGATGAAATCCAGCCTGACTCCCTGATCCTTGAGCAGGGAACACCACATTATGCCGGCAAGTGCCCCGATGGGTGTCAGGTAGGCCCCGAGGTTGGAGCCTATTACCGTGGCGTAAACGGCCTTGTCAAGGTTCGCGCTCAGGGGCTCCATAACCGAGCAGAACAGCACGCTCATAGGTATGTTGTTGATGATGTTGGCGGACAGAAAGGAGGCGAGGCCGTATCTCCAGACGGTGTTTTCGGTGCCGAGCGCATCGGAAATGCCGCTTGTCAGACCGCTCTGCGAGAAGGCCCCCACAATCACGAACATGCTCAGCACGAAGGGCACGAGCTGCCAGGGCAGGCGTTTCAGGGTCCTGCCTATGATTCTCGGAAGATGGTGGTGCCTGGCTTCGTCGAGGCTCACGCAAGCCACGAGACTGAACACGAAGACCAGGGACACAAACCACATTTCTATACCGAAATAGGGGCCGACAGCCAACAGCAGAGTGCTAAGCAGCAGGTGGACTATCCCTATGACAAGCAGTCCTCTGTTGTCGATGCCTACCTTCTCAATCTGTACCTGCCCCTTTTCTTTGAGCGAGGAGCGGAAAATGGCCCAGAGCATCAGAAACGCGACCGCGGATGCGGCCAGAGTGGGCAGTATCATCGTCTGGATGTAGCCGAGGAAGTCCACGCCTGCGGAGGTGGCTATGTAGATGTTCGTGGGGTTGCCTATGATGAGTGTCATGCTCATAGTGTTGGCGGCTATGAATTCCGCCACGAGGTAGGGCAGAGGCCGTATGCCCGCATTGCGGCAGAAATAGCAGATGAAGGGCGTGAAGGTCAGTACTATTATGTCGTTCGAGGTGAAGACAGTCAGCACGGAAACGGTCAGGTAGAGGACAGCGAAAATGCGCATCTGGCCCTTGCCGGCGTGACGCAGGGCCTTCGAGGCCGCATAGCGGAAGAATCCCACCTCATCCAGGAAAATCGACAGGGCCGTCATTGAAAGGAAGAGGGTGAGAATCTTGAGCGGGTTTATGGCGCTGTCAGAGACAATGCCCTCCAGCAGCCTGACGCGGTCTATGCCGCCGAAGGCAAGCATAAGTGCTGCGCCGATGACGGCGACAAGCCAGTATGTGTCAATGCTTTTCTGTCCGATCTTCAGCCTCGGGAACAACAATACGGAGAGGATGATGGCTCCGCAGGTCAGAAGTCCTATGGGTAAAACGAGGGCCATCAGTCATCAAGAACCTTTTGGGCGAGCGAGCGGTATAGGGGTTCGCGGGCGGCATAGAGCTCCATAATGTGTTTCAGCAGGCTTTCCGCATCCGGCGAATCCGCCCCGGGGACATCCAGCATAGGGCGCTTGGAGGCCTCCGCCCCCTGCAGCCTACCGCTGATTTTCGATAGGTCGCTCCTGACCCAGATGCAGTATGTGAAACGCTTTATGAGGTCCCGGCAGCCCTCCGTGGTGACTATGCCGCCGCCCAGTGAGAGCACCAGGGTGCATTTCGAAAAATCGTCTATGGTCTCGGGATGTTCGCTGATATGCTCCTCAAGCACGCTCTCAAACACATCCTCCTCGATTTCGCGGAATCCCGCCTCCCCCTTTTCGCTGAAAATCTGTGAGATGGAACAGCCCTGTTTCTGCTCTATCACGGAGTCGAGGTCCGTGAAGGGGGCTCCCAGCTGGCGGGCCAGTACGGCGCCCATTGTGGTCTTTCCGGCTCCCATAAAGCCTATGAGCGAAATTATCATATTACGGATTTCAGAAAAGCGTCAGTTCGTCGTCGAGTTCGTTGAAATCTATGACCTTGTCGTTGTCGGGTTCCGGTTCCTCGATGGTCGGCCGGATTTCCGAGGGTTCGTCATCGGGAATCAGGGGGGCGGTGAAGCATACGGATTCAAGCTCGCGGGAAGAGCATCTCTTGCCCTTTGCCCTGAAACCTTTCACGGAAATGAATTCCTCCACATTTATCAGTTCGGGCTCGCGCTGCACTTTGCCGGAAGGGGTGAAACTGATCTGCACGCAGGGATGCTGGTCGGTGTTCAGGGCTACGAGGTAGGATCCTTTGGCCTCGCTGATGAAACTGTGCGGCGTATTGTCGCTGATTTCGAAACAGAATCTCTTGACATAGAAGGCCTTGACGTCCTTGTCATTGTCCCACAGTAGGGCTGTCCACACCTTGTCGGGATTGAAGATTTCGATGCGGTCGAGTTCGCCCTGGAAACGGGTGCTCAGGTCCAGGCCCGTGGTGTAGTAAGTGCCGTCCTTGCAGATTGCGAGCAGGTGCTCGTGCCCCTTGAACTCGCCCAAAAGTTCACCGCGGCCGTCCTCGTTGAGGCGGCAGACATCCCAGTCGAACCATATTTTCTTGCCTGAAAGCGTGGACTCTCCGGCGGAGTGCATAGAGATGCGGGCCACGCTGAACTTGGTCACAATATTGCCCCTCGACGAGCGCCCCTTGATGGCTATCTCGGAGAAGTCGTAGTCCAGGACTGTCTTCTTGAGCTTCGGCTTGGGTCTCAGATATACCCTGACCGTCTCGGCCTCTCCGTTGGGATTGACCGTGAACCAGAGAACGTTGGAGTTGGCCGTGCCCATAGTCGTGTCATACCATTTGTCGCGGGTCACTCCGGTGACACAGAACCTCTTGGCGTAGAAGGGGCCGGTGCGGCCGTCCCTGTAGATGACGTTGTAGGTGGTGCGGCTGTCATTCTTCCTGAATACAGCCACGTGCATTATGCCTTGATTTACAAAAAGTTTGTCGGCCACTTTCTTGACCACATAGCGGCCGTCCTTGAGGAACACTATCACATCGTCGATGTCCGAGCAGTCACATACATATTCCGGCTCCTCTATTTTTTTCATAGAGGTGCCGATGAAGCCCTCAGCGCGGTTGACATAGAGTTTGGCGTTGTTGGCCACCACTTTCGTGGTCTCGATGTTCTCGATGGAGGTGATTTCGGTGCGGCGTTCCTTACCCGCGCCGTATTTCTCTTTCAGACGGGTGAAATAGTCGATGCAGTGTTCTGTCAGATGCTCGAGACTGTAGCGCACCTGGCGTTCCTTTTCCTCTATGCCCTTGATCTTTTCGTTCACCGCCTTGACATCGAAGCGGGAAATCTTCTTGACGGGCTTGTCCACGAGCCTGAGTATGTCCTCGTCGGTGATGGGGTGGCGGAGCCTGTCCTGATAGAGCAGCATCCCCTCCTTCACATCCTTGAGCTGGAGTTCCCAAGTGGAGGCGTTGTTCTCGAGTATCTTATAGACCTTCTCCTCGAAGAAGATTTTTTCGAGCGAACTGTTGTGCCATTCGTTGTCGAGTTCTCCGAGCCTTATCTCGAACTCCCAGCGGAAAAGTTCCTTGGTGTGCTCGGCAGACACGGACAGAATGTCCTCCACACCGAGGAAACAAGGCATTTTATCCTTGATGACGCAGGTGTTCGAGGCCAGGGACACCTCGCAGTCGGTGAAGGCGTAGAGGGCGTCTATGGTCTTGTCGGGGGAAACATCGGTGGGAAGCGTTATCACGATGGACACCTGCTCGGCCGTATGGTCCTCGACCTTTCTGACCTTGATCTTGCCTTTCTCGTTGGCCTTCAGTATGGAATCTATGATGTTGTCCGTGGTCTTGCCGAAAGGCAGTTCGGATATCTCGAGGGTGTTCTTGTCGAGTTTGCTGATGCGGGCGCGGACCTTCACCTTACCGCCTCTCCTGCCGTGGTTATAGCCGCTCACGTCCGCCAATCCTCCCGTGGGGAAGTCGGGGAAAAGCATAAAGGGCTCTCCCTTGTAATGGGCGATGGAGGCCTCAATCAGTTCGTTGAAGTTGTGGGGGAAAATCTCGCAGGCAAGGCCTACGGCAATGCCTTTCGAGCCCATAGCGAGCAGCAGGGGGAATTTGACGGGCAGGCTCACAGGCTCCTGGTTGCGTCCGTCATAACTGTTCACCCATTCGGTCGTCTTGTTGTTGAACACCACCTCGTTGGCGAAGGGCGTCAGGCGAGCCTCGATGTAACGGCCGGCAGCGGCGTCGTCACCGGTGAGAATGTTGCCCCAGTTGCCCTGGCAGTCGATGAGCAGCCCTTTCTGGCCTATCTGCACCATCGCGTCCTTTATGGCGGCGTCGCCGTGAGGGTGGAAAGGCATCGTGGCTCCCACGAGAGTGGCGACCTTGTTGTAGCGGCCGTCGTCATTGAGTTTCATCGCGTGCAGGATGCGGCGTTGCACCGGCTTGAGACCATCTGAAACGTGTGGCACGGCACGCTCGAGGATTACGTATGAGGCATAGTCAAGATACCACTCGTGGAACATTCCAGAGAGTTTGTATTTTCGCTTGCTTCCGTCTTCTATCAGACTCTGGAACTTGCCGGAGGCGGCACCATTGTCGTCCACCACGATATCCTCATCTTCGGCGAATGTCTCTTCGGCCTTGTCTAAAATCTCGTCCATTTTAAAGTGGTATGTTTGTTTGTTATTCGGGTGCGGTCGCCAGCAGCACCTTGAACTTGTGGCGTTTGGCTATGTTCATCAGTTCGACCACCTTCTCCACAGGGACGGTCTTGTCCGCATAGATTGAAAATGTGGGATCGTCGCTGTCGCGGAGCAAATCCACCACGCGGTCCTCTATGTAGGGGAAGGCTGTGGGCGTCTTTTCTCCGTTGATGTGGTAGGAGAACTGGTTTTTCTTGACTATGTGCTGTATGGACACGCTCACCGTTGGTTTGGCGGCCACCTGGTTGGTGCTCTTGGGCAACAGAAGTTTCAAGGCGTTGGGGTTGACCAGGGTGCTGGTCACGAGGAAGAAGATGAGCAGCAGAAACACGATGTCCGTCATAGAGGACATCGAGAATGCCGACTGTATCTTGGTCTTTCTCCTGATTGCCATAACTATTGCGCGAGCAGGTCTGTCATACGGCGTGAAACGGACTCCAGCTGTGCGGCCAGGTCATCGACCTTGGAGGTCAGCCAATTGTAGGCGAAATAGGCTATGATGCCGACCACCAGACCGCCCACAGTGGTCACCATAGCGGTGTAGATGCCGTTGGACAGGTGGGTTATGTCCACGTTAGCTCCGTGTGAGGCCATATCCATAAAGGCCTTGATCATACCTATCACGGTGCCGAGGAAACCTATCATAGGAGCGCCTCCGGAAATGGTGGCAAGGGTTGGAAGACCTTGTTCGTATTTGGCCACGAGGGCGTTGGCCTCATCCTCGATGACGGCGCGAAGTTCCGTGCGGGGAAGGTCCTTGTGCTCCAGGGCGGTCTTCACGAGTTTGAACTGGGGCAGGCCGCTCTTGCCACAAAGTTCTTTCGCCAGGTCGTACTTGCCGGCGGAGGCAAGAGATATGACGTCCTTGAGCATCGCCTTGTTGCCCTTTGAGGCCAGACGCAGCGACCAGTAGCGTTTTCCGAAGATGTAGAAGGCCAGTATAGAAAGGGCGAGCAGCACAATCATCAGAAATCCGCCCTTGACAGCCAGCTGGAATATGGATAGGGATACCTGTGTTTCCATTAGGATAGTTTTTTAGCACGCAAAAGTAGTAAAAAAAACTATCTTTGCGGACGATTTGAAAAATATGGAAAAAAATTTGAAGAGCCGGGAAAGAAAGAACACCCGCGACAACAGGCGTGACAACAGACGCGAAGTCAAACGCGATGACAGACGTGACAATAGGCGTGACGACAAGCGCGACGGCAAATTTGTCCGTGAAAAGGGCAGGGGCCGCAATTTTGTGGAGAGCAAGAGGGTCAAGGCTCCCAAACTGACAGACGCGGACGCCCCCATCCGCCTCAACCGCTTCATCGCGAACTGCGGAATCTGCTCACGCCGTGAGGCTGACGAACTGATTGCCGCCGGGGTGGTGAGCGTCAACGGCAAGGTTGTGACCGAACTCGGCACCAAAGTGAACCGCAGCGACGAGGTGCGTTTCAACGGACGCCGCCTCCAGGGCGAACACAAGGTCTATATCGTGATGAACAAGCCGAAAGATTATGTGACCTCCCTGAGCGACTCCCACGCGGAACATCTTGTGACAGACCTGATTTCTAAGGAGTTGTGCCCCGAGAGGGTGTATCCTGTGGGTCGTCTGGACAAATCCACCACGGGCGTGCTGCTGCTGACCAATGACGGCGAGTTGTCCCAGATGCTGACGCATCCTTCCTTCCAGCGCCGCAAGATTTACGAGGTGACTCTTGCGACCAACCTGCGTGAAGAGGACTATGACAAACTGATGTCCGGCGTCGAACTCGAAGACGGGACCGTGGCCGCCGACCGCCTCGAGTATGTGGGTGAGAAAAAGAACGACCTCGGCATAGAGATACACTCCGGCAAGAACAGGGTTGTCCGCCGTATGTTCGAGGCCCTCGGCTACAAGGTAAGGAAACTCGACCGCGTCTATTTCGCCGGCATCACCAAGAAGAACCTCCGCAGGGGGCAGTGGCGTTTCCTCACCGAGGCTGAAATCAATATTCTCCGCATCAACCCCCAGAATTGATATGAAGCACCGCAGCGGTTTCGTTAATATAATAGGTAACCCCAATGTGGGCAAGTCCACCCTTATGAACGCGATGGTGGGCGAGCGCCTGAGCATCATCACCTCGAAGAGCCAGACCACACGCCACCGCATTATGGGCATAGTCAACGGCGAGGACTACCAGATAGTGTATTCCGACACCCCTGGCATCCTGAAGCCCCATTATCGCCTGCAGGAGAGTATGATGGAGTTCGTGCAGGGGGCCCTGGGCGATGCCGACATCATCCTCTATGTGACGGACACAATCGAGAAAAGCGACAAGCACAGCGAATACATAGAGAAACTCAGCCGCATCGACTGCCCCGTGCTGCTGGTGCTCAACAAAATAGACATCTCTTCGCAGGAGGAGGTCGCCGCAAGGGTGGCATTCTGGAAGCAGGCGCTTCCCAAGGCGGAGATTTTCGCCATCAGCGCCACAGAAAAGTTTGGTCTTGACGGTCTCTTTGAGCGCATCCTCTCGCTTCTGCCCGAGGCCGAGCCCTGGTATGACAAGGATATGTTCACCGACCGCAACCTGCGCTTCTTCGCCTCTGAAATCATACGCGAGAAGATACTGCTGCAGTACAGCGATGAGGTGCCCTATTGCTGCGAGGTGGTCATAGAGGAGTTCCGCGAGGGCGAGGAACGCTACCATATACGCGCTGTAGTCAATGTGATGCGCGATTCGCAGAAAGGCATTATCATAGGTAAGGGCGGCTCAGCCCTGAAGAAACTCGGCACCGCCGCCAGACTCGATATGGAGGAATTCTTCCAGAAAAAGGTCTTCCTCGAAATCTTCGTGAGGGTGGACCCCTCCTGGCGCGATGACAAGAGAAAACTGAAAGCCTTCGGCTACGTTTAGACTGCCTTGATTTTCCCCTCCTTCACATCAAAGAAGGAGCTCTCGTCGGTGATGGAATTCACCACCTTTTCAAGACGCGGACGGGAGTGGTCCGTGATGAAAATCTGCCCGAAGTCCTCGGAGCAGACGCGGCGCACGAGCGCCTCGACCCTGCCTGCATCCAGTTTGTCGAACACATCATCCAGCAGGAGGATGGGGGCGTAGCCCCAAAGGTCCTTCATAAGCCGGTACTGCGCCATTTTTAGCGATACGAGGAAGGTCTTCTGCTGGCCTTGCGAGGCGGTCTTGCGCATAGGGAAGCCGTCCATATAGAAGTGAAGTTCATCCTTCTGTATGCCCACCGAAGTATAACGCAGCACGCGGTCCCGCTCGAAACTGCCTTCAAGCAACTTTGCGAAATCCCCTTTGCCCAGGTCCGATTCATAGACCATGGAAATCTGCTCCCTGCCTCCGCTCAGTTCGGCATATATGGGCCTTGTCATTTCGAGCAGTTGCTCGACCAGCGCGGCGCGGCACTTGTGGACAAAGTGTCCGCATTCGGCCAGGGCGTTGTCAAAGAGGGAAAGCACGACCCTGTCTATACACTCCTGCTTTAGCATCACGTTGCGCTGCTCGAGGGACTTGTTGTATTTCTGCAGGGTGCTGAGATATTCGTGGTTTGTCTGGCACAGAAGCATATCCATAAAACGCCTGCGCTGGAGGCCACCATCTGTGATCAGGGCGCTGTCGGACGGGGAGACCACGACTATGGGAATCGTGCCTATGTGGTCGCTGATGCGTTCGTAGGCCTTGGCTCCCCGCCGCAGCAGTTTGCCCCCGTCGGCGTCTATCCTGAGCGAGAAATCCTGGGGCAGGCCGTCCTTGAGCAGGTAGTCTCCGTGTAGCAGGGCCTGTTCCTCAGAGTGGCGTATGGCGAATTTGTCCTGCGAGGACAGGAAACTCTTGGACATCGAAAGATAGTGGACGGCCTCGATCAGGTTGGTCTTTCCCTGGCCGTTCTCTCCGCAGATGCAGTTGATTCCGGGAGAAAAGATAAGGTCCGCCTCCTCAATGTTCTTGAAGTTTGAAATTATAAGTCTTTTCAGGTTCATACCTTGCAAAAATAGTGAAATATTAAAAATATTTTTACATTTGCGAATTAAAATGACCAACTATCACTAATTACTAACCAAAAAACTACAAACAGTATGATTTCTATCTTCAAAAAGACTGCTTTAAGCGCTGTCTTGGTTTGTATCGTGGCTTTCAGCGCGTTTGCGCAGGGTGCCGCGAAGAAGGTATCCGGTACTGTCAGTGACGCACTCGGTGCACTTGCTGGAGCTTATGTAATCCAGCAGGGCACAACCAACGGTGTGGAAACTGACGCGGACGGATTCTTCGAACTCAATGTGCCCGAGGGTGCGGTCCTTGAGATCGGCTCCATCGGCTACAAGACCGTTACGGTCACTGTAGGCGCGGGCAATGTCTATGATGTGCTGCTCGAAACAGACAACATCCTCCTCGAGGAAACAGTTGTTGTCGGTTACGGTACACAGAAAAAGAAACTCGTTACCGGTGCCACCGTCGAGGTGAAGGGCGAGGATCTTGCAAAACTGAACACCACCAGCGCCCTCGCAGCGATGCAGGCCTCAACCCCCGGTGTGCAGATTATGCAGACTTCAGGCCAGCCCGGTGAAGGTTTCTCAGTGACCATCCGTGGTATGGGTACCACTGGCTCTTACGCTCCCCTCTACATCATCGACGGTATTCCCGGAGGCGACATCAACAGCCTCAACCCCGGTGACATCGAGCGTATCGACGTTTTGAAGGACGCCGCATCCTGCGCCATCTATGGTGCCCGTGGTGCCAACGGCGTTATCCTCGTGACCACCAAGCAGGCCAAGGCCGGCAAAGTGTCCGTAACCTACGACGGTACCTTCGGTATCCAGAATGCAGAGCGTATGCCCGAGCTTCTGAATGCCAGACAGTATATGAACGTGATGGACCAGATTAACCTCAACACAGGCGTTCCCGTAAACAACTGGGAGAGAATCCTCAGCCCCGAACTCTACGCCAACATCATGTCCGGCAAGTTTGTCGGCACCAACTGGCTCCAGGAGATCTACAAGGCCAACGCTCCCACCACCAACCACGCTGTGAATATCACAGGTGGCAATGACCGCAACCGCTTTGCAGTCGGTGTCAGCTACACAGGACAGCAGGGTATCTTCGGTTATCCCAAACAGTCCGACTACAAACGTCTGACCGCCCGTTTCAACGGTGAGCACGTGCTTTGGAGAAAGGATGACCTCGACATCATCACCTTCGGTGAGAACGTGTTCTTCACCCAGACCAGCAAGTCAGGTATCGGTATCGGCAACCAGTACTACAACGATATCGCCAGCGCCCTGATGGCCAACCCTATGCTTCCCTGCTACACAGAGGACGGCAAATACTACGAGTATGACGAAATCAACGCCACAGGCCTCTGGAACCTCAACAGCTACTTCAGCAACCCCGTTGCCTCCCTCGCATACAGCGCACGCGGCAACAACATCAGCAAGGGCTATGGTCTCAACCTTTCAGCCCACATCCTGATCCAGCCCGTCAAGGGGCTCAAGATCAAGTCCCAGTTCAACTACAAGAACAACTCCAGCACCTATCGCCAGTACACTATGAAGTACAGGCTGACCGGCTATGAGTTCAGCAATACCGACAAGGTTGACCAGAACGCAAGTGCAGGCTGGAACTGGTCTTGGGAGAACACCATCAACTACGTACACCAGCTCAACAAGCACAACTTCGACGCCCTCGTGGGTTATTCGATGGAAGGCAACGGCTACGGTGAGAGCGTGGGTGCCAGCAACAGCACAGGCCTCTGGCTCAACGACTGGAAATATGCATACGTAAGCAATATGACCGGTACCCCTTCAAAGGACAATGTATCCGGCAGCACCTGGGGTGACTCAGGCCTGATTTCCGTATTCGCCCGTTTCAACTACAACTACGACGAGCGCTATATGCTCAGCGCCATTGTACGTGCCGACGGTTCCTCAAACTTCGCAAGAGGCAAACGCTGGGGCGTGTTCCCTTCAGTGTCAGCAGGTTGGGTAATCTCCAACGAGCCCTGGATGGAAAATGCGAAACGCGCTGTCAGCTACCTGAAACTGCGCTTCTCCTGGGGCCAGAACGGTAACTGCAACGTAAGCAACTTCCAGTATCAGTCCACAATCGGTTCAGGCGCCACCACAGGTTACGCCTTCGGTTACGGCCCCCAGAGTTCATACAGCACAGGCGCCTATGCCGACAAGCTCGCCAACGAGAACATCACCTGGGAGAGATCTGAGCAGTTTGACGTGGGTATCGACGCCCGCTTCCTCAACGACCGTCTGTCATTTACAGCCGACTGGTACAGAAAGATGACCAAGGACTGGTTGGTAAACGCTCCCGTGATGGGTCACTTCGGTGCAAACGCTCCCTACATCAACGGTGGTGACGTGCTCAACACCGGTGTCGAGCTTTCACTTAGCTGGAGAGACCAGGTAGCCAAGAACTTCGCTTACTCCATCGGTGCCAATGCCGCCTACAACAAGAACCAGGTTACTCGTATCGCCAACGAGGAGGGTATCCTCCACGGCCAGGCCAACGTGACCCAGGGTATTGCCGAGCTCTACCGTGCACAGGTGGGCTATCCTATCGGCTACTTCTGGGGCTACAAGACCGCAGGCGTGTTCCAGAACCAGCAGGAGATTGACGAGTGGATTGCAGCAGGCAAACCCACTATGAGCGCCAACCCCGTTCCCGGTGACCTCAAGTTCGTGGACTACAACGGTGACAAAACTCTCAGCGATGATGACAAGACCATGATCGGTGACCCCAACCCCGACTGGACTATGGGTATCAACATCGGCTTTGAGTTCTTCGGCGCCGACATCAGTGCCACCGGTTACGGCGCCTTCGGACACCAGATCTGGAGAACCTACCGCCGTTACGGCGACAGCCAGTACAACAACTACACCACCGAGGTGTTCAACTACTGGCACGGTGAGGGTACCTCAAACAAGTACCCCAGACTTGTTCCCGGCACCAACTACAACTATATGAACAACTCCGACCTGTTCATTGAGAACGCTGACTACTTCAGGATTCAGAACATCACAGTAGGTTATGACTTCTCATGGCTGACCAAGAAGAAAACCTCTGCCATCCAGAAGCTCCGTTTCTATGTACAGCTCCAGAACTTCTTCACATTCACCGGCTACAAGGGTATGGATCCTGAAATCGGTACCTCAACCACCAGTGACTCCTGGGCAAGGGGCATAGACCTTGGTTTCTATCCCACTCCCAAGACTATCATCTTCGGTCTTAACCTTGCCTTCTAAACACGAGCTATTATGAAAAAGATATTCAATATATTTGCTATAGCTGCTGTCGGAATCTCTCTCGCCTCTTGCGAAAGCTTCCTCGACACGACCAACTACTGGTCAAGAACCAACGACAACTTCCCCACAACAGAGGATGATGCCGATCAGATGCTTGCGGGTATCTACAACAACCTCAACATCTCCATCGGCAACAATGTTCACAAGAACCACTTCCTCTGGGCAAACGCTTCAGCCGATGATATGCTCGGCGGCGGTGCGAACAACGACCAGGCATTCCAGGCTGAGGACCTTCTGCTGAACTTCCAGTCGGATATGTACAACACCTTCTATGTTGACCGCTACAAGGGCGTATCCGCAGCCAACCTGGCAATCGCCTCCTTCCCCAACTGCCCCCTGTCTGAAGACAAGGTGGCACGTTCACTCGGTGAGGCCTACTTCCTCCGCGCATATTATATGTACGAACTTGCCTCAATGTTCGGCAATATCCCTTATCCCCTCTCATCAACACCCAACCCCACCGAACCTCAGGTGAGCGGCACTGTGCTTTGGGGACAGATTCTTGCCGACCTCAGGATGTCAATCGACACCTTCCCTGACGGAACTCCCCAGAAGGGCACAGGCCACGTTGACAAATACACCGCAGAGGCTCTCCTCGGCCGCGTATATCTCTTCGCATCCGATTTCTACGGAGCAACTTCTTTCGAAGGCAAGAACGGCGAGTCAACCATTACCGTTGACAAGACCTACGTTCAGGAGAAAATCAAGGACTGCGTGAACAACTCTGGTTACAGCCTCGTGAGCGACTACCACAATCTCTGGTCATACACCAACCGCTGCACGGTGGAGGACAAACTTTCTCCTTGGGCAGGTCAGGGTTATGTATATGCCCAGAACGATTCCAATGTCAACCCTGAGGCGATGTTCATCATCAAGTTCAACACCCAGCCTTCCTGGAGCACCACTATCGGCTACTCCAACCAAACAGCCCTCTTCCTCGGTGTCCGCAACCAGGGTAACCCTCACGAGACCGGTGACACCTTCCCCTTCGGTACAGGTTGGGGTATGTGCCCCGTCAACCCCACCTTCGTGGAGGAGTGGATAGCAGCCGAGCCTAAGGACGCACGCCGCGACGCATCCGTTGTTGATGCCGTAAAGACCTGGCCCAACTACAAGATTTCAGTGGGTGATTCCTTCATCCAGGAGTCATTGTACTACCAGACCAAGAATATGCCTGTCCTCGCCCGTGACACACAGGGCAAATGTCCTTCAACATTCTGGGTAACATACGTGAACGAGATGTATCCCGGCATTACCTGGGTGGGTGACGACAGCAACAACTTCCAGCTTGGTTGCATCACCGATATGATCATGATCCGCTTCGCAGAGGTTCTCCTCATCGACGCCGAGATCAACGGCAATGCCGAAAGCCTCAACAAGGTTCGCGCACGCGCCGGTCTGCCCGAGGTTCCCTGCACAAAGGAGAACATCATCCAGGAGCGCCGTTGGGAACTTGCCTTCGAGGGTATCCGTTTCAACGATATCCGCCGTATGGGCGAGGCTTACGCTGTAAGGGCTCTCGACAAACAGTCAGACGCCATTGTCTATAATGACGGTGTTCAGGGACCCAATGTTCCGACCACAGGATATATAGGTTATGGTGCCCGTTATTCCGCAACCAAAGGTTTTGTTACAATTCCTGAGTCACAGATTGCACTGTCTGCGGGTGCAGGCGAGCAGTATCGCTATGTACAGAATGAAGGATGGGGCAATGACGCCCAGTATGCCGGTTGGCATTAATACATAGAAAATTATGAAAAGCATAAAATTATCAGCAATTTCGGCATTTGCCGCCATCGCTTTGGTGGCTTGCCAGCCCGCTCTCATCAAGGGTCCCTCCATCGAGAAACCTATTGATGCCAAGGTGATCGCCGACGGCATATCATATACCCAGTGGGCGGATGAAGCTTGTACAGTACCCCAGGAGGATGGTAACTGGATCAAATATACCACCAGCCCCGCCAAACCCATCCAGATTTATCTTGTGGATGAGGCCTCTCTGGCAGAAAAGATTGTGGCTGCCGGCGCTTCCGGAGTGTTCCAACTCAAACCCAAGCGTGGTGCAAGCCCCGAGCAGACTTTCTTCTGGCGTTTCCTGAACCAGGACGGCTCTATGATCGGCGGGTCTGTGGATGCCACAGTTTTCGTTCCCGGCGAACTTGATCCCGAAATCCTCCTCCTCGCTTCCAACAAGGGGGAGAAGGTCTGGAAATGGAATCTCGACGGCAACGGCATCTGGGGCAACTGCGCCTCAACAGGAGTCAATACAGGTACTACTATTCCTGATGCTGTATGGTGGGGCATCAACGAGACCGCAGGTTTCGCAGATCAGGGCGCCCACTTCCCCGGCGGAGTCGTTACTGGCGATGCCAATGACAACGCCTATATGATTTTTGGCGAGGACCTCAGCGTTGCATCCTACACCGCCGAGAGAGCCAAACTCCGTTCGGCTTCATTCTCAGTTGAGGGTTACAGCGAGGAAGTTGTGGGTTTTGCTCACGGCAAGCTCGTGACTGACGGTGAAGGTATCCTGATGCCTTGGGATATCAATGGAAATGGTACTCCCGCTCCCTATTTCTGGATTTACTACCTGACTCCCAGTGAACTCACCCTTATGTCCGACAAGGGCGGCGCTTCCGCTCCCGGCGCCTGGGCTGAGTGCACCTGGTGGAGATTTGCTTCAGGCTCTGACTATGAAGGTCTGATTGCCAACAACGACAAGGGCAAAACCTGGAAATGGAACCTCGACGGCAACGGCGTCTGGGGTAACTGCGGCTCAACAGGAGCCAATACAGGTACCTCTGTTCTTGATGGAGTATGGTGGGCTTCTCCTACTGCGGACGCTCTTCAGGAAGGTCAGGAAGCCAACTTCCCCGGCGGAGTAGTTACCGGTGATGCCAGCGATGGTGCTTATATGGTATTCACAACCACCGATGTCACCTCTTATGACAAGGACGGTAATGTCCTCCGCAGTTCTGACTGGGTAATGGAAGAGTGGAACAACCTCATCCCTGAGGGCGGCTTCTACTATGGTAAGATGGTCACAGGCAGCGAAGGCATCCTGATGCCTTGGGATATCAATGGAAAAGGTACCCCCGCTCCCTACTTCTATGTGATGTATCTCTCAGGCAAAGAGATGACTCTTATGTCCGACAAGGGCGGCGCTTCCGCTCCCGGCGCCTGGGATGAGTGCACCTGGTGGAGGTTCGCAGCAGCTGAATAATCACCGATTCCTCTATAATCAAACGGGTGGTCTCTTCGGCCGCCCGTTTTTTTGTTCGGAAATTATGTCTAAATTTGAAGGATGAAAGAAAACAGAATCACAGAACTGGAGTCCTTACACGAGTATATGAGCGAGGTGCCTTTCGACACTATGCTGACGGAACTGTATTCTGCAAGGTCGCTTTACGGATTCGATCCGTCCGAAGCCTATGTGCCTTGCTATGCCCTTTCCCAGGACAGGATTGTGTATGAACACGTGATGAGAACCGGGCTCCGCCCCTCTTCGGTCCCTGAGGCCCTATCTCGAGTGTCCCACGATTTCTGCATCCAGGCAGTGATGAAGGAGTTCATAGACAATCACGGGCAGCAGGGGCTGGTCGGTATTATGGGCGGCCATTCGCTGTTGCGTGACGACTCCGTCTATCGCGACATCGTGCTTCTGAGCAAGCGTCTCACCGAAGCGGGCAAACTGATGGTAAGCGGCGGCGGGCCGGGGGCGATGGAGGCCACCCATCTCGGGGCCTGGCTCGCCGGCAGGGATGAAGCGGATGTGGATGCAGCCCTGCGCATAATCAGCGTGACAAAAGACGCCGCCAATGAGGAAGAATGGATCCACAGTTCCTTCGAACTGATGATGAAGTTTCCCAGGGTGGGGGATTATGTGAGTCTCGGCATTCCGACCTGGTTCTACGGTCACGAGCCCGCCACTCCCTTCGCCACCCACATAGCCAAACTCTTTGACAACAGCATCAGGGAAGACCATATCCTTCTGGTCTCCAATATGGGCATCATCTTCACTCCCGGTTCTGCCGGCACTATGCAGGAAATCTTCCAGAACGCCACACAGAACCACTACGAGACCTATGGATACTCTTCGCCTATGGTGTTCTTCGGCAGCGAATTCTGGACAAAGAGAATGCCCGCATACACATTCCTGCAGGAAATGATGAAATGCGGGCAGTACAAGAACCTGCGTCTGTCCATCACCGACTCCATAGACGAGGCGGTGAAGACCATAATGGATTACGGCTCCCTATCTCGGGGCAAGGGGACCGACTGAGCAGATAAGGGTGGTTTCCTGTTCCGGACCGAGGCCGAGGGCCGCGGCCACTTTCTCCGGCTCGAAGAGGGCACGTGCCACGCAGCCGAGACCGGCTGAGGCGCAGTAGAGATAGATGTTCTGAGAGATGAATCCGCTGTCCACGAAGATGGTTTGGGTGACACCCACGCCCGTTTTGTGGGTGATGAGGGATTTGTCGGCCACAAGGGCTATGTTCAGCGCGGCATCAGCCACAAACTCTTGTGTGCCGGTCAGCCCGCGCACATCCTTGTCCGAAATCTGTTCGAGAGCGTTTTCCAAAGGGAGATAGAGCCATACTCCGTCGCTCTTGCACACATAGAGGGAGGTTTCCTGTTTGTTGTGGCTTGAGGGGGCTGTGCGGCGGCCGGGACGGGAGGCTCCGAAGGCAGCCCAAAGCAGGTCTGACAAGGTCTGGGAGTCAAGTTCGGCTCCGGTCTGGAAGGCGCGGATGCTCTTGCGGCAGGCGAGTGCCTCCATCAGCGGCATACCGCCCTGCCTGCGGGGTTCGGGAAGAGAGATTCTCATAATCGTATAAATTCAGTTCCCAAAGTTAGGAATTTTTTCTCAATAGCACCTCAGTGCCTCGACGGGGTCGAGCAGGCAGGCGCGGCGGGCGGGTAGCATACCCGCGAGCAGACCTACAAGCACGCAGAGAAGCACGCTTGTGAGCATCCACAGCCAGGGCAGCACGAAAGACGACTTCAGCGCCACAGCCACCAGGTTTCCCATCACTATTCCAGTGGCAATCCCTATGGCCCCTCCCCGCAGACATATAATGATGCTTTCCATCAGGAACTGCATCCTGACGGCCCCGTGTGAGGCGCCCAGGGCCTTGCGGAGACCAATCTCGCGGGTGCGCTCTTTTACGGCCACCAGCATTATGTTCATCAGACCCGCCGCGGCTCCGAGCAACGTAATCAGACCGATGACCAGGGCCGCAAGCGTCACCGAGTCCATTATGCCCTCCATCTGCTGCACCGCGCTTTCGGAGCCACGGATGCTGAAATCGTCCTTCTCCGCCGGCCTGAGTCCCCTGACGGAGCGCATCAGCGTCCCGATTTCCTTCTGTGTGCGGAGTCCGTTTCCTTCAAGGCGCAGCCCAATCTGGAATCCGGCATCCGGTCCGAGCCAGAGTGAGCGGGCAGTGCTGACAGGCACATACAGGTTCTTGTCCGAACTGCTCGAGCCTGTGGCGCCCATCCTCTCCAGAACCCCCACCACGGTGAAGCGTTCCCCTTGGATTGTAACGCTTTTCCCGAGAGCATCCTCCCCGCTCCCAAATAGTGACTGTGCCACGCGGTGGCCTATCACGCAGGCCCTTGATGTTCCCGACATATCCGCTTCGGAAAGAGGCCGCCCGAAGGCGTATTTGAGGCTGTGGAAACTGCCGTAATGCCCGTCTATCGCGCTCAAGCTCATATTGGGTGTGGTGCTGCGCCCTTGTGACGAGAAAGAGAAGCCGGAGCCGAAGGGATGATAGATAGCAACGCCCGTGCTGCCGCCCGCCGCAATCTTTTGGAACTGTTGCGCTTGATGCCACAGAACAGGGGCCTCCCTTTGTCCCGAGATGACAAAAGAACTTGCCCCGATTTGCGAAAAAGCCCCCTGCACGGAGTTCTTGAGTGAATCGACACAAGTCAGTATGCCCACCAGAGAAGTGATGCCGACGGCGATGATGGCGATTGTAAGTCCACAGCGGAGCCTGTTGCCCCTGATTCCTGCGCGTGCGATGCGCACGCTCTCCCCGATAGAAATTCTCATATTTAAAGCGTATTTGAATGCATCAGTCCCCCGGGGGGAGAACGGGACCGGCAGTGCGAAGATAAGGCCTTATGACGGGACTGCCAAAATTATTTGATGAAGTTGCTCACGAAGAGCAGCAGGATGGCAAGGGGACAGACCCAGCGGATAAGGAAACGGTAGTAGGGGAATATGCGGCGGTTGAAGGGCAACGTGCCGCCGTTGGTGAATTCGTCGTAGAGGTCCTCCTTTTTCATTGCAAAGCCGGTGAAGATGATGGCGAGCAATGCCATTATGAAGAGCAGGATGTTGGAACTGCTCCAGTCGAAGAAGTCAAAAATGGACATTCCGGCGATGCTGACTCCTGAAAGCGGACCGAAGGAGAGGGAGCATAGGATGCCTGCTGCGCCGCAGATGACAAACAGCAGCAGGCAGGCATTCCTGCGTTTCATCCCCAGTTTGCCTATCAGCGCGTCAACGCCCACCTCGCACATTGCGATGATGGAAGACAGGGCTGCCAAAAGCACCGAAACGAAGAAAAAGACTGAAACGATGACACTTGTGATGGGGGCTTTCAGACTGATTTTCGCGAAGATGTAGGGGAGGCTCTTGAAAATGAGGCCGGGGCCCGCCTCAGGGGTAATGCCTGCGGCAAAAATGGCGGGGATGATGGCGAAGCCGGCGATGAGTGCATATACAAGGTCGGAAATGGCCGTATAGCCGGCTGTGACGGTTATGTTCTCATTGCGGGGGATGTAGGAGGCAAAGGTGATGCCTATGCCCATACCGAGCGAAAGTGAGAAGAAACTCTGGGCCAGGGCGTTGGTGGCCGTCTGGAAATCAAGGCGGGAAAAGTCAGGCACGAGCAGATATCGCACCCCGTCCATCGCTCCCGGAAGTGTCAGGGAGTAGATGGCGATGCCTATGGTGATGAAGAACAGCACAGGAAGACAGATCTTGCAGAAACGCTCGATGCCGGCTTTTACCCCGAAGAGCAGAATCCCGAATGCGAGCGCGAGAAACACAAGATGTGTGGCTATGGGCGTCCAGGTGGAGGAAATGTAACTGTCGAATATGCCGCTTGCAAGTTCGGGACCGCTCCTGACAAATTGAAGCATGCCGGCGCGGCACAGGAAATCCAGTGCCCAGCCTCCGATGACGCTGTAGTAGGATGTTATGAAAAGCGGGATGAACACGGGAAGAATGCCCGCCCATTTCCAGATTTTTTTGCCGGGACGCAGTTTGGCCATCGAGTCATAGGCGTTCACCCCGGCCCTGCGGCCTATGATGATTTCCGAAAACAGAATCGGCAGAGATATGAGTGCCGAGGCGATTACATAGAGGAGAATGAAGGCGGAACCGCCGTTTTCCCCCACCATATAGGGGAAACGCCAGATGTTTCCGAGCCCTATGGCCGCGGCCGCGAATGCAATGATTGTGGTGATGCGGCTGCCAAAATGTTCGCGTTTGTTGTCAGCGTTCTGCATAATTGCAAAAGTATGGAAAATTTTCTACATTTGAGGGATGAATTTGATATTAAGGATATGGGCCTTCTATCGGGACGGATTCAGGGAGATGACCTGGGGACGGACATTGTGGTTGCTCGTATTCGCCAAAATCGTGATTCTCTTTCTCGTGCTTCGTCTCTTTTTCTTCAAACCTGCAATGGCGGGAAAGACTGACGAGCAAAAAAGCGAGATAGTGGGGTCGCATCTCACGGAGCAAAACAACAATTACAAACAATAGACTATGGAAGCATCTTTAATCGACTGGTCAAGGCTGCAGTTCGCGGTTACGGCGGCCTACCACTGGATTTTCGTTCCGCTTACTTTGGGCCTTTCCATCATCGTGGCGCTTATGGAGAGCATCTATGTGGCGCGTGGTGACGAGTTTTGGAAAAAGGCCGCCAAGTTCTGGATGAAAATCTTTGCCATCAACTTTGCCGTGGGCATAGCCACCGGCATCATACTCGAGTTCGAGTTCGGCACGAACTGGAGCAACTACTCCTGGTTCGTGGGCGACATCTTCGGCGCACCCCTCGCCATCGAGGGCATCTTCGCCTTCTTTATGGAATCCACCTTCTTCGCCGTGATGTTCTTCGGTTGGAACAAGGTCAGCAAGGGTTTCCACCTCGCCTCCACCTGGCTCACGGCCATAGGCGCCTCCCTGTCAGCATACTGGATTCTGGTGGCAAACGGCTGGATGCAACATCCCGTGGGCACCGAGTTCAATGTGGACACGGTCCGCAGCGAGATGGTTTCCTTTTGGGCAGTCGTATCCAACCCCGTGGCGGTCAGCAAGTTCTTCCACGCCGTGTTCAGCGGCTGGATGACAGCTGCCGTGGTGGTTGCGGGCATCAGCTGTTGGTACTTCCTCAAGAGGCGCGAGGCCAAGTTCGCGTATTCCAGCATCATAGTGGCCTGCTGCATAGGTCTTGCCGGCGGTTTTGCCACTATGCTCAGCGGTGACTCTTCCGGAGTGCACATTGCCAAATACCAGCCTATGAAACTCGCGGCGGCCGAGGGACTTCAGGACGGCGGTCCCAAGGCTCCCTTCTCTATTGTTCCCGGAGTTGAGGTCCCCGCGATGCTCTCAATCCTTGCCACCCACAGTGTGGATGGCTATGTGCCCGGCATCAACGATATTCTCAACGGCTATACCGACAACGAGGGCAACACTGTCCTGCCCGTCAGCGAAAAGATGGAACGCGGGCGTCAGGCCATCGCCTCTCTCAAGTCCTATCGTGAAAACAGGGACAATGACCCCGAAGCGGCGGCCCAATCTATGGCGGACTTCAGGGAGAACGAAAAATATATGGGCTACGGTTACCTCGACAAACCAGAGGACGTTGTTCCCAACATCCCTCTTGTGTTCTGGAGTTTCAGGGTGATGGTGGGCCTGGGCTCCTTCCTTATGCTCCTGCTCATCGTTCTCGCCTGGACTGCCTGGAAGAAGAAAATCGAGAAACTCGGCTGGTTGCAGTGGATTACCATCTTCTCCATTCCTTTGGTTTATGTCTGCGGTCAGGCCGGCTGGATTGTGGCCGAGGCCGGACGCCAGCCCTGGACCATCCAAGACCTGCTGCCTGTGGGAGTGTCGGTTTCCAGCCTGAGTACAGCCGCTGTGCAGACCACCTTCTTCGTGTTCCTCGCGGTGTTCGCCCTCTTCCTGATAATAGAACTCTCAATTATGTTCAAGGCCATTGCCAAGGGGCCTGAAATCGAAAAATAGGAGGATACAGTCATGACATATCAATTCTTGCAAAATTACTGGTGGTTCCTGGTATCCCTTCTGGGAGCCCTTCTAGTCTTTCTGATGTTTGTGCAGGGCGGCAACTTCTGGGCGGCCGTGCTTGGCATTGACGAACGCAGCCGGCGTATGATAATCAACTCCACGGGCCGCAAATGGGAACTTACCTTCACCACGCTCGTGACCTTCGGCGGCGCCTTCTTCGCCTCCTTCCCCCTCTTCTACAGCAC
>JABUTN010000004.1:28390-37669 GCA_021443665.1 Bacteroidales bacterium | reverse complement strand
GGCCCCTTCCTCGTGGGCACGGCAGTGGGCACCTTCTTCACCGGCGCGCCTTTCGTGGTCAGCCGCAGCGCCATCTATGACGGCGGGGCTCCCATCATCAGCAGATGGGCAAGCTCCTGGCACGGACTCGAGGCTCTGGCACAGCCATGGGCGGTTCTGCTCGGAGTGGCCGTGTTCCTGCTTGCAGCCATGCTTGGCGGCCTTTACACGGTCAACAATGTGGAAGACAGCGACCTCCGCAAGACAATGCGCGGCTGCATCCGCTGGAGCGGGCTTCTCTTCGTAGTGGCCTTTGTGGTCTGGCTGATTCACCTGCTCCTGTGCAATGGTTACGCAGTGGCCGCTGACGGTAGCGTGAGCCTCGAGCCTATGAAATACCTGCACAACCTGCTTCAGATGCCGACAGTGCTTGCCATTCTCCTGATTGGTGTGGTGCTGGTGCTTCTCGGCTGGTTCAAGGGGGCCTTCACTTCCTCAATAAAAGGCATCTGGTTTGCCGGTGTGGGCACGGTGCTTGCCGTCCTGTCAGTCCTGCTGATTGCGGGTTACAACGGCACGGCCTACTATCCTTCCACCGCCGACCTGCAGAGTTCGCTGACTATTGCCAACAGCAGTTCCAGCCCCTTCACCCTCACGGCGATGTCCTGGGTTTCCCTAGCGATCCCCTTCGTCCTGGCCTACATAGCATACGCCTGGTATGCTATGGACCGCAAGAAAATCAGCGGTGAGGAGATGGAATCAGACGAAATAAAGTATTAGAACAAGTCTATAGCACTCCATTCCAGCTCTCCCGGAATACGGACCCAAATCCTGTTCCCGGAGGGCTGGTATATTATCTGGTAGCGGGTGTATTCCGAGGTGGCGCCTCCGTCTTCGATGCATGTTTCCAGGATCTTCTGCATTGTTTCCAGATTTATGCTTCCCTTGTGCCTTTCGGCGAGGTCAATGAGGTTGTTGCGCCTTGTATGGCCCTGCCAGGAGTCGGCGTCCGAGGGGGTGGGGTAGGACCATTCGGGGTTTACGAAATAGTTGGTCTGCACCATAAGGCCCTCGGGCGTGCTACCGTCGCCCCTTTTGCATCCCTCATAACTCCATTCGTAGGAACGGGCCGTGAGGGAGTCGCAGACCCCTATCATATACCCGGACGAGCATCGTGTGGAAGTGATGAAACTGTCGAAATCATCTATGCCCTTTGAGGTGCCCAGACTCATCAGCAGCGAGACTGTGGAGGGCTCAAGTTCGTAGTGATAGTCGCGCCCGGCGCTGGGCTGGCCGTTGTTCAGCTCGATGAACAGGCCTTCGCTGTTCCAGCCGTTCACGCAGTAGATTTCCCCTGCATAGCCCAGGGTGGCGAAGGCGGGAGAGTCCGTGGGGTGATAGATGGTCAGGATGATGTCTTTGGAGATTTCCCTGTAGCTGAGGGCATCGTAGTTGCGTCCGTAGAGCAGTTCCCCGCCGCTGTAGTCTCCCCAAACGGCTATGCCGGCGCAGGCGAAGTCAGGCTCGGCGTATTCGATGGCGTTGAGGACCTTGAGAGTGGAAAGCGGCAGTCCGGAGCCTTCACGCATACCGTCAAAGAAGACGCGAAGGGAATCAGGATAAGAGCTGAAGAGTTTTTCGGCGGTGAGTTCCACGGCCTCCTTCTTCTGACTGTCGTTCCCGATGCGGTCTTCAAGATACTGCCTTGTGTCCTGCAGATAGGGGAGGACCTGCCTGCCGTACTGCCGGCCCATTTCATACCAGCTTCCCGAAAGGGAGATTACCGGAATGGGGCTTTCCTGCTTATTGCCGTCCTCGCAAGAAAAAATCAGCAGCGGGGTTATCGCTGCTGATATTAGGAGCAAGAGTCGTCTCATTTCTTTTCAAGTTTCCACTCGACGGTCCAGACGAGTTTCTCACCGCTCTGGAGCGTTTTGTATTTGCCCTGATTCTCGAGTTCGATGAAGGTGGTGCCGCGGTTTACATAAATCTCCAGTTCATCCTCACCTGGAGCTGCCTCTGCTGTGGTGATGTCCTCAAAACTCTTGGTGAGTTTCAGACCGTCCTTCTCAAAACTGAGCCAGCCCTTCGAGTCCGCGAAAATCTTGTGGTTGCCCTGGGGGTCTGCCACATAGGGGATGCTGACTATGCCGTCGGCATATTCGAATTTCAGCTCTTCTGCGGGGCGAACGCTCTCCTTGGGGGCAGCAAATGACATCACTCCGCCGCCGGGAACGCGGGTAATCTCCCAGGGAGCCACGCTCACGGGCTTGTCACCGGCATTTTCGATGCAGTATTCGATGATGAAGGTGCCGGGTGCCTTGCCGACTTTGAAGGTCTTGTGGAAGATGTAGGGATATTTCTCGTCCTTGCCGCTGCTCAGGACGGCAGCTTTCTTCTCCAGTTTTATGCTGTAGGCGTTTTTGTCGTATGTGGCGATAGGGGGCCAGTTCCATTCGGACTGGGGGGCGGGCCAGAAGGTGCTGCCGAAGTCGTTGGGGTTGTTGAACCAGCCCTTGGCGGGAACGTGCTGGGCGAGGAATTCGCTCTCATTGTATTTGAGGGAAATGACTTTCGCACCGTGTTGTATGTCAACGGTCATGGTGACATTGGCACTCTTGAGAATGAGCAGGGTGTCGTTGGAGATTGAGATGTTTCCCCCGGGACGGGCTGCGGCTGTAAGGCCGATAAGTAGCGCTGCTACTGCAAGAAAGGTCTTTTTCATTTTATTTGTTTTGATAATTGTCATTTGCAGCCCAAAGTTAAGCACTTTTTTTATAAGTAGAATGCCCCGGCGAGCGAATTGTATTCGGCTGTGCGGCTGCCGTCCTGCTCCGTGAGGGCGAGAGTGTCTGTGACAAGTGTGCCCTCGCGGCGGCCGAATGCGGCTGTCACCCTTCCCGGGGCCTTGCCCCTGACTGTCTGTATATGCGTGATGCGCAATGCGTGGAGGCCTCTGGATTCGCATTCTCTGCGGAATTTGTCCAGCATTTGGGCCGGAATCACCACCTGCAGCATCCCCGCATCGGAAAGCAGCCGGGAGGCTGTGGCGGCGAGTTCCCCGTAAGAGAGTTCCGTGCTGTGCCGGGCAGTGTTCCTCGCCTTGTCGGGACAAGGCAGGGTGCTGTCGTAGAAGGGCGGGTTGCACAGGATGGCATCGTATTGCGTGTCGGGCTGCCAGGTTCTGATGTCCGCGTAGACAAAATCAATCCTGTCCGCCCAGGGGGAGGACAGGATATTTTCTTTTGCTTGTGTTGCTGCCTCAGGATCTATTTCCACCGCCGTAATCCGTGCCTGGCAGCGTTGGGCGGCCATCAGGGCTATTAGACCCGTGCCCGTGCCGATGTCAAGCACACTGCGGCAGCCCTCAAGAGAGCACCAAACTCCCAGCAGGACGCCGTCCGTGCCCACTTTCATCGCACATCTGTCCTGCCTGACGGTAAATTGCCTGAAACGAAAATAATCCTTGATAGGAGTTATGCTTTAGAAGCGGTAAAATGCAGAGAGACCGAAGTTGCAAAGACCCATTGTATTGAAGCGGCCACGGCTCTCACCGCCACCGTAAAATATCATTGCTCCAAGCATGGGAGACCAGTCGGCTGCAATGGTGAGGGGAATGCTGGGGAATTCATAACCGAAGCGACCCTCCAGGATGCCGCCTGCAGTAGCGATGTTCTCACGGCCGCCTGCTTCAACACCAACGCCTACATTTATAAACATACCGTTCTTTTCCCATACTCTCCAACCAATCAGGGCGTTGAAGTCTGCATCCGGGGCGGATGTGACCTTTCCGTCACCTGCTGCTGCCAGGATTCCCATACCGAACCTTCCCTCAACAAACATATTGTTGCCGAAGTAGTACTCTGCATCCGCCTGCAATCCGTAGCCGCCGCGAATACCGAGGTTGAATTTTTGACCGAAAACGGGGGCTGCCGCCAAAAGGCAGATCATTACTGCAAATAATTTCTTTTTCATATTCTTTTTGATTTTGGTTGATTAGACTAAGTGTTCCAGATCCTCTTCCGGCACCACCTGCTTGATGAGGGCCATCGCCGCTGAAATCTGCTCATTCATCCTCTGGATGGAGGGAAGTGTCTTGGCCAGTTTTGTGTGGGCCTCGCTGCCGGCAGGGAGCATTTCAAGAGCCGCATTGACACGGCTCAATACGATGGACAGGGGGGTGCGGATGTTATGCACCTCATTGTAGGCTTTTACAAGAGTTTCGTTTTGCATGGCGCAAATGTAGGCAAAATTATCATTTGATGCTACCCAAGAGCAGAAATAATAGTCCGATAAGCACGAGGGCAAGGTCCACGGCCTTGCTCCGAAGGTTCTTTTCCTTGAACAGCAGGGCCCCGCAGATAAAGGACACTACCACGCTCGAGCGCCTTATCATAGATACTATGCTTATCATCGAGCCTGCATAGGATAGGGCGGTGAAATAGGCAAAATCGGCCAGGGTGAGGAACAGCGCAATCAGCACGATGCTCCATTTCCACCTGAAAGGCGTGGTTTTGTCCTTTGTGGGCCACCACAGCGCCAGAAGCAGCAGGCTCATAAGCCCCAGTTGGTAGAAATTGCTCCAGGCCTGCACGAACATTACATCGTAGGAACCCAGCAGGTGTTTGTCGTAGAGGGCGCTCAAGGCCCCGAGGATAGTGGCCGCAACAGTGAACACAACCCACTTGTTGCTGCCGAAATTTATCCCCTCCTTGCGCGAACTGCGTGAGAGCATATAGAATGACACGATTGCGATGATGACGCCTATCCACTGGTAGAGGTTGAGCTGCTCACGGAAAAAGAGCAAACCTCCGAGCAGGACCAGAATGGGCCTGGTGGCATTCACGGGGCCGTAGATGGTGATGGGCAGATGTTTCATACCATAATATCCGCACACCCAGGAGCCGAGGACTATCACGGCCTTGACGAGCAGTTTCAGGTGGAGTTCGAGACTGCCCCGGCCTATATGCAGTATGGTGCCGTCCAGGCAGTGGCTGAAGCGGGACAGGCACAGGGGTACGAGCATCATTGCTGAGCATATCAGGATATGGCACCACAGGACGGGCATCACGGCGTTGTCCTTGAGCGCGGCTTTCTTGGACACGTCATAGAATCCAAGCAGAAAGGCGGAGAGAAGAGCGATATATACCCACATAGGCTTATCCCATCATTGCCTTCTCAAAGGGTTCCGCCACTATAGTCACCCTCTCGTGGCGCACGGGATGCTCAAAGCTGATGCTGCGGGCGTGCAGTGATATGCCTCCGTCGGGATTGGACCTTTTGGCTCCGTACTTGAGATCTCCCTTGATGGTGCAGCCTATGGCCGACAGTTGGCAGCGTATCTGGTGGTGGCGGCCGGTTAGCAGTTCCACTTCCACAAGGTGGTAGCGTTCGGTGGCGCGCAGCAGGCGGTAGCGCAGCACGGCTTCCTTCGCATCCTTTTTGGGAAGCAGACTCGCGTAGGACTTGTTCTGCTTTTCGTTGCGCAGCAGATAATGTTTCAACTCGCCCTCGGCGGGCTCGGGCGCGTGTTCGCAGAGCGCCCAATAGGTCTTCGCCACCTTTTCGCCCTCACGGCGGAACATCTCGTTGAGACGTGACAGGCCCTTTGAGGTCTTGGCGAACAGGCAGACGCCGCTCACGGGCCGGTCGAGTCTGTGGGGCACGCCCATAAAGACATTGCCGGGCTTGTTGTCGCGTATGGCGATGAAGGCCTTCAGGAGTTCGCTCAGGGGTAGGTCGCCCGTCTTGTCACCCTGGACTATCTCGCCCACCTTCTTGTTTACAGCGATGATGTGGTTGTCCTCGTACAGGATGCGGGAGGCAAGGTCGGAGAGGATTTCGGGTGTAACATTTGTCATAATGTTGGATTTTGGAGCCGCAAAAGTAAGAAAAAATCTGCCACATTGTCAGTCAAAGCCCCCAAAAACGCTTTGGCACGGCATTCGTAATATGAGGTGCAGACAACAAACTGAAACAAACAATTAAAAATTATAAATTATGGGAAAAATTATTGGAATAGACCTCGGCACCACCAACTCTTGTGTTGCCGTAATGGAAGGAAACGAACCTGTCGTTATCATCAACAGTGAAGGAAAACGCACTACCCCTTCCGTAGTGGCTTTCACCGATGGCGGAGAGCGCAAAATCGGAGACCCCGCAAAGCGCCAGGCCATCACCAACCCCGACAAGACCATCTTCTCCATCAAGAGATTTATGGGCGAGTCCTACGACCGCGTACAGTCAGAAATCTCCCGCGTGCCTTATAAGGTGTCCCGCGGCGACAACGGCACTGCCCGCGTGGATATTGCCGGACGTCTGTATTCTCCCCAGGAGATTTCGGCTATGGTGCTTCAGAAAATGAAGAAGACCGCTGAGGACTACCTCGGCCAAAGCGTTACCGAAGCCGTCATCACCGTGCCCGCCTACTTCAACGACTCACAGCGCCAGGCCACCAAGGAGGCCGGCGAGATAGCAGGCCTAAAGGTGATGCGTATCATCAACGAGCCCACCGCAGCCGCTTTGGCCTACGGTATGGACAAGAAGAAGGAAAACCTCAAGGTGGCCGTATATGACCTCGGCGGCGGTACCTTCGATATCTCCATCCTCGAGCTCGGCGATGGCGTGTTCGAAGTGCTCTCCACCAACGGTGACACCCACCTCGGCGGCGACGATTTCGACCACCGCATCATCGACTGGCTCTCAGACGAGTTTGCAGCCGACAACAACGGCCTCGACCTCCGCAAGGACCCTATGGCCCTCCAGCGTCTGAAAGAGGCTGCCGAGAAGGCCAAGATCGAACTTTCAAGCCAGATGAGTTCGGAGATCAACCTCCCCTACATTATGCCTGTTGACGGCGTTCCCCGCCACCTCGTGCGCACCCTTACCCGTGCCAAGTTCGAGGCCATCTGCGATGACCTGATCCAGAACACCGTAGAGCCCTGCCGCAAGGCCCTTGCAGACGCCAATCTGAAGGCTTCTGACATAGACGAGGTTCTCCTCGTGGGCGGTTCCACCCGTATCCCCGCCATCCAGGCCATCGTGGAGAAATTCTTCGGCAAGGCTCCCAACAAGGGCGTCAACCCCGACGAGGTAGTGGCAGTGGGCGCAGCCATCCAGGGCGGTGTGCTTACCGGTGACGTGAAGGACGTCCTCCTGCTCGATGTGACTCCCCTTTCACTTGGTATCGAGACCCTCGGCGGCGTGATGACCAAACTCATCGATGCCAACACCACCATCCCCACGAAGAAGTCGCAGATTTTCTCCACCGCTGTCGATAACCAGCCCGAAGTGGAAATCCACGTGCTCCAGGGCGAGCGCACCAAGGCAAGCGACAACAAGACCATCGGCCGCTTCCACCTTGACGGCATCACTCCCGCTCCCAGAGGCGTGCCCCAGATTGAGGTTACCTTCGATATCGATGCCAACGGTATCCTGAACGTGTCCGCTCAGGACAAGGCCACCGGCAAGGAGCAGAAGATTCGCATCGAGGCTTCTTCAGGCCTTTCAGAGGAGGAAATCAAGCGTATGCGTGACGAGGCCAAGGCCAACGAGGCCGCCGACAAGGCTGAGAAGGAGCGCATCGAGAAGATCAACGCAGCCGATGCAATGATTTTCCAGAGCGAGAAGAACCTCAAGGAGTACGGTGACAAGATTCCTGCCGACAAGAAGAGCGCCATCGAGGCTGCCGTGGCAGAACTCAAGGAGGCCCACAAGAAACAGGACATCGCCGCCATCGACAAGGCCAACGAGACCCTCAACAACGCTTGGCATGCCGCCAGCGAGGATATGGCCCGCGCCGCCCAGCAGGGTGCCCCCGGCCCCGACGCAGGCTTCACCGGCGGTCCACAGCAGGGCCCCCAGTCCTCCCCCAAGAACGATGACATCAAGGACGTGGACTTCGAGGAGGTCAAATAAAACAGGAAACTGATAGGTAAATCCGTAAATAGCGTGTAATCAATGGGTTGCACGCTATTTTATTAAATTTTGTCCAATTATCTGACTTTTTAGAGTATTTTTTTGTGCTGAAAAAGTCAGTTTTCAGCACAAAAAAACGACCCGGTGAGGGTCGTTTTTTTATTGGTAGGGGAGATATTAGTACATGTTGACGATGGCCTCGTAGAGCTCCTGTTTGCCGGAGGTCTGCTTGGGCTCACCGACTTTCTTGCCGTACTCGTAAACCTGCTCGAGAGTCAGTTTGCCGTCCTCGAAGTCCTTGCCTACGCCCTTGTCGAATGAAGAGTAGCGCTCTTTCACCATTGCGGGGATGGGTGAGTTGTCGATGATGTCGGCTGCTGAGAGGAGAGCCTTTGCGAGTGCGTCCATTGCAGCGATGTGGGCGATGAAGATGTCCTCGAGGTCGGTGCTGTTGCGACGGGTCTTGGCATCGAAGTTGGTGCCGCCATCGGTGAAGCCGCCGTTGCGGATAATCTGCATCATGGCCTGGGTGAGTTCATAGTGGTCGATGGGGAACTGGTCGGTGTCCCAGCCGTTCTGCTGGTCGCCCCTGTTGGCGTCGATGCTGCCAAGCATGCCTTCGTCAACGGCGCAGGCGAGCTCGTGCTCGAATGTGTGGCCGGCGAGGGTGGCGTGGTTGACCTCGATGTTCACCTTGAAGTCCTTGTCAAGACCGTGGGCGCGGAGGAAACCGATAACGGTCTCGGTGTCAACGTCATACTGGTGCTTTGAAGGCTCCATGGGCTTGGGCTCGATGAGGAAGGTGCCTTTGAAACCGTTCTTGCGGCCATAGTCGCGGGCGAGTTTGAGCATCATTGCGAGGTGCTCTTTCTCACGTTTCTGGTCTGTGTTCAGAAGGCTCATATAACCCTCACGGCCACCCCAGAATACATAGCAGGAAGCGCCAAGGGCGATGGCTGCGTCGATGGAGTTCTTGATCTGGACGGCAGCGCGGGCTACAACGTCGAAATCAGGGTTGGTGGCGGCGCCGTTCATATAGCGTTTGTTGCCGAACACGTTGGCGGTTGACCAGAGAAGTTTGATGCCGGTGGCTTTCTGTTTCTCGGCCAGGTAGGCGATGATTTCCTTATAGTTCTTCTCATACTCCTCGACTGTGTCAGCCTCGGCTACGAGGTCAACATCGTGGAAGCAGTAGAAGCCGATGCCGAGTTTGGTCATAATTTCAAAACCGGCGTCAGCTTTGTCTTTAGCGGCCTGAACAGGGCAGGGAGCGCCGTTCCAAGGGAAGGACTTGGTGCCACCGCCGAACTGGTCTGCACCCTCTGCGCAGAGAGTGTGCCACCAAGCCATAGAGAACTTGAACCAATCCTTCATCTTCTTGCC
>JABUTN010000004.1:15177-28345 GCA_021443665.1 Bacteroidales bacterium | reverse complement strand
GGACTGAGGGCCCTCGTATTTGATTACGGGCACATTGGGAAAGTACTCTTTTGACATAATTTTTTTTTGAATTAAAGTTGTTTATTGGTTGTTACATAAGTTAAACTCCACTGAAAGAACTGAAGCCTCCGTCCACGGGCAGTATGGTGCCGGTGATAAAGGAAGCTTCATCCGAGCAGAGGAAGACCACTGCTCCGTTTACCTCGCTGATGTCGCCGAATCGGCGCATAGGGGTTTTGGCGTGAACCTTGTGGGAACGCTCCGTCAGGCTCCCGTCGGGATTGAGCAGGGCGGCGCGGTTCTGCTCTCCGATAAAGAAGCCGGGAGCGACTGCGTTGACCCTGATTTTTTCGCTGTATTTGATGGCCATCTCCTGGGCGAGCCACTTGGTGAGGGCAATCACGCCAGTCTTGGCAACGGAATATCCCATCACACGGGTGAGGGAATCGTAGGCCGCCATAGAGGAGATGTTCACAATCGAGCCGTATTTCTGGCCCGCCATTATCTTGGCAAAGGCCAGGCAGGGATAGATTGTGCCGTAGAGGTTGAGGTCGATGACCTTGCGCAGGTCTTCGTCCTTCATATCCCAGACATTCTGGTTTTCCATAATGTTGGCACCGGCCACATTGCCTCCGGCGCAGTTGACCAAGATGTCGATATGGCCGTATTTCTCGAGAACCTCGGCGGCGAGGGCGTCAACGGCGTCTTTGCTGAGCACATCGCAGACCTTGCCTTCGACCTGACCTTCTTTCGAGAGGGCCTCAACTGCGGCATCGACCTTGTGTTGGTGTCCACCCACGATGAACACCGCGGCTCCCGCCTGAAGCAGACCTTTCGAGATGTTGCTTCCAAGAACTCCGGAACCACCGGTCACTACGGCTATTTTCCCTTCAAGTGTTTTCATATCAGTCTTTTTTTACCATTGCCATCATCCCCATCACCTGCCCCAGGGCGTGCATCCTTCCGTGGAAGGAATAGCCCGGATTGTAGGGCATTTTGTCGTCCCCGAGCATACACTGGCCGTGATCGACCCTCATAGGGAGTTGGGGTTGGCGGGTCTCAAAGATAGGAATAATTTCTTTAAGATATCCACGTCCCTTCAAATGTGATTCTTCCCAGAAGTCTCCGGTCTGCGGATTGCAGTCTGTGCTGCGCAGATGGACGAAGGCCGTGCGGTCTGCAAAGAGGTCCGCAAGTTCCCTCACGTCATTGTGCGCCCCCGCGCTCAGGGAACCAGCACAGAAGGTGAGGCCGTTGTGGATGTCGTCAACCGCGTTGAGTATCCACTCTATGTCCTCCTTGTTGCCGCAGATGCGGGGCAGGCCCAAAACTGGGAAGGGGGGGTCATCGGGGTGGATGCACATTCTGATGTCATATTCGTTGCAGACGGGCATTATGCGCTCGAGGAAGTACTTCAGATTGGAACGCAGTGCGTCCGTGTCTATGCCCTCGTATTGGGCGAGAAGTTCACGGAAGGCTCCCACGGGGTTGATGGTGTCGTCGTCAAAGTTGCCGCAGACAAAGCCCTGGGTCTTGATGATGATGGAGTCTATGAGTTCGTCGCGCTCGGCTTTGGTGATGGTCTTCGCCAGAGCGTCAGCCCTTTCCAGTACGGAAGCGGTGTAGTCTTTGCGGGCGCCCTCACGCTCGAGGATGTGGATGTCGAAGCAGGCGAAGCGGGCCGCGTCAAAGTAGAGGCCTGTCGTGCCGTCGGCACGCTCGCGGGCAAGGTCAGTCCTTATCCAGTCGATTACGGGCATAAAATTGTAGCAGACGGTCCTTATGCCCAGACGTCCGAGGTTCTCGAGCGAAGTGATGTAGTTGGCGATATGCTCTTCCCTGAGGGGACCGCCCCTCTTGATTTCTTCGCTCACGGGCAGTGACTCCACCACCGACCAAACAAGTCCGGAGGATTTGATGCAGTCGTTGAGGTCCGCTATCTGCTCTGTAGGCCAGATTTTGCCCGGACTTATCTCGTAAAGTGAGGTCACGATGCCTTCGATGCCGATTTGTCTGAGCATCTGCAGGCTTATGGGGTCTTTGCGCCCGAACCAGCGCCAGGTGAGTTGCATACTGTATTGCGTCTTTACTATTTTACACTCTCATAATACTCGAGGTCGTGCTGCATAGGACCGAGGTAGGCTGGAATCTCAAGTCCGTTGATGTTGCTGAAATATTGCAGCACACCCTCCAGCCAGGCTCTCGCGTTCTCCTTCTGCAACTGCAGCTTCCCCGCAACCTCGTTCCAGGTCTTCTTGTCCACGTATGGACGGCACTTGTCCCAGAGGCTCACCATCTGCTCAACCTTCAGGTTCCCCTCAAGATACTTGTCGCACATCGACAGCCAGAGGCTCTTTCCGGTGGAGGACAGTTCGTAGTCCCAGGGAAGGTGGTGGAACCACAGCAGGTACTCGTCGGGGCAGGTCTCGAGTTTTGACCACTCCGAACGCCAGGGCTCGGGGTATTGCAGAACCTGGCAGGAACCTTCTTCGGTGCGGTCGAAGCCCACTCCGGCGCTGTCGGCCTGATGGTAGTATCTGGGTTCCCAGTCGGAGCGTCCGCCGGGTATGGTGCACCAGGGGCCGGGGCCGTAGTGGTGTTCGTTGGCAAAGATGTGGTGGATTCCGAGGGGCATCATATAATCGACAGCGGCCTCGCGGGATTCGCACATCATTTTAACGACTTCCGCCCTAAGTTCCGCCGGCAATTTGGGGAACATCAGAGCCACCCATTCTGCCGCAATCTCCTCGCTGCTCAGGCCCGGATTCCAGGCAAGGCGGCCGAAGGCGTACCAGTTGGCGCTGGCGAAAGTGTGGCCGCACCAGTTCGGGTCGCTTCCCGTGTTGGCCACTCCCGCGATGGCGCAGTTGTCGTCCAGGGGGTAGCCGAAGTCGAAGAACTCCTTCCACATAGGGGCGAGATATACGAGATGGGTGGACTGGCCGAGGTATTCCTGGGTAATCTGCAGTTCAGGCATCACCTTGGTCTTGTCCATCGCACCGAACAGGGGATTGTAGGGCTCGCGTGGCTGGAAGTCAACGGGGCCGTTCTTCACCTGTATGATGACATTGGGGTAGAACTCGCCGTCAAGGGGCTTGAACTCGTAGTAGGCCTGAGCCGCACGGTCGTCGCTGTTCGGGCTATACACAAAGGCCCGCCACATCACGATGCCGCCTGAAGGGGCAAGGGCGGCGGCCAGCATATTGGCTCCGTCAGCGTGGGTGCAACCGTAATCCATAGGTCCGGGCTGGCCTTCGCTGTTGGCCTTGACCAGGAAACCTCCGAAATCCGGAATCCAGGTGTAGAGCTGTGCCACCTTGAGTATCCACCATTTGCGGACGCTCTCGTCCGTGGGGTCGGCGGTCTTGAGCGTGTCGATCAGCATAGGGGATGCGAAGTTGATAGACAGATAGACCTTGATGCCGTGGGGGCGGAGTATGTCGGCTATGGCAGCTACTTTGGGCAGGTATTCCTCGCTCAGGATGTCGGGGTTGGCGTTGACATTGTTCAATACGGCGCCGTTGATGCCCACGCTTTCGCAAAGCCGTGCATACTGCTCGTAACGGGGTGAAATCACTTTGGGCAGTTCGTCCCATTTCCACAGGGAAGTGCCTGCATAGCCCCTTTCTATGCTGCCGTCCAGATTGTCCCAATGGTCGAGGATTCGCAGCTGGAAATAGGGCTCGCTCTCCTCCATCGAGGCCTTCAGGTCGGCCAGAACACTGGAGTCGGGGTCTTTCAGCCAAAGCATATCGCCCTCGTCTCCCTTGCAGGAGAACAGGAGGGCGGATGTGAGCAGCAGGAGGGCAAGCCTATGCATTTTCATCGGCTGTGCCCTTTATGGTTTTGATGGTGCCGTCTTCGTTGTATTCCAGTTCGACCACCTTTAGGCTGCGCAGCCAGGTCTTTCCGTTGCTGGGAACGCAGTCGTGGTGGAAGAGATACCATTTGCCCTTGTACTCCACGATGCAGTGGTGGGTGGTCCAGCCCACAACGGGGGTGAGAATCACGCCCTGATAGGTGAAGGGGCCGTAAGGGTTGTCTCCGATGGCGTAGCAGATGTAGTGGGTGTCGCCGGTGGAGTATGAATAGTAGTATTTGCCGTTGTATTTGTGTACCCAGGATGCCTCGAAGAAACGGTGGGGATCACCGTGCAGGAGTTCATTGCCGTCCTTGTCAAGGATTTTCACATCTTTAGGGGCCTCGTCGAACTGGAGCATGTCACCTCTCAGGCGTGCCACTTTCGGGCAGAGGGCGGGCTCGTTGTCGGCGGGAACGGCGGGGTTCTCCACGGCGTCGTTGTTGCGGTAACGCTGGAGCTGGCCGCCCCAGATGCCGCCGAAGTAGAAGTAGTACTCTCCCTTGTCCTCAAGCACGCACACGTCTATGCTGTATGAACCCCACATAGGGTCGGGCTGGGGGATGAAGGGGCCTTCGGGCTTGTCTGCCACAGCCACGCCGAAGCGGAAGATGTGGGTCTTGTCCTTGGCGGGGAAATACATATAGTATTTGCCGTCCTTGTGGGCCACGTCGCAGTCCCAGAGGTGGCATTTTGCCCAGGGCACATCCTCCAGGGCGAGAACCACGCCGTGGTCGGTGAGTTTGCCGTTCTCGATGTCATCCGTGCTGAAGACGTGGTAGTCCTTCATGTTGAAGTGGTTGCCGAGATCGTCCTCGGGAACTCCTGACTCCCAGTCGTGTGAGGGATAGATATAGAGTTTGCCGTTGAAGATGTGGACAGAGGGGTCTGCCATATAGTCCTCGGGTATGAGGTATTTGGGTGTTTTCATAATTTTTATGGTTTAAAATTTTTGTGCGTTTGCGATAATCCAGTTCACTACCGGTTTGGGCTGGCAGGCGCGGTCGAAGAGCAGGGGATAGTCTGTGCGGCCGTGGATGGGGAAACCGTTTTTCCAGGATGTGGCATCCGTGGTGCCCCATTGTGTCCAGCGGTCGATCACGTCGGCGTGCTTGAGGTAACACTCCACGAAGGACTGCACCCTGTTGTTCCAGAGTTTGCTCTGCTCGGCGCTGAGGCCTTCCTTGTAGGGGTCTGTCTCGGGGGTGTACTCGAAGCGGTTGGTGATTTCCGCGCTCATCAGATAGGGGTTGGGCAGGGCACTCATATCCCATTCGGTGATATAGACCTTGACTCCGGTGGCGGCAATCTTGTTGAGTGATGTCTCGAACTCCTCCACGGTGGGGTTGTTGATGTCAAGATGCTCCTGCATACCCACCGCGTCCACCCTCAGGCCTCTGCTCTGCAACTCCTTCACGAGACGGACATAGGTGTCCACCTTCGCGGGGATGTGCATATTGTAGTCGTTGAGGTAGAGTCTGGCGTCGGGGTCGGCTTCGTGGGCCCACTGAAAGGCCAGATATACGAACTCTTCACCGAGTATGTTGTAGTAAGGACTCTTGCGGAAGGTGCCGTCATCCTCAAGAATTTCGTTGCACACTTCCCATACGTCCACACGGCCCTTGAAATGGCTTACCAGGGTGGTGATGTGGTCGTGCATACGCTCGAGGAACTCTTCCTTTGAACAGTAGGGCGGGAACACGGGCCTCTGGCCGGGGATGAACTCGAATTTGGCCCCGTCCTCGAAAGCGAACCAGCGTGCCATCTGGGAGTGCCATACGAGGTTGTGGCCGATGATTTCCTTGTCGTATTTTTCTCCGAAGCTGACGAAGGCCTCGGCCTCGTCCCAGTAGAACTTGCCCTTTTCAGGCTGGATGTTCTCCTGCTTCATGCAGTTCTCAGCGGTGATGCTGCTGAACTGTCTGATCACGAGGTTCGCGGCGGCTGTGTCTGTTCCGCTGTAAACCCCCTTGTTGAGGGTGGCGCCGATGGTGAATTTGCCCTTGAAGGCCTCAGCGAGGGTCGCCGGCTTCTTGTCAGCACAAGAGGCCAGGGCCGTGACTGCCAGAAGGACAATTAATAGTTTAGGAAAGTTTTTCATAGTTAAGTTAAGTGGAGTTTCTATTCGTTCAAGTGGGCGCGCTCTTCAATCTCGCGGTTGATCTGGTCAATCTTGCTGTCGGAGAGTTCGTAGCGTGAGATGATGAACATCGCGAGGAACATCAGCAGAGCGGGGATGATGGCTACGAGCCAGAGGATTCCCTGCTGGGAGAGGGCGCTGGTGGGGTCTGCGTCAAAGCCGATCATGCCGAGCACGAGGCCGGGAACAGCACCGCCGAGGGCGAAGCCCGCCTTGAAGAAGATGCCTGTCAGGGCGTTCACGATGCCGCTGATTCGTCTTCCGCTGGCCCATTCGCCGTAGGAGATGACTTCAGGCACGAGGGCCCACATATATCCGGTGGCCACACCTACGCCGGCGGATTTGATGGTCTGGGCGAGGTAGATGATGGTCATATTGCCCTTGAGTGACTCGATGGTGGCTCCGAGGTAGAGCAGCATCATACCGATTACGGCAATAATGAGGAAACTGTAGAACAGCCCCTTCTTGCCGGTCTTGCTCTTGATTGCTGTGGCGAAGGGAAGCAGGATGATGGCGGGGAGCATACTCAGGGCCTGGTAAAGGCTGGTGGCGGGGATGCCCCATACATCAGGTGCGTCCTTGAAGTTGTATTCCATAAAGTAAGGGCCCGCCGTGTTGGAAATGGCCATCATCGCGAAGGCGGTGATGAAGAAGAAGGCCAGGATGCGGAGGGGCCTGTTGCGCACGAATTCGGTGAAGAGGTCGGACCACTTCACTTTGTCGGTCTGGTCGGCCTCCATAACCACTCTCTCCTTGGTCTGGGAGAAACAGAAGAGCAGGAGTGCGAGGCCCACGAGGGCGAAGGTGGTCATCGTCCAGAACCAGGCGTTTCCGCTCGCGGCTGAGGTCATTGTTCCGTCGGGAGAGAAACTCTTGACAATCCAGGGGATGCCGGCCTGCACTATCAGACCTCCGACGTTGGCGAGGGCCATACGGGTTGATGTCAGTTTGGAAATCTCTTCGGTGTCACGGGTCAGCGAGGCGTTCAAGGCGCCGTAGGGCACGTTCACCACCGTGTAGCAGAGCGAGAGGCAGACATAGGTGATGTATGCGAAGAGCAGGGAACCGTGGGTGAATTCAGTGTTTACAAAGCAGAGTATCGCAAATCCCGTGAGGGGGATGCCGCCGAGGACGAGGTAGGAGCGGTATTTTCCGAATTTCGGGGAGTGGGAGTCAACCCAGGCTCCCACGAAGGGGTCCCATAGCACATCCACAAGACGCACAATCAGGAACATTATTCCTGCCTGTGCCGCGGGGATGCCGAATACTCCGGTGTAAAAGATAAGAAGATAAGTGCAGACGGTCTGGTAGATGAGGTTCTGGGCGAGGTCGCCTGAGCCGTAACCGATTTTCTGCAACCAAGAAAGTTTGTAAAATCCTTTGGATTCCTGTGCGTTCATATCAGTAGGTCTGGTTAATAATTAAAAGCGTACAAAGATAACCCTCTTTTTGCGGAGTGGCTTGCACAGGAATAACAATGACCTATTTGAATGTTACATCTTCAGAAGATGGAGGCACATACGGCTGTTGTGGTAGGGGCATTTCCAGGGACCGGCCTTGTCTTCGCTTCGGTTCACGCTTCCGTCCGGCATAACGGACCAGAACCATTCCCCGCCTTCCCTGTCGGTCAGACGCTCCTCTATGTAGGAGAGTGCGCAGTCCAGTTCGGGGAGCAAATCCGTCCCATTGACTTTGTGTTGCCACAGCATCCCCAGGACGGTCTCTGCCTGCACCCACCAGTGGCGTTCCATATTGACCTTCCCGCGGCCGTCGATGTGGTATATCATCGAGTGGTCGCTCTGAAGACCTTCCAGGGAGGCTTCATAGAGACGGCGGCAGCCTTCGCGCACACGCTCCGTGATTTCCTTGTCCTCGAGCAGCAGGGCGCATTCGTAGAGCAGCCAGGAGGTCTCTATGTCGTGGCCGAAGGAGACCTCGTTGTCGGTGCGTTTCCAGTCCATTTCGAAAAACAGCGCCAGATGGCCGGTCTTGGGGTCGATGATTTTGTCCGTGAAGATGAGCACCAGTTCCTCGATGGACTTGCGCAGGCTTTCACTCGGAGATACCCTGTAAAGGTTGGCATAGGCCTCAAGGATGTGAAGATGGGTGTTGGTGGTCTTGGCGTCGTTGGGCTCGAGGTCCGAGAGCCTCATGTCGGGAGCTTCGCCCCAGTCCCGCGTGCAGGCCTCGATGTAGCCCCCTCCGGCCTCGTCGTGCCCGTAGGTCTGCATAAGGTCGTACAGCCGCAGGGCGGCGTCAAGCGCCTCTCCGTATCCCGGGGCGTCCTTGCCTGTGGCCATACAGTATTCGCTCAGACCGTAGACGGCGAAAGCCTGGGCGTAAAAGTGCTTTTTGGTGTCGAGGGGCTCTCCGAGGTGGGATACGCTCCAATAGAGGCCCCCGTTGGCCTTGTCCAAAAAGTGCTCGAGCAGATAGTCCTTGGCCCTTGTGGCGCAGCGCAACCATTCGGGCTTCCCGTCATAGCGGTAGGCGGCGGAAAAACTCCACAGGATCCTGGCGTTCAGGATAAGGCCTTTCGGCGCGGTCCTGTCGGTTTCCCCTGTGCCGCTGATGCGCCCGTAGAAACCGCCTCTCTCGCGGTCAATCATCTTTTCAGCCCAGAAGGGCAGTATGTTGGATTCGAGCAGTTTTTCGGCTCTTGCCTTTATCTGTGTCACTTGTGGATTCATAGCGGTGATATTATACTATATAGTAATAGTGTGCTTTCCTCTTTTGTTTCGCCCAGCAGGGACAGTCTTACCATAGCGACCTGCTCGTCGCTGAGCGTGACCGGCTTTTGGCTGTGGCTGTGAATCCGGGATACGCCGGGTATCAAAAGGGCGTTGCGGAGTTTCATCGCGGGGCATTTTACCAGCACGATGCCGCTTAACAGCGGAATGAGCACTTCCTTGTTGCGGTCTTTCCAGCGGTGAATCTCGCGGCTGAGAGGGAGGAAGGTCTCGAATCCCGCCTCCGCAAGGAGCAGGGCGGCTTTCTTCTCGCAGCGCGAACGGGTGCGGAGCACGTACCAACAGGGTGTGGGGTCAAGCATAGTAACTCTTGAGCCAGAGGTGGAACAGGGGGTCGATGATATAGGGGATATCCGACTCGTCAATGGAAATGACCTCTTTTTTGAGCAGGGCCTCCCTGACGCGGTGGATGTTCGCGGAGGAGTTCAGCCCGTAATAGGAGATGGACTCAGCGGAGGAAAAACGCTTGACGGAGTCGAAAACCGCCTTCAGAAAGTTCACCTGATGGGTGCTCAACTCGTGCATTATCGCCTCGAACCTCGTGTGGTGTATGGACAGCAGGCTCTGGATGGAGTCCTCGATGTTCTTGTCCGTAACATAGCCTATGGTCTTGCTGAAACAGATGTCGCACAGGTGGATGAAGTACCAGGGATTGCCGTCAACGCTGCGGTGCAGGAGTTTTATCTGGTCATAGGAAACGACTCTGCCCATCTTCGAGAACTCGTTTATGGTATGCTCCACCATCAGTTTTTCATCTATGGGCCACAGCCTTATCCGCCTGCACTGCCCTTGCAGGAAGCGCTGTCTGCGGAATATGCGGTCCATAGCGTTGATGTGCGAGGAGGAGAAGATGCAGATGAGATTGCCGCACCCCGCCAGCAGTCTTTCAATGCTCTTCTGCGCAGCTGCAGGGTCTTCGAACAGCAACAGGTTGTGGAAGTTCTTAATCCACAGCAGGGTCTTGCCCTCCGTCCTTGCGGCAATCTTGTGGACTGCCCTTTCTATGGGGTGGATGGATCGGACGGCAAGCATATCGAGAACAGAGTGGGGGAGTCCCGAAGAGTCCAGGAAGTGCTGCACAAGCGTGCGGATACCGCTTCCCGGGGGCTCGCTCATCATTGCGTGGCGCCCCTCAGAAATGCAAAGCGAGAGTTGCTCCAGTTCGCGGTTTCTCCCTATAAGTCCGTTGCCCATAGCGCAAAAGTAGAAAAAAAATTTGTCCTCTCAGTGGGAAAATACTATATTTGCAGTCCCAAAATGGGATTAGAAGGCTGTTAAGCTATTGAATAAGAGTCAGTTAGCACTTTTGCAAAGGACTGACCGCTTGCAGTCAAAACTTTTAAAAACAGTTTTATCAAATGTACGCAATCGTAGAAATTGCAGGGCAGCAGTTCAAAGTGGAGGCAGGCCGCAAGATCTTCGTCAACCGTCTCAAAGGTGACAAGGGTGATGCAGTCGAGTTCACTAAAGTGCTCCTCACTGATGCCGAAGGCACAGTAAAAATCGGCGCCCCCTACGTGGAGGGTGTTGTCGTAAAGGCAACAATCGTCGATCATCTCAGGGCAGACAAGGTTAAGGTCTTCAAGAAAACCCGTCGCAAAGGTTATCAGAAACTTAACGGTCACCGCCAGTGTTTAACCCAGATTCTCATCAATGAGATCGCCTAAAGCTATAGGAGATTAAGTTATGGCTCACAAAAAAGGTGTCGGTAGTTCCAAGAACGGTCGTGATTCCGCCAGCAAACGCTTAGGTCTTAAGCTCTCAGGCGGTCAATGGGCAAAGGCTGGCAACATCCTCGTTCGCCAGAGAGGTACAGTCCACTATCCCGGTCTCAATGTCGGAATAGGCAGGGATCATACCTTGTATGCATTGGCAGACGGAGTTGTGGTATTCAAGAGAAAGAAGGATGCACGCAGTTATGTAAGCGTGGTTCCCCCCACTCCCAAGGATGTTCAGTAATTTACTGTGAAATCAAATTGCGGGCGCTGCCCGCAATTTTTTTGAAAGACAACACTAAACGTAATGTTAACACTCAAACTTTTAAGGGAAAATCCCGATTTTGTGGTCGAGAGGCTTGCTGTAAAGCATTTCGACGCACGTCAGATTGTAAATGACATTCTCGAGCAGGACAAGATGCGCCGCCAGTACCAGACTGAGTTGGACGGCTGCCTCTCACAGCAGAAGGGCTTTGCCAAGCAGATTGGCGCCCTGATGGGACAGGGCAAAAAAGAAGAGGCCGAGACCGCAAAGGCCCAGGTGGCCGCCCTCAAGAGCCGTTCCGCCGAACTTGAGGAACTCAAGGCCGCCAGCGAGCAGAAGCAGAACGACCTTCTCGTGCTCCTGCCCAACCTTCCCTGCGCCCAGGTGCCCGAAGGCCGTACGGCCGAGGACAATGTGGTGGTAAGGCAGGGAGGCGAAATGCCCGCCCTGGCCGCGGACGCTCTTCCACACTGGGAACTCGCTTCCAAATACGACATCATAGATTTTGACCTCGGAGTCAAGCTCACGGGTGCCGGTTTCCCCGTCTATAAAGGCAAGGGTGCCCGCCTGCAGAGAGCCCTGATTAACTATTTCCTCGATGTCAACACCAAGGCCGGCTTCCTTGAGGTGGAGCCTCCCGTGATGGTGAACGAGGCTTCCGGATTCGGCACGGGCCAACTCCCCGACAAGGAGGGACAGATGTATTTCGCCAGCGCCGACAAGTTCTATCTCGTGCCTACGGCCGAGGTGCCCGTCACCAATATCTACCGTGACGTGATTCTCGAGCCTGGCCAGTTCCCTGTGAAGATGACCGCCTATACCCCCTGCTTCCGCCGTGAGGCCGGTTCATACGGTAAGGATGTGCGCGGACTCAACCGCCTGCACCAGTTCGATAAAGTGGAGATAGTCTGGCTGAGCCTTCCCGAGAAATCCTACGAGGCCCTCGACCAGATGGTCGCCCACGTGGAGAAACTCGTCAAGGGTCTCGGGCTTCCCTACCGCATCCTGCGTCTGTGCGGAGGTGATATGAGTTTTACCAGCGCCATAACCTACGATTTCGAGGTCTATAGCGCCGCTCAGGGCCGTTGGCTTGAGGTCAGCTCTGTTTCCAACTTCGAGTCATACCAGGCAAACCGCCTGCACCTGCGCTACAAGGACAGCGAGGGCAAAACCCAGCTTGCACACACCCTCAACGGCAGTTCTCTGGCCCTTCCCCGCATCGTGGCGGCTCTGTTGGAGAACAACCAGACTCCCGAAGGCATCAGGATTCCCGAAGTCCTGCGTTCATACACGGGATACGATATCATCGACTAAAACTGCCTCCCGCAGATGGAGCAGCGCATCATACTCGGAATAGACCCCGGCACCCGCATACTCGGGTACGGGGTCATTCTTGTGGATGAACGCAAGGCCCATTATGTGGATATGGGGGTGGTGGACCTGCGCAAGGTGATAGACCACTTCGAGAAACTCAAGGTCGTTGCCGCGAGGGTGGGGGAACTGATAGAAAAGTACAAGCCTCAGGACTTGGCCGTGGAGGCCCCGTTCTACAGCCCCGAGAAGCAGAACCCCCAGGTCATACTGAAACTCGGAAGGGTGCAGGGAGCGGCGATTGCGGCAGCCCTCGGCAGGGGCCTGAATGTGGCGGAATACGCCCCTCGCAAGGTGAAGATGTCCATTACCGGGCAGGGCTCGGCCTCAAAGGAACAGGTTTCTCTGATGCTTTCCAAGACCCTCGGGATGGAACTCAAACCCCAGTGGCTCGACGCCACGGATGCCCTTGCCATAGCGATGTGTCACTATTACCAGCTTGTGAGTCCCCTTTCCGACACAAAGTCCGCCCGGAGTTGGGAGGACTTCCTTAAAATCCATCCGGAAAAAGTCAAAAAATAGGCTTTGTGGATTAAACCTTTTGCGTTTCCGGCAGTCAAAAGGACGTGAAATCTGAAAGACAGAAATGAAAAGAGCATTATTTGCATTCCTCCTCCTCGCGCTCCCTCTGTTTATGAGCGCACAAGAAAAACGCAGCACCAATATCATCAAGGTGCATTTGGTGGATTCACTCACCCGTAATCCCCTTGGTTTCGTGACAGTGTATGTGTCCAAGGACGGCAGTTCCGATGGCGCGATTTACAACCTTACGGACGATGCCGGAAGGGCCAACCTCGAGCGCGTGCCCAACGGCAAACTGATTTTCAAGGCGGAGATGATGGGTTACCATACCGTGACCAAAAACGTGACTGTAAGCGAGAGAATCACCAACCTCGGCACCATCGCGATGCTGGAGGATGTGCAGGTGCTCGAGCAGGCGGTGATTACCGCGGCCGGCAACCCCATAGTGGTGAAGAAGGACACCATCGAATATACAGCCAGCTCCTTCAAGACCACCGACAACGATATGCTCATCGAACTTCTCAAGAAACTCCCCGGCATCGAGGT
>JABUTN010000004.1:0-15116 GCA_021443665.1 Bacteroidales bacterium | reverse complement strand
AAGACCTTCTTTATGGACGATCCCCAGCTCGCCACCCAGAACATCCCCGCAAAGATTGTGGACAAGGTGAAGGTGCTGGAAAAGAAATCCGAGCAGGCCGAATTTACAGGCATAGACGACGGCGAGGAGGAGACCGTGATTGACCTCAGCATACAAAAAGGTATGATGAAGGGATGGTTCGGCAATGTGAGTGCCGGCGGCGGTCTTGACACCGACAAGGGCGTAAACGGCAAACTTTCAGCCCGCTGGCAGGGATCAGCGATGATCGGACGCTTCACTGACAACGACCAGATCAGCATCATCCTCAACGGCAACAACACCAACAACCGCGGTTTCCAGGATATGGCGGGTGATATGATGCGTTCAGGCGGCGGTATGGGAGGTGGTATGGGCGGCGGCATGGGCGGCGGAATGTTCGGCGGCAACAACGGCATCAACACCACCTGGATGGGCGGCGTCAACTTCAATACCTACCTCGAAGGCAGCAAGGACAAGGAAATCGGCGGCAACTATATGTACAACGGTTCCAGCAATACCGGTCTGTCAGAGACTTCGACCACCCGCTTCCTGAACAACGAAACCACACAATACTCAAGGAGTACAAGCGAATCTTATTCACTCACTCAGGGCCACCGCGTGGGTCTGGAACTTGACTATGCCGTCAACAAGCAGGCCTCCATCTTCTTCCGCCCCAACTTCAACTACGGCTACGGAAGGTACAACTCTTCCGACGTTTCTGCAACTGCAGGCAGCCAGGATTTCTCTGAGGAATCGATGATCAACTCTTCAGAGTCAAAGACCCAGGGCCTTAACAACAACTGGCGTGCAAACGGACGTTTCCTCTACCGCCAGAAGATTACCTCCACCAAGGGCCGTACCTTGTCGCTGAACCTCAACTACAACCTGAACAACAATAACACCTACGATGCCTTTAATACCTCACGCACCTATATGTACATAGGCGGGGAGGTGGTTCCGACCATCATAGACCAGAAGTACAGCCAGAAGAGTGAGGGTTACAGCATCAACAGCACCTTGACCTACACCGAGCCTCTCGGACTCAACTGGTACCTCCAGTTCGCATACTCCTTCAACTGGTCACTTAACAAGTCGGAGAAGAACACCTACAATGTGCTTGAACGAGATGAACAGGGCAATGTGGTGAAAATCGACACAGAGAAAGATCCCCTCTACTCCAACTGGACGAGGTCAAGCACCATCAACCAGAACATCCGCGTGGATGTGAACAAGCAGGAGGACAAGTGGAACCTGCAGTTCGGCTTCAGCGCCCAGCCCTACAGACAGCAGGTAGCCCAGAGCTATCTTGACAAGAGCGGTGAGACCAAGGACCGCGACACCGTCAGAAATGCCTGGAACTTCGCTCCATCGCTCCGTTTCGACTACGATTTCAGCGATTTCAGCGGCTTGAGACTGCGCTACAATGGACGTACCACCCAGCCCACCATCAATCAGTTGGCTCCCGTGCCCGACAATTCCAACCCTCTGTACATTTCTCTCGGTAACTCCAATTTGAGGCCTTACTTCCGTCACAACCTCAATTTCAACTACCGTTACACCAATATGAAATCCTACGCATCAGTCAATGTGATGGCCGATGGTTCATATACGATGGACAACATAATCAACGCCACTTGGTATGATGAAGGCGGTGTGCAATACACCGCGCCCGTCAACTCTGACCGTCCCACCCTGTCAGCGAATTTGATGCTCATCTTCAACACCCCTCTCGGAAAGAGCCAGAGCAGGTTCTCCGTGAACTCCTTCACCCGTGTGGGCGTAAGTTCATCCCTCTCCTACACCGGTGAAATTAAGGGTACAAGCCTTGAGGAGATGATAGACCACTGGATCAAGGGCCGCACCACAAGCCTCAATGTGAACGAGAACCTGACCTTCACCTACCGTGACGACCAGCTCGAGATTCGCCTGGGAGGTATGATGGGCTTCCAGAATGCTTGGTACGAGATCAAGTCCCAGCAGAAGACCGCCACTTGGAGCAACAATGTGAACGGCGAAATCAACTGGACCGCCCCTTGGGGAATGGAGTTCAAGACGGACTGCCGCTACAACTTCTATTTCGGATATGACGACGGTTTCGGTCGCAACAATGTCATCTGGAACGCGGAACTCTCCCAGACCTTCCTCCAGAAGAGGCTGACCCTCCGCTTCAAGGTATATGATATCCTGAACCAGTCAAGCAGCCAGCGCCACACCAACACCGACAACTATGTGCAGGATGTGATCAGCAACACCCTCGGACGCTATGTGATGCTTTCGCTCACCTTCCGCTTCGGAACCTACAACAACCAGGGTCCCATGGGCGGCCGCGGAGGACACGGCCCCGGTGGAATGGGCGGCGGCAGAGGTCCTATGGGCCCACCTCCCGGCGGTATGAGAAGATAATATGACACCCTAAACTCCAATAAATATGAAAAGAAACCTTAAAGGAGCAATGCTGCTCGCCATGGCCTTCGGAGCCCTCTCCTTCGCGCCCGGCAAAAGCAGTGAGAACAATTTGGTTCTCAATGACCTTGAGTACTTCCACGCCCGCGGTGTGGAGGTACTTGTGTTTAATGAGGCGGCCGAAGGCGGCTTCAATGACGAGAAACATTCGGGAGTGGAAATCATCCACCACGGAGTGCGCACTGCCCAGGGCGGTATGGTAAGACTGAATGCGGCCCCCGAACAGTGGGATCCCGTACCCACCACAGTCAGCAGGACCGTGGACAAGAAATCCAACAGCATCAAGGTGGTGATGAACTATCCCGACTACGATTTCAATTCCACCCTTACTGTGCAGGGCAAGGGAGGCAAGGTGATTGTCACCGTGAGCCTTGACAAGCCCCTGCCCGAGTTCCTGGTGGGAAGCGCCGGTTTCAACCTCGAACTGCTCCCGAGCAGTTACTGGCTCAAGACCTACGAGATTGATTCGCGTCTGGAGCGTATGCCCCGCTATGCAGTCACCGATGTCATAACCCGCCCCAACAGTGAGAAACCCCGCCAGTACAAAGGTTACAGAACCTACGATGACCGCGGCACGGGCAAGTTCATAGAGCCCCTGCCTTTCGACAAGGGACACAAACTCATCCTTGCCCCCGAAGACCCTGAGCGCACTATGACCGTCAGCAGCAAGAACGAGATTGCGATGATAGACGGCCGCATCATAGCCCAAAACGGCTGGTATGTGCTGCGCAGTATGATTCCCGCCGGCAAGACCGGTGAGGTAATCCGCTGGGAGATTGAACCCGGCACCATTGAGGGCTGGGTGCGTGAGCCCAATATCGGCTTCAGCCAGGTGGGCTACCATCCCACTCAGACCAAGGTGGCCGTGATCGAACTCGACGCCAACGACAAAGTGCAGAGCAGCGCTTCAATATGGCGCATAGGCACGAACGGCAAGAGCGAGAAAGTTTTTACCGGTCCCGTGACCGAGTGGGGCAAGTATTTCAAATACAACTATGCCCGCTTCGACTTCTCCTCAGTTCGCGAGAGCGGTATCTACTACATAGAGTACGGTAGCCACAAGACCGGCAATTTCCTGATTGCAGAAGATGTGTATGACAAGGTCGGCCTGGCCACCTCCGATGTGTGGATTCCCATCCACATGAACCATGTGGCAGTCAGCGAGGGCTACCGCCTCTGGCACGGCGAGCCATTCAAGGACGGTTATCTCCAGGCTCCCCCCAGCACTGACCATTTCGATCTGCACTGGCAGGGGCCGACCACCGATACCAAATTCCAGGCCCTTGAGCATATCCCCGGTCTCAATGTAGGCGGTTATTTCGACGCCGGCGACTTTGACATCGAGACAGATGCCAACATCGGCGTGATCAGCGGACTCTGCGCCATCTGGGAGACCTACAAGCCCGAGCGCGATGTGACCTTCGTGAGCGAGGAACAGCGTTTCGTGGAACTTCACAGGCCCGACGGAGTGCCCGATATGCTTCAGTATCTCGAGCACGCCGTGCTCAACATTGTAGCCCAGGCGGAGATCGTGGGCCACATGTGCGATGCCCTTTCCAACTCTGTGCTTGACAACTACCACCATCTCGGTGACATCAGCGGCATTACCGACGGTAAGATTTATGACCCGAGCCTCGGTAGATTCGAGATTTCCGCAGACGGTCTGCGCAGCGGTCTGCCCGATGATATGTGGGCATTCACCTCACGCCAACCCCATCTTGACCTTCAGGCCGCCACCGCCCTCGCCTCAGCCGCAAGAGTGCTGAAGGAGCATAACCCCGCCCTTGCCGAGCGTGCCCTCAAAGAGGCGCAGCGCCTTGAGAAAGAGGCAACGGAACTGATGGCCAAGGAAGGCAACAACGGTGCAATGCGCGGCCCGAGGGGCAGAGGCGGCAACACTGACGCCCTCCTGCAGCTCTATATCAGCACCGGTGACGAGAAATACCGTGAGCAGTACGAGAAAGGCATTTGGCCTATGCTGGAAGGCCCTATGCTCGCCTGGTCCATCTCTTCCGCCATCAAGGCCGTGCCCTATCTCGGCAAGGACTATGCTGAAAAACTCCGCCCCTATGTGGTGAAATACAAGGAGACCCTTGACAAACAGGCCGCCCAGACTCCCTACGGAGTGGCCATAGGCACAGGCGGCTGGGCCGGCGGCGGCTCCGTGATTTCAGGCGCCACCAATGCTTTGCTGGCACACAAGTACTTCCCCGATGTGGTGGATGACACCTTCATCTCCAGCGCCACCTCCTTTGTTTACGGATGTCATCCCTACCATAACTATTCACTGGCGGCAGCCCTCGGCGCAGCCCGTCCCAAGAATGTGTTCTATGGCAACAATAGGGCTGACTTCTCCTTCATCCCCGGCAATGTTTCGCCCGGCGTGCTGATGATTCAGCCCGACCATTTCGAGAACTACGATGAGTGGCCTTTCTTCTGGGGACAGAATGAGGGCACCATCCTCGGCAACGTCAGCTACCTGAATTTCACCTACGCGCTGAACGAGTACATCCAGTCGCTCAAGTAGTCAGGTGCCCGACATCCAACCAAAGTACGAGTTCCTTCACATACGTTCAGGATGACGAAAAAAAAGATATAAACCCCAAAAACAAATAGTATGAAAAAACTTCTTTCCGTAATCTCCGCCTTTGCGCTTTGCGCTGCGGCATTTGCTCAGCCTGCCGGAGCGCCCCAGGGAGGAATGCCCCCTATGCCGAAAGGCCTTCCCGAGGACCAGTATTCCCAGGCCTGGCTTGACGTGAACTATGCAGGTGATGCCAATGAGTATCACAATCTCGACATCTATCTTCCCAAGGTTGTTGAGAAGACCGACGATGTGCCCGCAGGCCCCTTCGCGGCGCCCAAGGCTCCCCAGACCTTCCGTCCCATCATCGTGATTTACGGCAGCGCCTGGTATATGAACAATATGAAGGCCATCGGTGCCCTCTCACTCGGACAGCCCCTGCTTGAGGCCGGTTTTGCAGTGGTGAGCATCAATCACCGTTCCAGCGGTGACGCCGCCTGGCCCGCACAGATCAACGATGTGAAGGCTGCAATCCGCTACATCCGAGCCCACGCACAGGAGTACCGTCTTGACCCTTCCTTCATCGGTATCACCGGCTTCTCTTCAGGCGGACACCTCTCTGCGTACGCCGCCACCACAAACGGTGTGCGTGAACTCAAGGAGGTGAATACCGTGCCTTCCAAGAAGAAGGGTGCCAAAGTAGTTGCCGACACCGTTGTGGTGAACATCGAGGGAGAGGTCGGAAACTGTCTCGACTACAGCAGCGCCGTTGACGCCGTTGTGGACTGGTTCGGCCCCGTCGATATGGCCAATATGACTGACGGCTGCAAGGGCCCCAAGGATGCCAAGTCTCCCGAGGCCGCCCTTATCGGCCAAAAGGATCCCGCCGCCAACCCCGGTTGGATCAAGGTCATCAGCCCCATCAACTATGTGACGGCTGACGACCCCGCCATCCTGATTATCCACGGCGACAAGGATGACGTTGTGCCCCAGTGCCAGAGCGTCAACCTGAAGGCCGCCTACGACAAGGCGGGTGTCTGCGCTGAGTTCATAAGCGTTCCCGGCGGCGGACACGGCCCCGTTTGCTTCAGCGAACCCTATTTCGCCAAGATGGTGGAATATTTCGTGAAGATGTCCAATGCCAAGAAACCCCTTGGCCCCGGCGTTGCCGACTATAAGATTATAGACGAAGGCGGTTCAGGCCCCTACAAGGCTGCAGCTACCTCAGAGTTCGGTATGGAGGGTTACACCATCTATCGTCCCATCGACCTTCAGGCCGCTTCCGCAGCAGAGGGAGCCCTTCCCGTGATTGTGTTCGGAAACGGCGCCTGCGCCAACTCTTCTCTCGAGCACGAGCGTTTCCTCAACGATATTGCTTCACACGGCTATTTCGTGATTGGCATAGGTCCCTTCGACAAGGGCAAGTGGGGTGCCTCCCACAGGGCTCCCGCCAAAGGTTTCGGCACATCTTCAGAGCAGCTTACACAGGCTATGGACTGGATTGCCGAGCAAGCCTATTCACCCCGCGGCTTCGGCCGTCCCGGCTCAGGCGAGTTCAAGATGCCCGGCCGCTATGCCCGTTATGTGAACGCCGACCAGATTTGCGCCATGGGTATGTCCTGCGGTGGTGCCCAGGCCATCTGGGCCTCCGCCGACCCGAGGGTGAAGACCTCCGTCATCATGAACTCCGGTATGGGCAAGATGAGTATGTCAGGCGCCAGCCCCGAGTCCGTTGACAAGATTCACGCTCCCGTGCTCTATGTCATCGGCGGCCCCACCGACATAGCCTATGACAATGCCAATATGGACTACGAACGCATCAGTTCCGTTCCTGTTGCCCAGGTGAACTTCCCTGTAGGCCACGGCGGCACCTATCTCAAACCCTACGGCGGCGAGTTCTCACCTATGGTCATCGCCTGGCTCGACTACCAGTTCAAGGGCAGTGCCCGCGGTACCGAGATATTTGCCAAGGGCGACCTGAAGGACTTCCCCGAAGGCTGGAGCCACAAATGCAAGAACTTCACTGTTGTGGCTGAGGATTTCGTACCCAACGAACTCAATCAGCCCGGCCAGCAATATCCCCAGGTGAACAGCCAGGGCTATGCCCGCTTCAAAGTCAATGCACCCAAGGCCAAGAGCGTCAAGGTGACCCTCGGCCTCGGCGGTCAGGGCGGCACACGCCTCTATCCTGACGGCGAAGGCAACTGGATCGGAACAACCCTCGGCCCTATGGATGAAGGCTTCCACTACTATCATCTCGAGATTGACGGCGGCGTGTTCAACGACCCCGGTACCTGCAACTACTACGGCTCCGTTCGTTGGGAGAGCGGTATCGAGATTCCCACCAATGCCGACAAGGATTTCTACGCCCTCAAGGATGTGCCTCACGGCAATGTCTCACAAGTGCTCTTCCCCTCAGCCAGCACGGGTCTCATCAAGACCGCCTGGGTTTATACTCCCGCCGAGTATGGCAAGGGCAACAAGAAATACCCCGTTCTCTACCTGCAGCACGGCTGGGGCGAGGATGAAAACGCCTGGTGGCGTCAGGGTCACGCCGGCCTGATTATGGATAACCTGATTGCCGAAGGCAAGATCAAGCCCTTCATCATCGTGATGACCTACGGTATGACCAACAACGCCGTGTTCGGCTCCATCGGTGCATTCAGCGCCAAGGACTTCGAGACTGTTCTCGTGGATGAACTTGTGCCTTACATCGACTCTCACTTCCGCACCATAGCCAACCGTGACAACAGGGCTATGGCCGGCCTTTCAATGGGCGGTATGGAAACACACGCCATCACCCTCGCTCGTCCCGAGGCCTTTGGCTGGTGGGGTCTGCTCAGCGGTGGCATGTACACCCCCGAAGAGGTGGCAGGCAAGAATGTGAAGGGCATCTTCATGAGCACAGGCGAGAAGGAGAACCCCGACGGCATCAATGCTGCAGCCGAGGCACTCAGGGCAGCCGGCTACAACGCTTACGGCCACGTTTCTCCCCGAACTGCACACGAGTTCCTGACCTGGCGCCGCGCCCTCAAGGAGATGGCACAGATTTTCTTCGTGAAGAAGAAATAGCACAAGCGTACTCTGATAAAAAAACCTCCGAATCTGCATCCGGAGGTTTTTTTATGATTTGCCGTGGCCTTATACTTCTATGAGTTCGTAGTCGGCGGAGCCAAGTCCTATGGCCTGGGCGTGGGCTATGGAAGTGCGCCAGTCGGTGTCGGGGTGGGCGAGGTGGAAAACATCGTCTCCGTGATTGCAGTGTCCGTGACCGAGGTCCTCAAGTATGGTGCCCTTGCTCAGTGGAGCGGTCTTCAGGCAGAGGTCGGCACAGGCCTGGTCGAGGGCCACAGGGTCGGTGCTGGCGGCCATACCGATATTCGGGATGATGGGGCTGTCGTTGTGGCCCCAGCAGTCGCATTCGGGAGACACGTCCACAATCAGGCTGATATGGAATTGGGGCTTGCCGTTGACCACCGCGAGCGTGTATTCGGCTATCTTTTCGTTCAGTTCTTTGGAGTCGTTGTAGGAACCCACGCCGCAGGCTCTCGGCTGGCACATAGCCACGCACTGGCCGCAGCCCACGCATTTGCTGTAGTCGATTTCAGCCTTGCGGTTCACGAGATGGGCAGCATCGTGCGAGCAGTATTTCACGCACTGGCCGCAGCCTATGCACTGGTCCTTGTTGATGGAGGGCTGGCAGGCGCTGTGCAGGAAAAGTTTCCCGGCCACGGAGGCGGCGCCCATACCTATGTTCTTCAGACAACCTCCGAAACCGGCCTGTTCGTGTCCCTTGAAATGGTTCAATGAGACCACGATGTCGGCATCCGCGATGGCGCGTCCGATTTTCGCCGTGCTGCAGTGCTTGCCGCCGGGAACGGGCATTTCAGCCACGTTGTCTCCTTTGATGCCGTCTGCAATGACCACGGGCGCGCTCACCTGGATGGGGTTGTAGCCGTTGGACATTGCGGATATGATGTGATCCACTCCGTTGGAACGGCCTCCGGAGTACAAAGTGCAGCTGTCGCTCAGATATGGCTTGCCCCCCAGACGGCTGATGTAGCGTGCGAGGGTGTCAGCCCATTGGGGACGCAGATAGGCCAGGTTGCCCGGCTCTCCGAAATGGATTTTGATGACGGCAAACTTGTCTTTCCAGTCGATGTTCTCAATGCCCGCGGCCTTGAGCAGACGTTCCAGTTTCTTGGGGAGGCTTAATCCCGGTTTCGTGCGCAGATTGCTGAAATAAACTTTGCTTTTCATGATTATTTTGAATTTTCAATAATATGTGCAGATGTTTCGCATATCCTAATCCTAACTTTGCATCATAAAACAAAAAGGGATTATGGAAACTGACATCAAAAAATTTATCGAGGAATTTGACCTTATCGTATTGAGCAGAAATTGCCCTAATCGAGCATAGCATCATCAACCGTGATGTTGATGGGTGCTGAAGACGAGTTCACACCGAGGTTGATGCTGTAGGCTGTACGGGCACAAATGCTGATGTTTGTAATCTGGGAAACGGGAACATTGTCCGACTTCCTTGTGCCGGTGATAAGAAGCGTGACGGTCTGTCCATCTTCCGGATCGAAGAAGGCCTCGCCTTCATTCGCGGTGCTGAAGCTGATTTTTCTCGATTCTGCATTCCAGACTGTCACCCTGCCGTTGTCTATGGCATCGGTGAAGGATTCGCGGAAGATAATGTTGACCGATGAGTTGACAACCTCGCATTTGATGGAAACGGCAGTGACCTGCGCTTCCCTGACGGAATAGGACTCGCTCTCTCCGAAAATTCTCTTCTCGCCGCGTCCCGCATTGCCCGCAAGGGCTTCTTCCTTTGTCTTGTTGTATGCGGAAGTGATGTAGTCGCCCGTCGCGATGGTGATGACTTTGTCCTTTAGCGTCCCGTATGTGCCGCTCAATGCCGCCACGGAGGCGGTGCTTGAGTTTATGGTGCCGACTATGAAATCATCGGGGCAGGGCAATACGGCCTTTGACAGCAGGCTGTTGTCCTCCGATATGCTGAAGCTTACGGAACCCTTGGGGCCTTCAGGCGTAATTTTTGCCGTGCAGGATGCCATCAGGGCCACCGCCAGTACAACATAGATGATGCGTTTCATAAACTTTTGGTCGTTTCTTTAGTCGGCGCGAAGATATAAAAAAAATGACACATTTCCATTGTGGCACGGACTTTGTCAAAAAAGGACTATATTTGCAAACCAATAAAAAGTTGAAGTATGAAAAAGTTATTTTTCGCAACACTTGCACTGATTGCCCTGGTTGCTGCAACATCATCCTGCAACCAGCAGTCTTCTGAAGTTTTCGGTTACGCTACCGTTACATTCAAACCCCAGGCAGACGCCAGTTATTTCCTGAAAGTGGATGCAGAGACAGCGTTCAAGGTCACAAACTCCGGATGGGAGAAATATCCATACAAGGAGGGCCGTGAGGTCCGTGCGCTCATTGCCTACTACTCGGATTTGAAAGATATCAGCCCCCGTCCCACCGGCACAGAGGGTTACAAGAATGTCTATAACGCCAAACTCACAGCCGTGGATACCATCAAAATCAAGGCTATGGTGCCCCACACGGGAGACGATGACAAAGCATACGGCAACGACGTCATCGGTCTTTTCATAGATCCCAATGTCACCTTCCCCGTGACGATAGCTGAAGATGGCTATCTGACTGTAGCATTCGGATATGTACCCGTGGGAGAACATGAAATCAATGTGGTTTACGGAGCGGATCCCGATGACCCTTATGTGGTTGAACTCAGGCACAATGCAAACGGCTACCCGGTTATCGGCGATGTGGTCAAGGGCCTGATGTGCTTCCCTACCGACAAACTTCCCGACACGGGCTCATCAGTGGGCAAAATCAAACTTGTATGGTACAGTTCCGTCACCCTCAAGAAAGAGGTTGTGGAAATCCCTTACCAGACCAGAACAGACTGGTAGGAAATGATAGACCTCAAGGGCATACATAAAACCTACCCCGGAGCTCAGCCCCTTCACGTTCTGAAAGGCATAGACCTGCACGTGAAGGAGGGTGAGCTCGTCAGCATTATGGGAGCATCCGGCTCCGGAAAAAGCACGCTTCTGAATATCATCGGCATCCTCGATACCTACGACGAGGGCGAATATCACCTTGCGGGAGAGTTGATAAAGGATCTGGATGAAAGCCAGGAATGCCGTATGCGCAACACCCTGATCGGCTTCATCTTCCAGACTTTCAACCTCATAAGTTTCAAGAACGCCCTTGAAAACGTGGCCCTGCCTCTGTACTATCGCGGGGTTCACCGCAGTGAGAGGAATAAGATTGCCATGGAATACCTCGAGAAGGTGGGCCTGGCCGAGCACTGGGACCATCTTCCCCACCAGTTGTCCGGCGGACAGCGCCAGAGGGTGGCCATTGCCCGTGCCCTCATAGCCAAGCCGCGCATCATCCTTGCGGACGAGCCTACGGGTGCGCTTGACAGCAAGACTACGCAGGAAGTGATGGATATGCTTGTCGAGTTGAACAGGAAGCAGGGACAGACCATAGTGATAGTGACTCACGAGCAGGATATTTCCGACCAGACCGACCGGCGGATTTTCATCAAGGACGGTCTGATTTACAAGGACGAATACAGATAAGGGGCGATGCTGGACTTGTTCAGAGAGATATTCGCCTCGATTTCGCACAACAAGATGCGCTTCCTGCTTACCGGAGTAAGCATAGGCTGGGGCATCTTTCTGCTTATAGTGCTTTTAGGAGCGGGCAACGGCCTTTACAACGGCATCACCGCCGCCTGGATTGACGAGAGCGACAATATCCTCAGCATCGCCCCCTCGAAGACTATGCTGCCCTTCAACGGACACGACAAGGGCAGGAAAATCGAAATCACGGAGAATGACGCCTACAGGATTGCCCGCACATTCGAGGAGAATGTGCGCGTGTGCGTCCCCGAACTCGACACGGCCGTGCTCGTGAGTGCGGGGACTCATTTCTCCATGACGGACATTGCCGGTTTCTACCCCGGATTCAATGTCATAAAGAACAATATCCTGATTGCCGGCCGCAAGATCAACGACAGCGACATAGAGCAGGAACGCAAGGTCTGCGTGGTGTCCGTGCATCTGTGCGACCGCCTGTTCCCCCGCGAGAAACCTGAGGGTATAGTGGGACGCGAAATCAGGATTTACGACGTGAATTTCACGGTGGTGGGTGTATATACCCCCAAGCGTTCCTACAACATCACGCGCACCATTTACGCCCCCTTCTCTACAGTCAGGAGCCTGTGGTTCAGGGATGACAAAATCTCGAAGGTGTCCTACATCCTCGAAGGCCTGAACACCGTTGCGGCAAATGACAGGTTCAAGACCTCCTTGCGCGAATGGCTTGCCTACGACAAGGACTTTGATCCCGCCGACCAGAAGGCGGTGAATGTGGACAATTCGGTCGAGTTCTACCTGCAGGTGCAGTCCCTTTTCGGGGTGATCAAGATATTCCTATGGATAGTCGGCCTCTCAACGCTCGTGGCCGGAGTCGTGGGCATCTCGAACATTATGCTCATTACGGTCAAGGAAAGGACACGTGAACTCGCTGTCCGCAAGGCTATGGGCGCCTCGTCCCGTTCCATCCTGACGCTTGTGCTTACGGAGTCGGTGGCAATCACCGTCCTGTTCGGCTACATCGGTATGATACTCGGCCTCTGGAGCGTGAGGGTGGCCGACATCATTGTGAACAAAGGCGTGAGCGGCCCCTCGAGCGGTTCGGGAGCGGCGATTTTCCTGAACCCTTCCGTGGAATGGACCGTGATTCTTGGAGCAACGCTGATTATGGTGATTGCCGGACTTTTGGCCGGATATGCACCCGCCAAGACAGCGATGCGCCTGCGCCTTGTGGAAGCCCTTGCATCACCAAACTAACGGATACTGCCTATGATGTTGTTCGACAAAGACCTATGGGAAGAGGTGATGATCACCCTCAAGAGCCAGAAGTGGCGCAGTATCCTCACGATGTTCGGCATCTTCTGGGGCATCTTTATGCTTGTGGTGCTTGTCGGATGCGGCTTCGGTGTGAAGAAGGGAGTGATGGGCAACCTGCTCTCCCTCGCTTCCAATTCTGTGGTCTATATGCCTCAGATGACCTCGATGCCCTACGGGGGCCTTGGGGCTGACAGGACCTGGACCTTCAGGGAAAGGGACAGGGACGCTATTGCCGCGCGTATGGGCAAGCGCGCCGCCTATATCACCAAGGCGAACCAGGATTTCGCCCAGCCCATAGTGAACGGGGAGAACAACGGATTCTACACGGTGTTGGGGGTCAGCCCGACATTCATCCGCGACATACCCCAGGAAGTCCTGTTCGGCCGCTACATCAATGATGCGGACGTGCTTGAGCACAGGAAGGTGTGTGTGGTGGGCCGAAGGGTGGTGGAGCATCTTTTCGACACCCCCAACCCCTGCGGACAGTGGATTTCCGTGGGAGGCGGAATGTTCCTTATAGTGGGAGTGGTCAACCAGTCGAACGAGAACATCTCGATTGGGGAGTTTATGCACGACTGCGTGCTGATACCCCTCACTTGCGAACAGGACCTGTTCAACAGGCAGGACGAGATACAGATGCTGTCCGTGGGTCTGTATGACAATTATGACATCGACGAGGCCATAGCCGAAATAAACGAGATAATCTGCCGCAACCACAGCATCCATCCCGATGACAAGGCAGCGATGAAAATCATTTCCCTCAAGGATGCGATTTCCGTGTATGAGATAACGATGGTGGGTGTGGAGATTCTGATTCTGATAGTCGGTCTCGGCACCCTGATAGCCGGACTGATAGGCATTTCCAACATTATGCTCGTGACCATCAAGGAACGCACCCACGAAATCGGCGTGCGCCGTGCGCTTGGGGCGCAGCCGGGCACAATCATTATGCAGATTATGCTGGAGGCCCTTGTCCTTACCATAGTGGCCGGACTGCTCGGCATAGTGTGCGGGGCCTGGCTGTTGGGACTTCTCAATGAAATCTTCTCCTCAGGGGAAGAGGGCTCGTTCTCTCTCCTGGTAAGGCCGATGATTCCGCCGGTCTATGCGCTCGGCGCTTTGCTCGTGCTTTCCATTGGAGGTGTTGTGGCAGGCTACATTCCGGCAAAAAAGGCCCTTAAAATTAAGGCGATAGAGGCCCTTAATGACTCGATTTGACAGAAATTTTGATATATTTGCAAGTTGTATATGAAAAAGAAAATAACACGAATAGCAATCTGGACTCTGGTGATATGCTTTCTCGGCTACACTTTCTATTTCCTGTGGAGCCAGTCCCAGCCCATTCCGGACAAATATGAACTTGTACACCCCGAAACCCGCACGATTGTGAGCAAGTCCGTGGCGACAGGCCAGATACAGCCTCGCAAGAAGGTGTCCGTCAAGCCCCGCATCACCGGCACCCTGGCACAGATTTGCGTCAAGAACGGTGACAGGGTACAGGCAGGCGACCTGATTGCCGTCGTGAAGATTATTCCCGATATGACCGCGCTCAATGAGGCCCAGAGTTCCGTACAGGCCACGAAATTGCGTTATGACGAGGCTTCCCGCGAGGCCGACCGCGTGAAATCCCTCTATGAGAAGGACGTGGTTTCCAAGGAGGAATACGAGCACTCCCAGTCAAACCTTTCCCTCGCCAAGGAGAATATGCTCAAGGCTCAGGCTGCCCTCGACATCGTGCTCTACGGCTCAAGCAAGCGCAGCGGTGATGTTAACACCACGAAGGTCACTTCCACTATGACCGGCACCGTGATAGACCTTCCCCTGAAGGAGGGCGCTTCAGTCGTAAGCACCAACACCTTCTCGGACGGTACCACCATTGCCACGGTTGCGGATATGGAAGATATGATTTTCGAGGGCAAGATAGATGAGACCGAGGTCGAGAAACTGATTGTCGGCTCAGAAGTTACGATTACCCTGGGCTCGAACCGCGACCGCCTTATCAGGGGTGTGCTCGAGGAAATCGCCACTTTGGGCGTAAAGGAGAACGGCACCATCATGTTCCCGCTCAAGGTGAGCGTGCGTCTTGAAGACGGCGAGAGCGTGGTGAGGGCCGGTTACAGCGCCAATGCCGAGTTCGT
>JABUTN010000044.1 GCA_021443665.1 Bacteroidales bacterium | reverse complement strand
CCCTGTGGGTGTTCACCGTCAGCCTTGCCCGGAACGGGAAGTTCTTCTACATCACCCTGCTTCCGGCCCTCTTCATGACCTGGATTTGCACCTCCTTCCTCGTGTCATCCGACATCTGTTTAGGATTATCGCTCAGGACAGGCTACATTGTCGGGACCATCGCCGTCATTGTCGCGCTTGACTGGTTCCTGATTTGGTACCGCCGCTTCACGATGAAACACACCTGGTTGTTCTACAAACCCAAAAACAAATAATCCCCGCTATGAAAAGCCTGCTTCCCTCCTGCGCCGTGGCTATGCTCGCCACCCTGTTCTCATTCGGCTCCGAGCCAAAGGCAAACGCTGCCCTTCCCCAAAGTGTCGTGTCCGAGAAGACCATCGTGGAACTTGTGGACAAACTTGCTCCCGCCTCGCCGGATACTGCCCTGATGGAAAGAGGAATACGCGTCTGCGCGTCCCTGTGGCGCCCGACCGACGGCAGCGAAGAGGATTTTAAGAAATTCGTGTCCACCCGCTATGAGAACACCGCCGAGGGCAAACGCCGTCTCCACGACCACCTTTCGGCCGCCTTCGAGGCTCTGGCCGGCTGTGGTAACGACCTTCAGATAAGGCTCCAACGGCCCACCATACTCGATGGCGATGAGCCCCTCGAGGTGGACTACATCCTCAGCGGCTACAACTCCCAGGCGCACCAGACGGAAGACCTGTTCGCCAACAAGATTGCCTTTATCACTATGCTCAACTTCCCCTTCTACACTCTTGCCGAAAAGAATGAGAAAGGGATGGAGTGGAGTCCCCTGGAGTGGGCTTACGCCCGTATGGGGGATATGTTCACCGACCGTGCCGACGCAGCCGTGTACAAGGCCTCCTCGGAGGCGAACGCCAAGGCGGAGAACTATATCGCCTCCTACAACATTATGATGGGGCATCTGCTTACGGAGGATGGCGAGCGCCTCTTCCCCGAAGGGATGTCTCTGCTTTCCCACTGGAACCTCAGGGACGAAATCAAGGCCGACTATGCCGATTCCAAGACCGGCCTTAAAAAGCAGGAGATGATTTTCAAGGTGATGGA
>JABUTN010000043.1 GCA_021443665.1 Bacteroidales bacterium | reverse complement strand
CATGTTGCACCAAGTGTTGTTGCCCGTCCAGTTGTTCTCTCCGCTGAGCTTGGCGTAGGCCTGGAGCGCGGTGTCCACATATTCTTTTGTAGCAAGTTCCTTGATAGCCATCTAGATCTCCTGTTTCCTGCAAGGCCTTACGCCGGACAAAGTCATTACAAGTGCTATGAACAATATAGCCAAAAGCCCTCCCGCGAAGCCGAATCCCATGGCGATCCATGCCAGGCGCCTCTCCCGCCTGGTGAACCAGGGCCTGCGAGGAGCGCTGAGCTCCTTGTTGTCCTCGTGGGCAGGATGCGCTTCAGCGAGGACATTATGGACTTCCTTCCCCTCGAGTCCAACGAGAGCGAAATGCTCGAAGTCTATCAGAACATCTCCGGGGCCGACAGGATAATCTGCCTTTTCAGCAATCCCGGCGATGCGGACTACATGGTGGACGCCATAGACGCCTTCGCCGACGCCCTCGCGGAAAGGGATTCCGAGTCGTGGTGCTCGGGACTTGTCACCTCATACGACATGACCGCCATACGGCAGGTGATGGACTTTGCCTATGACAACGTTCCGTACTTCCTTGGCGATGCCGACTATGTGCGAATCGACAGTCTGCTGAGCATTCCGGGATACATTGGCTCACGCCTGCGTCAGGACAGGAACGTACTCATGTTCCCCACAGGTGGGGTTACCGAGACATCTGTCGCCTGCGACCCACTTGGCCTGTTCGGCCCCGTCATGGATGTCTTGAGCCCCGGCGGCGGACAGGGCATGTTCGAACTCTACGACGGATACATCTTCACGCCCGACATGAGCCGAGCAATAGTCATGCTTTGTTCTCCCTTCGGCAGCAGTGAGACCAGCAACAACCAAAGGTTGCTGCGCCTCATGAGGGAGGCTGCGGATGCCGTTGAGGCTGAATACGAGGGCGTGGAAATTCACATGACGGGCGGCCCCGCCATCGCCGTTGGCAACAGCATCCGCATAAAGAAGGACTCCGTGCTGGCGATAAGCCTTTCCGCCGTGCTGATACTCCTGCTGCTGTTCATGTCTTTCAGTAGCGTGTGGGACGTAGTCCTCATACTCTTGTCCATAGCCTGGGGCTGGCTCTTTGCAATGGGCGGAATGTCCCTTCTCGGCGACCGGGTCTCCATCATCGTGATAGGCATCTCCAGCGCCATCCTCGGCATTGCGGTTAATTATCCTTTGCATCTTGTGGCCCACAAGGCCCACAGGAAGGACATACGCGAGGCGATAGTCGAGATTACCTCGCCCCTTATCGTGGGAAACATCACGACCGTGGGAGCATTCCTCGCTTTGGTCCCGCTAAGGAGCGTCGCCCTGCGTGACCTTGGCATCTTTGCCTCCCTTCTGCTTGTCGGCA
>JABUTN010000042.1 GCA_021443665.1 Bacteroidales bacterium | reverse complement strand
GGCGATACAAAAATCGAATAGACGCTTAAAAAAATGCTTATACATATTCTTTTTACTACGAGTTAACACTTCGGCCGCCGTATGTGACTGTAGGTAAGCGTGAGCAACTGCCCTATGAGGGTCTCGCTATACACCATACGATGCTTCCAACGGTTGTGCCACCAACGGCGGGCCTTGAATGGGATGCGCCGCCAGTTACGAGGGGCGGCCTCATCAAACTCCGGCTGCAGGATGTCGTTCCACATACGCTCCGCAAGCGGGATGTTTTCATACGGTCTGCCCATCAACCTGTCACAGCACGACTGCAAGCAGCGCATAAACGTGTCGCAACCCGACTCTTTCGCACAACGCTCTATATATTCCCAATCCACTTCTTCGCCATATTTTTTGCAGAAAAGAAGCCAGTCAAGCAGATGGCGCAAGGTAATACTTTCTCCCGCAAAATGAGCCCCGGTATGACGCAACAGGAACAAAGCGTGAAGATTGGGCGATGGCAGATACACATCCCCTACACATTCCGATGAGTCTGCCGCCAATTGTTTGAATTGCCTCTCCAGCCGGGCAGAAGACTTATGTGCGTGGACATTGACAAAGTCATAATGGTTTTCAACAGTTATTCCCTGCCAGACATAGACTGTGTGGTGGTGATGCGTCCTGTCTATAGATTTTCCGATATACGACTCTACCAACTCGTCTGCCTTTTTATAGTCCCCGAATTGGTATATATCTATATCCCCACAAAGGCGACGGCTTGGATTAGGATAGCACAACGATAGTGCGTACCCTTTCAGGACCATAGTTCTAATGCCGTGTTCAGAAAAAAACTTTGTTAGAGATTGAATAGCATTTAAATGAGAGGAGTAGATTTTATCCGCCTGCTGTGATGCTGAGAACAGACTCAGTTTTGTTTCTTTCGAACAATCAGAGCCAAACTTCTCGTGATATCGCTTGAAACCGTCATATACAATCGGCAGTACATTTTGACTTGCCGCCAATTTGAGAACAGACTGCCAGCCAGACGAGGTCATATCCGGCAAAGAAGTATCGATGTTTTCTCCAAGTCCGGCCCTGAGCAGAAGGAGCAACGCCTCTCGCATTTGTTCGATTTCCATCTAATCTCGTTTGAGACTTCTTAAAACGACATCCGCGGTTTTATCCACCGTATAATTCTCTTTCAGGAAACGATAGCCATTCTCCCCCATTTCCTTCCGCAACGAGGCATCAGCGGCAAGGGTGTTGATATTGGCAACAGCAGCGGAAAGGTCTCCGCTTTCGCACCACAGGCCAAACTTGTTCGTCTCGGCTATCCGCCCCATATCTGTGTTTTTGTCGGTAGCCAGGAAAACCGGCTGTCTGAACTCCAGATAAGACAGCAGGCGAGACGGGAA
>JABUTN010000041.1:1362-3358 GCA_021443665.1 Bacteroidales bacterium | reverse complement strand
AAGGACGGCAGGGTGAAGGAGTATCTGGGCGGGGTGCAGGATTTCCTCGAGGCGAGGAAAATCGAGAACCTGCAGGAGCTTGAGCGCAAGGAAGTTGCGGCCGCACCGAAGACCCGGGCCGTGCCGGAGAAGCCTTCACGCGAGGCTGCAGGCGAGACTCCGGCAGGTCAGCAGGGGAGTGGTTCCCAGGGTGCCGGTTCAAAGGGGACTGGTACGCAGAGCGGCGGCTCGAAGGCGGGCGGCCAGCAGGTTGCCGGTTCAAAAGGTTCCGGTCCGCAGGGTGGTGGCCCGAATGCCGCCGGCTCGAAGGCTGACTATCAGCAGCAGCGCGAGGTGAAGAAGAAGGCCCGCCAGCTTGAAATCTGCGAGAAGAAGATTGCTGAGTTGGAGGCCGAGATTGCGCGTTGCGAGAAACTGCTTGCCGAGCCGCAGGCAGGGACGGACATCGACACCGTGCTCCGGGAATATCTGGAGTTCAAACGCAGTCTGGACAGGCAGATGGAGCAGTGGATGACTTTGAGTGAAAATTGATAAATATATGGAAAACAATTACTTATATGGTCTCAGGCCTGTGGCTGAGGCTCTTTCTTCGGGAAAAAAGATTGAGAAGGTGTTCTTCAAGCAGGGGCTTGAGGGCGAGACTTTCCGCGCCTTGCTAAGCGACCTGGAGGCTGCCGGCGTGACCGTGCAGTTTGTGCCAGGCGTGAAGTTGGACAAGTTGTGCGGTGGCGGCAAGGGACCTGCGCGGCATCAGGGGGTGGTGGCATACCTGGCCCCTATAGATTATGTACCTCTGGAGGAGATGGTTGAGAGGGCTCTGGCCCGCAGTGAGGCGCCTGTGTTTGTGATGCTGGACGGGGTGAGCGATGTGCGCAACCTCGGCGCGATTGCCCGCAGTGCGGAATGTGCCGGGGCGAGCGGTGTGATTTTGCCCGCGAAGGGCGGAGCCGCCATAAATGCCGAGGGCATCAAGGCTTCGGCGGGTGCCCTGCTCCGCATCGACACCTGCAAGTGCCAGAACCTCAGGCTTCCCATTATGTTCCTGAAGGACAAGGGATTCCGCATCGTGGCTGCATCGGAGAAGAGTTCGAAACTGATGTACGATGTGGACCTGAAAGGTCCTGTTGCCATAGTGATGGGCTCCGAGGGACGCGGCATTTCGGACTCAGTGCTTGCCCTCTGCGACGAACGCGCCCGGATTCCTATGGCCGGTGAAATCGGCTCGCTGAACGTATCCATCGCCGCCGCCCTGATGATGTTCGAGGCCCTTCGTCAGAGACAGTAGGGGTTTATGGAGGCTATGGGGTCTCACGAAGATATGGCTGGTGGCGATTCGAGTATTGGGATATCCAGTGGTTTTGCCCTCCCCGGAGTTATGGATATGAACTTTCACGAAGATTTGGCCAGGTGTGCTTTTGGTGGCGGGGTCCGCGTATTGGACGCCGGGCTGCTGCTGGAGGCGGATTTGGAGCATACGGCTCTGTTGACAGGGCCGACTTTGTTTTATATAGACGTGCCGGAGGAACTGCTTGAGGCCTCCGCGTCAGAGGGCGGCACTGTCAGGGTCACCGACTATGACACCGTGGTGCAGGGCGGGCGTTGCGTGGAGAATGCCACGGAGTGGGTGCTGAAGATGGTGTCGAGAATCTGGGATGTGGTGGACAGGGCTTCGGCGAAGGGAGTGAAGGTGCCCGTGTGGATAGACGTGATGGAGTTCCCGGATTTGGGCCGCGATGAGGCGCTTGTCTCTCTGCTGCGGGATTTCGGCCTCCGTTACGTGAGGGTCCGCTCAGCTGAACATCTGCGCTTTTACCGCCAAATGGGGCTCGTCGTGGACCTCGCCGGCGCCCCCGACACAGTCCTGGAGGCATTTGAAGACGGGGCTCTTGCTGCAGATGCAGATGGCGGTGTGGGTGTTGGCCGTGCCGGAGTGTGTTCCGAGTTCCAAGATTCCATAGGAGAAACTGAGGACACTCCTGGGAAGGCAGATATTGGA
>JABUTN010000041.1:0-1344 GCA_021443665.1 Bacteroidales bacterium | reverse complement strand
GGACGGGGTTGTAGCGGTCATTGGAAATTCACATACTGGAGCGTGTTCCGTGGTTGGTGATATTGCGGGCGGAGCGGTGGTGGCCATTGGGGTGACGCATATAGGTGGGGTCGAGGACGGAGTTTTTGCTCCGGAGGCAGTGTGCATAAGCGAGAATATGAGGCGTGCTGTGGTGGCTTCGGGCGGGTTTGTGCTGATGGGAACTACGCCTCAGTTTGAGGATACGGAAGAGAATAGAAGGGCCTGGGCGGAGTACTCCGCGGCCCGCAAGGCCTGGCGCGAGGACCCCTACGACCTCCGCGCCCGTGACCGCTACCGGGCGGTGATATTCGCCTGATAGTACCCACCACTGTCCACAAAATCGGGCATTTTTGTGGACAGTCATCAACGGCCGTTTCCCGAATGTGCCCTACAGGGGAATGTAGAGGGGGTCGGCGATTTTGAACCCCGGCACTGTCCACAAAATTGGGCTTATATGTGGACAGTCAGCGAAGGCTGTTTTTTGAATGTGCCCTGCAGGGGTCTGTAGAGGGGGTCGGCGATTTTGAGCCCCGTCACTGTCCACATATTCGCGGGTTTTTGTGGACAGTCATCGGAGAGGATTTCCCGAATGTGCCCTTCAAGAGGGTGATGTTTTTAATGGAAGTAAATAAGTGATTATGACACTGAAAGAAAGATATAACGTTGTGACCGGGTGGTTTGAGGCCAATATGCCGGTGGCGGAAAGTGAGCTAGTTTTTGAGAGCCCGTATCAGTTGCTGGTGGCGGTGATGCTGTCTGCTCAATGCACCGACAAGAGGGTGAATATGGTGACTCCGGCCCTGTTCCTGAGATATCCCACGGTGGCTGACCTTGCCGTGGCGGAGTTTGACGAGGTTCTGGGACTGATATCTTCGATTTCCTTCCCCAACAACAAGGCTTGCCACCTGATTGCGATGGCCCAGCGTGTCGTTTCACATTATGGTGGGGAGATTCCGACAGATGTCGATGAGCTGCAGACGCTGCAGGGGGTGGGGCGGAAGACGGCGAACGTTCTGGCATCCATTGTGGCGCAGTCACCCGTGATTGCGGTTGATACCCACGTGTTCAGGGTGTCCCACAGGCTCGGGCTTTCAAAGGGCAAGACCCCGACGGCTGTCGAGCTGGACCTGGAGCGGCATATAGCACCCGAGTTGCGTCCCAAGGCCCACCACTGGCTCATCCTCTTCGGACGCTACACCTGCACCGCCCGTAAACCCAAGTGCGTCACCTGCGCCTTCAGGCCCTTCTGCACGTATAAGGACTAGGGCTCTTAGCCACGGACATAGTGTCCCGCTTCAGGAAGTAGACCCCGCTGACTACTCC
>JABUTN010000040.1:4658-6905 GCA_021443665.1 Bacteroidales bacterium | reverse complement strand
GCGAGCCTATGTCATCAGCCCGGGTCACCGGGATCAAAATCGGCGAGCCTATGTCATCATCCCAGTCCACCAATAGCAGGATTGGTTGCGGCATGCCTTCAGTCCAGGACCTCAATAGCGAGCCCCTGGCCTTTGTTCAGGACAACGAGAGCAGAAGCTGTTATGGGGTGGTCAGGGGTCTGCATTTCCAGCGCCCGCCGTTTGCCCAGGCCAAGCTTGTCAGATGCGTTACGGGCACGGTCCTGGATGTGGCCGTCGATATACGCAGGGGCAGCCCCACCTACGGCCGTCACGTGGCGGTGGAGCTCAGCGGGGAGAACCACAGGATGCTGTTCATCCCGAAGGGCTTTGCCCACGGCTTTGCGGTGCTGAGCGAGACGGCCGTGTTCCAGTACAAGTGCGACAACTACTACGCGCCGCAGGCTGAAGGGGGGATCCACGCATTCGACGGGAGCCTCGGTATAGACTGGCGCATCCCCGCGGACAAGGCGATACTGAGTGAAAAAGACACCAAACATCCTTTTATGAAGGACTTTGAAAGTCCGTTTGCATTATGAAGACATACATCGTAACGGGAGCGGCAGGGTTTATCGGAAGCAAACTCTGCGAAAGGATACTCAACACAGACCCGGAGGTCACGGTGGTCGGCATCGACAACGTCAACGACTACTATGACATCAACATCAAGCACTGGAGGCTCGAGCAACTTGCCCGCTACGGCAGCCGTTTCATCTTCGTGAGGGGCAGCATCGCCGACAGGGCGCTGGTCAACGAGTCGTTCAACAAGTTCCGGCCCCAGATTGTGGTGAACCTCGCGGCCCAGGCAGGTGTGCGCTATTCCATCACCAACCCCGACGCCTACATCGAATCCAACATCATCGGCTTCTACAACATCCTTGAGGCCTGCCGGCACAGCTACGCCAATGGCGCGGAGGGCGTCAGACATCTCGTATACGCCTCATCCTCATCCGTATATGGCTGCAACGAGAAGGTTCCGTATTCCACGGAGGACAAGGTGGATAACCCGATTTCACTCTACGCCGCCACGAAAAAGAGCAACGAACTGATGGCTCACGCCTACTCGAAACTCTACGACATCCCCTCGACCGGACTGCGCTTCTTCACCGTCTATGGCCCGGCCGGCCGCCCAGATATGGCCTATTTCGGCTTCACCAACAAACTAATCAAGGGCGAGACCATCAAAATCTTCAACTACGGCAACTGCCGGCGCGACTTCACCTACATCGACGACATCGTGGAGGGAGTGACGAGGGTGATGGCGAAGGCGCCTGAGCGCAGGGTAGGGGTCGACGGGCTGCCCGTGCCGCCCTACAAGGTCTATAACATAGGGAACAACAAACCTGAGAACCTTCTTGACTTCGTGCAGATACTTCAGGAGGAACTCATCAGGGCTGGGGTGCTGCCTGCAGACTACGACTTCGAGGCGCACAAGGAACTCGTGCCGATGCAGCCCGGCGACGTCCCCGTGACCTTCGCCGACACCGCTGACCTGGAGCGTGACTTCGGCTTCAAGCCCTGCACGCCCCTCCGCGAGGGCCTCAGACGCTTCGCCGAATGGTACAAGGAGTTTTACAAGGTTTAGAAACACTTACAAACGTTTAAAAACATTTAGAAACATATATGTCAGTATTCAAAGACAAGGTCCTGCTGATAACAGGCGGAACGGGAAGTTTCGGCAACGCAGTGCTGCGCCGCTTCCTCGACAGCGACATCAAAGAGATTCGCATTCTCTCCCGTGACGAGAAGAAACAGGACGATATGCGCCACCATCTGCAGGCTCAGCGGCCGGAAGTGGCTTCCAAGGTTAAATTCTACATAGGCAACGTGCGCCAACGCGAGGCCGTGGATTTTGCGATGAACGGAGTGGATTACGTGTTCAGCGCAGCCGCACTGAAGCAGGTGCCCAGTTGTGAATTCTTCCCTATGGAAGCGGTCCGCACCAATGTGGAAGGCACCAACAATGTGCTTCTATCGGCCATCGCCCACGGCGTTAAGAATGTGGTCGTGCTCTCAACGGACAAGGCCGCATACCCCATCAACGCGATGGGCATCTCGAAGGCAATGATGGAGAAGGTGGCAATCGCTCAGGGACGCGCTCTCGGCAAGGATGCCAAGACCACGATTTGCTGCACCCGCTACGGCAATGTGATGGCAAGCCGTGGCAGCGTGATTCCCCTCTGGGTGGAACAGATGATGGACGGCAAGCCCATCACCATCACCGACCCG
>JABUTN010000040.1:1719-3669 GCA_021443665.1 Bacteroidales bacterium | reverse complement strand
TGCCCCGTGATGCTCAGCTCGAGCATACAGGCCACTCTCGCCGGGCGCTTCGGCACATCGGAGTACGGCAAGAGCAAGAAGGCGGGGGAGGAACTGTTCTTCGACTACGGAAGGGAAACGGGCGCGAAGGTGCTTGTGTATCGTTTCCCCAACCTCTACGGCAAGTGGTGCAGGCCGAACTACAACAGCGCTGTCGCCACCTTCTGCCACAACATTGCCCGAGGACTGCCGATTCAGGTCAACGACCCCTCCGTGGAGATGGAACTGCTCTATATAGACGACCTGGTGGAAGAGATGATCGCGGCCCTGAAGGGACAGGAACACCACTGCGAGTTCGAGGGCGTGGAGACGATAATGCGGGAGGACGGCCGGTACTGCGCCGCCCCGGTCACCCACCACGTAAAGTTGGGTGAGATTGTCGAACTGCTCCACAGCTTCGCGGATATGCCCCGGACGCTGATGATTCCACGGATTCCGGCTGACTCCTTCGCCAAACGGCTGTTCAGCACCTACTTGAGCTATCTGCCGGGGGAAAAGGCCGTCTTCGACCTGAAGATGAACACCGACGAGCGCGGCTCGTTCACCGAACTTGTGCATACCCTTGATTGCGGGCAGGTGAGCATCAACATCTCCAAGCCGGGCATTACCAAGGGACAGCACTGGCACCACAGCAAGTGGGAACAGTTCATCGTGGTCAGCGGGCACGGCCTCATACAGCAGCGCAACGAGAACGACCCGGAGGGCGAAATCCTCAACTTCGAGGTCAGCGGGGACAAAATCCAGAGCGTTATTATGCTCCCCGGCTACACGCACAACATCATAAACCTCTCGGACACCCAAGACCTGGTGACAGTGATGTACTGCAACGAGGTCTTCAACCCTGAGCGTCCGGATACCTTTTCAGATTTGGTGTAACATGAATTTAAAAACAGACTACAGCGACATCAGCTTCAAGAACGATGGCAGGATAAAACTCCTGATAATAGTGGGTACGCGCCCGGAAATCATAAGGCTGGCGGCGGTCATCAACAAATGCCGCAGATACTTCGACACCATCCTTGCCCACACAGGCCAGAACTACGACTACAACCTCAACGGCATCTTCTTCCGCGACCTCAAACTCAAGGACCCTGAGGTCTATATGGACGCGGTGGGCGATGACCTCGGCTCCACAATGGGCAACATCATCAACGCAAGCTACAAGCTGATGGTGCAGACCCGGCCCGACGCGGTGCTTGTGCTGGGCGACACCAACTCCTGCCTGAGCGTCATCGGGGCGAAGCGCCTGCACATCCCCATCTTCCATATGGAGGCCGGCAACCGCTGCAAGGACGAATGTCTGCCCGAAGAGACCAACCGCCGCATCGTGGACATCATCTCGGACGTGAACATGGCCTACTCCGAGCACGCACGCCGCTACCTTGCCGATTGCGGCCTGCCCAAGGAGCGCACCTATGTCACCGGCTCCCCTATGGCCGAGGTGCTTCACGAGAACCTGGCCGAGATAGAGGCGAGCGACATCCACAGCAGGCTCGGCCTGGAGAAAGGCAGATACATCCTGCTGAGCGCCCACCGCGAGGAGAATATCGACACGGAGGCGAACTTCCGTTCCCTTTTCAACGCTATCAACAAGATGGCTGAGAAGTATGATATGCCGATACTGTACAGTTGCCACCCGCGTTCCCGCAATCGTCTTGAGGCCTCCGGCTTCCAACTTGACCGCCGCGTGATTCGTCACGAGCCGCTCGGTTTCCACGACTACAACTGCCTGCAGATGAACGCCTTCGCCGTGGTGTCGGACTCTGGTACCCTGCCTGAGGAGTCATCCTTCTTCACCAGCGTGGGGCATCCCTTCCCCGCCGTCTGCATCCGCACCAGCACCGAGCGCCCCGAAGCCCTCGACAAGGCCGACTTCATCATCTCGGGCATTGACGAGAAGGGCCTGCTGCA
>JABUTN010000040.1:0-1077 GCA_021443665.1 Bacteroidales bacterium | reverse complement strand
TCGCCGCCCACAATATCCGATTCGATGAGAGTATGAAATATGCGGAGGACCAGTTGTTTGTCTGTGAGTATCTGGCCAATGCGAAAACAGTGAAGTCCATCCCCCGCAGTCTGTATTCGTATTTCCGGAACGGGGACAGCGCAACCGGGAAAAGGCAGGCCTCCTGCGATTTGATGCACAGCGTGGATATGCTGGATGCTTTCTGTTCTGACAATCCGGACTTCCGGAACAAACTGCAAGTCCAAATTCATTTGTTCCTCAAAAGGATTTTTGTCAATCACGACACAGGTGCCTCGGAGTATTCGGCCTTGTTCGACAGATGTTTCGATGTGGGCAGAAACACCCTGACCTCCCTGAAGGTGTACAATACACTGCACAAACTGAGCCCCAAAATGGCCTACAACATCTTCGGCGGCCTGTACTCGATTGTCAGGAAAAAATGAATCTGCTTCATCGCCCTGCAGAAGTGGCTTTGAAGACATCACGACCGCGTCATCCTGACGGGAGTGCAGCGACCGAAGGTTCCCGTTGAATACAGAATATTATGAAAAACTCCCCCAAGACCTCCAAGAAGGAGGAGAGCCCGAAGGGGCTGCCGGAGATTCGCAGGCAGCTCAAGGCGCTTGACGCCGCACGTGCGGACAAGGGCCTCGCCGAAGACCGGCGTCTCGAAATCGAAACCGCCATCCGCGCCCTGAAAGAGGCCGAGCGCGTGGCGATTGCCAAGGCTGAAAAGCAGATAGTCAGCGACCTCGAGACCTCCGTGGCAAGCCTGAAAGACCTCTCGGCCTCCATCCGCACCATCGTGGCCCGCTACACCAAGGCCAACAAGGTAATCGACCACGTCGCCTCCCTGCTCAAAGCCGCCGCCGACGTCGTGGATTCGGTGTTGTGAGGAGAGAGGAGAACAACCGCGTCATCCTATCTCGCCATTTATCCCGCTGTGTGGCGGGATAAAAAGTCGGGAAATGTATATGCACTATATGTCGAGAAGTGATTCGGTATCGCGACATTGTGTCGCATACGTAAATTGGCAACCATTCGGGACACAGAAGGAACTCTACGGGCAGAACCGTT
>JABUTN010000003.1:133116-136162 GCA_021443665.1 Bacteroidales bacterium | reverse complement strand
GGTTCATCCACTCCCTTTGTGACAAGGTCATCGATTAGCACACCTATATAGGAAGTGTCTCTGCCAAGGATGAAAGGCTCCTTTCCCTTGATTGCAAGATGTGCGTTGATGCCCGCCATCAGACCCTGGGCTGCAGCCTCTTCATAGCCTGTAGTGCCATTCACCTGGCCTGCCAAATAGAGGTTGGGTATTACGCGGGAGCGCAAAGTGCTGTCAAGCTGGGTGGGATCAAAGAAGTCGTATTCTATAGCGTAGGCCGGGCGATAGATATGAACCTTTTCAAAACCTGGTACCTTCTGCAGGGCATTCAGCTGGGTCTGCAGGGGCAGTGAGGAAGAGAATCCCTGAAGATAATATTCTGAAGTGTGCCAACCCTCCGGCTCAAGAAAGAGCTGATGGGAATCCTTGTCCGCAAAGGTCCTCAACTTGTCTTCAATGCTGGGGCAGTATCTGGGACCTATGCCGTGTATCTTGCCGCTGAAAAGAGGGGATTTAGAAAAATCCCTTCTCAAAGTCTCGTGAACATCGCTGTTGGTATGGGCGATATAACAAAGTTTTTGGGCGGCTCCGTTTTGTATGGAGGTCTTGTAGTTGAGATAGGAGAACTTCTCCGGTTTTTCATCTCCGTATTGGAGTATCAGTTTTGAAAGGTCCACTGATCTGATGTCGATTCGGGGAGGAGTGCCGGTTTTCATTCTTCCGGTAGTGATGCCGGAATCCGCGAGAATTTGGGTGAGACCGTAAGAGGCCTGTTCGGAAATCCTGCCTCCCTTCAACGATACGTCCCCTATGAAAATTTTGCCGTCAAGGAAGGTCCCGGCCGTCAAAATAACCGCTTTTGCCTTGAATGTATAACCCACGGATGTTGTGACAGAACATATACGCGATTCTGAGAGGCTTATCGAAGTCACAATATCCTGCCAAATGCTTAGTTTACAAGTAGTTTCGAGGATATGACGCCAGCACTGGGAATAGACCATCCTGTCGCACTGTGCGCGGGGACTCCACATCGCCGGTCCCTTGGACCTGTTGAGCATACGGAACTGTATGGTGGCGGCATCGGTAACGATGCCGGAAAAACCCCCAAGTGCATCTATTTCTCTGATTATCTGACCTTTAGCTATGCCTCCAATAGATGGGTTACAGGACATCTGCGCCATCTTGGCCATATCCATAGTGATGAGCAGGGTTGAAGAACCAAGCCTTGCCGCGGCACTTGCCGCCTCACAGCCGGCGTGACCGGCACCTATTACTATAATATCAAAGGTATCTGTCATTTCTCAGCTACCGTTAAGAATGTTCTGAGAGAAAGCGCCCTGTTTTCCGCCTCTTTCATTTTGAGGAAATCCTCTTCGCTTTGGTCATCGATTCCCACCAGATGCAGAACGCCGTGGATCATCACCCTGTGGAGTTCGTCCGTAAAGCCGGCACCATATTCCACGGCGTTTGCCTTTACGGTGTCGAGGCTTATGAAGATGTCTCCGCAAATTTTTCCCCTCATCCTGGGATAATCGTCACTTGTGTCGAAAGTGATTATATCCGTGTAATAATCGTGTCCGAGAAATTGCATATTGACCTCCAGAAGGGCCGGGTCGCTACAGAAGATATAATTGATGTGGCCCGGTAAAAATCCGTAGGAAGAGAGGACATCCGCAATCCATTTCCTGAGACCGGATTTATTTGAGGGCTGATATGATATTTCTTGGTTATAAAAGGATATCATACTATAAAAAACATTACATTTGCAAACTAAGCGATTTGACTGCAAAATTAAACATAATCATTAATACAAAACAAAAATGTCAAAAGTAAGTGTTATCGGCGCCGGCAATGTAGGAGCCACCTGTGCGAACGTGCTCGCACACATGAACATTTGCAACGAGATTGTCATTCTCGATGTGAAACCCGGTGTAGCAGAAGGTAAAGCCATTGATATGGCCCAGTCCGCCAAAATCTGCGGCATCAGCACAAAAATCACTGGTGTGACAAAAGATTACACCGCAACCAAGAACTCTGACGTCGTTGTAGTCACATCAGGTCTGCCCAGAAAACCCGGTATGACCCGCGAGGAACTTATCGGAGTAAACGCAGGCATCGTCAAGGAGGTTGTCACCGAAGTGGTGAAGAACTCTCCCAACGCAGTGGTCGTAATGGTTTCCAACCCTATGGACACTATGACCTACCTGACTTATAAGCTCGGTCTTGTAAAGAAGAACAAACTTATCGGTATGGGCGGCGCTCTTGACAGTGCCCGTTTCAACTATTATCTCAGCCAGGCCCTCAAGACCTCCCAGAGCAATGTTGCAGGTTTCGTGATCGGAGCCCACGGCGACAAGACAATGGTTCCCCTTATGAGCAATGTTGCATACAAGGGCGGATGCGTTGAAAAAATCCTGAATAAAGCCACACGCGAGAAAGTCATCGCCGACACAATGGTCGGAGGCGCAACAATCACCGGTCTGCTCGGCACTTCAGCATTCTATGCTCCCGGTGCCTGCTCAGCAAGCGTTGTTAAAGCTGTTCTCCTCGATGAGAAACGCATTATCCCCTGCTCAGTTCCCCAGAACGGCGAATACGGCGAGGAAGATATCTGCATCGGAACCCCTGTTGTACTCGGAAAAGGCGGCGTAGAGAAAATCGTGAAGCTGAAAATTTCTGCTGAAGAAGAGGCCAAATTCCACGCCGGAGCTGCAGCACAGCGTGCCACAAACGAGATTCTCAAGACTCTCAATGTGTTCTAAGGAGAAGTCCTTTTCAACATTTTGTTAACAAAAATTTGGTTTATTAAAAGATAATTCCCTATCTTTACAACCTAATCTAAAACAAACTGTATGGAAATAAAGAAACTACCCGAAGCCAATCTGCAAAAGAAGAAACTTTTGTTCGGAGAGATTGGTCTTATTATTTCCCTCGGTCTGATTCTGATGGCCTTCGAATGGAAGTCAACAGAAAGCAGCGAGACTATCGTACTTCAGGAAGCCGCTGCGGAGATTGAGGTAGAGAATATCCCTATTACCACCGAGGCACCTCCCCCGCCCCCCGAACC
>JABUTN010000003.1:103922-132870 GCA_021443665.1 Bacteroidales bacterium | reverse complement strand
ATTGCCCGTGAGAATGGTGTTCAGGGCCGTGTAACCCTCCAGTTCACAGTTGAAAAGGACGGTTCCCTCTCAAACATCAAGGTTCTTCGTGGTATTGATGCTTCACTTGACAAAGAGGCCGTACGCGTGGTATCTTCCTCACCCAAGTGGAAACCCGGAAAACAGCGTGACAAAGTGGTTCGCGTAACCTACACCTTCCCTGTAGTATTCCAGCTCAGATAGCAAGAAAATAACATTTCTATATTGAATGCGGGTCGTCAAAGCCCGCATTCTTTGTAAAAAAATGGATATAAACGAAGAGAAAACCATAGACTGCATTGTGGTCTGCGTCATCCCGCAGGGAGTCAGCGAGCGCATCATCACGGATTATCTCGATGAACTCGAATTCCTTGCGATGACGGCCGGACTGCGCAGTGTCAGGCGATTCACACAGAAACTGGAATCTCCCAACTCAAGGACCTACGTGGGCTCCGGCAAGCTGGAAGAGATAAACAACTATGTCAAGGAGAACGAAATAAAATTTGCTCTTTTCGACGACGAGCTGAGTCCCGCCCAGATCAGAAATCTCGAGAAGGTGATGGGTTGTGAAATTATGGACAGAACCCACCTGATTCTCGATATTTTTGCCACAAGGGCCAAGACGGCCTACGCAAAGACCCAGGTGGAACTGGCGCAGTACCAGTATCTTCTGCCCCGCCTGACAGGTATGTGGACACACCTTGAGAGGCAGAGGGGAGGCATAGGAATGAGGGGCCCGGGAGAAAGCCAGATAGAGACAGACAGACGAATCGTCCTGGACAAGATAGCCCTTCTGAAGGAGCATCTCAAGAAGATAGATCGACAGATGGTGATTCAGAGGCGTGAGCGCGGCAAACTCGTGCGCATAGCCCTTGTAGGCTATACCAATGCCGGAAAAAGCACGCTTATGAACCTACTTTCCAAAAGCGAAGTGTTCGCGGAAAACAAACTTTTCGCCACCCTGGACACCACTGTCAGAAAGGTTGTTATAGACAATGTTCCCTTTCTTCTTAGCGATACCGTCGGCTTTATCAGAAAGCTTCCAACAGAACTTGTAGAATCATTCAAAAGCACGCTTGACGAGGTTCGTGAGGCTGATATCCTGATGCATGTGGTGGACATTTCTCACCCCTGCTACGAAGACCAGATAAAGGTGGTGAACAAGACATTGGAGGACATAGGGGTGAAGAACAAACCAATGTTCATCGTCTTCAACAAGATAGACCTCTACACGCACAAGGAGGTCTCGGAATACGAAATAGGGGAAATAGGCCCCGAACATACGAGCCTTGAGCAGATAAAGGAGAAGTGGGCGAACGAGCAGAACAATCCCTGCATTTTCATATCAGCGGCCCAGAAAACCAATATAGAAAAATTGCGTGCCAACCTCTACAGGATGGCAGCTCAAATACACGCGGGAAAGTTCCCTTTCAACAATTTCCTGTATTGACGAAATCCAGCAGGGCTTCCGCAAGCTTCTGGGGCTCCTCTATGAAGGAATTGTGGCCCGTGCCCGGAACTATCTCAAATCTTGCGGAAGGCACATCTTTCCTGATTTGAGCTATCTTTTCAAGGGGACAGTGTTTGTCCTGGTCCCCGAAAACAAACATCACCTTTTCCTTGAGGGATTTCAGGAATGCAGTATTGTCGGGCCTGTCCATCAGACCACGGATGCAGGCTATTATACCCGAGGGGTCGTGCGTTTCACAGAGTGTGACTGTTTCCTCGATTTTTGACTTAAAGCGATCCACATTGTCCTTGCTATACATATTGCAGACGGCAATGGAAGCCAGTGATATCAGTTTGCCGTTTTCTATGAATCCAATTTCCTTCTGGCGGTCACCGGCTTTTTCCGGAATGTCCGCGTATGGAGTGGAATTGAAATGGACCAGGGCGCTGAAACGCTCGGGATAGAGTTTCAGACAGGCCTGTCCTATATATCCTCCCATAGAATGTCCCACGATGACCGCAGATTTCAGTTCCAATTTGTCGAGAACCTCCTTGCATACCCTGGCGCAGAAGTCCATAGTGTTTGACTCCGGATGGGTGCCGGTAAGGCCGTGGCCCGGTATGTCTATGAATATACAACGGAAAGAGTCCGGCAGCAATACTGCGAACTCTTCCCATATATACATAGTCTCAAGATATCCGTGCAGGAACAAAAGGGCCTTTTCCCCCTTTTGGGTATCATTCACGTGTACCGGTATTCCTGCAGAAGAAACGAAAAACTCCATTCAGAAGCGGCTGCTTAGTCTTTGAGCTTTGCGCAAAGGAACTCGCGGTTCAGACGGGCGATGTGGGAAATGGTAATGCCCTTAGGACACTCCATCTGGCACATCTGGGTGTTGGTGCAGGCACCGAATCCCAGTTCGTCCATCTTCGCAACCATAGCTTTTGCACGGCGTGCTCCCTCAATTTTACCCTGGGGCAGAAGAGCGAGTGAGCTTACGCGGGCGGAAACGAAGAGCATTGCCGAACCGTTCTTGCAAGTAGCCACACAGGCACCGCAACCCACGCAGGCTGCAGCATCCATACTCTCATCAGCCTTGTCCTTGGCGATGGGGGTGGCATTGGCATCGGGGGCTCCGCCTGTGTTGACGGAGATGAATCCGCCCGCCTGCAGAATCTGGTCAAATGCGCCGCGGTTCACTACAAGGTCCTTGATCACGGGGAAACCAGCGCTGCGCCAGGGCTCGATGGTGATGGTGTCGCCATCCTTGAACTTGCGCATGTGAAGCTGGCAGGTGGTTACCAGTGAATCGGGTCCATGGGGATGTCCGTTGATATAGAGAGAGCACATTCCGCAGATACCCTCACGGCAGTCGTGGTCGAATGCGATGGGACCGCTGTTCTTGCAGCCCTTGTTTACAGCCACGGGGTCGTTACCCTCAGATATGAGCTGATCGTTGAGAATGTCGAGCATCTCGAGGAAAGATGTGTCGGGGGAGATGTTTGACACCTGGTATGTCTCGAAATGGCCTTTTGTCTTTGCGTTTTTCTGACGCCAAACTTTCAATGTAAAATTCATAACAAATCCTCCTTAGTCTTTATAGTTTCTGGTGGAAGGGGTAACAAATTCAAAGTTGAGGGGCTCCTTGTGAAGCTCGGGTGTCACGCCGTCACCCTTGTATTCCCAGGCGCTGACGTATGCGTAGTTCACATCATCGCGTTTGGTCTCACCCTCTTCGGTCTGCATCTCCTCACGGAAGTGACCGCCGCAGGACTCCTGACGGTTGAGGGCGTCGTGGGCCATAAGAGAACCAATCTCGATGAAATCGACAAGGCGCACGGCCTTCTCTATCTCGGGGTTGAACTCACCGGGCTCACCGGGAACATATACATTGCTCCAGAACTCCTTGCGGAGGTCGTCGATCAGACCTATGGCCTTCTTGAGACCGGCCTCGTTGCGGGACATTCCCACATACTCCCACATAATGTTGCCGAGCTCTTTGTGGATGCTGTCAACGGTGCGTTTGCCCTTGATGGCAAAAATCTTGGCAATCTTGTCACGGACAGCCTTTTCCGTTGCCTCGAACTCGGGTGTATCGGTACTCTGTTTGCTTTCCTTGATCTTGTGTGAAAGGTAGTCGCCGATGGTGTAGGGGAGAATGAAATATCCGTCTGCAAGACCCTGCATGAGGGCTGAAGCTCCGAGACGGTTTCCACCGTGGTCTGAGAAGTTGGCCTCACCGATGGCATACAGGCCGGGGATGGTAGTCTGGAGATTATAGTCAACCCAGATGCCGCCCATAGTATAATGGATGGCGGGATAAATCATCATAGGCTCCTCATAGGGATTCACGTCGGTAATCTTTTCATACATCTGGAAGAGGTTGCCGTAGCGGGCCTCGATAGTCTTCTGTCCGAGGCGCTCGATTGCGCTGCGGAAATCGAGGAACACTGCCAGGCCTGTCTCGTTTACACCGAAACCTGCATCGCAACGCTCCTTGGCTGCGCGTGAAGCCACGTCACGGGGAACGAGGTTGCCGAATGCGGGATAACGGCGCTCAAGATAGTAGTCACGGTCTTCCTCGGGAATCTGGGAGGCCTTGACCTGACGTTTGCGCAGACGCTCAACATCTTCAAGTTTCTTGGGAACCCAGATACGGCCGTCGTTACGCAGGGATTCGCTCATAAGGGTGAGTTTGCTCTGCTGCTCGCCGTGTTTGGGAATACAGGTGGGGTGAATCTGGGCGAAGCAGGGATTTGCGAAATATGCACCCTTGCGGAAGCACTGCATCGCTGCTGAGCCGTTGGAGTTCATTGCGTTGGTGGAGAGGAAATAGGTGTTGCCATAACCACCGCTTGCCAATACGACAGCGTGGGCGCCGAACCTTTTGATTTCACCTGTCACAAGGTCACGGGCGATGATGCCGCGCGCCTCACCGTTGATGATGACGAGGTCAAGCATCTCGTGACGGGGATAACTCTTGACGGTGCCTTTTGCAATCTGGCGGTTCAATGATGCATAGGCTCCGAGAAGAAGCTGCTGACCGGTTTGACCGCGGGCATAAAAGGTACGCGACACCTGCGCACCTCCGAAAGAGCGGTTGTCGAGCAATCCGCCATAATCACGGGCGAAGGGAACACCCTGGGCCACACACTGATCGATGATCAGATTTGACACCTCTGCAAGACGATATACGTTTGCCTCACGGCTGCGGTAGTCGCCGCCCTTGATGGTGTCGTAGAACAGACGGTAGATTGAGTCGTTGTCGTTCTGATAGTTCTTGGCTGCATTGATACCACCCTGTGCGGCGATGGAATGGGCGCGGCGGGGTGAGTCGCTGATGCAGAAAATCTTAACATTGTAACCGAGCTCTCCGAGAGTGGCGGCTGCAGACGCTCCTCCCAGACCGGTACCGATCACGATGATGTCAAGTTTGCGCTTGTTGGCGGGGCTGACAACTTTGATGGCAGCCTTGTGCTTGGTCCACTTTTCAGCAAGGGGACCTGCGGGCACTTTGGAATTCAGTTTTTCCTCCATATTGTGTAAAAAATCTAGATTTTTTTGATTTGCTTTTAGCACGCAATTTTACTGATTATTTCGCACTTTTACAAATAGAAATCCTGATAGTTCTTTTGGGCGTCAAATCTTTGTCTGAATACCTCCACACAATGTTTTGACATATTATCCCAATTCGCAAGAATCTTGTCCGCCGCAGAGGTGAAATCCTCCACGCCCAAATTTACCGGAACAAGGACACCATTCCTGCCGTCGATAATCTCCTTCTCTCCGCCCACATCTGTTGCTAAGACGGGAATTCCGGCGCTTATTGCCTCCATTATGGAAACAGGAAGTCCCTCTGAGAGGCTGAGGTTCACGAATATGTCGAAGTTCCTTTCGGAATACAGAGCGTGTATATCCTTGTTGGGCATCTGTCCCTTCAAATCTATATCCAGATTTTCAGGTACGGCACCCCACTGACCGACGAGATCCGTATCTATTCCACCTCCAATATGTGTCCAAACACATTTTTGGGAGGGATTTGCCTTTGCATAAGCGCAGACCATCCTGTAGATGAGCCCGACTCTCTTGACCTTCGACATTGACGAGCAGGAAAGGAATTTTATCTCCTGATGGGTGTTGGGCTCCGACTTTCTTTCAATGGCCGCCGTTCCCAGATACCTGACGGCGAATTTTCCTATATACAAGGGGTATCTTCTCGTCATAAATTCCAGTCCTGCTTGGGAAACCGGGTATATGAAGTCAAAACTTTGTATGGTAAACTCCCTGTGGGGAAAAAAAGTGTTTCTTTTCTCTTCGTAAACATCATAGCCGTGGGCTCTCGATATGAACACGCAGTTTTCAAGGAATCTGTTCCTTTTCCTGGCAAATGCAAGTCCGAGCGCAAAATATGAAAACCAATAACTGTACAGAACAGCATCTTTGGGAATCTCTTTTTCCTTCCCATCGAAATATGAGCATACCAGTTCCGCCCTGAAGGAATATTTGTATGTAAACCAGATATATCTGATCAGTCCTATTCTTTTTTTATCCTTCAGATATGATTTCCATAATTCTTTGCCGAAAAATGTCTTCATCACAATAACAGTTTTTTTCAGCAAAGAGGTGCGGCTCAGGCTTTCGTCTATTCTTACACCTTCTGGAACAGGCCTGGATCCCTTGTCATTATAAAGCGGAACAAGTGTTATGTCAGCCATTGTGGAGGCTGTTTCAAGCTCCTTCTGAAGAAAACTTTCACTTATGTTTCCGTAAGGGAAAAACTCAGTGAAGAGATATATTTTTTTCTTCTTCATATCATCTATTTCTTTTCAATAGATTCAGGATGTGTGAAAGTATTTCATCGAATTCTTCAGCCCTGTAAATCCATTTGTATATCACGAATGTGATCACTGCGCCCAAGACAAGCTGCAGGGGAAGGAGCAGCCAGCAGTTGATGCCTGTCAATGAAAGGCTCCATACAGCAAAGGACATAAGGACGGATATGAGGGCAAAGGGGATTATATCAGATATCTGGTCTTTGATTTTGTATCCGATGATTTTTTTCACCGTTATCCCATATATGAAATATACCAGCAGATAAACGACAGCCATACTGAAAAGCAGCCATTTTATGCCGAAATATATTCCTGCCATTATGGGTATTACAGCCATAATGGTTTTGACAATCTCAAGCCTCAGAGTCGTATCAGAGCGTCCGTTTGCGTTGATGATATTTGAACTTAAGGCGATGAGGGGAATGAAAACTCCTGAAAGACACAGCAATTGAAGGTATTTTACACTTTCAAGCCACTGGTTTCCCACCAATACGGGTACAAGCGCTCCGCTGACTGCGGCAAGACCGAGTATGGAGGTGAATGTCATAAGCACCGTTGTCCTGAATACCTTTCTGTATATCCTCAATTGCCTGTCGGGATCATCCTGCACACTGCTTAAAACCGGATAACTCACCTTCTGCATCACAATGCTGATATTGGAACTCAGCATCCCCTTGAACTTTTCAGCCCTGTTGTACTGGCCGAGAACTGAGGTGGAATAGATTTTTCCTATGACAAGTGTATAGATTTCAGTCCAGATTATGCTGACTATGGCACTCAGAAGCAGTCTGCCGCCAAAACTGAACATATCCTTAAAACTTGCCCTGTCGATAAATCCGCTCGGAAGCCACTTGTTGTGCAGCCACAGCAGAAATGATGTCATTCCCAACCTTATTATCTGCAAGGCCACAAGAGACCATATACCCATACCGCTTGCAGCAAGAGTTATCGCCGCTATACCTGCCGCAAGGGAACTTATAAATGAAACGACGGCCTGTGTCCTGAAGTCAAGCCTGCGGATCAAAATCACCCTCTGGACAAGTGTGAGGGCGGTGATTATGGGAGTCAGGCCGAGAATGCGGATAATGGGGACCAAGAGGCCGTTGCCGTAAAATCCTGCTATAAGGGGGGCGGTTGCGAAAAGGATTATGTAGATGATGAGGCTGACTGACAGGTGGAAACTGAACACCGTGTTGAAGTCCGCTTCCGTCACGGACTTTTTCCTGGTTAGCGCACTCGAAAAGCCGCTGTCCACAAGGGAGTTTGCAAGACTTATGAAGATTCCGGGGATGGCGACAAGCCCGAAATCCTCAGGACAAAGGATACGCGCGAGCACAAGGCTCACCAGAGCCATCACACCAGAGCCGCTCAGGTTGTCCGCAAACGCCCAGCCTATGCCGTGGGCGGTTCTGCTTTTCAATGTGCCGTCACCTTCGGACATAATCAGAAAAGTGTGCTGTAATCATACTTGCTTGCATTCAGGTGACGGTATGCAAGATCTGTGGCCATTCGTCCGCGGGGGGTGCGCTGGAGGAAGCCTTCCTTTATAAGGAAGGGCTCATAAACCTCCTCAAGGCTGCCTTCCTCCTCTCCTATGGCCGTGGCTATGGTGCCGAGCCCCACGGGACCGCCCTTGAATTTGTGTATGATACACTTGAGTATCCTGTTGTCCGTCTGGTCAAGCCCACGCTTGTCTATATTCAGGGCATCGAGAGCGTACTGCGCAATCTTGAGGTCTATATGACCGTCGCCGACCACCTGGGCGAAATCGCGCACCCTTCTCAGGAGGGCATTCGCGATTCGGGGAGTGCCCCTGCTGCGCAGTGCAAGCTCCATGGCTGCCTGGTCGTCAATCGTGATGTTGAGGATGCCGGCACTTCGTTTGATGATGCCGCTGAGGACATTGCTGTCATAGTATTCGAGGTGGCAGTTTATGCCGAATCTCGCCCTCAAGGGTGAGGTAATCATACCGCTGCGGGTGGTGGCACCGACGAGGGTGAAGGGATTGAGGCTTATCTGGACACTTCTCGCCCCCGGCCCCTTGTCTATCATTATATCTATGGTGTAATCCTCCATTGCGCTGTACAGGTATTCCTCCACCACGTGCGACAACCTGTGTATCTCGTCAATGAACAACACATCGCCCGGCTCGAGTCCCGTCAGCAGTCCGGCAAGATCCCCGGGCTTGTCCAGCACAGGACCTGAGGTTATTTTCAAGCCGACACCGAGTTCGCTTGCAATGATATGAGCAAGCGTGGTTTTGCCCAAGCCGGGAGGGCCGTAGAGCAAAACGTGGTCAAGCGCTTCCCCCCTGCTCAACGCCGCCTTCACGAAAACCCTGAGGTTTTCAAGAATTTTGTCCTGTCCGGCGAACTGGTCGAAAAGGGCGGGCCGGATTTTGGCGTCATTCTCATTTTCCTTCAACACACTTTCGCTGCGCGGATCGAAACTGTTATTCATATTGAAATTTTCAAATATATCTCCAGATAATACTGGTTGTTAAAATTGTTAATAACTACAAAAAAACGCTTTTGGCGCCATTTCCAAAAGAAGTTGGTACATTTGCAACTTGTTGAAAAAAGTTGAAAAGAAAATTTTCACCAGTTTATCAACAACGTTTTCAGATAGGTTATGAACAAAAAAATAAAACAATTGTCAATAACTCCATCGGATGACCGGCTTCTATCCATTGTTGATGACCCGGCCCGCTCCAAAACTCTTCTGACCGGACTTTACGGATCCGCAAAGAGTTTTGTCCTGGCGAGAAGCATCCACAGCGGAGTGCATCTTGCGGTTTTTCCCGACAAGGAATCCGCCGAGGGTTGTGCGGCGGACCTTTATCATTTGAGCAGCGAGGCGGACATATTCTACCTGCCCTGCTGTTCCACGCAAAACAGTCACAACAATGTGAAGGACTCAAGCGCAAAAGTACAAAGAACTTCCGCAATAGGAGCATTAGTTGACTATAAAAATGGAAAATATCCGGATAAATTCATAATTGTCGTAGGGTACCGGGATTCCGTGCTTGAAAAAACCGTATCCGAAAAGACCCTCAGGCATCATCTCATAGAAATAAGTGAAGGGGACAGCCTTGCCCATTCCTTTTTGTGCGAGCTTCTGTTCAATAATGGCTTCAAGAAGGTTGATTTTGTTTCATTGCCCGGAGAGTTTGCCGTGAGGGGCGGACTCATAGACATATTTTCCTACGGCGATGACAAGCCCTACAGGATAGATTTTTTCGGTGACGTCATAGACAGCATAAAGACATTCACCGTGAACACCCAGCGTTCTAATGCCGCAAATTTGAAGAGTGTCGCCATTTATCCCAATATAGCCGAGATTGTGAGGCAGGAGGAGGAAGACATTTATTCATATCTTACGGATGATGCAGTTGTATGGTTGAGCGATGTGGAAGCCCCCGAAGATGATACGCACAAGCAGGTGATACTCTCATCCCTGAAAAGAGATATCCGCTACGATAATATAATAGAGTACAACACATCTCCACAGCCTGTCTTCAACAAGAAGTTCGACATACTTTCCGATGACATCCTCTCCAAAAAAGAGAAGGGATACTCCGTTGTGATAATGTCTGAAAACAAGGGCCAGATAGACCGTCTCAAAAACATATTCTCCACCTATTCCGTAGTGATGGATTATGAGGAATTCACCATCAACCAAGGTTTTATAGACCACGACAACAAGATCTGCCTTTACACAGACCACGAGATATTCGACCGCTTCCGCCGCCTTAACCTGAAGCGTACCATAGAGCGCAGCGAGAGACTCACGATGCAGGATATAAACTCTTTCAAGGAAGGAGATTATGTTGTGCATATAGACCACGGGGTGGGGCGTTTCTGCGGCATAGTCAAAAACAGCATAAACGGAAAAATCCAGGAAGGCATAAAGATAGAATACCGTGACGGGGATGTCCTGATCGTGTCCATACACGGCCTGCACCGCATTTCAAAATACCGTAGCGCGGAAGTCGATACCGTACCCAAAATCAATAAGCTCGGATCCGGCGCCTGGGAAAAGCTCAAGACCCAGACAAAATCCAAAGTCAAGGACATAGCTCAGGACCTTATAAAACTGTATGCCCAGAGGAAGATGGCCACGGGATTCTCATTTTCTCCGGACACCTATATCCAACAGGAGTTCGAATCCTCATTCCAATGGGAGGAAACTCCCGACCAGGCAAAAGCCGTGGAAGCTGTCAAGGCCGATATGGAACGCTCATATCCTATGGACCGTCTCGTCTGCGGGGATGTTGGCTTCGGAAAGACGGAAGTGGCGATAAGGGCTGCCTTCAAAGCCGTATGTGACAGCAAACAGGTGGTCCTGCTCGTTCCCACAACCATACTTGCACTGCAACACTACAATACATTCAAAGAGAGGCTTTCCAAATTTCCCTGCAACATAGAATACCTTAGCCGCCTCAAATCCGCAAAAGAGGTGAAGGATATTCAGAAAAGGCTTGAAGATGGCAAGATAGACATCATTATAGGCACACACAGGCTTTTGGGCAAGGAGGTTAAGTTCAAGGATCTTGGTCTTCTGATAATAGATGAGGAACAGAAGTTCGGAGTCAGCACCAAGGAGGCCCTGCGCAAACTCAAACTCGAGGTGGACACCCTCACCCTCACAGCAACCCCTATACCCCGTACACTTCAGTTCTCCCTTTTCGGGGCCCGCGACCTTTCGATAATAAACACAGCTCCCCCGAACAGGCTGCCGATACACACGGAAGTCATAGATTTCAATGAAAAGCTCATATCAGACATCATAAGGCGTGAACTTGACAGGAGAGGGCAGATATTCTTCGTCCACAACAGGGTGCAGGACATCTATGAAGTCGAACAGATTATAAAGCGCATAGTTCCCGAGTTGAGGATATGTGTGGCCCACGGGCAGATGAAACCTTCGGAACTTGAGGGAAAGGTAGTGGATTTCATTTCCGGTGACTACGATATGCTCTTATCCACAACTATTGTGGAGAACGGAATAGATATCCCCAACGCGAACACAATAATAATAAACAGGGCCCAGTATTTCGGCCTGAGCGACCTCCACCAGCTACGTGGAAGGGTGGGACGCTCAAACCGCAAGGCATTCTGTTATCTCATCATTCCGCCCATAAGTTCGCTAACGGAAGATGCCGCCAGAAGACTGAGGGCCATCGAGGCCTTTTCGGACCTCGGCAGCGGATTCAACATCGCAATGCAGGACCTTGACATCAGGGGAATGGGAAATATGCTCGGCGCCGAGCAGAGCGGTTTCATCACCGAGATGGGTTTCGACACCTACCAGAAAATTCTCATAGAGGCATTTGAGGAAATAAACGGCAGGGGAGATGAATCTGTTGAAGACAATGAGGACGGGGAAAGGATGTGGGCACCGGACTGCACCATAGACACGGATATGGAACTCGTCATACCCGATGATTATGTCAATGTGAAGGCCGAGAAACTCAGGCTTTACTCAGAGTTGGACAATATAGCGAGCGAGAGCGCCCTTGAGGAGTTCTGTAGGGCCCTTGAGGACAGGTTCGGAAAAATGCCGGAAAAACTCAGGCAGCTCACCTTTGTTGTGAAACTCCGTCTGGAGGCAAGACGCAAGGGTATAGAAAAGGTGATACTGAAGGGTGGCAGAATGGTTATGTATTTCATATCCAAAAGGGAATCACCATTTTACAAAAGCAGCCGCTTTTACGACATAATAAAAAGCCTGAGCACCAAATCAAGCATCCATAACTATAAGGTGGTTGATCAGAACAACAGGCTGTATGTGAGCTGTGAAAATGTGAGAACAATAGAGGGTGCATATAAGTTGCTTTCAAAATTGTGATTTGTTATTTGTTTTTTTAACTTTGCGAGCTATTGTTTTTTGATGAAAAATCTATTGATAGACATAGGAAACAGTTTCTGCAAGGTAGCCATTGCCGACGGAATGGAGATTTTGTGGGTGGAAAGGATGAAGAAGGAGAGACTGATACCGTTTTTGAAAGAGAGGTTCCCGCAAGAGGAACATCCGGCATATTCCGTTCTTTCGAGTGTTTCAGGATATGATCCAAACCTCAAGAAATTCCTTGAAGAGTTTTCCACCAAGGGTCTTCTCTCTATGGACCAATCCCTGAAAACAGGTATCACAAACAATTACAAAACCCCAACACTCGGCTCGGACAGGCTTGCCGGTGCAGTGGGTGCCCATTATCTCTATCCGGACTGCAACTGTATGGTGTTCGACTTCGGAACAGCCATCACCATAGATTTTGTTTCCGCAAAGGGGGAGTTTCTCGGAGGAAACATTTCTCCCGGTTTCTGCACCCGCTTTCTGGCACTTAACCAATATACGGTCAATCTGCCCCTTTTGAGAGTTGATTCCACTGAGAACTGTATAGGCACAAGCACGAGGGACGCCATAGGCAATGGTGTCAATTTAGGCATAATGTTTGAAATTGAAGGTTATATGCGCCTTCATTCCGACAAAAAAGTTATTTTTACCGGTGGAGACTCCCGTTACTTCGCAGCCAAGACCAACCATCCTGTCGTTGTGGAGGAAACGCTTGTTCTCCTGGGCCTGGCCCAAATAGCGATGCAGTATGAACAGTAGAAAGCACGTCATATCAGTTCTCCTTGCATTGGTGCTTGCACCTTTGAGCCTTGCGGCGCAGAATATAGATGCCACAAGCGGATACTCCCCTTATTCGATGTTCGGTATCGGAGACGTTCCCAACTATGGCTCGGTGGTTAGCGGCACGATGGGAGGCATATATTCAGCCGTGCGTGACAACCGTACCATAAACTGGATGAATCCGGCGGCCATAACCTGTCGTGACACTCTCTCCTTCATGCTCGATTTCGGTGCCAACATCAACTCGAAATTCATATCTGACGGTAAGAACAGCGGTGCCGGAAACTCTGTGAATGTCAGGAATTTCGCATTCACCACGCCTATATGGGGAAAATCCGCCCTCGTATTGGGAATAGCTCCCTATAGCACAGTGGGATACAAATTCCTGAACACTGTTGACGACCCTGCAATATCCGCGATAGCCGGTGATGTGTACAACAACCAGTATGGTACAGGAGATATCTACCAGCTCTTTTTCGGAGCCGCGATGGATTGCTTCAAAAGGGTGTCCATAGGTGCACAGATGATATATTTCTTCGGTTACCAGGACCGCCACAGCGATATGGTGTTCAATTCCGATTCCCGTTACAAGAGCGTTTACAGCGGCAGGAAGTACAAGGTAAATGGTTTCAGCGGCAGATTTGGAATCCAGTACAACCAGCCGATAAAGAAAATAGGCGGCGTGGTGAATGTTGGAGTCACCTACCAGATGGGAACATCCCTTGGCGGTGAGGTATCAAGATATGCGTATGCCAAACGCAATAATGTCATAGACACTCTGCTTCCCCTGCCCGGTGAAAAAGTGGACACCCGCCTGCCCATTGCCTCGCAGAAAACCATAGGTGTCAGCTACAGGCATAAGGACAAATGGATGGTGGGCTTCGACTATCTGAGGGAAAACTGGAGTCAGATTAAATATGAAGAGTCAGTATGTCCCACGGGGCTTGATTATCAGCCTTCGATAGCTTCTTCGTTTAAGCTCGGCTTCGAGTACACACCCAACAGGAGTGACATCCGTTATTATATGAAGAGGGTGACATACAGGGCCGGAGCCTATTACAACAAGTCTTATGTGACACTTGGAGGCAATGATGTCAACGGATTTGGATTCACATTCGGAATGTCATTCCCCATTTTCAGATACTACAATGCGATAAATGTAGGTCTGGATGTGGGACAAAGAGGAACAACAAAAGGCGGAATGGCTGTCGAGCGCTATGTGAACTTTATGGTGAGCGTCAACTTGCACGACATCTGGTTCGTCAAATACAGGTATGATTAAACTAATAACTAACATTTAATATTATGAAACACATCTCAATCTTAGTATTGGCCGCAATGGGAATGCTTTTGTCGGCGAATTCATCTGCCCAGGGCAAGTATGGTCCTGACAGTGTACAGTGTGTAATGTACCTCAACTACTACCAGCCCGTTGCCAAATCCGGAAATCTGGAGCAGGCTGCACCCAGTTGGAGAAAGGCTTTCTCCGTATGTCCTCCTACCGCCAGCCAGAACATGCTTCTCGACGGTATGAAGATTATGCGTATGGAAATCAAGAAAAACGCAAACAACCCCACACGTGCAAAGCAGCTTGCCGACACCCTTCTGCTTCTGCATGAAGTGCGCGTGAAGACATATCCCAAAAATGCAACTGCGGATCTGCAGACAAAGGCATCGGATATGATGAACAACAGCGCATTCTACGATGCGAACAAGGTTTATTCGGTTCTTGGAGAGGCAATGGAGTACTATCAGAAGGAGTCTGACAGAATCGTCGCTCTGGATGCCGCCGCCGCTGCCGCCGCTGCCAAAAAATTCCAGCCCCAGCCCGCTATCCCCATCCATTACTTCAAGACAGCCGTGGAGTTCTTCAACAACGGTACTTTCAATGCAGACCAGGTGCTTGAGTCATACGGCAAGGCTTCAGACGTTATGGCCAGTATGATTGCAGCCTGCAAGGACGAGAAGATGGATGATGCCAAGAGAGACCTCGACAACCTCTTCGCAACCAGCGGTGTGGCTTCCTGCGAGAACATTGTGGCTATCTACACTCCTAAATACAATGCCGATCCCAGCGACAAGAACACTCTTGCAAAGATTGTGTCCCTGATGAGTTCAGCCAACTGTGTCGATGACGCCCTCTTCCGCAACGCCGTGGAGGGACTCCATAAGGTGGAGCCTTCATACAACTCAGCCTATCTGCTTTACAAGCTCTATTCCAACACACCCAATTCGGATGCGGCCATCAAGTATATGCTTGAGGCAATCGCCTATCCTGAATCCGACACCGAGAAGGATGCCGAGTTCGAGTATGAGCTTGCAACATATTGCTACAAGAAGCTCGGCAACGACGCTCTTGCCGTAAGCCACGCCAAGAAGTGCATCGAGATGAGCGACACTTACGACGGCAAGGCCTACTTCCTGATTGGCACCATCTGGGGTTCCCAGAAGAACGAGGGCAATGAGGTTGAGAGCCGCGCCCATTTCTGGGTGGCTACAGACTATATGCAGAAAGCCAAGAAGGCCGATCCCAGCCTTGAGAGCGAAGCCAACCAGTACATTGCAAGCTTCAAGAAATACTATCCAGTGAAGTCAGACGCCTTTATGTATGACCTCGTGGACGGTCAGTCATACTCTGTTTCCCGCGGAGCCTTGAGAGACAACACCACTGTCAGGACCCAGGAGTAGGGAATGAAGTTTCTGAAATATAGTATCGTGGCGGTAGCGGCACTCTGTGTCGCTACCGTTGTGATATCTTGTGACCAGAAATTGAAGAATATAGATTCCGGCCAGCTCAAGGAGGCTCCAGCCCAGGTGGTTGAAAATATGAATGCCTCGCAGACCAAGAACGGCCAGAAGGAAATCAGGATGTTCGCCCCCCTGATGGAACGCTATGACAAAAACAGCGAAGGGGTGGCATACGAGGATTTCCCCAAGGGGTTCAATGTCTATGGCTATAACGAAGAGGGTTTTCTTGAAACTCAGATATCTTCCGACAAAGCCAGGCACACAACCACCGGCAATGATGGGGCAGAAAAATGGGCTGCCTACGGCAATGTGGTGATAATCAATCATATAAAAAGAGAGACCATCACCACTGACACTGTCTATTGGGACAGGCAGAACCAGTTGATCTGGACAGACTGCTATGTCAGGATGGTGTCCCCACAGGGCCTGATGCAGGGATACGGACTGAAGTCCGATGAGATGGCTAGAAATGCGCAATTGCTGCGGCCTTTCAACAGTTTTGGAATAGTGATAGAAGACTCGACAAGGGTGGAACCCGTTGATTCCATCAATTTTATAGGTCCACTTTTACCTTAATACCAAAAAATTACTATCTTCGCGGGCTATTGCGTAACAAATTAAAAAATTAACATATATGGCAGTTTTAGAGAAAATCCGCGTGAAATTGGGTGTCCTTATCACCGTACTTATCGCGGTGGCGCTTTTGTCCTTTATTGTTGACCCTTCCACTCTGGAGTCAACCGTACGTTCACTCAGCGCCAAAAACAATGTGGGCAAAATCAACGGCAACAACATCAGTTACCAGGAATTTGCCGAGAAACTTGAGTATTATAAAAACATTTATGCCCTCCAGACAGGTCAGCAGGCCACATCAGAGCAGATTAACCAGCAGGTAAACGATGCAACCTGGCAGAGTTTCATTTCAGAACTCTACACTCTTCCCGCCATCCAGAAGGCCGGAATCCGTGTATGCGATGAGGAGATAGCCTACATCATGAACCAGGAGGAAGGCCTGAGGCAGATTGCCGCACAGCTTTCAACGGGCTCAGACAGCAACGGCCAGCTCGAAACCTACTGGCAGTATATGGAGAACAGCGTCAAGGAGCAGCAGTATTACAGCAAGTATGTATCACTCCTGAGCGCATCCATAGTTCCCACAAAGCTTGAGATTTCCCGCGAGAAGGCCGAGAACAACACATCAGCTGACATCGACTATGTGTCCGTTCCCGTAGGATTCCAGCGTGACTCCACAATCGTTGTGGAAAACAGGGAAGTCGAGAAATTCTACCGCGACCACAAGGAGGATTACAAACAGGTTGCTTCCCGCGACATAGAGTTCGTGGCCTTCGAGGTGCTGCCTTCAGAATCCGACATCGAGCTTGCCAAATCAGCCCTTGACAAGGTTTTTGCCGAGTTTGCATCCACTACAAACATCAAGAATTTCCTTGCCCGCAACTCTGATGAGGTGTTTGACCAGATCTATTACAGCGAGGATGAATATAACGGACTCGCCGCCGTCAGGGCATTCGCCTTCGGTGCAAACCAGCCCGCAGTGATGGAGCCTGTCCTTGACGAGACCGCATACATTTCCGCCCGTGTCATCGACACCAAACAGATGGCCGATTCAGTGTTCGTGAATATGATTGCTTCCACAGATGCGGCCCAGATGGATTCACTTGCAGCCGCTCTTGCCAAAGGTGGTGATTTCGCGGCTGCCGCTGCAGAGTATTCCGCCATGAACTATCCCGATCCCACCCTTCCCGGTGTGATAGGTTGGGCAACACAGGGTATGCTCCCCTCAGAGATGGCAGAAATCTTCTCGACAGATGTCAAGCTCAACACCATTGTTTTGAAGAAAATCCAAGGTGCCAGCTATATCGTGAAGGTTTCTGACCGCACCAAGGCCTCAGCCAAGAAACAGATTGCCGTTCTGAAGAAAGAGTCCGTGGCAAGTAAGGAGACCTATCAGACCTATTATTCACAGGCCAATTCACTGGTATCAAGCTGTGACGGTCAGATTGCCTCCTTTGAGAAAGTGACCACAGAAGAGAACCTTCCCGTCATTCCCGCCAACAGGGTACGCGAGGGCCAGAAGACCATCTCCAAGTACTCCAACACAAGCGAGGTTGTACGCTGGGTGTTCGAGCACAAGAAGGGAGAGGTTTCACCCATCATCACCGTTGACAACAAAGTATTCTTCGTGGTTGCCATCAAAGATGTACGCGAGGATGGATACACTCCCGTGGATCAGGTGGCTTCTTCAATCCGTTTCCAGCTTACCACCGAAAAGAGGCTGGAGAAACTCAACAAGGAGATTGCTGAGAAAATCGCTTCCTGCACCAACATAGAGGAAGTTGCAACAGCCCTCAGCCAAAAGGTGCAGAGCAAGGAAGGTCTGTCCTTCGGAGCAATGGTCAATCCTTCAATCGACCCCGCTGTGGTCGGAGCAGTTTCCGTGGCAGAGCAGGGCAAGATTACAGGTCCCGTCAACGGCCAGAGTTCAGTATATGTCTTTGTTGTAAAGAACCGTACTGAAGACGGCTTCTATTCAGATGACGACGTGAAGCTCCGTGCCCAGCAGGTGGCCGGCTATGCCGCCAACTCCCTCAACCAGGAGTTCAACAAACTTGCAAAAACTGTTGACCGCAGGGCCAAATTCTTCTAAAATTTCAGGCTCATCCACATAAAAAGAACCCCGGTCTTCAGAGGCCGGGGTTCTTTTTATGCTCTTCTCCTACTCTTCATTCATTTCTTCATTCATTCCTTCTATCCTGTCTGATATGTCGTCAAACCTGTCAGAAAGCCGTTGTGCCATATCTTCCATCTTCTGTTCCACTTTTTCCCTTGAGTTTTCCTGCCACCATTTGAGAGGGAAAACTTTGGCGGCGGAAGCAATCATCATCAGCAGGGACACTATCCAGCAGCAGAAGAGTATGAGTCCCGGATGCCAGTTGGGATTCTTGAAGTTTCCGATAAGCATTACGCCTCCGTAAATCATCCCTACAAAAGGGGCAAGGAAGAAGAATGCGAGGCAGAATTTGAAGATTATCAGAGCGGTGACGGAGGTCGGAGCAATCAGGTCTGTCAGGAAAGGCTCTGACAAAAGTCCCACAAAACTGACTCCGACTATCGCCGCGATGACTGCAAGCACTCCGCCCAGTCCTATCAGCAGAAGGCAGACGCCAATGATGCCGCTGATGATTCTGGTCGCGGTCTCGCTGCCGGAGTTTTTGGAGTGGAGGTTGTTGTTCTGCGCTCCTCTGGCCACTTCCGCTGCCGTCAGGCCTTCTCCACGCATCTCGTATTTCTGTTCCGTGGTCCTTGCGGCCGGCATTGCTATCCACAATACAATGTATGCCAAAAACCATACACCGGATGCGGAGTCAACGAAGGGTAGGCAGGCCATACCGACAAGTCCTATGATGAAAATCAGCCTTATCCATACGCTGTCGATGTTCAGGTAATGTCCCAGGCCGCTGCAGACTCCGGCTATCACCTTGTTGTCAACATCCCTGTAGAGCTTCTTTCTTTTCGGCGTGACACTTTCCTTTTCCCCCTCTTCCTTGACTTCCCCATCGTCAATGTCTTCCACCTTTCCGATAATGGCTATGACTTCATTGACAATTTCAGTATTTATCACCGAACCGGAAACGGATTTTTCAATGAACAGGTCAGCGATGCGCTCTTCGATGCCATCAATGATTTCTTTGGCATTTTCAGTGGATGCGAAATGTTTTGAAAGGCTGCCCAAGTAATCCTTAAGAAGGATATATGCATCTTCTTCAAGAGTGAATTCTGTTGCCGCAATGCTTGCTTTGACTGTCTTATTCATAATTTTCAGATTTTAAATATTCGATTGTGTTTATGATTTCCGCCCACTCCCTGTCCATTTCTGCAAGGGCCTCCTTGCCCTTTTCGGTGATTGAGTAATACTTTCTAGGAGGTCCCTGCGGGGATTCTTCCCAACGGTAACTGAGCAGACCCTGGTTCTTCTGACGTATCAGAAGCGGGTAGAGGGTTCCCTCCACAACAATCATCTTCGCCTTTTTCAGACGGGTGATGAGAGAGGAGGCATACGAGTCTTGTCTGTTGAGGATTGTCAGGATGCAGTATTCCAGAATCCCTTTCCTCATCTGAGACTTGACATTTTCATTGTTTACTATTTCCATATCATTAGAATTTTGTGCTGCAAAGATATATAAAAAATTTAGTACCTTGTATCACAAAGTACTAAAAATTAAAAAAAGCGTGGCACATTACGTACCACGCGGGTTATAATAACCGGAACCAAAAATTAATTATTCTCTGTCTGTTCGCTTTCGGTATTGCCTGCTCCGGAGAAGTCAAGAACACCGGCATTGTTTGCATTCTGCTCCATCTTCTCGATGACAACGGACTCAGATGCGTTTTTGCTTTTATGTGTGCTGATGAATGCTGTGGCAAGGATGCAAAGCACGATGATGATGATTGCAAGGGTCCAGGTGGCCTTCTCGAGGAAGTCGGCCGTCTGACGAACGCCGAAGGTCTGGTTGCCCGATACAAAGTTTGCTGCAAGTCCGCCTCCCTTAGAGTTCTGCACGAGAACCACGCAGGTGAGAAGAATGCTCGCAATGATGATAAGAACGGTGATAGCTGTGTACATATCTTATAAATGTTTCTTTATTTCCTGAATAAGGGCTGCAAAGTAAGTGTTTTTTTCTGGATATAGCAAAATTAGTTTGGAATAAACTTCCAGGGCCTTCTGGTTAAGTCCCTGATCCGCATAGATTTTTGCCAGTGTTTCGGTGTAATAGCGCTCGTCCGTGAAGTCCGCGTAATCGTCTTTGGTCAGAGGCACGAACTCGCTGTCCAGGAACGGGTGGCATATATCTATGGGCGCATTGGAATCCATTTTCCGGTAGTCTTCATTTGAAAAATAGTCGCCTCCTACCACCACGACCCTTGCCGGCGCCTTTTCCCTTTTGATTTTGATGGGCTCCATCCTGCGTCCGTCAGCCATAAGCTTGTAGGGCTGGTTGAGATACAGGAGGCCGCTTTTGAAATCATTGCAGCGCAAGGCTTTTTCAGCGTGGGCAAGTGAGAACCAGGGACTGATTTTGAGGCAGTCTTCCAATTCCTGATTCGAAAACTCTTTCAGTGGGGTGTTTGTAAGGCTTTCCATTCTACCAGTTTGCTACGGTTGCATTGAATATGTCATCCACGAGTTTCTCGATGATTTCCTCACAAATGCTTTCTTCCACGGCATCAAGGCTGTTTTCGGAGTCATAGTCGGCGAAGGCTGAAAAACTTTTCTCGAAATCCTCCTCCGAATGGAGCTTGTTATTGAAAGTCAGCTTGACGGTCACAGTCAGTCTGTTCTTGGAAGCCACCTCTTCGGCAGTGATGGCAGTGGCCTGAATGTCGTAGCCGGTGATTTCCCCGTAAACGTTCATATCCCCGTCTTCGTCCAGAATGTCAAGCTTCGTGAGTTTTCTGTATTTTTCGATGAGGGCATCGGTCAGATTGTTGGCCAGGGAGGGATTTACCCTCAGGGCCTTGTTGGTGAAATACTCGACGGCGATGCTTTTGACATCCGCCTGTATGGATGTTCCGGAAAACGAATAGATTCCGCAGGAACTGATAGCCGGAAGCAGGAGCAGGGCAAACAATATGGAACGCAGTTTTCTCATCATCGGCTTACAGATTTATATTGTACTTTTTCAGTTTGCGGTACAGGGTGCGTGGGGAAATTTGCAGCTCGTCGGCTGCAGCCTGTCTGTTTCCGTTATGTTTTATCAGTGCGCTTTTGATCAGCCTGGCGTATGAATCACTAACAGACAGATTTTCGTCCTGCTCATCAATCTCTTCGTGGGGCGTTTCCTGTTCGGAATCGATTTCTATCACATTGCTGACATCCAGCTGGGGTACCTGTCCGCCCTGGATGGCCTTTTTCAGCTTTTCGATATCCTCTCTCATCGACTGCATCTGCAAGAGCAGTTTCATTATGAATTCGTGGTCCGCAAAGTTGCTTTCTCCGCCGCTTCTGCCAGAGCTTACGGGAAGGGTGACGGCAGGTTCCTGGGGCAGCCTCAGACTGATGGTCTGGGCGGTAATCATCTGCTCCCTCTCGGAAAAGGACAGTTCGTTGACGAAATTGAGCAATTGCCGGATATTGCCGGGCCACCTGTAGTTGACAAGCACCTGGACGGCTTCGGGCGTCAGACGGATGGCGTCCCTTTTGTATTTCTCGGCGAAATCCTGGGCGAACTTCTTGAAAAGCTTGTGGATGTCACCGCTGCGCTCGCGCAGGGGGGGGATCCTCAAGGGAACGGCGTTGAGCCTGTAAAACAGGTCCTCGCGGAATTTTCCGTGGGCGATGGCGTGGGCGAAATTGAGGTTTGATGCGGCCACAACCCTCACATTTGTCTTTTTTGGCGTTGCCGATCCCACTCTGATGTATTCTCCGGTTTCCAGCACGCGCAGGAGCCTCACCTGGGTGGACAGCGGAAGCTCTCCGACCTCATCGAGGAACAGGGTGCCTCCGTCGGCCTCCTCGAAATAACCCTTGCGGGCTTCTGTGGCACCGGTAAAGGAACCTTTCTCATGGCCGAAGAGTTCGGAGTCGATAGTGCCTTCCGGGATGGCACCGCAGTTAAGCGCCAGGTACTTTCCGTGTTTGCGGGAACTGTTCTGGTGGATGATTTTCGGAAAAACCTCCTTTCCGACACCGCTCTCGCCCTGAATCAGCACGGAAAGGTCGTAGGGAGCGACCATCAAAGCAATCTCTATGGCCCTGTTCAGGTTGGGGTCATCACCTATAATATTATATCTGGTTTTTATATCATTCAAATCCATAGTCGCAAAGATAAACTTTTGTGCGGTAATATAAAAAATTGTATGTATATTTGCAAGCGACTATATACTAGAATCTACACAACAACATAAAAAAACAAAATGAAAAGTTTATTCAAATCCGTGTTGACAGCCACCCTTTGCTCAGTGGTTGTTTTCTCTTGCGGTAATCCCGCGAAAATGGCAAAAGAGGCTGAAAAGCTTCAGGCTAAATGTGAACCCCAGCCCCTCGAGGTGGTTGCAGGCAAAATCAATGCTAAAGTGTCCCTCACTTTCCCTGCTGATTATTTCCATCCCAAGGCCGTCGTTGAGGCCATTCCCGTTCTCGTTTATCAGGGCGGCGAGCAGGCTCTCGACCCCATCATGCTTCAGGGCGAGGACATCGCCGGCAACTATCAGGTAGTTCCCAAGACAGGTGCCAGCGTTGAGAAGAACCTCACTTTCGACTATGTTGAAGGAGTTGAGAAGAGCTCTCTCGAGTTCCGTGTGACCGTTCTCAACAAGGAAGAGCGCATCGCTTTCCCCGCTCCCATCAAGGTTGCCGATGGTGCCAACACCACCTATCAGCTCGTGAAACCCAATGAGGCTCTCGCATTTGCTCCCGATGCATATCAGGCCATCATCCCCGAGACAGAAGAGGCTCAGATCCTTTATCTGATCAACAGCTCAAACGTACGCAGCAGCCAGCTCAAGAGCAGCGAAATCAAGGCTTTCCAGGATTTCCTCGCAAACGTGAAGGCTGACGAGCGTCGTGAGGTCAAGAACACAGAAATCGTGGCTTACGCTTCTCCCGATGGAAAAGAGTCTTACAACGCCAAGCTTTCCGCTGACCGCGCCAAGAGTGCAAGCCAGGCTTTCAACAAGACCATCAACAAGGCCAAAATCGAGGCTAGCGTGGATTCACGCAGCATTGATGAGGACTGGGAAGGTTTCCAGGAGCTTGTAAAGAACTCCAACATTGCTGACAAGGACCTGATTCTCCGCGTTCTTGAAATGTACAGCGACCCCGCTGTCCGTGAGAGCGAGATTAAGAACATGTCAGCCGTTTACACAACCCTGAAGAAAGACATTCTCCCCCAGCTGCGTCGTGCCCGCTTCATCGCCAACGTAGAGTTCACCAACTACACTGACGCCGAGCTCCTCGCCCTTGTTCAGTCCAACATTGAGGTTCTCGATGAGGAGGCCCTTCTCCACGTTGCCACTCTGATTGACAAGTGCGAGAACAAACTCGACATCTACGAGAAGGCTATCGACAAGTACTCAAGCGACCGCGCAAAGGTTAACGCCGCAGTTCTCAAAGTTAAGGCCGGTGACCTTGCAGCCGCCAAGTCTTATCTTGCCCAGGTTTCCAACAAAGAGGATTACTACTACAACACAACAGCCGTTATCGCCCTCTGCGAGAACAATGTTGCCGCCGCCAAGATTGCCCTCAAGAACTCTTCAATCAAAGAGGCCAAATACAACGCCGGTGTTGTTGACATCCTCGAAGGCAAATATGCTGAGGCCAAGTCCAAACTTGCCGGTGAAGGCGGTTTCAATGAGGCTCTCTCCTGCATCCTCACCAACGACCTTGCAGGCGCTTCATCCATCCTCAAGGATGCTAACTGCCCTTGCAAATCTTATCTGAAGGCCATCATCGCCGCCCGTCAGGGCAAGACCGACGATGCCAAGGCTGCCATCGCCGTTGCTTCAAAGAACGAGAAGCTCGCCAAGAGGGCTGCCAACGATATTGAGTTTGCAAAGCTCTAATCGCAGCATCAAAATAGAAAAGCCCGCCGTTTCCCGGCGGGCTTTTTTATGCTCCAAAGTGCAGTTAATCGAGTTTTAGTACGGCCATGAATGCGGACTGGGGCACCTGTACGTTTCCTACCTGGCGCATCCTCTTCTTTCCCTTCTTCTGTTTCTCCAGCAGTTTGCGCTTGCGGCTGATGTCGCCTCCGTAGCATTTTGCAATCACATCCTTGCGGACAGGCTTGATGGTTTCGCGGGCAATGATTTTTGCGCCTATGGCGGCCTGGATGGCGATTTCGAACTGCTGGCGGGGAATAAGTTCCTTGAGTTTTTCGCACATTCGCCTTCCGAAGTCGTAGGCCCTGTCACGGTGTATCAGTGAGGAAAGGGCGTCCACCTGTTCCCCGTTGAGCAGGATGTCGAGCTTGACCAAGTCCGCCTTCTGGTATCCGATGATGTGATAGTCGAAGGAGGCGTAGCCCCTTGATATGCTCTTGAGCTTGTCGTAGAAGTCAAAAACTATTTCCGCAAGAGGCATATCGTAGTTGAGTTCCACGCGGTCCGCGGTGAGGAAGTGCTGGCTTTTCAGAATACCCCTCTTGTCCAGGCAGAGTTTCATTATCTGCCCGAAGTATTCGCTCTTGGAGATAATCTGGGCGCGTATGTAAGGCTCCTCTATGGTGTCTATCAGTGTCGGGGCGGGCAGCCCGGAAGGATTGTGAACGTCAAGTTCTTCTCCCTGGGTGGTATAGACCTTGTATGACACGTTCGGCACCGTGGTGATCACGTCCATGTCAAATTCCCTATAAAGCCTTTCCTGCATAATCTCGAGATGCAGCAGCCCGAGGAAACCGCATCTGAAGCCAAAGCCTAAGGCGAGGGATGACTCGGGGTCGAAAACCAGTGAGGCGTCATTGAGTTGCAGTTTTTCGAGTGAGGCCCTCAGGTCTTCATACTCGTCCGCCTCCACGGGATACACGCCGGCAAAAAGCATCGGCTTCACCTCTTCAAAGCCTTCGATGGACTTTTCACATGGCTTGTCCACGTGGGTGATGGTGTCTCCCACCTTGACCTCCACAGCCGTCTTTATGCCTGAAATGATATAGCCGACATTGCCGCAGCTGACCTTTTCCGTGGGGCAGAGTTTCATCTTCATGAATCCCACTTCGTCCGCATCGTATTCACGGCCGGTGTTGAAGAACTTGACCTTGTCTCCCGTGGAAATGGAGCCGTTGATGACTTTGAAATATGCGATGATGCCCCGGAAGGGGTTGAACACGGAGTCGAAAATAAGGGCCTGAAGGGGGGCGTCCGGGTCTCCCACAGGGGCGGGGAAGCGTTCCACAATGGCATCGAGTATGGCGGGAACCCCTTCTCCGGTCTTTGCGGAACAGCAGAGTATGTCCTCCCTGTCGCAGCCTATCAGGTCTATAATTTGGTCGCTCACGGTCTCCACCATAGCCGCTTCCATATCGATTTTGTTGAGCACGGGTATGATCTCCAGGTCGTGGTTGATGGCCAGATACAGGTTGGATATGGTCTGGGCCTGAATGCCCTGGGTGGCATCCACCACGAGCAGTGCCCCTTCGCAGGAAGCTATGGCGCGTGAAACCTCGTATGAAAAATCCACGTGGCCCGGAGTGTCCAGCAGGTTGAGGATATAGTCCTGTCCCCCGTGTCTGTAGCGCATCTGGATAGCATGGGATTTGATGGTGATGCCCTTTTCTTTCTCCAGATCCATAGAGTCGAGGACCTGGGCCTCCATCTCCCTCTGATCGAGGGTGCCTGTGAGTTCGAGCATACGGTCGGCGAGTGTGCTCTTGCCGTGGTCAATATGGGCGATTATGCAGAAATTGCGGATATTTTTCATAACTATTCAGGCTGCAAAGTTAATTTATTTTGTAAATTTGCACGATAAGTACCAACTATTTCCGAAAATGAACAATACAGCAACTATGAACCTTGCCGCAGACAATATCCGCTCTCTCGCGGCCTCTATGGTGGAAAAGGCCAAATCAGGCCATCCCGGTGGAGCAATGGGCGGAGCAGATTTCGTCAATGTCCTGTTCTCAGAGTTCCTGGTCTATGATCCCAAGAATCCCCGTTGGGAGGGAAGGGACCGCTTCTTCCTCGACCCCGGACACATGGCGCCTATGCTTTACTCCGTTCTTGCCCTCACTGGCAAGTTCACGATGGAAGAGCTCTCACAGCTCCGTCAGTGGGGCAGTCCTACCCCCGGTCATCCCGAGGTATGCCTCGAAAGGGGTATTGAGAACACCTCCGGCCCCCTCGGCCAAGGTCATTGTTTCGCTGTAGGTGCAGCCATCGCAGCCAAGTTCCTTCAGGCACGCTTCGGCGACGTGATGGGACAGACCATCTATGCATATATCTCCGACGGCGGTGTTCAGGAGGAGATTTCTCAGGGTGCAGGCCGTCTGGCCGGTCACCTCGGACTTGACAATCTGGTGATGTTCTACGACTCCAACGACATCCAGCTCTCCACTTCCTGCAAGGAGGTCAGCAGCGAGGATGTGGCCGCCAAGTACCGCGCCTGGGGCTGGAAGGTTTTCGAAATCAACGGCAACGACTGCGAGCAGATCCGCAAGGCCCTTGCTGAGGCCAAGGCTGTCAAAGGCCAGCCTGCCCTGATTATCGGCAAGTGCGTTATGGGCAAAGGCGCCCGCAAGGCGGACGGCAGCAGCTATGAGAACTGCTGTGCAACCCACGGCGCACCCCTCGGCGGTGACAACTATATCGAGACAATGAAGAATCTCGGCGCAGATCCAGCCGACCCTTTCAAGATTCGTCCCGAGGTGCAGAAACTCTATGCAGACCGTGCCGCAGAGCTTGAGAAGATAGTTGCCGAGCGCTATGCCGCCAAAGCAGCCTGGGCTAAGGCCAATCCCGAAGCAGCTGCCAAGATGGAGCAGTGGTTCAAGGGCGAGGCCCCCAAGGTGGACTGGAGTGCCGTTCAGCAGAAACCCGGTGCAGCCACCCGCGGTGCATCCGCAACCGTGCTCGGTGTGCTTGCCACCCAGGTTGAGAATATGATCGTTTCCTCTGCCGACCTGTCCAACTCGGACAAGACTGACGGCTTCCTCAAAAAGACACACGCCTTCACCCGCGACGATTTCAGCGGCGCCTTCCTGCAGGCCGGTGTGAGCGAGCTGACTATGGCCTGCTGTGCCATCGGTATGGCTCTCCACGGCGGTGTGATTCCCGCTTGTGCCACCTTCTTCGTATTCTCAGACTATATGAAGCCCGCAGTGCGCATGGCCTGCCTGATGGAACTTCCCGTGAAGTTCATCTGGACACACGACGCCTTCCGTGTGGGCGAGGACGGCCCTACCCACGAGCCTGTGGAGCAGGAGGCGCAGATCCGCCTGATGGAAAAACTCCAGAACCACTCCGGCCGCAATTCGATGCTCGTGCTTCGTCCCGCAGACTCCATTGAGACCACAGAGGCCTGGAGGCTTGCAATGGAGAACACCAAGACCCCCACAGGTCTGATATTCTCCCGTCAGGACATAGCACCCCTTCCCGAAGGCAATGACTACAGCGCAGCAGCCAAGGGTGCCTATATCGTAGCCGGCAGCGATGAGAACTACGATGTGATTCTGCTTGCTTCAGGAAGTGAGGTTTCAACCCTCGTGGCCGGTGCCGCCCTTCTCCGTGCAGACGGCGTGAAGGTGCGCATCGTGAGCGTTCCTTCAGAAGGCCTGTTCCGTTCGCAGAGCAAGGAATACCAGCAGAGCATCATTCCCGCCGGAGCCAAGGTGTTCGGTCTTACCGCCGGTCTGCCCGTCACCCTCGAAGGACTTGTGGGTGCTTACGGCAAAGTGTTCGGTCTGGGCAGCTTCGGTTTCTCAGCCCCTTACAAGGTGCTCGACCAGAAACTCGGCTTCACTGCGGAAAACGTTTACGAGCAGGTTAAAGCAATGTTGTAGTGGAGGATGATGTCCGGATACTCGAGCTCTTCAACCAGGGGGAACAGCATTATGCCTTCAACCTTCTGGTGCGCAAGTATTCGGAGCGTCTCTATCTTCACGTACGACAGATAGTGAAAGACCACGCCCAGGCAGACGATGTGCTGCAGAATGCGTGGATCAGGATATGGAGGTCTCTTCCCGATTTCAGGGAGGAGGCCTCTCTCTATACCTGGATATACAGAATCGTCACCAATGAGGCCCTGTCACTGCTCAAAAGGGAGCGCCTGCGCAGTTTTTTGTCATTGAGCGATTACGAGATCACGGCCGCACAGGTGACAAGTGACCCGTACTTCAATGGAACCGAGCTGCAGGCCCGCCTTGCCGCCGCGGTGTCCACCCTTCCACCGAAGCAGAGGGTGGTGTTTGTGATGAAGTACTTCCAGGAGATGAAATATGAGGAGATAGCGGATGCTCTCGGAGGGAGCGTGGGTTCCTTGAAGGCCTCGTATCACCATGCACATGAGAAGATTATGAAAATTCTTGAACTTGAAGAATAAACCTTTTCAAAAAAGAGGAGTCTAAAAAGGTATGAAAACCAATCCGTTCAAAGTCCCCGAAGGCTATGCAGAAAGGCTGCAGTGTGTCTTGAGTGAAAAGTTGGAAAGTGAAAAGCCGGAAAGAGTTCCGATGTGGTGGCGCGTGGCAAAGCCGGCCCTGCTGATGGCCTGTATGTTCGGGATAATCTTCGGGATGGCGGCGGGCATCCGCAGCCT
>JABUTN010000003.1:102566-103800 GCA_021443665.1 Bacteroidales bacterium | reverse complement strand
TGTCCGAAGGCTTCAGCGAGTCGGTGCAGGAGGAGATAATAATGGATGAGTGGATGGAGGAAGAGGTCATAGGCACAATCAAGTCATCAGACATTTACAACCTATATTAAGACCACGGCAATGAAAAAGACACTTACAATACTGTTTTCCCTGTTTCTGTGTATGACCACACTGTCAGCCCAGGCGGACTTCAAGGTCGACAAGTCCCATAAGGAGAGGATAGAACAAATAAAGGCCGCCAAGATTGCATATTTCACGGACGAGATGAAACTCAGCCCCGATGACGCGAAGGTGTTCTGGCCCGTCTATAACAAGTATTCCGAGGAAATACGCCTTGCCCAGAAAGAGTCTCACGAGTGCTATGGCAGGATGATGAGGCTGAAGGACGAGAACATTGCCGAGCCTGAGGTCAAGAAACTTCTGATGGAACTGCAGAACTCACACGAAAAGATCAACCAGATAGAGAAAATTTATCTTGATGAATTCCTGAAAATACTGCCGGCCGAAAAGGTTGCGCGGATGTACATAGCCGAGGAAGGTTTCCGCATCAGGATGATAAATATGTGGAAAGGGGGCCCGAAGCAAAGATGATAAAGGCGACGGGGATTCACAAGTCTTTCGGCACACTTGAGGTACTCAAAGGCATAGATTTCGAGGCAGCTTCCGCGGAGGTTGTCTCCATTGTCGGCAGCAGTGGAGCCGGCAAATCCACCCTGCTCCAGATTCTCGGGACCTTGTCCATTCCTGACAGCGGAAAACTTGAAATAGACGGAGTGGACATTTCCGGTCTGTCCTCCGATGCGCTTTCGGACTTCAGATGCAGACACATAGGCTTCGTATTCCAGGCACATCATCTGCTGCCGGAGTTCACTGCCCTTGAAAATGTGCTGATTCCCGCCCTGATTGCCCGCACCCCGCTTTCCAAAGCCCGTGAGAGGGCGACAGAGTTGCTTGGCAGCCTCGGCCTGGCCGACCGCCTCAACCACAAGCCGGGCGAACTCTCCGGCGGAGAGCAGCAGAGGGTGGCCATAGCGAGGGCCATTGTGAACAGACCCTCCGTGGTCTTTGCGGACGAGCCTTCGGGAAATCTCGACAGCGTCACCAAGAAGGACATACACAGGCTTTTCTTTGAGTTGCGCGACAAATGGGGGATTACAGTGGTGATAGTGACTCACGATCCGGAGCTTGCGGCAATGTCAGACCGAGAGCTCAGGATGCAGGACGGGCGTTTTAT
>JABUTN010000003.1:96564-102018 GCA_021443665.1 Bacteroidales bacterium | reverse complement strand
GGTCCTGCCAGGGGACCTCTGCCGGCTTCGTCACATCCGGCTTCCAGTAATTTGTATTGATGACAGGATTTTAACAAAATCGTACATTTTTTTACCAAAAACAACAATTTTTATGTTCAAGTTCTTGGTAGAAGAAATCTCCATTATACCTTTGTGCTGAATATTTTATTATGAAACAGAAAGCCAAAGTAGTCGAGGGAAGTCTTGAATCAAGAATTCAGAGAGCCAGGGAAGCGCGTCGTCTTTTAGTGGAAGAGGAACTGCCCTATAATGTTATATGGAAAATCTGCGGTTATGAAAGCGCTGCCCAGATGGCGGATGAATGGGATAAGATTTCCGCTTATCTCACCAAAACACCCTCCAGCACCAAGGTTTGACCGGGTCCCGGGATTTCCATTTTCAGTTTGTCGCCGTCAAAGATGAATCTGAAATGTTCAGATGTCGCCACATTGAACATTGAAAGGGAACAGGCCCTAAGCACATTTCCGCTCTCCCAGGCAGCAAGTCCGGCCACACGGTAGGGCGTGATGTCCATAGTGTTCGGATAAACTGCCCTTGAAAAGGCCATCTTGCGGTCGCTGTGCCCTATCATCCAATCGCTTATGCCGAAGGATAGGTTGGAGATGGAAGAGGCGCTTTCCAGAGTCACATAAACATTTCCCTCCTTGTCAAAACGCAGGGCGACGGCCTCAAGCCCAAGGTTGTTCGTAAACAGTCTGTATTTTCTCGCACAGCCCTTGAGTGCGGATTCCGGCTGGGGCTTGAAGGGCTTTTTCAGTTCATAGGCGGCAAGCCTCTCTTCCAGATTGAAGCCCTTGTTTTTCTTTATCTTCTTGTCCTTAAGGTTGATTTTCTTCGCAAAGTCATAGACCATGCTGTTGAAGCCGGCCTCATCTCCGACAGAGCCGGTTGAAACCACCACCATATCGTAATCCGGCAGCACCATAGTCACCTGATTGTGCGCCCCGATGGCCCTGTATGTGTGGCAGCGGCCCATCCAGATCTGATAGCCGTAGCCCTGGCCGGAGTCATCCTTGGCGTTTTCCTCTTCGGAGAGATTGGGACGCTGGTAGATATGGGGGGTGGTGGCCGCCTCAATCCAGCCGCCGTCAAGCAGCCGGACCCCGTTCCAGACGCCTTTGTTCAAGAGGAACTGGCCGAACTTGGCCATATCAGAGGTTTTCAGGTGAAGTCCGCCGTTTCCCATATTGCGACCGCTCAGGTCCATCTCCCAGGTTTCGGGCTCCACGCCGAGAGGCTCGAAGAGGCGGGGGCGCAGGTACTCCAGGATGGTCTGTCCCGTGACGCGCGAGATGATGTTCGAAAGCATGTGCGAGCAGGTGACATTGTATTCGAAGGATGTGCCAGGCTCGTAGGCGTATTTGGCTGAAAGGAAATCCCTCACCAGGTCGTCGCCGGCGCCCTTGTAGCGCGTCATCATTGTGGCGACGGGGTTCACGGTGACGGGCGCGTGGCCTGCGGACATCGTGAGCAGGTGCTCCACGGTCAGCCTGTATGTTTCGGGCGCGGCGTCCTCCGGCACAAGGTCGGGGAAAATGTCAACCACGCGGTCGCTGACCTTCACCAGACCCTCCTGCACGGCAAAACCTATGGCCATAGCCGTCCAGGACTTGGTGTTGGAATACATCGCGTGGGGATATTGGGGGGCGTAGGGGGCCCACCAGTGCTCGGCGATGACTTTTCCGTGCCGCAGTATCATCAGACTGTGCAACTCATAACCCCTGTCCGTCAGGGTCTGGAAAAGTTCTGAAACATCTTCGGAGCGCACTCCCTGCTCTTCGGGAGAAGAACGCACCAAACCGTCCTTAAAGTTTTGGGCATTGGAAACTGAAGCAAGCAGTAGGGCGGCGCCAAGGCATAAAATCCGGATATTCATAGATATGATATTGATAAATGACAAAAGCAAATGTAATAAATATTGCAAAATACTCCAAAGTTTAGTATTTTTGTAGGCTATTACCCGAAAAAAGAAATTATTAACAATAAAAAACAATATCACAAATGAAAAATTATCAGACAGGCAACATCAGGAACATTGCCCTTATCGGCAGCTCCCGTTCGGGAAAAACCACACTCGCAGAGACAATGCTTTACGAAGGCAAAGTGATTGACCGCAGAGGATCGGTTGAGGCAAAGACCACAATCAGCGACAATACAGACATCGAGCAGGATCTCCAGCGTTCCGTGTATGCATCTCCGATGTATGCCGAGTTCCAGGATTGCAAGATAAACTTTATGGACACTCCGGGTGCCGACGACTATATCGGCGCCGTGGCTTCCGCCTTCAGGGTTGCCGATTCAGGCATTATGCTTGTCAATGCCCAGCAGGGTGTCGAGGTTGGCACCGAGATTTTCGGTGACTATGCCGAGAAGCACCAGAAACCCCTCATCATCGCGGTGAACCAGCTTGACACCGAGAAGGCCAACTGGGAGAGCACCATCGATTCCCTCAAGAACTGGTTTGGCGGCAAGGTGGCCGTTTGTCAGTTCCCCGTGGAGGTGGGTCCCGGCTTCAAGGCCATCGTGGATGTCCTCAAAATGAAGATGTACAGCTACAAGGACGAGAACGGCACAGTCGAGGAGTCAGAGATTCCCGCCAACCTCAAATCAGAAGCCGAAGATCTTCAGGCTGAGTTGATGGAGAAGGCCGCCGAGAACGATGAGGCTCTGATGGAGAAATTCTTCGATGCAGGCGAGCTTTCACACGAGGAGATGGTCAAGGGTATCAGTCTCGGTTTCCTCAGCTGCGGCCTTATGCCCGTATTCTGCCTCGCCGGCCGTAAGGACATCGGCGTGCGCCGCCTTATGGAGTTTGTCCTCCACGTGGCTCCCAAGCCCTCAGACATCAAGGAGAAGACAAAGGATGGCAAGGAGATTGCCTGCGAGACAAGCGGCACCACAGCCATCTTCATCTATAAGAATGCAGTGGAGCAGAACCTCGGCGATGTGTCATACTTCAAGGTTGTCAGCGGCAAACTGACAGAGGGTATGGACCTCGTCAACCCCGAGAACGGCAACAAGGAGCGCATCTCTGCCATTTATGCCGTGGCCGGCAAGAAACGCGAGAAGGTGAGCGAGCTCAGCGCTGGTGACTGGGGCTGCACAGTGAAGCTCAAGAGCGTGAAGTCCAACCAGACCTATGTGGCCGGCGGTGCCGACTATGTATTCGCTCCCGTTGACTATCCCCAGGCCAAATACCGCACAGCCATCAAGGCTGTTGACGAGAAATGCGAGGAGAAACTCGGTGAGATTCTGCAGCGTTTCGCTTCAGAGGACCCTTCATTCCAGGTACGTTATGCCCGCGAGCTCAAACAGACCATCCTCAGCGGTATGGGCGAGCGCCACATCAGCACCATCAAATGGTATCTCACCAATGTCTATAAGATTGAGGCCGAGTTCTTCGCACCCCGCATCTCCTATCGCGAGACCATCACCAAGGTTGCCACAGCCAACTACCGCCACAAGAAACAGTCCGGCGGTTCAGGCCAGTTCGGTGAGGTTCACCTCCTCGTGGAGCCTATCGTGGAAGGTGTCGAGCAGAGCAACCGTTTCATGATCGGCGGCAAGGAAATGGTGCTTACCATCAAGGGCAAAGAGGACTACACAATGGACTGGGGCGGCAAGCTCGAGTACTACAACTGCATTGTGGGCGGCGCCATCGACGCACGCTTCATGCCCGCCATCCTCAAGGGTATTATGGAGAAGATGGAGGAAGGCCCTCTGACAGGTTCCTATGCCCGTGACATCAGGGTTTATATCTATGACGGCAAGATGCACCCCGTAGATTCAAATGAAATATCCTTCAAACTCGCTGCCCGCAACGCTTTCAAGGAGGCCTTCCGCAATGCAGGTCCCAAGATTATGGAGCCTATGTGCGATATGGAGATTCTGACCCCCGGTGACAATATGGGTGATGTGATGAGCGACCTCAACGGCCGTCGCGCCATGATTGAGGGTATGAGCTCAGGCAAGAAGGGTATGCAGGTGCTCAAGGCAAGGGTTCCCCTCGCAGAGCTCTACAAATACTCCACCACCCTCAGCTCCCTGACCTCAGGCCGAGCCACCTTCACAATGAAAGAGGCTCCCTACCAGCAGGTTCCCGCCGATGTGCAGGACAAACTGCTCAAGGCTTACCAGGAGGAGGACAAGGACGAGTAATCCCCCGTCCCGAACGAAAATCCCGTGGTCAGGTTTCCGGCCACGGGATTTTTATATGTCTATGTCATTGCTTGTGCCTACACGTTGAAGAGGAAATGCATAATGTCGCCGTCCTCCACGACATATTCCTTTCCTTCCGAACCGAGTTTGCCGGCCGCACGGCAAGCCGCCTCCGAGCCGTATTTCACAAAGTCGTCATATTTGATCACCTCGGCGCGGATGAAGCCTTTCTCGAAGTCTGTGTGTATCACTCCGGCGGCGCGGGGAGCCTTGTCCCCCTTGTTGATGGTCCAGGCACGGACTTCAGGCTCTCCGGCAGTGAAATAGGTCTGGAGGTTGAGCAGGGAATAGGCGCTTTGGATGAGGCGTTCCACACCCGAATGCTCAAGCCCGATTTCCTCAAGGAACATCTGCCTCTCTTCGAAGGTGTCCAATTCGGCGATTTCGGATTCTATCTTTGCAGCGATCACAAGGATTCCAGCATCTTCATCCTTGACAGCCTCACGCAGCATCTCAACATATTCGTTGCCTGTGGCGGCAGAGGCCTCGTCCACATTGCAGACATAGAGCACAGGCTTGTTGGTAAGCAGCCAGAACTCCTTTGCGAGTTTTTCCTCCTCCGCGTTTTCCAGCTTGACCGAACGGCAGTTTTGGCCTTTGAGCAGGGCTTCCTTATAGCGCTGCAGTAGCTCCACGGCCTTCTTGGCCTGCTTGTCCCCGCCTGTGGTGGCCTGTTTGATGACCTTGGAGAGTCGGTTTTCTACAGTTTCCAGGTCCTTTATCTGAAGTTCCAGGTCTATGACTTCCTTGTCGCGGACAGGGTTCACCGAGCCGTCCACGTGCACCACGTTGGGGTCATCGAAGCATCTGATCACGTGGAGTATGGCATCCGTCTCGCGGATGTTGGCCAGGAATTGGTTGCCGAGCCCCTCGCCCTTGCTTGCCCCTTTCACCAGGCCGGCTATATCCACAATCTCCACCGTGGCGGGCACTACCCTTTTTGGATGCACTATGCTCTCAAGCACCTCAAGCCTGTGGTCGGGCACATTGGTGCAGCCCACATTGGGGTCGATGGTGCAGAAAGGGAAGTTGGCGGCTTGAGCCTTGCCGGAACTGATGCAATTGAAAAGGGTGGATTTGCCCACGTTGGGCAGCCCTACTATACCGCAGCGAAGTGACATAAGGGATGGTTTTTAAAATGCGGGGGCAAAAATAAGAAAAATATCACTCGTAGAGTGCAGAAGCGGCACGGATTCTCTCCCTTATGTCCTCTTT
>JABUTN010000003.1:57772-96540 GCA_021443665.1 Bacteroidales bacterium | reverse complement strand
GAGTATTCGCTCATTCCGGCAAGCTCGTTGATGAAATCCTTTGTCGGCCGGATACGGTACTCGAAGACGGCCCAGCCCTGTCCGCTCAGGATTTCTTTCTGGGAATGATGGAGGGGCAGGGAGCGGGTGTAGTCACAGCTTGCCCCGAAAATCTTTATCCGCACAGTCTGGAGTTCCACATCCGAATCCGCCCATACTCCGAAGTAGTCGCAAAAATACTCCTCCCCGTCAAAATCCTCGGGCAGACTGAAATTTTCAGGCAAAATCCCGACTTCCGACAGCCTGTCAAGGGCATATACGCGGAGGCTGTCCTTCTCCACATTGCGTCCGAGGACATACCATCTCTGGTGGAACAGTTTGGTGCAGTAGGGCTCGAGGACGAAGTCGTACTCTTCGCTCTTGTGGAAACTTTTGTGGTGGGCGCGGATTCTCCGTCCGTCTTTCATCGCCTCTATGAAGGTGGACAGCATATTTATGCCCGAAGGGATTTCTTCCAGCAGGATGCGTTTGTGCAGGCTCCTGCCTTCTGAGAGCAGGTTATTGACGGCCATCGAGCCGAGCAGCCACTTGCGCAGCTTGCCCTTGTCCAGGTCGCCAGCATTTTCTATATGGTAGCGGAAACCGTTCCTGCGGTCGCACTCGATGTTGATGTCGAACATTTCCTCAACGGCCTTGCGGTGGTCGTGGAAGGTGCGTAAGGGAAGTTCGCTGCCGTCACTGTTCCACCGGGACTGCAGCCATTTCGCCGCAATCTCCGCGAAGGTGATGCTCCCCGCCGAATAGACAGTGTTGGCCAGCCAGATGTAGCGGTTGAACAGGTCGGAAGAAGCGGTTTTCGAGCTTTTGCGGTCCGGCATAGTCTATAGGGTTTCGAGGAAGGCGCAGATCTTGGCGCATTCTTCTCCGCTGAGTTTCACTCCATACTGATACCAGGCCATATCCTTCACCGCCTGTTCGAGACTGACCACATTGCCGTCGTGGAAATAGGGCTGGGTGTAAGCCACATTTCTCAGGCCGGGAACCTTGAACCTGTGGAGGTCGTAAGGATTGCCGGTGACATTGAAATGCCCGTTGTCATCCACAACTTCGGCGCACTCGCCCCTGTCGGCGAAATAGTCGTGCTTGAGGCCCATATACTCAAAACTCAGGCCTCCGGCATTGGGTCCGGAGTGGCAGCCGGCGCAGTTGTTGTCCTTGAACAGGGCATAGCCTTCTATGGCCTCCGGGCTGATGGCCAGGGCGTTGCCTTTAAGATAACTGTCAAAGGGGCCGCCGGGGGTGATGAGACTGCGCTCATAATGTTCGATGGCATCGGTGAGGGTAGCCTCCGTGACTTCGGAATACACTTTTCCGAAGGCCTTCATAAACTCCTTGTCCCTGACAAACTTCTCCACAATCTCATCAAACGACTTGCAGGCCATCTCCACGGGATTCACTGGAGGACCTGCAGCCTGTTCGGCGAGGGTGACAGCCCTGCCGTCCCAGAACTGGACGAAGTTGAACACCGAATTGAGCACCGTGGGGGCATTGACCGTGCCAACTGCCCCTGCCACGCCGTCAGAGACCTGTTCGTGGTCCACAAAATGCTCCTCCGGAAGGTGGCAGCTCGCGCAGGAAAGGCTGTTGTCCGCAGAAAACCTCGTGTCGAGGAAGAGGGCCTTTCCGAGCTTTGCCTTGGCGGTGTCAACCGGGAGGGGGGAAACATCGGGAATCACGTGTATGGCTTCGTTCTTGAAATGGTCGGCGTTTGAGTTGGGATAGCGGCTTTGGCGGTAGTCACGCATCCACTCCTTTATCTTGTCCACCTCCCTGTTAGTCAGCACAGCCCTTGTCTGCATGTGTTTCACGGCATTCTCTATCCGTATCACATCCGGCAGACTCATCCCCTTCGGGGTGTTGAGCTGTGCAAGGCTGCTTTCCAGATCTATGGCCCTGACACCTTCTTTCGCCGCCTTTTCCACCTTGTCGGCAAGCCCGGGCACAGAGTGGTACCAGGGATGGACCGGGGCTTGGGAATGGCACCTGAGGCAATTGCCCTCGGAGAAGACAATGAGGGCCTGCTCCTGCAGGGGAAGTTTTGAGTTCCGGTGGTTCTTTATGATTTTGGGAATCAGCACCGCCGCCACAAGGGCAAGCGCGATTGCACAAATGGTAAGGTATTTGCTTTTCATAGTCAAGAGTTCCTGGACACAAAGATATAACATTCCAAAATAAATCTTAACTTTACCCCAAACATTCAGACAGGATTATGATAAACGAAATCAACGAGGCATTGGCAAAAGCCATACAGAGCTTTTCATCAAACTATTCGCAGATGAGACTGCGTTACAGTTTCCTTTGTGTGAAAGCCGAAGCGGAACAACTGCTCAGCGTGCAGTATGAGATAGAGCAGGCCACTCTTCAGATAGAAGATATGGCAGAAGCCTGCATCGCGGATGACTATACCTTCCACATTTTCCCGAAGGAGAAACTCTATTCCATCCTGCTTCCGAAAGCCATAAAGGAGGCTCATCCGGATTTCAAGGTGGAGTTCATAGACAGCCCTTATACAGAGGAGGAGGAAGATTCCGAAGAAGGCTCTGAAAAATCCGCCCGGCCCAAAGAGCAGATTCTGGCAGTGGGTGTGCCTGATATGACGGATGAGTTGTGTGACCTCTATACAAAGGCGGCTGACTATCTGTACAACGAGACCAAGGCCGCCATAGATCTCCAGTACTCACTGTCCTGGACAAAGGTCACGACACATCTTGACGGAACATCGCCGGAGTTTGTGAAAAGCCTGAAGGAAGACCTTGACCTGGAGTATGACATCCATAAATCCCAGGTGGAGAAGTTGCACGAGAGGAAACTCAAGGAGATAAAGGAGTCCAATGCCTACTACAAGACCAACGGCAAGCGTCCCCTGTACAAGGACAAGGCAAAGGAGCGTGTCATAGAGCCGGATCCTGTGGATGAGGACATACAGGAGCGCATCCTGAAAAAGTTCAATGAAAGTATTCAGGGAGAGGATAAGACTTCCTCCATTATTGATGAGTCGGCTGATAAATTCCAGCCCGGGACAATGATATTCAATTAAAAAGCGCTATTATGGAATTAGACAATCTGAAACTCCTGAAGGAGGCTGTTGACAAACTGTACAACATCACGGCCACGGAGGTGGAAGAACTCCGCTCCCTGAAAAAGTCTCTTGCCCAGACGCGCGGTGTCCTGCAGGAAAGCCTGCCCGTGGGGAAATACATAAGGGATGACAACTGCATAATCCTCTCCGCTCCGGAGATAATAATAGGCGATGTGGACCAGTACGGAATCTGCAGGGGCGGCGGTGCTGTCACCCTCCGTTCATCAACCGTGTCCCTTGAGGCTATGAACGCCATCAACAACAGGGCGCCACACATCAGTTCCCTGGCAGTGAATCCCGGCGTGGATGGAGATGAGGACAGCGTGGATGGAGTTTCCTCCATCACTATGCAGGCACGTGACATCACCATACAGAGCGATCTGGCAAACCAGTCAGGCATTTTCCCCGACGATCTTGTTTCCGCGCCCGCCGGAGGCATACGCCTTTGTGCGGAGACAGGAGTGGAGGTGGCCGGCCCCATAGGCGAAGCCCGTGCAGAGCAGTTGAAGTCGGCTTCAGAGAACGCGAAGAAAATCTCCGATGCGGCAAAGGATGCCGCCAAGGATGCGAAGCAGCGCGTTGAGGATATACTCAAATGCTTTGAGGAAGAAAAAACGAGTTCCATATTGTCAAGCGTTCCCGGTATGGCGGCATTGGAGTCCGCCCTCGGTATTAATGTAAAGGATTATGTGGAAACTCACGACAACCGCCGGGAATTTGAGGACAACCTTGCAGAGTTAAAGTCGGCCTTGGACGAATACATAAGCAATACCTTGAAATACAAGACGGAAGCCTGCCGCAAGGAAGGGCTTGACAAGTATAAGTATCCCATCAAAGACCAGAAGACCTTTTTCTCCGTTACGGCAGACGGAGTCTTCTTCTCAGGTACGGGAGAGGATGATTCTTTGTTCGGAGTGGAAAGCGGCAATATAGAGATGTCCGCCGCCCACAAGGCGGGCGACAAGGGGAATATAATGTTTTTCGCAGAGAACATCCTCTTGGATGCCGCCAAACATGAAATGAAGGACAAGAAAGAAACCGTCACCCCCAAAGGAAACATAAGCGTCATCACCAAGACCCTGACAGTGGATGCAATGACCACGGAGGCCGATGACAAGGAAACAAAGAACACAGCCCTGACGGAAGGCAGCGCGTTCACAATGAACATAGAAAGCGTGGCCGTTTCTACAAACGACCACGAGAACAAGGGCAAGGGAAAGATCAGCCTGACCTCAAAGGAGACCCTGCTCCAGGCCCAGGACTTTGATAAAGAGGGCAAGCCCGCCCAGCTTACGGCAGAGGGCAAGATTACGGCTACAGCACAGAATCTCAGCATAGGCGGGGTGAACAAGGACGAAAAGACTATGTCCAAGACTCTGACCGTGGAGGCTGATAACATCAGCCTGAATGCCAAGACCTCCGTTGCCGTGGCTCAGAACGAGAAGGACCTGACCATAGACATAAAGGAGAAGGCCCTGACGCTGAAGGGAGACAAGGCCGATGTCGAGGTCAAGAATGCCGGCATCAAGGCGGAGACCAAGATAGACGGCGAACTGGAGGCCACCAAGAGCCTGAAAGTCAGCAAGGATGTGAGCGCATCCAATGTCAAGGCCCAAAGCAATGTGGAGGCGACCACCGTGAAGGCGAGCGCATCCGTCAAGACACCTATAGTATCAAAGTAAAACACTCAAAAGCAGGAAGTTATGGAAACCTCAATGAATTATATGGTAAAATTCTCCATAGATTGTGAGTTCCACGGAAAAAGAGGAACACCAAATGTTTATTTAACCTTCCGAACCCAGCCGGAGAGTTCACTGAACAACACCTTCAAACCCGATGTCTTCTCTCATACATCCAAAAGTGTGGAAGGTTGTGAGGTGTCTTTGGTGGATTTCAAACTGCGCAAGCAGGTTTATTCCTACAATACCCTTGATTTCACGCTCAGCGTGAAGACCGGTGAAAACAATGTCGTTTACAAGCAAGCGGTGGAGGATGCCAACTACATTCTGAAGGGTGGAGTGGTGAGAATAGAACTCAACAGCAGCGATCACGAGGACGTGGCAAAACAGTATGTGATTGAAAGAATCGCCGTGGAGGGAATGCAGGACATGGCCTCTTTCACCCTGTACTGCACTGCATATTCCCCCGACTATTTCCTGACGCTGGACAAGTTCTGCAAGGTCTATACCGGCAGCAGGTTGTTGGACATCGTAGATATGGAGTTGGGTTATGTTAAAAAGGACGACAAGGGAGGAGTGTATCTGCACCAGGAGAAACTGGATTGGACAGAGCCCGAATGGGAGGATAACAACAAGAAGATAGGACGCAAACCGGAAGAGTTCTTTGAGATAATCAGCGCGAGCGACCGGATGCCCTACCTTGTCCAGTACAACGAGTCTTTCTACAGTTTCCTGCGGAGGGTGTGCTACCGCTGCGGAGAATACCTTTTCTATGACCAGGGCAAGTTGCACATAGGCAGAAAGAAGATGGACAAGAACACAAGGGAACTCAAGAAGCCGGGGTATTCCGAAAGGTTCGAATTTCCCAACGCCAGCCCTTCCGGCCTGTCAGGCGGTGCCCCTGAAGTATGGAGCAAGGACTATCGCATGTTCAAATCCTCTGAGTGGCAGACAAGCGAAAAACGGGACTATTATGATGATATGGCCGTGCCTGAGGCCGCCAAGAATGATGATACCGAAAATAATACCAGGGCGGGAGGAAAAGGAACAGTAAGGATACTGGCTGAAAAAAAATTCTGGACGGAATCCATACCGAAAGCTTTGCTTACACATCTGCCTGATGTGCTCAACGATGTTATCAGTCCCTATAATACAACAGACTTTATAATAAGTGCATTTTTATCGGCGGCAGTGAATCCTATTTCAGATGCGTTTATTGAAGCTATGGCCGCTGGAAATGTGGAAGAGGAAAGACCCAATGTCAATGTGACTTTCTCAGGGGACCAGTTTATGGAAGCGGGTTTTTTTGTAAAACTCCAGCGCAAGATGCAGAATGTGCACAAGTCCTCCTTCTGTCTGCAGTACCACAACTCCATCTATAATGTGTATCTTGGGGAGATAGTCAGCTGTGAGCGTGATTTTATGACCGAGGGCAAATATGTGGTGAATGAGGTGGAGTTTTCCTTCAACAGACCGGAGTCCCAAGGCCGTTTTGACTACAAAGTCAAGCTGGTTCCGCTGTATAAGGAAAAGGTTAAGGACGCACAAGGAACTGAAACGGAAACAGAAATCCCTCTGCCTGACTTTCACGAGGAAATACCCCTTGTGGTCACTTCAGGGCCTCAGGCTGCTGTGGTATGGACCTCGGATGACAAGTTTGTCACGAGTGTGGACCCCGAGAATATGGGCAGGGTGCGCATAAGGTATCCCTGGCAGTATTATGATGCCAAATACGGTGCCGCCCCCTCCCCCCTTCTGCGTATGACATCCCCTATGAAGACCGGCTCGAGAGGCTTTTCCTTCATTCCGAGGAAGGGTGATTTTGTGATGGTGGGATACGAGGGGAACAATATGGAGAGGCCGTATATCATAGGAGCCCTGCCGAACAACTCAGAGAATGCTAAACCGGGCTTTACTGATTCCAAGCGCGGGTGGAGTTACAACAATGATGCTGCGCACGGTCTTACAAACAGCATATCCTCCCCCAATGGTCACTCCATTGTGTTTAACGATACATCAAAGGGAGCTTTGTCCGGTTTAATCGGGTCGTTGGCCGGAGGCATAGCCGGATCTGCCATATCATCAATTCCGGGACTTAAGGAAGCGGCCGGCTCCAATTGGCCCGGCGGTGGAATCACATTCAGGGACAATGTCGGCACCTACTGTATAAGCATGTCTGCATCTAACAGGCAGATATCCATAAAATCCCCTCTTGGAGACATCTCTCTGAATGCCCTGACCGGCATAAGCATAAATGCTCCCAAGGGAGACATAACAATCAAGGGTATGAACATCACCCTTGAGGCGGGAAACAACCTGATAATGAAGTCATCAGTGGCATTGGATTCTGTGATAGCAGACGAGAAGAAAAGGAACCCCCATAAGTATGCCGCCGCTATAGGAAAAATAATTAAATACGTTGTGATAGACTTCAAGATGACGCGTTTTATAATGGGATTGGCTTACAAACCAATAGAGGGAACTGTGAGCATCTCATCACTTGGCAATATCTTCCTTGTCCAAGGCAAGAACCCCATGGTCTTCAATGATTGTGTGGAGACTGAAAATGATGCAATCAATCCGAAATCCCACGTGGAGAAATGCTATACCAGGCTGACAAAGGCGTATGCCTGGGTAAGCGGGTCTATAGACAATATATATATAAACTATGTTGACACCCGTCGTCAGGTAGAAAATATATATGAACTGTTAACGGAATTCAATGACAAATTTTGTGGCGATGCAGGGAGTTTGAAGCCTCTCCCAAAAGACTTCTTGAATGTTGGCAACAAAAAAATCAGTGATGCGGGATATAATTGCTTTACTGAAGAAGGAGAATTAAATGACGATTTGTATATAAAATTAGGTGATATGAGAGGGAAGTACAGTGACCCTGAAAAATTTGAGAACTATTTCGATAATCAGGAGATTCGTGTTGGAGACAAAATTGCAGATGAAATAATGTATGCCGCAGACAAAATCTTGGACAACTGTCGGCCAACCCCCAATGCACCTATGAAAAAACGAGATGAGTTCATCAATGTATTCAAGCAAATCGATGGAATGGACTTTTTGAATGATTATAAACCAAAAATAACAGCCTGTTGGAGCAATGCTTTTGGGATAGGGGCCGAAAATGATGCAGATGCAACGCTTAAAGCACTTTATGCCGAATGTCTCAAAAAGGAATGCAACAACGCTGAGTTAAAGAAGGCAGGAGTCAGTCTGAGATCTCTAAGAGCCATTCCGTTAGTTGGTAAAAAAATAAACACAGCTCGTCTTGGACGGGGCAACTGGAAATTGGGAAACTGGAAGCACAAAGTGATTCAAAATATGTTTTATGAAAATTATAAAAAAAATGGTGATGATGATGGTAAGTTTGGATGTGAGTATGCTTTCACCCAAGAAGATCTCGCGAGTCTTAGTGATAAGCCTTGGAAGGTATTTTGTACCAAATATATAGAGATAATTATGAAGGGAAAGCCTGAAAAACAGGGCTTTGGATGGGAACTGTTGCGGTCTATAGCCCCTGAAATTATGACAGATATTGTTGATGTAAAATCAAAAAACAATATAGGTAAAAGCATAGCTTTGGGCATAGCTCCAAAAGCGAACGAGACGAAGAACTACAAACCGGGCATTTTCATCTCAGGTGCGGACAATGCGATATACAGATACAACAATGCAGGTGAATTTGAAAGGGCGCCTCACAGTTCTTTGGCAACATACAATGACCTGTACCGTCTGCTCCTGAGTTTTGACGATTAGACAAGGAATACCTCTATGAGAAGTCTGGAAGAAGAAATAAATGCAATGCGCAGCGGGCAGCCCTATGATGCCCACACTCCGGAAATGGTGGCCTTCAGGCGGCGGACCAAGGAAAAACTGCATCGCCTGAATGTGACCGAGTACCATACGGACAAAATGAAGGAGGTGAGCAGGTCCATATTCCCCAATTCGGCTCCTGACTTTTTTGTAGAGCCGCCTTTTTATTGCGACTACGGCGATGGCATCTGTGCGGCCGAGGGGGTGTTCATCAATTTCGGAGCCGTGATTCTCGACGGGGCGAAGGTCACAATCGGACGCAACACCAGGATTGCCCCCGGGGTGCATATCTACACGGCCGGCCATCCCCTCGATGCGGATGAGCGTGACGAGTGGGAATACTGCAAGCCTGTCAGCATAGGCGAGAGATGCTGGATAGGAGGTCACGCCACAATCTGCCCGGGAGTGAGCATAGGGGACAGGTGCGTGATAGGTGCCGGGGCGGTGGTTGTACACGACATTCCCGCGGACAGTCTCGCTGTGGGCAACCCGGCCCGCGTAATCAGAAAACTCAACCAAAAATAGACTATGAAAAACAAGGCTCCGATGTTGTTGCCTGTCCTCGCGCTTATGTGCGCCTGCGGCAGTCCCCTTTCGAACAAGGTAAATCTGATAAGCGCGGCGGAGGGCACGCGCTACTGCAACCCCCTGCCTATGGAAATCGGCCCAGGAGGGAACGCGGCCGGTGATGTGTCTGTCATAGAGCATCAGGGCCGCTATTATATGTACTGCACGGGCGGCGGAGCCTGGGTGTCGGAGAATATGACCGACTGGGAGTTCCATCCCGTGGCCCACGTTCCCGTGGCCCCCGATGTGGTGCGCTACAAGGACAAGTTCTATATGACGGGCAACGACAGCCCCGTCTATGTGGCCGACAATCCCCTCGGACCCTATGAGGTTTTCAGCCAGTGGAAGGATGTCCCGAGCATAGAGGCCGGCTGGAATGGTGCCTTTGACACCCATATTTTCATAGACGATGACGGCAAACCCTACCTTTTCTGGCCCGGACGCGGCATCAGCGGCATCTACGGCTGTGCCCTGGACCCCGACGACATCAGCCGCTTCGTGGGGCCCGTGCAGCATCTGTTCGGCTTCAATGCGGAACACGAGTGGGAGCGCTACGGCGAGATGAACGAGTATCAGGGGGTGGCCTGGATAGAGGGCCCCTGGGTCTTCAAGTTGGGCGACACCTACTATCTGCAGTATTCCGCTTCCGGCACCCAGTGGAAAACCTATGCCGAGGGCTACTATACCGCGAAATCCCCTCTGGGACCGTATACCTACGCCGGCAACAACCCTCTTCTGCGCAAGACAGAAGGTCTGGTCACAGGCACGGCGCACGGAAGTATGCTGAAAGGCCCTGACGGTGGCATCTGGCAGTTCTACACCATCGTGCTCTCCAATCCTCCCGGTGGCCGCCGCATAGGTATGGACCGCGTGCTTGTGGACAAGGACGGCCAGCTTTCGGTCACAATCACCGATACGCCCCAGTGGGCTCCCGGAGCCGTGGCGGATGCGGGCGAGGGCGACAGCGGTTCCCTGCCGGTCACCATCAACAAGATGAGGGCAATGAACGCCCTGTCAAACTGTTCTTCGGAGAAGGACGGCCACTACGCCTCGTATGCGCTTGACAACAACAGCGGCACCTGGTGGATGCCGTCCGAGGATGACGCGGAGCCGAGCATTATGGTCGAACTCTCCCCCGCCACCCGCTTCGATGTGGTGGAACTCTTCACCATCGACGGTGTCAGGCTGATGTTCGGCGGCGGCTCCCGCAGGATGATGGGCTGGGGCAGAGGGCCCTTCACGCCCCAGATCTACAGATACAGGATAGAGACATCTTTGGACGGAAATGTGTGGACGACTGCACTTGACAGGACCGGAAATGAAAAGTCCAAGGACACCATCTTTGAGGAAATCGCTCCGGTGGAGTGCCGTTTTGTGAAACTTACAGTCACCGACTGGCCCAAAAACAATCCACTCGGCCTGATAGAATTCACCGTTTTCGGAAAAGCAAGTTCCGCTCTGCCTCCCGCTGTGGCCACTCCGGTCTTCAACAATCTCCCTCCCGACAAACCCGGCAGGCTGTAGGCGAAAAAAATAATGTGAAAATCCCGCCCTGTGTGAAAGCAAAGGGCGGGATTTTTTGCGTGTGTGTAAAAAAATCCAAAAGTCCAAAAACGCCCTTACAGGGGTTTGCAGAGGATATTTGTAAAAATGTCCAAGGGGGATTCTGCACAAAAACACACGGGCGCTGGGGCTGTTTTGGGCTATTTCCAACAGATGTGAGATTAGCCAAAAATCACGGAAAAATCCAGAAATGCGGCGCTTGTTTTTTTCTCCACACGAGTTGGACAAAGCTGTTTCCTCTCCGGGCGCTGGGGCTGTAATTTTGCACTCAGAAAGTCACACGAAACATTAACCCTTTAAAATTACAAAAAATGAAAACCTTGACAACCATCGCCCGCATCGCTCTCGTAACCACCATCGTATGCTTCACATCCTGCAATCAGATGGAGACTCCCGCCACCCGCACATACGCACAGGAGATAGTAATGGTCAACACTGACCTGACCAAGTCAGACTCAGACATTGAGAGCGCCAGAGTAAATGCCTATATAGTAAACGGCGGGGAGCGCAGCCTTTACTTCAGCGACATATTCAACTCCAACGGCAGCATCTACAGAAGCAACAGGGTTAACTACTGGCCCGAACTCGAAGGAGGCGCCGTGATGAGCGTCCAGGCCGTAAGCCCGAGCAACATAGAGATAGTGAACGACAGCTTCAGATATACAGTGAACCGCAGCGCAAGCGAAGACGTCAAGGCCTGCAGCCAGAACTTCGACAGGGCCGGTGCCGAAATGAACCTCAAACTGAAGTCAGTGATGACGAAGGTGAACGTGAACATCCGTCCCGAAAATGCCTCCAATGTGGAGTTCGAGGTAGAGTCCATAGTGATGGAGAACGTGGCCCTGAGCGGTGAGTACAGCTTCGAGAGCGGCAGAATGCAGCCCCTGGAGGAGCGCGGCAGCATAGAAATCGGTGAACTTGAAAGCAAGATGTACCTGGTACCCCAGGCCGCCGGAGACGTGAAAGTGGTGGTTAACTACAAGGTTTACAGCAACGGCTACCTCGTATTCGAGGGAACCCACGAGGCTTCAGAGAGCGGAACCTTCCGCCAGGGCGGCGAGTTCAGCTACAACATCATACTCCCCGTAGGTGCCCGCAGCATAGGCTTCACAGGAAGCGTAGGCACCTGGAACTAAAAAAAGTGGTTAGTGGTTTCTTTCTCAGGCCCCTCACGGAAAAGTGGTTAGTTCCGTGGGGGGCCAATCTTTTGCAAATTAGATTGTGAGCCTTGAATAAAAAAAGTAAATTTGCAGCCTTGTAAAAGCAGAAAAATTATGTACAGAACTCACACTTGCGGCGAACTCCGCCTCGCCGATGCCGGTAAGAACGTCACTCTATCGGGATGGATCCAGAAAGTAAGAAAGATGGGAGGCATGACCTTCATAGATTTGCGCGACCGTTATGGTATCACACAGCTTGTGGCCGATGACAGCGCTTCCCAGGAGTTGAATGAGCAGGTAGGGCGCCTTGGCCGCGAATGGGTCATCCAGGCCCAGGGTGCAGTGCGTGAGCGTCAGAGCAAGAACACAAAAATAGAGACGGGCGAGATAGAGATTTCCCTTGCGGCCATAAAAGTGCTCAACGCCGCCCAGACCCCTCCCTTCACCATCGAGGAGGTATCGGACGGAGGCGAAGAGCTCAGGGCGAAATACCGTTATCTCGATCTGCGCAGGGCTCCCCTGAAAAGGGCCCTCGAACTCCGCCACAAGATGGCCATAGAGGTGCGCAACTATCTTGACGCCCTCGGATTCCTCGAGATAGAGACACCCTATCTAATCAAGTCCACTCCGGAGGGAGCCCGCGACTTCGTGGTGCCTTCACGTATGAATCCCGGCCAGTTCTATGCCCTTCCCCAGAGCCCCCAGACCTTCAAGCAGCTGCTGATGGTGGCCGGCTATGACCGTTATTTCCAGATTGTGCGCTGCTTCCGAGACGAGGACCTGCGGGCGGACCGTCAGCCCGAGTTCACACAGATTGACTGCGAGATGAGCTTCGTGGAGCAGGAGGACGTGCTCAATACCTTCGAGGGGATGATGCGCACCCTGTTCAAGAACGTGATAGGGGTGGAGATTGCTCCCAAGATTCCCCGTATGAGCTGGTACGACGCGATGGACAACTACGGCTCCGACAAGCCCGACATCCGCTTCGGGATGACAATCAAGGACATCACCGCGAAGGTGCAGGGCTGCGGCTTCTCCGTTTTCGACTCCGTGGAGTATGTGGGAGGCATCTGCGTTCCCGGCGCCGCCGAATACACACGCAAGCAGATCGACGAGCTGACCGAATGGGTGAAAAGGCCCCAGGTCGGAGCGAAAGGTCTTGTATATATCAAATGCAATGCTGATGGCAGCATCAAGTCTTCCGTTGACAAATTCTACACCCCCGAGCAGCTTGAGGACGTGGCAAAGGTCTTTGAGGCTAAGAAGGGTGATATGATACTCGTGCTGTGCGGGGCAAAGAGAAAGGCCCAGACTATGCTCGGAGTGCTTCGTCTGGAGATGGGCAACAGACTCGGTCTGCGCAGGCCTGATGACTTCGCCCCCCTGTGGGTTGTGGACTTCCCCCTGTTCGAGTGGAGCGAGGAGGACAGCCGTTTCTACGCTATGCACCATCCCTTCACCGCCCCCAAGCCCGAGCATCTCGATTGGTATTACAGCGACAGGAAGGAAGACCTTGAGCGCGTGTGCGCCAATGCCTACGACTTCGTGCTCAACGGCACGGAACTCGGCGGCGGTTCCATCCGTATCCATCAGGCGGATGTGCAGAGCCGTATGTTCGAGATTCTGGGCATCAGTAAGGAGGATGCGGAGTACAAGTTCGGATTCATCATCAACGCCTTCCGCTTCGGCGCCCCTCCTCATGGAGGTCTTGCCTTCGGTTTCGACCGCGTGTGCGCCCTCTTCGGAGGCCAGGAGAGCATCCGCGACTTCATCGCCTTCCCCAAGAACAACCAGGGCCGTGACGTGATGATAGACGCGCCTTCGCTCATAGACGCAGTCCAGATGGACGAACTTTTCCTCAGCAGCACAGCCCCCGCCCCGGAGAAATAATGGAACAGCAGATACTCGGCATACTCAGAGGCATAGTCCATCCAGCCCTTGAGCAGGACATCGTTTCCGCGGGCATAGTGGAGGATGTGAGGGTGGATTCGGACAAAATCCGCTTCCGCCTCGTCTGGCCCGGCCCCGACCCGCTTTCCGCGTCAATCAAGAAATCCTGTGAGGAGGCCCTCGCGAAGGCTTTCCCGGACAAAAAGGCGGTGATAGTGGATTTGGTGCGGCAGCGCAAGACCAAAAAGACCGTTGGTGAACTTGATGACAAACAGTTGCAGGGCGTGTCGAAAATCATAGCCGTAGCCTCAGGTAAAGGCGGCGTGGGCAAATCCACCGTGGCCGTCAACCTTGCCGTTGCCCTTGCCCGCAAAGGCTACAGGGTGGGCCTGGCGGATGCCGACATTTACGGTCCCTCGGTGCCGAAGATGACGGGTACGGAAGAAGCGGTTCCCGAAATGGAGCCGGCTGCGGAGGAAGGCGGTGTGGATCTGCTGCTTCCCATAGAGAAATATGGGGTGAAATGGATGTCCATAGGCTATTTCGCCACCCCCGAACAGGCTCTCATCTGGAGGGGTCCTATGGCTTGCAATGCCTTGAAACAGATGATATTGCAGGTGAAATGGGGAGAGTTGGACTATCTGCTCATAGACCTGCCTCCCGGAACGGGCGACATAGCCATATCCCTCGTCCACGACATAACCCTGAGCGGTGCCCTGATTGTGACCACCCCGGGTGATGTGGCCCTTGCTGATGTGGTCAGAGGCACGAATATGTTCCGCCACAAGGATGTGAACGTGCCCGTGGCAGGGCTTGTGGAGAATATGGCCTGGTTCACTCCCGCCGAACTTCCGGACCATAAATACTACATCTTCGGAAAAGACGGAGGCGCGAGAATGGCCGCAGAGGCGGGAATACCCCTTCTGGGTCAGGTGCCGCTCTACATATCAGTGCGTGAAGGAGGTGATACCGGGGCTCCCGTGGCCCTCGGAGACGGTCCGGACGCAAAGGCCTTCCTAGATATCTGTGACAGACTATGAGCCTTCAGGAGCCCACACCGATGATGAAGCAGTACTTTGCCTTCAAGGCCCAAAACCCTGAGGCAATACTTTTGATGCGTGTGGGTGACTTCTACGAATCCTATGGTGAGGATGCTGAGACTGCCTCGAGAATCCTGGGCATACTCCTTACCAAACGCTCAAACGGAGCGGACAAGGACACTTCCCTTGCCGGCTTCCCTCACCACTCCCTGGACACCTATCTTCCCAAACTCGTGAGAGCGGGCTACAAGGTGGCCGTATGCGACCAGCTGGAAGACCCTAAAATGACCAAGAAACTGGTCAAGAGGGGCGTGACCGAACTGGTGACTCCCGGTGTGGTATATAACGAGCAGCTTTTGAACGCCGGCGACAACAACTATCTCGCGGCGCTTGCCTTCTTCAAGGACAGGGCGGGTGTGGCCTTTCTGGATGTCTCCACAGGGGAACTCAAAGTGTCAGAAGGCCCCCTTGACTTCATAGAGGTGCTCCTGGGCGACTACAGCCCCAAGGAGGTGCTTGTGCAGAAGGGTTATGAAAAGGGCTTTCGCGACAGGTTCCTGACAGGCAAGGCCGCCAACACCTATGTCTCAACGATGGACGAATGGGCCTTCGTGTATGAGTCCGCCCTCATCAAGCTCAGAGAACATTTCGGCACAGACTCCCTGAAGGGCTTTGGAGTGGAGACTCTCACCCTTGCTCTGACCGCCGCCGGCGCGACTATTTTTTATCTTGAGAACAACGGCCAGACCAGGTCCGAGTTCGCCCCCCAGCGCACCCTTTCCCACATCTGCAGCATCAGGCGCATAGATGCCGGGGATTTCGTGTGGTTGGACAAGTTCACAATACGCAACCTGGAACTGCTCAGCCCCCTTGAGGAAACAGGCCTTTCACTGCGCGCCGTGCTTGACCACTGCGCCACACCTATGGGCTCCCGCCAGCTTCGCGAGTGGATAGCGATGCCGGCAAAGAACATAAAGGAAATCAATGCCCGCCAGGAGGTGGTGGCGGACCTTGCCTCCAAACCGGATTTCTGCAGCCAGCTGTATGAGAGGCTGGGCAAGATAGGCGACTTGGAACGCATCATAAGCCGTGCGGCTGCCGGACGCATCCTTCCCCGCGAGGTCCTGCAACTACAGCGCGGCCTGGGCGAGCTGACCCCCCTGAAGCAGATGCTGTATGACAGCGCCGCCTCTGACCAGACCCGCCATCTGGCCGGGAGCATCCACCCCTGCAGCGAGCTTGTACGCTACATAAAGACGCACATCTGCCCCAATCCCGCCCAGAGCGTAGGCAAGGGGAACGTCATAGCAGACGGTGTGTCCACCGAGTTGGACGAACTCAGGGCCATAGAACAGCACGGCAAGGAAATCCTTGACGGCATCTGTGCCCGCGAGTCGGAACGCACCGGCATCAGTTCCCTGAAAATCAGTTTCAACAATGTGTTCGGCTATTACCTCGAGGTGCGCAACATCTACAAGGACAAGGTGCCTGAAGAATGGATACGCAAGCAGACCCTGGTATCGGCCGAGCGCTATATCACTCCTGAACTCAAGGAGTACGAGGAGAAAATCACGGGGGCGCAGGAGCGTATAGTGGAGATAGAGGCCCGGCTGTATGCCGAGGTGGTTGCCGCCGTGCAGCAGCAGGTGCAGCAGATTCTCGCGAATGCACGGGTCATAGCCCGTCTGGACTGCCTCTGTTCCTTTGCCTGGGTCGCCAATGAGTGGCATTATTGCCGTCCCCTGGTGGATGATTCCCTGGAACTGGAGATAAAACAGGGTCGCCACCCTGTCATTGAGCGCACGATGGAAACGGGGGAGGCATACATCGCCAACGACCTCCTGCTCGATTCCACCCGACAGCAGATCATAATACTGACAGGCCCGAACATGTCCGGTAAGAGTGCCCTGCTGCGCCAGAGCGCCCTGATAGTGCTGATGGCCCAGATAGGATCCTTCGTGCCCGCAGCCGAGGCCCATATAGGCATCTGCGACAAGATTTTCACCCGCGTGGGTGCCTCGGACAACATCTCGCGGGGCGAATCCACCTTTATGGTGGAGATGCTCGAGACGGCCACCATCCTGCACAATATGACTAAGAGGTCTCTTATACTGCTCGACGAGATAGGCCGCGGCACGAGCACCTTTGACGGGATGTCCATAGCCTGGGCGATAGTGGAATACATCCACGCCCACGGCGACGGGGCCAAGACCTTGTTCGCCACCCACTACCACGAACTCAACGAACTTGAGAACAGCCTCAAGCGTTGCCACAACTACCATATTGCCGTCAAGGAGAAGGACGGGAAGGTGCTCTTCCTGCGCAAACTCTGCCCCGGCGGTGTAGCCCACAGTTTCGGTATCCACGTGGCGCGTATGGCGGGTATGCCCGTCGATGTGGTGCGCAATGCCGAAAAAATACTCAAGAAACTTGAAGAGGGCTCGGACCAGAAGGAAGTCCATTCTGTCCGCCAGCTTCGCAAAGCCACAACGGAGACTCAGCCGGTCCAGATGAGTCTCTTCAGCCTCGATGACCCCCTGCTCGAGTCTATACGCGACACTCTTCGCGACCTGGACCTCAACTCCATCACTCCCCTTGATGCCTTCGACACACTCAGAGATTTGAAAAAACGCTTAGGCGTAACGAAGTAGCTTATGTTATTCTTCACTCTGATGAGGGAGAGCGTCAAGGTGGCGCTCACCTCGCTGCGGACCGACAGGTTCCGCTCCGCCTTGTCACTCTCCGGCGTGGCTGTAGGCGTGTTCTGTGTTGTGGCTGTGATGTGTGTGGTCAGTGCCCTTGAACGCAATATCAGCCGTTCTCTCACCGCGGTGGGCGGGAATCTGCTCATCGTGGATGTCTATCCCTGGGAGGAGGAAATCAGCGGGGAGGAACTTCCTCTGTGGGAATACCTCAAGCGTCCCGAACCTTCATATGAGGATTACAGATTCATCAGGAACGCCTGCCCCGCGGCCGAGGATGTGGTGTTTATGCTGAGAAAGGAAGGCAGCCTGCGTCTCGGGACGGCGCAGATGGACAATGTGGAAATGATAGGGGCCACAGACGGGATGGGCTCCCTGATGAAGGCTCCCCTGCTTGCCGGCCGCCACCTCAGCCCCGCCGAGACAGGCGGCGAACGGAATATCTGTCTCATAGGGGCCGAGACCGCGCTGAAACTTCTGGGTACGGAAGAGGCTGTAGGCCGCAAGATACAGGTCTGCGGCGTCTGGCTGGAGGTTGTAGGGGTGTTTGCCCGCCAGGGCCGGGCCACGGCAAGCGTGGTGGATACGGACTGCTGCCTGCTGACAGGCTATGCCACTGCAAGGCGCCTTTTCCCATCGCCCTCCTCGATGCTCGTGCTGTCCCTTGCCCGCGGCGAGGATATGTCCTCCCTGAAGGCGCAGGTCTCCACTCTGCTGCGTTCGGCGAGGCGTCTGGGGCCCGCGGATGAGGACAACTTCGCCCTCAACGAGGTCAGTTCCCTTACCGGTGCCCTCGATTCCCTGCTTTCCACCCTGAGCAGGGTGGGGCTTCTGATAGGCTGTTTCTCTCTGCTGATAGGAGGCTTCGGCATAGCCAACATAATGTTCGTGAGCGTAAGGGAAAGGACAGCCGAAATAGGCATACAGAAGTCTCTCGGGGCGAAAAGATGGGTGATAATGCTGCAATATGTGGTGGAGGGGTCTGTGATTTCTCTTGCAGGAGGGCTCGTGGGGGTGGCCGCCGTGACTCTTGCGGGACTGCTGATGCCGGAGATGATGGGGATGCGCTTCCTGATGAGCGTCCCCGTTGCCTTGAAGGGTCTGGCCCTTGCCCTGTGCCTTGGGCTGGTGTTTTCCCTCATTCCCGCCTATACGGCCTCCAGGTTGTCCCCCGTTGAGGCCATAAACGGATAATTTTTGAAAATTGGTGCCGGAGTGTTATCTTTGCTTGTTTCAAGAATATCGAGGAAATGAGTAAGTTAAAATATATCCTGTGCCTGCTCCTGCTTGGGATAGCCTTCTTTTCCTGCCAGAAGGATCCGGACCCCACTCTGGAGATATCGACACAGACCCTGTCGTGGAAATACAGCGACACTGTTGCCCAGAGCGTGACTGTGACTGCAAATTACAGCTGGAAGGCGGCGCTTGCCTCGGCCGAACAGATGGAAAAATGGAAACTGGTGGTGGACAAGGACCACTTCTCCATTGCGCCTGTGGCTCCCAACACCAATCCGAGCGACCTCTATGCGACGGTGACGGTGAGCTCCCGGAACCTTTCGAAAACCATTGTCTGCAAACAGGACCTCAAGCCAGAATCCTATTTTGGCGTGACTCCGCTCGAATATACCTGGCAGTACAACGAGACGGATGCCAGGGCAATCAAAGTGACATCCAACTATGACTGGACCGCCACCATCCCGGAGGCGGACAAGGAGAGTTGGAATTTTGTGCCGGACACGGACAAGGTTACCGTCTCGCCCAAGGCAGAGAATAAGACAAAATACAGGCTCGCCACCACCGTCACAATCACTTCCGACACGAAAACACAAAAGGTTAAGATAGTCCAGGAGGCGGCCCCGGCCACTCTTTCCCTGAGTCCCTCTTCCCTTTTCTGGACTTCGGGCGACACTCTCGCAAAGACAGTCACCGTATCTTCGAGCTATGAGTGGAAGGCTTCCATCGCCGATGCCGACCTCAACAAGTGGAAGCTTGAAACCGCCGCAGACGGCAAATCCTTCAGCATTGTCCCCAAGACGGTGAATGCGGGCACGGAGTCTGTTTCCACCAATGTCATCGTAAGCACCTCGAGTCTGGATAAGACCCTCACCTGGAAGGTGGCCTGCACTCAGGCCGCCGGCTCCGCCTGTCTCAATGTCACCCCGACCTCCATTTCGTGGAAAGACACGGAGACTGATGCAAGGAAGGTGACGGTGTCGGCCAATTATGACTGGACCGCCGACATAGTGGAAGGCGAAAAGTGGCTTTGGGCCCTGAATATAGACAAGGCGAACGGATGTTTCACCATAGCCCCTAAAATAGCCAATACCGGCACCACAAAACTTACGGCCAAGGTAAGGGTGGAATCGGAAGGTATGAGCAAGGATGTGGAATGCGTCCAGACCTCGAAGGAGCCCTATCTTGACATCAAGGCGGAAAATCTTTCCTGGAAGCGCAGCGAGACAGACGCCAGGACTGTGGAGGTGCTTGCCAACTATGACTGGCAGGTGTCTCTGCCCAAGGCCGATGAGGCTTTGTGGAGCATCACCCTCGGGCCCGACGGCAAGTATTTCACCATTGCCCCCAAATCCGAGAACGAAAGCCCCGAGGTCCGCGTCACCACGGCAACGGTCACTTCTTCAGGTCTGAGCAAGACGATAGTCTGCACCCAGGACTACAAGCCTGAGCTGTTTTTTGAAATCTCCGAGAGCGACCTCTTCTGGGAATGTTCCTCAAAAGCGCCCAAGATGGTAGCGGTCACCTCCAACTATGAGTGGACGGCTTCCCTTCCCGACAGTGATAAGGACAAATGGGAGATAGTCATCTCTTCAGACTCCAAATACTTCGTTGTCGCTCCCAAAACCGAAAACAGCGCCTTTACACCAGTCCGGACCATCGTCACGGTCTGCTCGGAAGGCGTTGAAAAGAAAGTGGTCTGCACCCAGGGTGCTGTCCAGGCATATCTTGAGGTGAGTCCCCTGTGGCTCTCCTGGGACTTTGAAGAAACGGCGGCCAAGAGTGTGAGCGTGAACGCCAATTATGAGTGGAGCGTGAAACTTCCCTCAGGCGATGCGGACAAGTGGAGCCTTGTCAAGGCGGCGGACGGCAAATCCTTCACTGTCGCCCCCAGGAGCGAAAATCTCGATCCCACGGTCAAATCCACAGTGGTGACAGTCATAGTGGAAAGCCCGGCCAAGACCATCACGGTGACCGTTTCCTGCACCCAGGATGAAGTCGGATCCTATCTCAGGCTCAACCCTGAACAACTTGATTGGCAAGATAAGGAGACGAACGCAAAGACTGTGACGGTGGATGCCAACTATCCCTGGCAGGCAAGCCTTGCCGACACGGACAACTGGGCTCTGATCTTAGCCTCCGACCTCAAATCCTTTACCGTAGCTCCCAAGAACATCAACACAAGTACTACAGCCAAATCCACTATGGTGACGGTCACTGTGTCGGGGCCTGATAGGACTGTTACCAAGACAGTTTCCTGCACTCAGGCCGCGGTTGAACCCTACCTTAAGGTAAACCCCGAAGAACTTGTTTGGTCTGCTTGGGATATGAGTGATAGGGAGGTAATGGTTGACTCCAACTATCTCTGGAATATTCTTCTTGACAGTAATGCAACGTATTGGAGGTTGCAGTATAGTTACGGAAGCACATTCTTTACTGTTGGGCCCACAATGGTTGGCCTTCCTAATAGTCATACCACTTATGTCACCATCACAAATGAGGGAGGCCTGTCACTGACGGTTCTTTGTACCCAACAAGGATTAATACCAGAATGAAAGAGGACTATATGAAAACCGGATTTATCAGATATTGTACGATTATACTGGCGGTCATAGCCTTTTCCACTTGCGTGAAGGACCCGGATCCCATCTTTGAACTGAGTCCTGTCGCGCTCAGCTGGAAATACAACGAGACAGACGCCAAGACCGTGACGGTCACTGCCAACTACAAGTGGAAGGTGTCCGTGGATGCGGCATACGCGGACAAGTGGAATATAGAGTTGGCTGAGGACGGCAAGTCCTTCACCGTGGCTCCCGCGGCGGAATATACGCTCCCGAGCAACCTGACGACAAAGTTGACAGTGACTTCCGCCCGTATGACCAAGACCGTGCTCTGCACCCAGACCGGCAAGCCGTCGTCCTTCCTGGATATCAGCACGGAAAGCCTGTTCTGGATGGCCGATTCCAAAGAGGCGAAGACGGTGACGGTGTCCTCCAATTACAACTGGACGGCGAGCCTCGACGATGCCTCAAAGGATAAATGGAATCTGGTGCTGCTTGCAGACGGGAAGTCCTTCTCCGTTGCCCCCAAGGCAGTAAATGAAAGCACCTCGAGAATCAGCGCCACAGTCACAGTAAACTCCGAGGGGCTTGAAAAGAAACTCAGCTGCGAGCAGGCGGCCGTGGCCGCCGATATGGAAATCAGTCCGCTTTCCCTCTCCTGGCAGGGCTACGAGACAGATGCCAGGACAGTCACGGTCAATTCGGTTTATGCCTGGAAGGCAAGCCTTCCCGACAATGCCAAGGACAAATGGATGCTGACTGTTGCGGAGGATAGCAAGTCCTTTACCGTTGCCCCCAAGTCAGAGAATGCCTCGAGGGAGGCTGTATATACAACGGTGACAATCAGTACCGAAAGCCAGACGAGCAGCCTTGTATGGACGGTGACCTGCCTTCAGGCGGCGGCTCCGGCCGTGCTTGAACTGAATCCCGGCTCGCTGTTGTGGAAAAGCAGTGAGACGGATGCCAGGACTGTGGCCGTAACTTCGAATTATGACTGGACTGCCACCATCCCCGATGCAGACAAGGACAAATGGAGCCTTGTGACAGGCAGCGACGGAAAATCCTTCACGATTGCTCCGGCTGCGGAAAATACCGGCATAAACAGCATAAAAACCATAGTGACCGTGGCCTCGGCCGGTATCACAAGGGAACTCTCCTGTACCCAGACCTCCACGGAGCCGTATCTTGAAATCAACCCCTCATCTTTGTCTTGGAGCCGCAGCGACACTACCTCCAAGGTGGTGACCGTAAACGCCAACAGGGATTGGACGGCCTCCCTTCTCCAGGGCGACCAAAGCAAATGGAAAATCACCCCCGCGGCTGACGGCAAGTCCCTTACCGTTGCTCCAGTAGGGGAGAATGAAAGCACGCAGCCCCGGATTGCCATAATAAATGTCAGCGCGGCGGGTCTGTCCAGGGTGCTCAGCTGCACGCAGGAATACAAACCGGCGCCTATCCTGAGTCTCAGCACGAATGCCCTGGCCTGGGCCTATAATGACACCACGGCCATTGTGGTGAGCGTTATGGCCAACTATTCCTGGAAGGCAAGCCTTAGTGAGCAGGATGCGGAAAAATGGAGTCTGAGGGTAGCCTCTGACGGCAAATCCTTTATAGTGGCCCCCAAGTCCTTCAACAGGGACAAGAGTCCGGTATCCGCTGTGATAAGCGTGACCTCTGAGGGCGAGGAGGCAACACTGCTCTGCCGGCACGCCATTGCTCCGGTGGATCTCTCCCTAAGCGCCTCCTCCCTGAGCTGGAGATCGGATGACCTCTCCACCGTGACGGTCAATGTGTCTTCAAACTACGATTGGCAGGCAAGCATCGAGGAGTCCGTGCAGGATACCTGGGAACTGAAGATTGCAGCCGACAACCAGTCCTTCACGGTGAGGCCGAAATATATGAACAACACCGGCCAGAGGCGTACGGCGCTTGTGAAGGTGGTTTCATCAAGCTCCGCCGAGACGGTTACGGCCGTCGTTTCCTGCACTCAGGCGGCAGCGCCCGCTAACAACAGCATACAGAAAGAATGAAAAGAATACTGACATATATCGGAATCATAGCCCTGTTTGTGGCTGTGGCCTATCTCTTCACCCCCTGGGTTATGGGCGGAAAGATAGTCAGGCAGAGTGACATCATCTCCTGGCAGGGAATGGCGCACGAAATCCTGGAGCATAACGAGGCGCACCCGGACGACCCCACCCTGTGGACCAACTCAATGTTCGGAGGCATGCCCGCCACCCAGATTTCCGTGAAATACAAAGGCGACTGGACGGAGTGGATTTACAACGCCCTTTTTTGGGGAGTCCGCCCGCCGAGTTACCTCATCATTTCCCTGATAGGCGCCTGGCTGATGTTCCTGGCCTTCGGGGTGAATCCCTGGCTGTCGGCGGTGGGAGCGATTGCGGTCAGTTTCTGTTCCTACAATATGCAGATTCTACAAGTGGGGCACAACACCAAGATGGTGGCAATTGCCTTTATGCCCTGGGTGCTTGCCAGCCTTATCTATGCCTACAGGCGCAACCCCCTGCTGGGCGCGGCGTTCTTCGGGCTGACACTGAGTTTCCAGATAAAGGCCAACCATCCCCAGATCAGCTATTATCTGGCGATAATGGTTCTGGTGTATGCCGTCTGCCAGTGCGTTCACGACATACGAACGGGGCGTTTCAAAAAATTCCTCGCCATATCTTTTGCCCTGCTGTTCTTCGGACTTTGCGGCATTGCGACCAACGCGAACAAGCTGCTGCCCACCTACGAATATGCCGCCCACACTATGCGCGGAGGCTCCGAGTTGAGTCAGGACGGGGACAATGCCACTGGAGGCCTTGACCTCGACTATGCCACGGCCTGGAGTTACGGCATAGGGGAGACCCCGAACCTATGGATTCCCAACTTCAACGGCGGTGCCTCTTCAGGTGCCCTGAGTACCTCGTCTGAAACCTACAAGGCCCTGCGCCCCTATCAGGGGGCCTCGAGCCTGATCAAGCAGATGCCCCTCTATTGGGGGCCCCAGCCCTTCACCGCCGGCCCTATGTATATGGGAGCCCTTTCGGTGCTGCTCTTCGTGTTCGGAATGTGCGTCATCAAAAAGTGCTACAGGTGGTGGCTCGCGGTGGTGGCCGTCCTTGCCCTTCTGCTGGGCTGGGGCTCGCACGCGATGTGGTTCTCGGAGCTGTTCTTCCGCTATGTGCCGATGTACAACAAGTTCCGCACAGTGTCGATGATTCTGGTGCTCCTGCAGCTGGTGATACCCCTGGCCGGCATACTTGGCGTGCAGGAAGTGCTGCGTGAGGATTTCGACAGGAAGAAGGCCATCAGGAGCCTGCTGATATCCTTCGGCGTGGTGGGAGGCCTTACAGCGATTTTCGCCCTCATTCCTTCCCTGGCTGGAAGTTTCATCTCTTCCGCGGACAGTCAGGTTTTCGGCAACAACAGCGATTTGACGGAGGCCATCAGGGCGGACCGCAGGACCTTGCTGCGTATGGATGCCCTCCGCTCCCTGGGCTTTATGGCCTGCGGTGTGGGAGTGCTCTGGCTGACTCTTGCGGGAAAAATCCGCAAACAGTGGATATGCTGGCTCTCTTTAGGAGTGCTGATAATGGCTGATTTGTGGATGGTGGACCGCCGCTATCTGAACGAAAGCCATTTCTATACAAAACAGAATGCCGAGCGCCAGTTTGATGCGCGTCTGGTGGACAGGGTCATTCACGAGGATACAGACCCGGACTTCAGAGTTCTGGATTTGAGCGTGAATACCTTCAATGACGCCATCACCTCCTATCATCACAAGACCATCGGCGGTTACAGCCCCGCCAAACTCCAGAGATACCAGGACCTGATAGAGCATTGCATCAGTCCGGAAATGAACCGTATGACGGGAGACATAAACTCTGCCATTTCCACTGCGGAAACCTTCTCCGACATAGAGAAGGCCCTCAAGAAATATCCTGTGCTTGCTATGCTCAACACCAAATATGTAATCATAGACGGTGGCAGCGCTCCCCTGCATTTTCCCGGGCCCGGCGGCAACGCCTGGTTCGTAAACAAGGTGGTGGAGGCCTCTGACGCCGATCAGGAGATGGCCCTGCTCCAGCAGATTGACCCCTTGAAGGAGGCGGTCATCAACACGGAGACCTTCGGAAAGGTGTCTGCCGGCAATGCTGGCCCCGAAGCGGAGATCAAACTTGTGAAATATGCCCCCAATGCCCTGGAGTACGAATATACGGCCGGCGGAGATGCCCTTGCGGTCTTCAGTGAGATTTATTATCCGGACGGCTGGCAGGCAAGCATAGACGGTCAGAGCGCCGGTATCATCAGGGCGAACTATGTCCTGAGGGCGATGAAACTGCCCGCCGGCAGCCATAAGATAGAGATGCGCTTCAACCCGCCTTCCTTCCGCACCGGAAGGATAATCTCGACAGCAAGTTCCGCTTTCCTCGTGGTGATGCTTTTGGGGATAGGAGGACTGTATATACTGACAAGGGTGCGCGGGCGCAAGGAGGACAGGCAATGAAGACGGCGATGATAGCAGCCGTGGCCGACAATATGGCCATAGGCAGGGACAATGCGATGTTGTGGCACATTTCCGAAGACCTCAAGTTCTTCCGGAGGGTGACGAGCGGGCATACGGTCATAATGGGCTACAACACTTTCGAGTCCATAGGCAGCCGTCCGCTTCCCAAGCGCCGCAACATAGTTGTGACACGCAGGTTCAGCGGGCTTCGGGACGGGGTTGAATATGTCGGCACCCCTGTCGCCGCCATTGCCGCCGCCCGTGAGGGAGGAGAGGAGGAAGTTTTCATAATGGGCGGGGGAATGATGTACAAAAGCTGTATGTCCATCGCCGACAGGCTCTATATCACGCACGTGAAGGCCCGCATCGAGGATGCGGACACCTTTTTCCCCGAGATAGACCCCTCGGAGTGGAAGATGACTGAATGCTCCCCGGAGCAGACGGATCCCGAAACCGGATATCACTATTATTTCGCCACCTACGAGAGAAAATAGAAGGAGGAAACGCTTGTGGGGAGATTGGTGCTGGGATTGCTTACGGTGGCCTTGTTCTGGAATGTAGAGAATTGTTTCGACCCTTTCGACAACCCTCTGACCGCGGATGACGACTTCACCCCGCGAGGCTCTTATCACTGGACCTGGAAGAAGTTCCTCTCAAAGCGCAATGCCATAGCCAAAACCCTTATTGCCTCCTCACAGGTATGGGGCGAATTCCCCTTGCTTGTGGGCCTGGCGGAGGTGGAAAACCACCTTGTGCTTTCCCAACTTGTACATAACACCGCACTTGCCAAATGCGCTTATGGGATTATTCTCCGTGAGGGCCCTGACAGAAGAGGCATAAATGTCGCCCTTCTGTACAGGGAGGAACTTTTCGATGTCCTGAAAGTGAGAAGCATAAGGGTGGCTCTTCCTGACAGCACGCGCAGTACGAGGGATATTCTCTATGTCAAGGGCCTGGAAAGCGGGAGGGACACCCTCCACGTTTTTGTGGTGCATTTTCCGTCCAAACTCGGCGGGGCGAAGGCCTCGGAACCTTCCCGGCAGGCGGCGGCCCGGACTCTGTCCGCCGTGGTGGATTCCCTCAGGGCCGCGGATGCCCGCATTCTGGTAATGGGGGATTTCAATGATGTGCCCTCTTCAGAGGTGCTGAGGGAGATTCCTCTGGCAAACAAGGCGGATTCGCTTTCCGCCCAAGGGCTCGGCACCCTGCGCTACCGCGGTCAGTGGGAGCTGATAGACCATTTCCGCGTCAGCGGGGCGCTCGATAGGGTGTCACAGATGAAGATTTTCGCTCCCTCGTTTCTGCTGGAGGATGATCCCAAGTTTCCCGGAAAGCGCCCCTTCCGAAGTAATATGGGCCCCCGTTACCACGGAGGCGTGAGCGACCATCTGCCGATAATGTTAAAGTGGTGACTGCGTCAGGATGACCATCTCGCAGTTTTTGCAGTCAAAGTGAAGCCTGAGGCTGCGCCCTCCGTTGTGCAGAAGTAGGTCGTCAGCACGCTTTTCCTTGCCCTGTTTGGGGCAGAGGTCCAATTCGTGGCGCAGGCAGTAGCGGCAGCGGGCCAACTCGACTTTGGCGGAGGGGTCCAGTTCGAGGGCCTTGGGAGTGTCTATACCAAGACTTTTGTATAGGGCCGCCGAGCGGGAGTTGGCTATGTTCAGCTGAGTCTGCTGTTTGGGTGCAATCAGTGCCTCCTTCCTTCCGTTGACCATATCGCGCGGGGCTTCCATCGGGACTTTCAGCCGGCTCACGGCTTCCCTGCGCAGGGTGTTGATCGCCCCGACGCTCAGATGCGGCAGGGGAGCGTCAGTGATGCTTCCGACCTTGCAGAAATAATTGTCCGTGCGTCTGCCGAGGGCATCCGCGAAAATCTCCCTCGCCCTCTGCTGGTTCTCTGCAATGGGGTCCTCGCCGCTCCAGGGCACGAACACCTGATTTCCGAAACGGATGCCGCCTTCCTCCACATTCACCTCCACGGGGATGAGACGGCGGGGCATATTGCGCTCCAGTTCCCGCTCGAACTCGATGTTGTAGTTGCGATAGACGGGGGTGCCGGGGACTACGTCAGGGTTGTGTTTGAGGGTAATCAGCACGCCCTTGACCACATCCGCCCTCATACCTATTATATTGCTTGGGGAGCAGACGAAACTCAGCCCATCCCCGTTGCGGATGGGGATGCCGCTGTTGAGGGTGATGACCATATTGTCCGAACTTGACTTTCCGGCGGAGCGCACCGTGCCGATGTATTCGCCCATGGATTTGGCTGCCTGTCCGCTCAGCCAGGAGGCCCTTGTGCCGTCGAGGAAGAACTCAGTGTCTCCCCGGGAGAAGGTGGCGTCAAGTTTCGGAGTGAAGCCGCCCTCCATCTCCCCGAGCGAACTGTGGCGGTACTCCCCGCTTCTGCGACTTATGATCTCATCCAGAACGGCGCGGTAGTAGCGCACCACATTCTTCACATAGGAGATGTTCTTGAGACGGCCCTCGATTTTGAAGGACACCACGCCGGCGTCCGCCAGTTCTTCAATCCTTTCACCCAAGCGCAAGTCCTTTAGCGAGAGCAGGGGCTTTTGTCCGGCTATAAGCCTTCCTTCCGTGTCCGTCAGGTCGTAGAGGGAACGGCAGGCCTGGATGCAGGCTCCCCTGTTGGCGCTGCGGCCGGCAAGATGCTGGCTCAGATAGCACTGGCCGCTGTAGCAGACGCAGAGGGCTCCGTGGATGAAGCACTCGATCTCGCAGCTGACAGTCTCCCTTATGGCGCGGATCTGTGCAAGGGAGAGTTCTCTTGCCAGGACTATGCGCGTGGCTCCGAGCGATTCTATCCAGCGGGCCTGCTCCGGAGTGCGTATATTGCATTGGGTGGAGGCGTGGAATTCAAGGCCTTCGGGCCAGTCTTCCAACAGTCCGAGGTCCTGCACGATCACCGCGTCCACTCCGGCGTCCCTTGCCTGAAACAGAATCTGCCGGGCCCGGGGCAGTTCCTCCTCATAGATGATGGTGTTGAGGGTCAGATACACCCTTGCCCCGAAGCGATGGGCATAGCGCACCATCTCGGCAACATCTTCCATTGAATTGGCGGCCGCCACTCTTGCCCCGAAGCCCGGGCCGGCCATATAAACAGCATCGGCACCGCAGTCTATTGCAGCGATGCCGATGGAAAGGTCTTTGGCCGGAGCCAGTATTTCAAGTGCTTTTAGTTGCATCCCAGGGCTTTGATGCGCTCCTCGGCGTAGGCTTTGAAATTGGGGTCGCTCACAATCTGCTTGTAGTAACCGCAGGCTTTGCTCTTGTCGCCTTTCTTGTCAAAACTGTCAGCGAGACGGTAGATGGTCTGGTTGAGGTCCTTGGCATTGGGGCTTGCGGCGATGTATTTCTCGTATGCGCTGATGCACTCGTCCCATTTCTGTGCGGAATATGCGGCCAGGCCGGCAATCTTGTAGGCGTTGGCTGAAGGGGCGAGTTCTCCGGAATTAGCGGCATACTCGTAAGCCTTTGCCCAGTTCTTGGCCTTCACCTCATTGTTGGCTTTCCTGAGATAGAAGGAAGCGAGTTCCTTGTTGGCGGCGTTTGCCTGACCGAGTTCAGCGGCCTTGTTGAGGGCTTCCACAGCCTTGTCGTCATTGGCGCGTGAGTAGCTCATTCCGAGACGGAGATATGCATTGGCGTTTGCGGGATCGATTTCGGTCACTTTCTGGAAAAAGCCTGCAGCCTTGGTGTAGTCCTTCTCATTGAGGGCCGCATTGCCGAGTCCGAGATAACAGGTGGGGATGACGGCCTTTGCTTCGGCGGCGATATCCTCTTTGCCATAGTTGCCTGCAGTGCTTGCCACATTTGTAAGTTCATTGATGGCTGCCTCATAATTCTTCGCGTTCACGAGTGCCTTGGCCTGGTTCAGCATAATGGTGGGTATATATGTCTTGCAGGCCCCCACGAGTTCCTCAATCTTGGCGGCGAGGTCTTCGTTGTCCGCATTCACAGCTTCTGCAATGCTGATGGCTTCCTGGAAAAGTTTGACGGCGTTGGCATCATCTGAATTTTCGACTGCCGCGCAGGCTGCATCGTATTTCTCTTTTGCCGCATTGAAATCCTGGGCGAAAAGGCTTGTGCAGGCGAGTGCAACAGCGATGAAAGTGGTTACAATCTTTTTCATAATATTTGTTAATTATCGTTCAAGAAGACAAAAGTATAAATAAATCTGATAAAAACGCTAATTTTGCGCCACCAATTTAACTCCGAATGATGAAGAAGACGGTATTCATAGTCCTTATATGCTGTTTTTCCATAGTCTCGAATGCCGGTATTGTCGGCACTCTCTCCAATGACAAGGCGGTGAAGACGGGAAGACTGGACAATGGGCTCCGTTACTATCTTGTTCCGGATACGGGTGAAAAGGGCTTTGCCGACTTCTATCTGCTGCGGCGTTACGGCACAGCGATGGAAAACGCTCAGATAGCGGGGATGGGTGTCCTTCTGGATATGAACGCTCTCATCTCATCTCCGAATTTCCCCTCAGGCCAGATCTTCGACTTTCTGGACAACAACGGCATAGAGAGGGTCGGCATAAGCACTACCCCTCTTGCCACCTCGCATTCCCTGCTGAGGGTGCCGACCGGGATGGGGGATGCCGTCATCGATTCGACCCTGATGGCAATGCTCACCATTGCAGTTGGCTCTCCCGTGGAGAATGCCGGAATACTTTCCTCCAACTATCTCGTGGGCACGGAATCGGTGGATTCCCGTGTAAGCAAGGCCCTGGCCGCCGAACTCTTTGAGGGCAGCGCCTTTATGGGAACTCCCGTCGTGACCCAGATTTCGAACATAAAGTCCTTTAGTCCCGAACAAACGGAGGCCGTGCGCAGACAATGGTCCCGCCCCGACAGGATGGCCGTGATTGTAAGGGGCAGATTCGATGCGGGCAAGATGGAGAGCCGCATAAAATCCGTCTTCCAGATGTTGCCAGGTGCCGGCATCGAGGCCGACACCATCCCCACGCTTCCCCCGATCCGGTCCAAGGGCTTTTATTTCTTCAGGGACAGGGAGGCTTATTGCACCACGATAGACATACATTGCGTGTCCAATCCCCTTCCCGAAAAACTCAGGACGACGGCAATGCCGGTTATGGAGAACTATCTGCGGGAACTCTTTGCCACAATACTCGAGCGGCGTATGCTGCGTATGGCGGACGGACAGTCCTGGCTCCCGCTCCGCATGTCCTCTTCCACCGGACACTTCCTTGAACTGCCTTTGGACGAGGTCAACTTCCGTATGGAGGTTTCCAACGGCAATGCGGACAATGCGGTCTCTTTCGTGAGCAACGAACTCGCCCGCCTGGCCTCCACAGGGGTGACCAAGGCGGAACTGGAGCAGGCCAAGACAGTGTACAACACAAACAGGTCCAGACAGATTTCGGCCCTCCAGTGCATCCGAAACTTTATGGAGGGCTACCCCATCGTGGCGCCTTCCTTCACGGCAAGATACATCGAAAAGGCTGACGCACAGGTGGACACGGCCTTCATCAACAGGTATATCCGCGAAACGCTCTCGGAGAAGGAGCGGCTGTTCTTCGTGGTTTCATCCTCAAGGGAGATTTATCCTTGCGCGGAGCCGGCCGGATACAGCCTGGGCCTGCCGGAGGAAGACAGAAGTCTCCCCTCTGACGCTATGCTTGCGACTCCCAAATGGATAGAGTCTATCAAGTGGGAGATACTGCAGACAAAGAATTTCAAGCGCGTGACCGTCGATCCGGTCAGCTCGGCGAAAATATGGGCACTCTCAAACGGGGCTACCGTGGTCTTCAGGAAAATGGACACGCCTGACGGCTTGATGCATTTTGAGGCGGTTTCCCGCGAGGGGCTTTCCAATATGGATGCTGACAGGCGGCGTGCAGCCCGTCTGGTGGAAAGGGTGGCCCTGGGTGGAATAGTCGGGGGACGCGACTATCTGGAGAGAAAGTACTTCCAGAGCGGCCTCCGCATCACCCTCGACAAGAATGTGGGGCTTTACTCGAAGTCCCTGAAGGGGAACTTCCCCAATTCGCAGATCAATGCCTTCCTCGGCCTTGTGCGCCAACACTTCACGATGAACGAGCCTGATACCTCCTGGATAAGGAAGCACGGCAGCAGCATAGATTTCACCGACAGCACGGCCTTTCTTGCTCCCGAAAAGGCCCTCGACCTGTTCTCCTCCGGCCTCGGCCAGCCCGAACCCAAGGTTTCAATGGAGGAATACCTCAGGATTTCCGAGTTTGTCAGGCAGAGTTACAGTGACGCCTCGCAGTTCACCTTCATATTTATGGGGCCTATGTCCGAGGATACCCTGAAAAGGGCCGTGTATGACCATCTGTTTGCCTTGCCTTCGAGCAACGAGCCGCGCAGCGCAAACCCCCGCGACAACATTATCACCCCTCCCAGATTCGACAGCGTGAACGAGCGTTGCGTCCCTATGGAGGCATCACGTGCGGTAAGCGAGTACAGGGTCAGCATTCCGATTGAGTATTCCATCAGAGAGAGGGCTGTGGCCGAAGTGATGGCAAGGGTGATTCAGAGGCGCGTGGTCAGAGAACTGAGCCAGAAAGGCATCTACGCCACCACCTCGCTGCGCTATGTGCAGTATCCCGAAGACCACCTGGAGATATGTTTCAGGTTTGCCACCACCACGGTGGACAATCTGGTTGACGTCCATATAAAGAGTGCGATTCAGAAGGTGCGCTGGGACATTCCGGACAGCGAGATTTCCAATGTTAAGAAGGCAATCGGCCTGGAGACGGCCCGCAGACAGGCGGACCCTGAATACTGGTTGGACTTGATGCGTGCGAAAATCAGCTTTGCCCGCAACACCACTTCGGGAATGAAGGAGGAAATATCAAAGGTGAAAGGAGAGGACATAAAGAATATGTACAAGGACAAGTCCTATCTTTTCAAATATTCGATGTACATCATATCCGCTGAATAGAATGGTTGAATCCGTAGTTGCAATTGGAGACATACTTGTTTCGGCAGACATATTCAACGAATGTTTCTGCTGTGACTACAAGGTGTGTCACGGAGCCTGCTGTGTGATAGGAGACAGCGGTGCCCCCATGTCTGAAGACGAATGCGAGACCCTGGAGAGGGATTTTGAAAAATACAGGCCCTTGATGACGGAAGAGGGTCTCAAGAGGGTCTCCGAGGTCGGATTTTTCGAGATAGATGTCCAGGGGGACATAGTCACTCCCCTGGTTTCCCGTTGCGGAGCCTGTGCCTTTGCCCAGTGTGAGGGGCCCCGCGGGGAGGATGTCTATTGCACGATAGAGCGCTGCGGCGCCGCCAAACCCATATCCTGCAGCCTCTACCCCATACGTGTCAGCACGCTCGGCTCGGGTATGACTGCGCTCAACTACCACAAATGGGAAATTTGCGCCAGTGCAGTGGAGAAGGGGCGCAAAGAGGGAGTGAAAGTCTATCAGTTTCTGGAGAGGCCTTTGAGAAAGGCTTTCGGGGATGATTTTTATGAGGCATTGGAGGCTTGCGACAGACAATTTTCAGATTAAGTGGCATAGAACTTGAGATAAAGAATCGCTTGACAAAATTATGAAAAAGATATTTGCATTAACCCTTAGCCTGATGCTCGGAACACTGCTTTCCACAGCTCAGGAAGTGCCTGCGTCTTTAAGCCTGTCTCTGCGGGAGGCGCAGCTTTACGCCATTGAACACAACCGTACCATCGCAAACGCCTCCTTGGATGTACGGTCCGCAGAGGCAAACCGCTGGAGTGCGATAGCCAGTATGCTGCCCCAGATTTCAGCTTCCGGCAGCTATCAGGACATGTTCGGCTATGAGATGAATTTCGGCGCCGGCAAGATGAAACTCCCCAGCAGTATGAATGTCGCCTTCACCGCCTCAATGGCTTTGAGCGGCAGCCAGGTTGTCAGTGCTCTGATGTCAAAGATTTCGAAGGATATGGCAGACATCACTGTCAGCAAGACAGAGCAGAGCATAGGACAGAATGTCAAACTGATGTATGTTTCGGCACTGGTGACCACCCAGACCCTGGCCCTTTTGAGGGAGTCCCTCGTGGAGATGGAGAAACTTCTGAACTACACCCAGGTCTCTGTCAATGCCGGTGTTTCAGAGCAGGTGGATGCAGACCAGCTGGAAGTGCAGGTGGCTACGATGATCAACTCCATCAGTTCCGCGGAGCGCCAGCTCGAAATGGTCTATAACAGCATCCGCATCGCGCTTTGCGTGGAGAGTACCACAGAAATCACCTTGACCGACCCTCTTGAGAGGCTGTATGACATAGATGAGGTGATGTCCCTTCTGACCGAAGACTTCCTTATAGAGAGGAATATGGATTACCAGCTTCTGCAGAAGAGCGTGGCCTTGAGCAAGAGACAGATTGCCGCCACTGGCTGGGGTTTCGGACCCAATCTGAGCGTGGCCTTCCAGAACAGCTTCAAGAAGACCTTCGGAGACGGTTTCAATATGACTCCCCCGAACTCTCTGCAGGTCAGCCTGAATATCCCCATATTCACATCACTGCGTGCCACCAAGAGCATTCAGGCCGCAAAGTACAACTATCAGAAACAGCTCAACACCCTGAAGGACACGGAGACCTCCCTTTATGTGCAGCACCGTCAGTACAAGTTCAACCTCAACTCCACCCACGAGCGTCTGCTGACGCAGAAAAAAGGCGTGGAGGTGTCGAAGAGGGTGTTTGACAACATAGGCAAGAAGTATGAGTTCGGCCACGCCTCCGCCCTTGAGGTGACCAACGCCAACACGGCCCTCATTACAGCCCAAAGCAATTACGTATCCGCAGTGTTCGAGTTCGTGTCAGCCCAGATTGACCTTGAAACCCTGCTCAACAAAGAATATTTAGCAAATTAAGAGATATGAAAAATTTCCTTGTAAGCGCTGCCGCTTTCGCCATCGTGGTTTTCGCGGCGGTATCATGTGATGACAAAGACGCAAACTCGACAGAAGTCGACAGAGTGGAGCAGGTAAGGACCTCCACCCTGCAGAAAATCGAGGTGACCCGTCAGGTCACCCTTTCCACCACCCTTCAGGGATATGAGACCGTGAATGTCTCTCCATCCGTACAGGGCCACATAGAGCATATTTATGTTGAAGTGGGTGACCGTGTAAGGCCCGGTGACAACCTCCTCCGTATGGACCAGATGCAGGTCAAGACCGCGCGTCTGCAGTTTGCCAACCTCAGCACGGAGATGGAAAGGATGGAACAGCTCAGGGCAAGCGGAGCAATTTCAGCCCAGGCCTACGACCAGGCCAAGTTGAGCTACGATTCCGCCAAGGAGAATCTGGACTTCCTCGAGTCAAACACCTATGTGAAGGCGGGAATTGACGCCGTCGTCTCAGCCAAGAACTATGAGGACGGAGAGTTGTATGCAGGCCAGCCCGTGGTGACCCTCACCCAGGTTTCCTACCTGAAGGCCCTCATCCCCATCCCCGAAAGCTATATTCCCATCGTCAAGGTGGGCCAGAAAGTCACCCTCACCACCGACATCTATCCCGATGAGGAGTTCCCCGCAAGCGTGGAAATCGTTTATCCCACAGTCGATCCCGCCAGCCATACCTTCAACTGCAAGGTCAAGATAGCAAACCCCAAAGGCAAACTTCGTCCCGGTATGTATGTCGGCACAAGTATGGAAATGGGCAAATCTTCAGCCATCGTGGTGCCCTACGGAGCTGTGCTCAAGCTTCTCGGTTCCAACGAGCGCTATGTGTTTGTTAACGACGGCGGTGTGGCCAAACGTATTTTCGTGAAGCTCGGACAGAGATTTGACGAGCAGGTTGAGATTATCTGCGATGAGTTGAAGGAGGGAGACGAGCTCGTGACCACAGGTCAGGCCAAACTGGTGGAAGGTGTCAAACTTAATGTCGTGAAGTAATGAGCATTTACAAGACTTCGATTACCAAGCCGGTAACCACGCTGCTGATATTCGTGGCAGTGATGGTCATCGGTATATTCTCGTTCACGAGGCTGCCTATCGACCAGTTCCCCGAGATCGAACCCCCCTATGTGACGGTGATGACCACCTATCCCGGAGCGAACGCCTCTGAGGTGGAGACCAATGTGACGCGCATCGTGGAGAACTCTCTCAACTCAGTCGACGGACTGAAGGAGATTACTTCCACATCCAAGGACAATATGTCCATGGTGCTCCTCGAGATGGAATGGGGCAGCAACCTCGATGAGGTCATCAACGATGTGCGAAGCTTCGTGGATATGCTCAAGGACAATCTGCCGAGCGGCTGTTCAAGCCCCTTCATCTTCAAGTTCTCGAGCAGTTCGATGCCTGTCATACAGTATGCCGTCACCGCCGAGGAGAGCTATGCCGGTCTCGACAAACTGCTCAACGACGAGGTGATTCCCCGTCTGAGCCGCATCAACGGTATCGGTAACATTTCCCTTTCCGGCTCGCCCGAGCGCCGTGTGTATGTGGACATAGACCAGACCAAACTGGATGCCTTCGGCATTCCCCTCGAGAGGGTGGGCCAAGCCATCCAGGCCAACAACCTCAACCTGTCCTCCGGTACGGTCAAGATGGATAAGGAGCAGTACAACCTCCAGGTTAGGAGCGAGTATGCCGAAAGTTCCGAGATTGAGGACATTGTAGTCACCACTACCGCTGCCGGCGCGAATGTTTATATCAGGGACATCGCTACGGTCAGGGACACCATCAAGGACCTGACCCTTGACGAGAAGACGGACGGACGTGAGAGCGTGCGTCTGCTTGTGACCAAACAGACCGGTGCCAACACCGTGCAGATCTGCGAGGACCTGCGCAAGGAGATGGCGGAGATTCTTCCGACCATTCCCTCGGATATCAAGATAGACATCATCTATGACTCCTCCACCGAAATCATCAACGCCATCAACTCCCTCGAGGAGTCCATCCTCTACGCATTGCTCTTCGTGGTGCTCGTGGTGCTCTTCTTCCTCGGAGACTGGCGCTCGACGATAATTATAGGTGTGACCATCCCTATCGCCCTGATTGTGTCCTTCATATATCTGCTTGTGGCGGATTCGTCCCTGAACATCATTTCGCTCTGTTCGCTGACTGTCGCCATCGGTATGGTGGTGGACGACGCCATCGTGGTGTTGGAGAACATCACCAAACACATATCGAGGGGCTCCAACCCCCGCGAGGCCTCCATTTATGCCACCAATGAGGTGTGGGTGTCAGTAATCGCGACCACCCTCGTGATTGTAGTGGTGTTCGTGCCTCTGACCATGCTCGGCGGCCAGGCCGGTATCCTGCTCAAGGAACTCGGCTGGATTGTGACCATCGTGGTATGTACCTCGACCCTTGTGGCAATCTCCCTCACCCCTATGCTCTGTTCCCAGATTCTAAAACCCGCCAAGATTCGCATCAACGAGAGGGGTCAGGTGGAGGATGTGCCCGTGAAGGACAACTGGTACCAGAGATTCGTGGTCAAGGGTATGCTTGACGGTCTGGACAAGTTCTACGCAAAGAGCCTCCGCTGGTGTATGCGCCACAAGTTTGTGACCATAGTTACCTGTGTGCTGATATTCGGAGCATCACTGATTCCCGCCTTCCTCGGCTATATCGGATCCGACTTCATGCAGGTGCAGGATAACGGACGCGCCTCCGTGACCATAGAGGTTAACCGCGGTACCCGCGTGGAGGAGACAATCAAACTCGCCCGCGTAATTGAGGGCCGCATCCACGAGATTGTGCCCGAGTGCCGTCTGATTTCCACCACCGCCGGCAGCAATGACGAGGCCGGTGTCAGCTCGCTGTTCTCCAGCACCACCAACAACAAGATTCAGATGACGGTGGTCTGCAACAAGAAATACCAGCGCAAACGCACCATCTTCGACATTGCCGAGGTAATCCGTCAGGAACTGGCTACATATCCCGAGATAGTGGACTACCAGTGTACCGTCAGAAGCGGTATGGGCGGCGGACAGAGCAATGTGGCAGTGGAGGTATATGGCTACGATTTCGATGCCACCAATGTGTTCGCGGATGAAGTCAAGAATGCCATCAAGGACCGCGTTCCCGGCGCCCGCGACATCGTCATAAGCCGTGACGAGGACCGTCCCGAGCTCAAGATTACGGTCGATAAGGCAAAGGCCTCCGAACTGGGCCTCACCTCTTCCACCGTATCCACCTATGTACGCAACAGGGTAAACGGAATGGCTTGCGGCTATCTCAAGGAGGACGGAGACGAGTATGATATCCTAGTGCGCCTCAACGAGACCGACCGCAACAGTATCAGCGACATTCAGGACCTGAGCCTTCCCACAGCGACGGGCAAGCTGGTCAAACTTCACGAAATCGCTAAGATTGAAGAGTACTGGGCCCCTCCCACCATCGAGCGCAAGAGCCGCCAGAGATACCTCAACGTGACGGTAACGCCCCACGATGTGTCACTTGGAGAGCTTGCCGAGCAGATTACGGAGGTGATGCACACCCTCCACGCCCCCAACGGTGTATCCTACATCATCGGCGGTACCTACGAGGATCAGAAGGAGACTTTCAGCGATATGATAGGTTTGGCCCTGCTCATAATTATGCTCGTATATATAGTGATGGCCTCGCAGTTCGAGTCCTTCACCAAACCTGCAATCATCATGATGGCGATTCCTTTCGCAATCACCGGTGTGATTCTGTCCCTCTGGATGACAAACACCTCCCTCGATATGATCGGTGCTTTGGGTGTGATTATGCTTGTGGGTATCGTGGTGAAGAACGGTATTGTGCTTGTGGATTACATCAACCTGATGCGTGACCGCGGATATGCCCTCGAGGACGCCATCGCCCTCTCCGGCGCTTCCCGTCTGCGCCCCGTGCTTATGACAGCCTTCACGACCATCCTCGGTATGGTGCCTATGGCAGTCAGCCAGGGTGAGGGTTCGGAGATGTGGCATCCTATGGGTATAGTCGTGAT
>JABUTN010000003.1:54879-57757 GCA_021443665.1 Bacteroidales bacterium | reverse complement strand
TCCACCATCATCACCCTTATCGTGGTGCCTGTACTCTATGCCATCTTCTCCCGCAGCGGTGAGCGTGACAAAGAGGCCAAGAACCGCAAGAACTTCATATTTTTGCAGCTGTCTTCTGACCCCGCTGCAGGTTACACCAAAAAAGCTAAGTTATAGGATATGAAAAGTGTATTCATAGTATTCAATCAGGCCAATACCGAGAGGGTGGAGTATCTTCTCGATATGCTCTCTATAAAGGGTTTCACCTTCTTTGAGGATGTGCAGGGACGCGGCACCAACGGCGGAGAGCCGCGCCGCGGCACCCACACCTGGCCTGAAATGAACTCCGCTGTCCTGACAGTGGTGGAAGACTCCAAGGTGCCCGAACTTCTGGACACCATCAAGAAACTCGACAACAGAAATACTGATGTAGGCGTGAGGGCTTTTGTCTGGAACATTGAGCAGACAATCTGATGATGCCCAAGCGTCTTCATCTCATACTCCTTATTGCCATGCTTCCTTTGTTTGCCTCCGCGGCTGACAAAGGGGGCTATGGTTCTATTTGGAGGGTAGGAATCAAAGGCGGCATCGAACTGACCTCAATGGCCGGCTTCAATTACGGAAAAATCGACAAACCCGAGGATGTGAACACGGCCACCGGCTTCAATGCGGGAGTGGCCTTTTCAGTCCATCTGGCAAAGGGTCTGACCCTCCAGCCCGAACTGATGTACATACGCAAGAGCGTGCGTCCGGTATATAACGGAAAAAGTTCGTTCATCAGTTTCGACTATATGGAACTCCCGGTCAATCTCCAGTGGGGACTGGACCTGATTCTAATCAGGCCCTTCATAATGGTTTCCCCCTATATAGGCTATGCCGTCAGGACGGAAGGAGTGAACGAACTCACAAAGCGTTTCTTGCGCAGTTTCGAATGGGGCATAGGCGTAGGGGGTGGTGTGGACCTGTGGCGATTCCAACTGCAGGCACGCTACTGCTGGAATCTCGGCTCCATAATCGATACCGAGCAGGTGTCCGAAGGGGTGGGCTATGACAGACTTTTTACCGGAAACTTTCGCGGAGTGGAGGTAAGTATTTGTTTTTTCTTTTAAATTTGCGCTCAAATTCAAAAATTATGGTAGAAATTAACGATTCAAATTTTGCGACACTGGTCGGTGAATCCAAGATTCCCGTGGTGATCGACTTCTGGGCTCCCTGGTGTGGCCCTTGCCGTATGGTATCCCCTATAGTTGACCAGCTTGCCGAGGAATATGCAGGCAAAGTGCTCATTGCAAAATGCAATGTGGATGAGTCAAGCGAAGTTCCTTCTCAGTTCGCCGTACGCAACATCCCCACCATCGTTTTCCTTAAGAACGGAGAACTCGTGGACAAGAACGTGGGCGCCACCACAAAGGCCGTCCTTGCAGAAAAAGTAAACAAACTCTTATAATAAATTATGAAAAAGATTCTTTCTGTGGCCCTTGTGGCCGTATTGCTGCTTGGCGCATCTGTAAATGCGCAGGCAAGAAGTTTCCAGGACAGGTGGTTCCACTTCGGAGTCAAGGGCGGTGTGACCTTCACCCAGGCAACCATGACGGATTTCTCCGCTCTCAAGAATGGCAACTTCACAGGCTTCAACGCCGGTCTCATCTTTGATTTCCAGCCCCTCAAATGGCTCGACATCCAGCCTGAGATTCTCTATGTGAATGATGGTATGAACTTGACCGGAGAGTTAGAGGGCATTAAATTGGGAAATGTTGATTGGAGTGAGGGTTCCATCCGCATCCCCATCAACCTCCAGTTCGGTCTGCCCCTGCTGAACGGCAACATCAAGCCCTACATCGTGGCTGCGCCCTATTTCGGTTTCAAGGTTCACGACAGCTGGAAAAGCGGCAGCAGTGAGTGGATGCAGATAAAGGAAGGCAATACAAACGTATTCCAGTTCGGTATTGGAGTCGGTGCCGGCATCCAGCTCTGGAGGTTCCAGGTGGCATTCAAATGGAATTTTGCCATCACCCCCGTCTTCACAGGAGATGTTGCTGAGGCTCTGAAGGACACCTTCGGCTCGACAAAACTCTCCGGTGGCGAGGTAACACTTGGCATCCTGATTTTCTAAAATGGACTTGAGGGCTGAAATCTCTTCCGAGTGGAAGGCATTCGAGGACTTGCAGCTCTCAACCCTTGCGAGCGGAATATCGCTTCTTGACAAAATTAACGATTATCTGCTCTCCCATTCAGGGAAAAAACTCAGACCGCTGCTGGCTCTGGCATCCGCCAAGGCCTGCAGCGGTTCCGTTAATGAAAAGGTCCTCGTCTGCGCCACTGCCAGCGAGATGATACACACGGCCACGCTCCTCCACGATGATGTGGTGGACGAGAGCGAGCTCAGACGCGGCTCCCTGACAGTCAGGAGCCTCTTTTCTCCGGGAACCTCCCTTCTGATGGGAGATTACTGGCTCTCCAAGGCCGTCAATCTGATGGTGGAGAAAAGGTGCGAGCACAGCATCCTTGAGTGTTTCTCGCTCACCCTTGCAGATCTGGCTTCGGGTGAAATTCTCCAGATGGAGCACGCTTCCAAACTGGACACAGGCTTTGACGACTATTACGAGATAATCCGCTGCAAGACCGCCTCGCTCTTTGTGGCTGCCGTCAAAAGCGCCGCCATTGCAGCCGGGGCTTCATCGGAGCAGCTTGAGGCCCTCAGCGCCTTTGCCCTTGAACTCGGGTTGTGCTTCCAGATGAGGGACGACCTGCTGGACTACTCCACGAGCGAAGAGACGGGCAAGGATGTGGACTGCGACATTTCAGAGCGCAAAATCACGCTTCCGCTGTTGTGCGCCCTCGAGTCCTGCTGCGTGGAGGAACGCTCTCGTGTGCTTGCGCTGATGAACACGATTGAGCC
>JABUTN010000003.1:44934-54405 GCA_021443665.1 Bacteroidales bacterium | reverse complement strand
GTGATAGGCAACTTCCCCTACAACATTTCTTCCCAGATTTTCTTCAAGATTCTGGATTATCGTGAAAGGGTGCCGCAGGTGGTGGGTATGCTTCAAAGGGAGGTGGCCCAAAGGCTTGCCGCCGGTCCCGGGAGCAAGACTTACGGCATATTGTCGGTCCTGCTGCAGGCCTGGTACGACATAGAATATCTCTTTACTGTGCCCGCCGGAGTGTTCTCGCCCCCTCCGAAGGTGCAGTCAGCCGTAATCCGCCTTGTGCGGAACGGCAGAAGCGAGCTCGGCTGTGACGAACAATTATTCAAACAGGTGGTGAAGACCTCTTTCAACCAGAGGCGCAAGACACTCCGCAATTCCTTGAAAGGCCTCATTGCCGAACGCGGCAAATCCGGCGCAGCCGAAGCGGAGCCGGTGATGGCCCTCAGGCCGGAACAACTGTCAGTGGAGGATTTCGTCGCTCTGACGAAGATGCTGCAATAGAGAGCCTACAGACTCCATTTAATATAAGTGATGGGCAGACCCTGTGCGAGGAACTGTGACTCGTAGAAGGTCTTGACGCTGAGCACGTCGTCGGGCGTAGCGCGTCCTGTGCCGTAGATGTCCGGGCAGTGCTCGATGAGACGGTGCCCCCCCTGCGCTATGACTTCGAGAGTGGATTCATAGAGCAACCTGGAGTCAGTCTTGAGGTGCAGCACTCCGTCCGGAACAAGCATTTGGGCATATCTTTGGAGGAAAATCTCGCTGCTGAGCCTCTTGCGGGGCTTGTGGGGCTGGGGGTCGGAGAAGGTCAGCCAGATTTGGGACACTTCACCGGGGGCAAAGAGGGAGTTGATGAACTCGATTCTCGTGCGCAGGAAGGCCACATTGGGCAGATTGTTCTCCGTGGCGTATTTCGCGCCTTTCCACAGGCGGGCGCCCTTGATGTCCACACCTATATAGTTGTTCTCGGGGAATCTCTGAGCCAGGCCTATGGTATATTCGCCTTTGCCGCAGCCCAGTTCGAGCACGATGGGATGGTTGTTTCCGAACATCTTTTCTCCCCAATGGCCTTTCATAGGGTGGTCAGTGTTGAAAACCTCCTCTGTGGAGGGCTGGAGCAGACACTTGAAGGTCTCGTTCTCCGCAAATTTGTAGAGTTTATTTTTGGAGCTCATTCTGCTGCTTGGGATTCTTTTTGTGACGATGTTTGTTGCTCTTGCGCTTCTTGTCGAAACGGTCGATGTTGTCATCGCCCACCGCGTCTATGAATTCGGGGGCCTCCTGCTTGGGAGCGTTCCGTCCTATGATGGAAGGGGCCTTGTTGCCCTTGTGGTTCTCACGCAGAATCTCGCGCACCTGCTCCCCGGTGAGGGGTATCATATTCGCCATATTGCCCTTGTCGTAGCTGAACCACAGGACACCCTTGAGCGTGTCTTTCTTCACCAGCCAGGCGGGGCCGTCCTCAAGGTCGAGCGGGGCGTTCACATAGGGCATATTGCTCTGGGCGTCCATATAGACGGCGGTCTCGTAGTTGATGCAGCATTTGAGTTTCGAACACTGGCCGGCGAGTTTCTGGGGGTTGAGGGACAGGTCCTGGCAACGGGCTGCCTGGGTGGTGATGGACTGGAAGGTGGAGATGTAGCGAGAACAGCACAGGGGGCGTCCGCACACTCCGAGACCTCCGATGAGGCCTGCCTCCTGGCGTGCGCCGATCTGTTTCATCTCGATGCGGATCCTGAACTCCTCGGCGAAAATCTTGATCAGTTCACGGAAGTCCACCCTTTCATCGGCTATGTAGTAGAAGATGGCTTTGGAACCGTCCCCCTGATACTCCACATCCCCGATTTTCATATTGAGCTTGAGGTCCGCGGCTATCTGGCGGGAGCGGATCATAGTGCGGTGCTCCTTGGCGATGGCCTCCTGCCAGCGCTCCAGGTCAAGGGCTTTGGCTATGCGGAAAATCTTCTTGAACTCAGTGTTCTGGGGGGAAACCCTATGGCGGAGCATCTGTCTTCCCACGATGGGGCCGCTGAGGGTGATGATTCCTATGTCGTGGCCTGTGGCCGCCTCTGTCACCACGATATCCCCCGTGCGGAGCAGTTTGCCGGAGGCGTTTTCATAGAAGCCCTTGCGGGTATTTTTGAAACGCACCTCGTAGTAGTTCTGATACTCCTTCTTGTTGATGCCCTCCAGCCAGTTGTAAACCTCGAGTTTGCAGCAGCCGGGGTCGTACTCGCAAATGAGCTCTCCGTTGTCTTTCCTGAGGGTGGAGCAGCCCCTGTTGCAGTCGTATATGATATTATTCTCTTTCATAGGTGAATCTTAACTCGCAAATATAGGAAAAAAAACTAACTTTGCGAGGATGCAGTTTTCCAAAGTCATAGGCAATGAAGGTCTCAAGGACAGGCTCGCTCGTGCAATCGATGCGGGCAGGATGCCGCACGCGGTGATTCTCAGCGAGGAGGACGGCAACGGTGCGGTGCCTCTTGCCGTGGCCACGGCGCAGTATCTCTCCTGCCCGAACCGCTCCGGCGGCGACTCCTGCGGGGTCTGTCCCGTGTGCAACCGCATTTCCAAAATGATTCATCCCGACCTGCATTTCATCTTCCCCGTCAATGCAAGTTCCAAGAGCGGCTCGGACAAAAAGCCCACCAGCGAGATGTTCATCAGCGAGTGGAACTCGCTCGTGCTGTCCAACCCCCTGTTCCGCGAAAGCGAACTCTATGAGCAGATAGGCATAGAGGACAAGGTGGGGACTATATCGGTGGCACAGGCCCGCAGTATGCTCTCCACGCTGAATATGCGCTCCTACGAGGGAGGCAACAAATATATGATAGTGTATCTTCCCGAGAGGATGACCACTGAGGCCGCGAACGCCCTGCTCAAGATGGTCGAGGAACCTTATCCCGGGACCTACTTCATATTCATAACCCACAGCGGCGAGAAGGTGATTCAGACAATCTCGAGCCGCTGTATGAGTTTTTCTCTCGAGCCCCTGAGTCTGGAAAGGACCGCCGACCTGAACAAACAGTGGAGGGAACTGTTCTTCGAGCAGATGAACCTCGCGTCCAGCCGCAACCTCGAAGGCCTGATGTCGCTCAACGACGCGCTGGTGGATCTGGGGCGCGAGCGGCAGAAACAGTACTTCCTCTACAGCGTGGCCATGCTGAGGGCCTGGCTGATGATGCGCGAGGGCCTGCCCCAGCTGGCCGGAGTGTCGCCGCAGGAGGCCGAGCATCTGGAACTGCTCCGGAAGATTTTCCCCGCCCGCTCAGGGGCTATCGAGAAGATGAGCCTTGCCTTCGACGACGCCCGCGAGAAGATAGCCTCGAACGTGAACGCAAAGATGGTTATGCTGCATCTTTCCAACACTCTTTTCCGCATCGCGGCCACTGTTCTGAAATAAAATTTGCCTTTTGTCGGATTTTTGTTACCTTTGCAGCCCCCCAAAAGTGGGTGGATCGCAATAATTAACAATAGTATTAACTTAAAAATCAACACAGTGGACACATTAAGTTACAAAACCGTGTCGGCTACCCCGAGTACCATCGACAAGCAGTGGGTAGTGGTTGATGCTACTGACCAGATCGTCGGTAGGCTTGCAGCCCAGGTGGCAGTATTGCTCCGTGGCAAGCATAAAGTGAACTACACTCCTCACATGGATTGCGGTGACAATGTCATCATCATCAATGCTGAGAAGGTCCGTTTCACCGGAAAGAAGCTTACAGACAAAGTCTATCTCCATCATACCGGTTATCCCGGTGGTCAGCGCTTCGCCAACCCCAAAGAGATGCTCTCCCGCAAGCCGGAATTCGTAATCGAGGAGGCAGTCCGCAAGATGCTTCCCAAGACCCGCCTGGGTTCTGCTCTCTACAGCAATCTGTATGTTTATGCAGGTTCAGAGCATCCCCATCAGGCACAGAACCCCAAAGTTATTAACCTAATCGAAAAGTAAACAGAGCATGGAAGTAATTAACGCCCTTGGAAGACGTAAATCAGCTGTTGCTCGCGTTTATGTAAACACAGGTAAAGGCAACATCACCATCAACGGCCGCACCCTCGAAGAGTACTTCAAAGAGGATTCTCTCCGTTACATCGTGAAACAGCCCCTGGATGTTACCGGTACTTTGGCCAACTTCGACATCAAGGCCAACCTTGATGGCGGTGGCATCAAAGGCCAGGCCGAGGCCCTCCGCCTTGCTATCGCCCGCGCTTTGAGCGAGATGGATACCGAGGCCTACCGTCCCGTCCTGAAGTCCAACGGTTTCCTCACCCGCGACGCCCGCGAGGTCGAGAGAAAGAAACCCGGACAGCCCGGTGCACGTAGACGCTTCCAGTTCAGCAAACGTTAGTCTGATTTACAGCCATTGCACAGATACGATTCCAAATTTGGAGATCTGCTGATGCAGCTACTTCAAATTGTCGCATCTGCGGAAAATTTCGAAGACCGGCCAAGACATAATGCCGGGCCGCTACTTCAAAATTAACAAAGAGAAAAACAAAAACAAGAAACAAAATGTCTAGAACAAATTTCCAGGACCTTAAAGAAGCAGGCGCTCATTTCGGACACCTCAAGAGAAAATGGAATCCGAAAATGGCCCCCTATATCTTCATGGAGAAGAATGGGATCCATGTCATCGACCTGCATAAGACCGTCATCAAGATTGACGAGGCTGCCGAGGCTCTCAAAGTTATGGCCCGTTCAGGCCGCAGAGTTCTCTTCGTAGCCACCAAGAAACAGGCAAAAGACGTTGTCGCACAGTATGCACAGAGCGTCGGTATGCCTTATGTGACAGAGCGTTGGGCCGGCGGTATGCTTACCAACTTCCCCACCATCCGCAAAGCTGTCAAGAAAATGAACACCATCGACAAGATGATTGCCGACGGTACATTTGACACCCTCGCCAAGAGGGAACGTCTCCAGATTACCCGTCAGAGGGCCAAACTGGAGAAGAACCTCGGCTCTATCGCCGATATGAGCCGTCTCCCTTCTGCACTCTTTGTAGTTGACGTACAGAAAGAGATGAACGCCGTGAAAGAGGCAAATCGTCTTAGCATCCCGGTAATCGCAATAGTTGATACTTGCTGCGATCCTACCCCGATTGATTATGTGATTCCGGCCAACGACGATGCAGCGAAGTCAATCGCTGTCGTACTGGATGCCCTTTGCGGAGCCATCAACGAAGGCCTTCAGGAGCGCAAGCTCGAGAAGGACAAGGAAGAGGCCGAGGCCGCTTCCGCCGAGGCTGAGGCCGCTCCCGCAGGCAAGAAGATCCGTTCACGCAGAACCCACGCTGAGGCCGCTCCCGTTGAGGAGGCTCCCGCAGCCGAATAATTTTTAGAACAGAAAGATTATGGAAATAAAAGTTGCTGATATCGCCAAGCTCCGCGCAATGACCGGTGCAGGTATGATGGATTGCAAGAAGGCTCTCACCGAAGCCGAGGGCGATTTCGCCAAGGCTCAGGAGATTATCCGCGAAAAAGGCAAGCTCGTGGCCGCCAAGAGGGCTGACCGTGAGACTTCAGAGGGCGCCGTTGTTGCCCAGTGCAATGCTGACAAGACACAGGCCATCCTCGTATGCCTTGGTTGCGAGACAGACTTCGTTGCCAACACCGCCGAGTTCCGCACACTTGCCGGCAAGATAGCCGAGACCGCCCTCAACGCCTTCCCTGCCGACCTCGAGGCCCTCAAGGGAGTCGAGATGGATGGTCTGACCATCAATGACGCTGTCCTCAAACAGACAGGCACCACCGGTGAGAAACATTCCCTCGCTTTCTATGCCCCCCTCAAAGCCGCATACGTGGGCACATACGTGCACATCAACCACAAGGTTGGTACCATCGTAGGTTTCAACAAACCCGTGGCCGAGGATCTTGCAAAGGGTATTGCAATGCAGATTACCGCTATGAACCCCGTTGCAGTGGATGCTGACTCAGTTCCCGCCGATGTTGTGAAGAAAGAGTACGACATCGCCATCGAGAAGACCAAAGAGGAGCAGGTACAGCGTGCCGTTGACGCCGCTCTGAAGAAAGCCGGCATCAACCCCGCCCACGTTGACAGCGAGGACCATATCGAGTCCAACACCGCCAAGGGCTGGCTTACCCCCGCACAGGCTGAGCAGGCTCGCCAGATCATCAAGACCGTAGGTGCAGAGAAGGCCGCAAACCTTCCCGCCGCCATGATCGAGAGCATCGCGAAGGGCCGTATCAACAAGTTCTTCAAGGAGCAGACCCTCACCGAGCAGGAGTACCAGATGGCCGATGAAAAGATATCCGTAAAGGATTACATCGCATCTCAGGACAAAGAGGCCAAGGTTACCGGCTTCTTCCGCTTCTCCCTTGCTGACTGATTCCACAGGAATTCAAATAAAAAAAGCATCAAGCCTTGCCTTGATGCTTTTTTTTGTAATTTTGTAAGACTAAAAACAACTCTTATGTACAAGGATTTTCAGCAATATCTGACCGCGGAGCTTGAGTCCATCAAGGAGGCCGGTCTTTACAAAAACGAACGTGTGATCACATCCCCCCAGGGAGCGGACATCAAGGTGGCCGGCGGCCAGAGCGTGCTCAACTTCTGCGCCAACAACTACCTTGGCCTTGCTGACAGCAAGGAACTGGTGGAGGCGGCCAAAGAGGCCCTCGACACCCACGGATACGGAATGAGTTCGGTGCGCTTCATCTGCGGCACCGGCGACCTCCACAAGACCCTTGAGGCCAAGATTGCGGAGTTCTTCGGCACAGAGGACGCCATCCTATACGCGGCCTGCTTCGATGCCAACGGCGGCGTGTTTGAGCCCCTGCTCGATGACAGGGATGCCATCATTTCCGATGCCCTCAACCACGCTTCCATCATCGACGGCGTGCGCCTCTGCAAGGCCCAGAGATACCGCTACGCCAACGCGGATATGGAAGAACTCGAAAACTGCCTCAAACTTGCCCAGGCCCAGCGCCACCGCCTCATCGTGACTGACGGCGTGTTCTCCATGGACGGTAATGTTTGCCCTTTGGACAAGATTTACGCCCTTGCCGAGAAATACAACGCGATGGTGATGGTAGATGAGTCGCACTCGGCCGGAGTCGTGGGCCGCACAGGTCGCGGCGTGACCGAGCAGTACGGGCTCAGGGGTAAGATTGAGATTCTCACCGGCACCCTCGGAAAAGCCTTCGGCGGAGCAGTGGGCGGATTCACCACCGGCCGCAAAGAGATTATAGATATGCTGCGCCAGCGTTCGCGTCCCTATCTGTTCTCCAACTCCATCCCGCCTATGATAGCCGCTGCCGGAATCAGGATGTTTGATATGATGGCCTCCACCAACGAACTCCAGGACCGTCTCCACTCCAACACGGAGTATTTTGTGGCCGGGATGAAGGCTGCGGGCTTCGATATCAAGCCCACCCAAAGCGCGATTTGCGCGGTGATGCTCTATGACGCGAAATTATCACAGGATTTTGCCGCCCGTCTCCAGCAGGAAGGCATCTATGTGACGGGATTCTATTACCCCGTGGTGCCCAAAGGCCAGGCCCGCATCCGCGTGCAGGTGTCCGCCGGTCACAAGGTGGAGCATTTGGACAAGTGCATCGCGGCTTTCACCAAGATTGGAAAAGAGTTGGGAGTGCTGAAATAGCCTATCCCCACCTCTGCGCGATGTAGTCAAGTATTTCAAGAACCTGAGCGGGGTCGTTCTCCGTCACGAGACGCATCCTTGTGGACTTGAAGTCCTCCAGCGCCTTGAAATAGCAACTCAGGTGGCGCCTCATCTCGAGCAGTCCCTTGCGCTCCCCCTTCACCTCTATTGATTTCAGAAAGTGGTCCTTTGCAAGGTCCACTTTTTCTTTTACCGGCATCTCGGGCAGAAGTTCGCCCGTGTCCAGATAGTGGCGGATCTCGCGGAAAATCCAGGGGTGGCCGTAGGTGGCCCTGCCTATCATAATGCCATCGACTCCGTAGCGCTCGAAAGCCCGGGCGGCATCTTCGGGACTCTTGATGTCGCCGTTGCCTATGATGGGGATTTTCATCCGCGGGTTGTTCTTAACGGCCCCGATGAGGCTCCAGTCCGCCTCCCCCTTGTACATCTGGCAACGGGTGCGGCCGTGAATCGTGAGGGCCTTGATGCCCGCATCCTGCAGCCTTTCGGCAAGTTCCACGATGATCTTGCTGTCCTCGTCCCAGCCAAGGCGGGTCTTCACGGTCACCGGCAGTTTGACGGCCTCCACAATCCGGCGCGTGATCTCCACCATCTTGTCCGGCTCCCGCATCATTCCGCTGCCGGCCCCCCTTCCCGCAATCTTGCTCACGGGGCAGCCGAAATTGATGTCGATCAGGTCGGGACCCGCTGCTTCCAACTTGAGGGCGCTCTCCACCATCGCCTCCGGAATATGCCCATAGACCTGCATCCCTATGGGCCGCTCGTAGTCATAGACCCTCATCTTGGCCAAGGAACCGGGTACATCCCGCACCAGGGCATCTGAGGATATGAACTCGGTATAGACCATATCCGCCCCGAACTTCTTGCACACATACCTGAAGGATATGTCCGTCACATCCTCCATCGGTGCAAGCAGCAGTGCCTTCTCCGGCAATTCTATCGGGCCTATTTTCATACCGCAAAGATAAGAAGCTTATGGGATTTGTATTATTTTTGTGGTGACGTTATAACGAGGCATTGCACCGTTTCACGGCTTTCCTCTGTCCTTTCTTTGGTGTTTTTTTGAGTTTGCAATAAAAAAGTTTAATATATGCAGTTATTTCGCACATATGACCCTTATCTTTGCCCGCATGAAGAGTACACAAAATACAATCATCTCTCACATCAGAGACTTTGATAAAGCGATACAAACCAACGAAGAACACTCTTCGGGTGTGGCAAAATTGGCTGAATCATTTGCCAATGAGTTTGGCATGGGAGACTGGGGCAAGATGTTGGGATTGCTGCATGATAAAGGGAAAGAACGTAAGGATTTCCAGAATTACATCCGTAGAGAGAATGGAATAGAGGCTCCTCCCTATGGGGATAAAACCCATGCGTGGATTGGGGCACAATTAGCCAAGCGGCTGATGCCCAAGTTCTATCCAATGGCAACATTTCCTATATTGGGTCATCACGCAGGGATGTGCGATTATACATCGCTAAAAGAATATATGGAAAAGGAGATTCCATCGGAGGTGGATTGCAATATGGGTTTCAATGAACCACCTATGGATTTCTTTGTAAAGAACAACTTATTGTCGCTTGATAAACAAAAGTTTATTCATCACGTAGAGCGAATGTTGTTCTCCTGTTTGGTTGACGCTGATTTTTTGGACACGGAAAGGTTTATGCAGCCAGATAAATATGAAATGAGAAAGTCATCAACCTCTCTTTTGGAATTGTTGCCCAAACTTGAAGAATACTTGTCCAAATTCAAGTCAGATCCTCCGGTAAATAATATCCGTAAGCAAATCCAGGATTGTTGCCGAAACTCGGCCTCCAAGCCTTGTGGTGTGTATAGTCTGAC
>JABUTN010000003.1:36451-39977 GCA_021443665.1 Bacteroidales bacterium | reverse complement strand
CCAGGGTGTAGAAGGGCGCACCGTGGCATTTTTCAATCTGACGCTCCATATTTTCGCGGATTTTGTGCAGGGGAACGTGGCCGGGACCTTCGATGAAGGCCTGCACGCCCTTGGCCCATGCACGCTCCACAAGTTCGCCCATAGTGTCGAGTTCGGCGAATTGGGCGCTGTCGTTGGCGTCCGCGGTGGCGCCTGGACGGAGACCATCACCGAGCGAGAGAGCCACGTCGTATTTGGCGCAGATGTCGCAGATGTCGTCGAAGTGTTCGTAGAGGAAACTTTCCCTGTTGTGCTTGAGGCACCATTGGGAGATGATGCTGCCGCCGCGGCTGACGATGCCGCATAGGCGCTTGTCGGCCAGGTGGACGTTCTTGAGACGGATGCCGCAGTGTATGGTGAAGTAGTCCACTCCCTGTTCGCACTGCTCGATGAGGGTGTCGCGGTAGATTTCCCAGCTGAGTTTTTCGGCTTTGCCCTTGACCTTTTCCATCGCCTGGTAAATAGGCACGGTGCCGACGGGAACGGGGGAGTTTCTCAGAATCCATTCCCTCGTGGTGTGGATGTCGTTGCCCGTGGACAGGTCCATAATGGTGTCACCGCCCCATTTGCAGCTCCAGATGGCCTTTTCCACCTCTTCCTCCAAACTTGAGGAGGTGGCGCTGTTGCCGATGTTGGTGTTGATCTTCACGAGGAAATTGCGCCCTATAATCATGGGCTCGGCCTCGGGGTGCCTGATGTTGGCGGGGATGACAGCGCGGCCGGCGGCGATTTCCTCCCGCACGAACTCCGGGCTGATGTGGCTCTCGATGCCCAGCTGGCTGCAGTTCATGTTCTCGCGTATGGCTACATACTCCATCTCGTGGGTGATGATGCCCCTTTTGGCGAACTGCAGCTGGGTGAGGCTCTCGCGGGAGTTTATCCAGGGGGCCCTGAGCTTCGGAAGGCCTTTTTTAAGGTCGATTTCCTGCTCGGGGTCGCTGTAGGGGCCGCTGGTGTCGTAAATCAGCACGGGGGCATTCTCCCTCTCGTGGCGGACACCGTCTTTCAGACTGACTGTGGGGGTGAGGCTGACGCGCCTCATACCGACGCGGATTTCGGGGTGGATGCTGCCGCTGAGGTAGATTTTCTCGGAACTCGGGTAGGTGATGCGCATCGCTTATTTCAGTTTGGAGTACAACAGGTCCTGGAGTCTGCGGTCGAAGTTGTTCTTCAGGACGAACTCGTTGTCAAATATCATTGTGGCGCCGTTTTCCTTGGTGTAGGGAGTCCACTGGGGAACGCCCTTGGCCTCGGGCTTGCCTGTGCGGGCGAAACTTACCCAAAGGTCGCTCATACGCTCGGCCACGAGTTCGGCTTTGGGGTCGCCCTTCTGCACCTGGTGACGTTCGTCCCAGGGGTTGTTGAAGCAGAGGGGAATGTCGAGCGAGTGGTAGCATCCGCTGCCCTCGGGGTCGATGTCGGACACCCAGGTGAGCAGATACACATAGACGGGGGCGCCTCCGGGAACAGCGCTCTTGGCGTCGGCCGTGGCCAGCGAGAGGGCGCGGATGTTGCTGTCAACGGAAACCATATCCGTGAAGCTGCGGTCGGGGTAGGCCTCTTTGAAGGCGTCGAGATAGTCTTTCCTCTCGCTGCCAAAGCGCTGGGAAACGATGACGGAAGCCTTCACGATGTTAAAGGTCGTGTCGTTGTAAAACTTGCGTTCAAGCTCGTTGAAGGTGGAGCCTATCATAATCGGAATGTTGTCGCCAAGGCTTGAAAAACCGGGGGTGTAGGGCTGCTGGAGAAGGGTCTTGCCGTCCGCGGTGGGGCAGAACCCCCACATTTTGATGCTTCCGGGGCTGCGGGGGCCGAGGATTTCGGCCTGACACCTGCGGCTCACGGCAAGCAGCGAATCGAAGGGAACGGTCTGTATCTGGTCGAGGGTTTGGGCGTCCAGGCCGAGACCGGCAACCACGTTCTTGCCGAGCTGCTTGGAAACTGGGCTCGTGGTGATGTTGATTTTGGCGCCGCTCTGGATGATGGCCTTGTGGAACAGGCCTTTGGCCTCGGGCATACAGAGCAGGGTGCCAACCTTGCCGCCGCCTCCGGACTCACCGAAGATGGTGACGTTGTCGGGGTCGCCCCCGAAGGTCGCGGCGTTTGCGCGTACCCATTTCAGGGCTTCCACTATGTCGAGCATTCCGACATTCACCGATTTCTCCCATTTTCCGCCGAATTCCGACAGGTCGAGGAAGCCGAGCACGTCAAGCCTATGGTTGATGCTCACTACCACCACTCCCTTCTGCGCGAGATGCACGCCGTCCGTGGGGTCGGCATTGGCCGAACCGGAGGAGAAGCCGCCTCCGTGTATCCAGAACATTATGGGGCGCTTGCCGCCGTCGTTGAGCCCTGAGGTCCAGACGTTTGCGAGAAAATCGCCGCTGCCCTCGGCGGAACGGCCGTCCCTTTCAGCCTGTTTCGCCCAGGGGCCGTACTCCTTGCACTGGCGCACGCCCTCCCATTTGTCAACAGGCTCTGAGGGCTGGAAACGCTCCGCCTTGGCGTAGGGTATGCCCTTGAAGGCATAGACATTGTCGGCGTAAACGCCTTCGATTGTGCCGGAAGTGATGTTTGCTATGGGCTCTGCCGGTTTTGTGGTGCAGGCCGTGATCAGAGATACAAGGAGCAGCGAGGCTGCAAGGATGCGGTTTTTCATAATCAAAATTCTATTTATGACAAAAGTACTCCATTTCATCTTTTTTGCAACCGCTGAGCTGAAATTTTTTCCATCCTGTGCGGATGTTCCGCATAAGTATAATCTTCCTTTGTGTCCATAAACAGAACGACAAAAAGTTAAACTATGACACAGATGACAATTATGCTTATCCTGATTGCTTTCGGTCCCTGGCTGATTGAGGTTATCCGGGACTACAAGAATGCCGAGTGATGTTGCATTTCTTGAAACAGATACTTATATTTGTTGTGTGAAAATCAATTTTGCGATAGAGTATTTTACGCGCTACGGGGAGAATCTCGTGCTGCGGAGTGGCTCGAAATCCTGGCCTATGGATTATATCTCCGATGGGAAATGGGCTGTGGAGATAGATGAAAAGGAGTTTTTCGAGGGCGGGGCAAAATGTAAGGAGTATTTTTACGAACTGGTGAGCGGGGGACTGTCCCTGCGCCACGAGTGGAGGGTGCACAAGGCACGCAGGGGAGAGTCCGTGGTCGAGGACAAATGGTCGGACACAGACGGCTGGAAGGGTGCCGGCACCGCGATTCCCGTGTTCGCGCTCCGCAGCGTGAAGGATTTCGGGGTGGGGGAGTTCTATGACCTGAAGCTGCTGATAGACTGGGCGCACAGGACGGGCCAGTGTTTTCTGCAACTGCTGCCCGTGAACGACAGCACGATGACAGGCACAATCGCAGATTCATATCCCTATAACGCCAATTCCACTTTCGCCCTGCATCCGCAGTTCATAAATCTGCCCGCAGTGGGCGTGGAGGAGGACGAAGAATACCGCCGCATCCAAAAGGAACTGAA
>JABUTN010000003.1:20380-36438 GCA_021443665.1 Bacteroidales bacterium | reverse complement strand
CCAGAGACAGACTATGTGAGGGTGAACGCTGAGAAACTGCGTATGCTCAGGGCCGTTTACCGGGAGACGGGGGAGGCTGTGTCAAAGACGAAGGCTTACAAGGCCTTCATAGCCGCCAATAGTGGATGGCTGAAGCCCTATGCCGTGTACTGCGCCCTGCGTGACCGCTTCGGCACGGCCGATTTTTCGCAGTGGGGAGAGTGGGCGAAGTACAGCGATGCCAAGGCCGACTCCTATTGCAGGGAGCATAAGGACGAGGTCGGCTTCACCTTTTTCGTGCAGTACCATCTTGACGCGCAGCTGCGCGAGGTGAGGGATTACGCCCACAGCAAGGGCATTTCCCTGAAGGGCGACCTGCCCATAGGCGTCAGCCGCCACAGTGCGGACGCCTGGCAGTACCCGAGGCTCTTCAATATGGACTCCCAGGCCGGCGCCCCGCCGGATTTCTTCTCGGAGGACGGCCAAAACTGGGGTTTCCCCACATACAACTGGGAAGAGATGGCCAAAGACGGCTATGCCTGGTGGAAGGCTCGCCTGAGGAAGATGAGCGAGTATTTTGATGCCACGAGGATAGACCACGTCCTGGGCTTTTTCCGTATATGGGAGATTCCGATGCCGCTCAAGAGCGGTTTGATGGGGCATTTCAACCCGGCGCTTCCCTATTCGAGGGAGGAACTCGAGGCCCGGGGCTTCGGCGACAGACTTGAGCGTTTCCTCGAAGACCCCCACCGCAAGGGATGGTACCATCCCCGCATCGATGCGACAGATCTCGGCGAACTGCATACGGATTTCTTCTACAGGAGGCACAACGAATTCTGGAAGGAGAACGCCATAGGCAAACTGTCGGCCCTGCTCGGCTCCACCAATATGCTTGCCTGCGCCGAAGACCTTGGGATGATTCCCGCCTGCGTCCCCGAAGTGATGTCCCTGCTGCATATTACCTCACTCGAAATCCAGAGGATGCCTAAGGAGCCCGGAAGAAGTTTCGGAGACCCCGCAGGCTATCCCTACAACAGCGTCTGCACCACATCCACCCACGACATGAACCCTCTCAGGGCCTGGTGGGAAGAGGACAGGGAACTCTCCCAGCGCTACTATAACGAGCAGTTGGGCTTCCTCGGAAAGGCTCCCGCCAAATGCGGGCCCTGGATCTGCCGGCAAATAATCCTCCAGCACCTCTACTCCCCCTCAAAGCTCGTCATACTGCCCCTCCAGGACTGGCTCTCCATAGACGAGGACCTGTGCTACAAAGGGGCCCCTGAACACGAGCGCATCAACCGCCCTGAAAACCCCCGCTTCCACTGGGACTACAGGATGCACCTCACTCTTGAGGACCTGCTTGCCGCCGACACCTTTAACAGGGATATTTATGATATGATACAGGACTCAGAACGTTTATAAATCCGTCGATATGTGCCGTAAGCGTGCCTTTATCCGGGCTAGGATGGCCGGAGCGGAGTGACTGCCACAGCACGCGGAGGCACATAACGACGGATAAAGACATAAGAATAGATACACATAATAACTATGAAAAAAAGACTCATCAGAAAAGGCCTCCTGATGGCAGTGGCGGTGATATTCGTCGCATCCTGCGGTGATAGCGCCGTAAAGGATAAAGTTCGCCTGCAGGCAGTGGCAGAGACGCCCGCGAACGCCGAGACCCTCAGCTCGCCCGACGGCAAACTCACAATGCAGTTCTATGTCTCAAAGGACGGCGTCCCCGTATATTCCCTCAACTACGGCGACACACCCGCAGTCCTGCCTTCCGCAATGGGCTACGAACTCAGAGGCAGCATCAAAGCCAATAATGTCGTATTCACCGGGGACGGTGGAGTAGAGAAACTCGATGAAGACCCCTGCTACATGTTCGACAGGGACTTCAAAATCACAGGCACAGAGAGAAACTCCTACGACGGCACCTGGGAGCCCGTATGGGGCGAGGAATCCATCATCCGCGAAAACTGGAACGAACTCCTCGTGCACCTCACCCAGGGCGACAGCGACCGCTGCCTCGACATCCGTTTCCGCCTCTTTGACACAGGACTCGGCTTCAGATATGAATTCCCTGCAGGACACGCCCTCGGGCACTTCGTTATAAAGGAGGAAATGAGCGATTTCACAATGCCCGGCGACATCACCGCCTGGTGGATTCCCGGCGACTTCGACACCCAGGAATACCTCTTCACCGAATCCAGACTCTCCGAAATCAGCGAAAAATACAAAGACATCAAATTCGGCAACGCATCGCTGATGCCCTTCTCCAACACCGGCGTCCAGACCTCCATCCTGCTGAAAAGCGATGAAGGCCTCTACCTCAACATCCACGAGGCCGCCCTTGTAAACTACCCCTGCATGCACCTCGACGTCAAGGGTAGCACCCTCAGCTCGGTGCTGACTCCCGACGCGCAGGGCTGGAAGGGCTATATCCAGTGCCCCGGAAAATCCCCCTGGCGTTCCATCGAGGTCACCCCGACCGCGACAGCAATGCTTGAAAGCCGCCAAATCCTCAACCTGAACGACCCCTGCGCATTGGAAGACGTCTCCTGGATACATCCCGTGAAGTTCGTGGGCGTATGGTGGGAAATGATTGCCGGCAAAAGCAACTGGTCATACACCGACGACTATGAGACCATCGACCTCGACAGCTTCGACTATTCCAAGGCAAAGCCCCACGGAAGGCACGGTGCCAACAACGAGAATGTCCGCCGTTACATTGACTTCGCCGCCAAGCACGGTTTCGACGCCGTCCTGGTGGAAGGCTGGAACACAGGCTGGGAAGAGTGGGTCAACATCAGCAAGGACTATGTCTTCGACTTTGTCACCCCTTATCCCGACTATGACATCGAGGCGCTCAACGAATACGCCCGTTCAAAAGGCGTGAAGATCATAATGCACCACGAGACCTCTTCTTCAGTGCGCAACTACGAGCGTCACCTGGAGGAAGCCTACAAGCTGATGAACAAATACGGCAACGATGCCGTCAAGAGCGGTTATGTGGGCGACATCCTGCCCCACGGCGAATACCACTACAGCCAGTGGATTGTGAACCACTATCTCTACTGCGTGACTGAGGCCGCCCGCCACCACATTATGGTGGACGCCCACGAGGCCGTCCGTCCCACAGGCCTTTGCAGGACCTATCCCAACCTTATCGGCAACGAGTCTGCCCGCGGCAACGAATTCCAGGCCGCCGGAGGCAACCCCCCGAGCCATACCGCCATCCTGCCCTTCACCAGACTCAACGGCGGACCTATGGACTACACTCCCGGCCTGTTCGAACAGGATCTGAGCACATTCTGCGACAACGGCTCGAAGGTGCTCGCCACCATCACAAACCAGCTTGCGCTCTATGTGACCCTGTATTCACCCCTCCAGATGGCTGCGGACCTGCCCGAACACTACGAGCGCTTTATGGATGCCTTCCAGTTCATCAAGGACGTGCCAGTGGACTGGAGCGAGAGCCACTATCTGCTGGCTGAGCCTTACCGCTACATCGTGGCGGCACGCAAGGACAAGAAATCAGAGGACTGGTATGTGGGCGGCATCACCGACGACCAAAAGCGCGATTTCGAGTTCGCCCTCGACTTCCTGACTCCCGGCAAGACCTACCACGCCACCATCTACGCCGATGCCCCCGACGCCGATTACATCGACAATCCCCAGGCCTACACCATCACCCGCAAGGATGTGACCTCAGAGGATGTGTTCAAGATTACGGCAGCCCGCGGCGGCGGATTCGCCATTTCCATCAAAGAATAAATACCACATAACAATATGAAAAAAACTTTTAGCACCATTGCGCTGCTGGCCCTTTCAGTCCTGGCCTTTGCAGCCCCCAAGGGGATGAGCCTCAAAATGGTCCCCCAAGCCATCAGAATCGACACCTACGAAGCCTTCGTCTCGGCCAACCTTCTGATTGTCAAGCCCGAGGCAATGCCCGAGTCGCTTGACGCCAAACTTTTCACCGTGCAGACTGCTGGCAAGGAGAGGACCATCTCCGGCATCTACAGATGCGACGAGAAGGGCACCTGGATTGCGGACGGCTGCTGCCTCGCCTTTGCGCTCGCCCTGGACCCTTCCTGCTCCCCTCTGAAGTACGACTTCACCAGCGGCAGGAACAAATGGGTGGAAGCCTATCCCGTGAAACTCAGCCTCAAGGAAGGCAAAAGCCTGAAAATCAAGGGCACGCAATACACGCAGATAGAGTGCGCTGCTGACGATATGATGCCGAACTTCATCTCCGAAAGCGACGTGATGTCTCCGAGGGCCTACACTTACAACTCCATCAGCCGTGCGGGTGAGACGACAATCACCGCCGCTGCATACGAGCCCTGGGACCTCAGGCACGACGGGGTGAAGAATCCTCTCGTAATCTGGATGCACGGCGGCGGCGAGGGCGGCACAGACGTGCGCATAGCCCTTATGGGCAACGAGACCATCGCCCTGATACGCCCTGAAATCCAGAGCCATTTCTCCAGCGAGGGAGGTGCCAAGGGAGCCTACGTGCTTGCCCTGCAGAGCCCCACAAGATGGATGGACACCGGCGAGGGAACAACCTACGGCGATGTGCCCTCAATGTACAGCGACGCCGTGAAGGCCGCCATCGACGAGTATGTGCGCCAGAATGGGGACATCGACCCCACACGCATCTATATCGGCGGCTGCTCCAACGGAGGCTATATGACGGTGAATATGGTGCTTCGCCATCCCAAATTCTTTGCTGCCGCCTATCCCGTGTGCGAGGCATACCACAACCGCTTCATCTCGGATGAGCAGATAGCGATGCTTGCCAAGGAGAACATCTGGTTCGTGCAGTCCTACGATGACACCACAGTGGATCCCAAACAGTTCTGCATTCCCACCTACGAGCGTCTCGTGAAGGCGGGGGCCGCAAACTGCTGGATGAGCATGTTCGAGAACATTCAGGGCAAGGACATCCCCGGGGCCAAGTATTTGGGCCATTTCAGCTGGGTCTATGTCTTCAACGACCAGGTGACCGCAGCCCAGGAACAGGTGTCAGACTCCATCGTGCCCACCAACAACGGCGGCGGCACCGTCGCCCCCCAGGGCTTCAGGAATCTTTTTGACTGGATGAACGCCCAGAAGAACAGGTAGCGCTTTTCCCTATGCCCATACCGAAGAGGGCGAAATCGCCCAGGCAGGGGTCGTTGGGAAAGACTTTCAGCAGCTCGGAAGTGATTTCAGATGCTGTGCGTATGTCGCAGGAGCGGCGTGAGGTCATTCCGAGGCTGAGTGCGCTGTTGTGGACGTGAACATCCAAAGGTATTGTCAGTGATGCTGGGTCTATGGTTTTCCATAGGCCCAGATCTATTATGCCGTCACGGCGCACCATCCAACGGCGCAGCATGTGAATCTTCTTGCAGGCTGCGCTGCGGTCCTCTCCCTGCCCGTATATCTGTGTGCGCATCTGCATAGGGCTGAGGGCTTCGAGGGAGTCGTTAGTGCGGTAGAATTCGCGCAGACGGCGGCAGATGGCCGCGAAATCGCTCCAGCGCACGGTGCGGTGGAGGGAGGCGCTTTCGTCACGGTAGTCCCCCGCCTGAATGTATTCCCAGGGTTTCCAGCCCATTTCGTCGAGAGCCCTGCCGCAGTCTCGCACTATCATACTCCTGCGTCCCCAGGCGAGGTGGGCGGCAATGACGGCGGCGATTTCCACATCACGCAGACTGGCGCCGTGTTCCACAAAAAACTTAGGGAAGATGATTGGATCTTCCCTAAAGTATTGCGGATCGTTGTATTTGAGCGCTGCTTCACGCAGACGCCCGGCAAGTGTGTCTGTCATTAAGCCATCAGGGCGCCCACAAGGGCGAGAATGGCGTAGAACTCAGGGAGAGCGGCGTAGATCATGGTGTTGGTCATCACGTCGTGGCCCTGGCTGATGCTGTTGATACCGTTGGCGCAGAGCTGGCCCTGGCGGATGGCTGAGATCATGCAGATGACGCCCACACCGAGACCTACTGCGAAGAGTTTGGTGCCGTCAGCGGCGAAATCCTTGCCCATCCACATCAGGAAGGCAACGAAGCCGTAGAGACCCTGGGTCGCGGGCATAGCCGAGAGTACGAGGTAGGATGATGATTTGTCGGGATTCTTTTTGAGGGCTCCTTCAGCCGCATTGGCGGCGATGGTGGTTCCTACGCTGGAGCCGATGCAGGCAAGTGCAAGCATAAGGGCGAATCCGATGTAACCTAAAATAAGTGCTGTCATAGTGTTTTTGTTTTTATAAATTATTGATTATCTATTGTTTTAGTAAGTGGACGGTAGCCGCGTCCCTTGCCTTCATAGCCCACATTCTTGAAGTATTCCACGAATGTGAGACGGAGAGGGTGGACGAAGGCTCCCAGGCAGCTCATTGCCAGATTGAGGGCGTGGCCGATGAGCAGGATGATGACCATAGGCACATAGTTGAGACCGGGAACGGGGATGCCGTCGCCAATCATCTGCGCGAGGTCGTTGAATGCGCTTCCGAGCATGCCGCCGGCAAGTCCAAGGGCGTAGAGACGGATGTAGCTCAAAACGTCACCAAGCAAGCCGGTCACCATATTGTAGGTGCCCCAGAGACCCGCTCCTATGTTGATGAGGGGGTTGCGGCCGGGGGTGTTGAAAATGTAGATTCCAAGGCCTGAAACCACTCCGATGACGATGATCACCCATTTGGTGATTTCCGAGCCGATGACGCCGCTCAGGGAGAGGCCGCCGGTGACCAGGCCTCCCACTATCAGCAGGAGCCAGCCCCAGGCGCTCACAGAGGCGCGGAAACCTTGTGCGCAGGTGTAGGATATCGCCTTGATGGTCATTGCAAGGCAGATATGGAATACGCCTATGCAGATGGCAAGCACCATCTGGAGGTCATAGTTGAGGAATTTGCCGTGGATTATACATTTCTTGAGGGCTTCCGGATACCAGGATGCCTCGTAGAGATTGATTCCGAAGAAGGTGCCTAAAGCCAGACCTATCACCAAGGTGGATATGCCCAGGTAGGTGACCAGGGGGCCCATTTTCGCCATAGAACCCTTGCCGCGTCCGAGATAGAGCCCTATCAGCAGAAGCAGTATGCCGTAGCCCGCATCTCCCATACACATCGCGAAGAAGAGCAGGAAGAAGGGACCCAGGATGGGGGTGGGGTCGAACTCGGAATAGACGGGCATACCGTACATCCCTGTGAGGAACTCGAAGTTGCGGATGAACTTGCTGTTGCGCAGCTTGATGGGAGGGTTGTGTTGTGCCTGGGCCTTTTCGCTCACATAGAGGCAGTCGGTGCTGTCGAGGAAGACCTTCAACTCCTTGTCGCTGCCGCTGGGGGCGAAGCCTTCGAGTACATTGATGTGGTCTTCGGCCTCTTTCACGGAGGCAGCCCCGGCAAGGTAGAGGTCCAACCTGCCGAGCGTTTCAGCCTCTCCCGCCTTCAGGACATCGCAGTGCTCAGCCACGGTGAGGAGTTCGGCTGTGCTGCGTTCCGCGAGTGCGGCTGCCTGCTCTATTTCCGCCTCAATCTCGTGAAGCGGCCTTGCGGGAAGGACGGCCGTCTCGAGAGGGAAAGCGACGGCTTCCCCTTTGGGCGCGGCAATCATGAAATAGACGCGGCCTCCGGCACGGTTGAGTTCGCACAGGGCGTAGTCCTTGGTCCAGGAGTCTTGGAATTTCTTCTCGCTGCAGCAGTGGAAGGAGAGGCTGACTCCCATATTGCGGAGTTGTTCGAGGTCTTCGCGCCTGTAGTCGCCCCAGAGGGCCGCCTGCTCGGCCTCGCGCCTGAGCTCCTTCTCGAGGGCGACGGCGTGGGCCTGGGTGTCCAGCAGCCTGTTGGCCAGGATTGCGAAGGATGAGGCGTCGGAGGGCAGTTCAATCTGAGCGCCCTTGTGTCCGGGGCCGGTGCTCTTGACAAAGGCCGCGAGTTTGCGTGCGCAGTCCTTGTACCCGTTCGCGGTGGAAAGCAGCCCGAGGGAGTGTTCGTCCGTGGGGCGTGCGGAACGGGTGATATCCACAACGCCAAGCTCCTGGATGCGTTCAAGGAAGGCGGCGGTGTCGGTACCCACAAGCACAAAACTGTATTTGGTCATGCTGGTAATCATAGCTGTGCCTCCTCTTCTTCAAGCGCGTGGCGCGATTTGACGATTTTCTGTGAAGCCTTGCTCAGGTTTTCCTCGTCCTCCATAAAGCGTTTGATCTTGCGGATCGCCTCCTGGTAGCCGGGAATCTGCACCTTCTCGTAGAGATTGACCTTCTGTGTGGTCTTTTTCCTGTTCCACTCGAGGCGGCGGGAGCGCTCCGCCCACACTTCAGACTCTATGCCCAGGCGGGCGGTCTGCTGCAGGATGCGGATGCCGTCGCTGTACCAGAGCGGCTTGCGGAAGGCGTCAACAGGCTTCACTTCCCATATCACCTCCTTGAGCTCGGGCACCTTGACGCCGGCGACCTTCACCACTTCAAGGGTGATGTCCTTCACAGCCACAAGCCCCGTCTCGAACTCCTGCCACAGCCCCGCGAGATAGCGGTAGCTCTCCACGCTCTTGTCAAGTTCGGCGAGCAACGCGTCTGAGCGCTCCTTGCTTTTCTTGACCTCGATGCGCAGGGCGGATTCCTTGTTCTTCAGCGTGGGGAGCGCACGGGTGCGCACCTTCAGCTGGCGGCCAAGGTCGGTGAGGGATGTTTTGTTGTATTGAAACTTAATAGCCATTATGCTATTCCTTTATGGGCCAGTATTTGTCGATGAGAGCCTGCTTGATGGCAGTTTCACCTTTGGTGAAGTATTTGGCGAAGAGTTCCCAAGCCGTGTCGAGCATCTTCTCGATGGGGATGTTCACGTCGATGGCCAGGAGCCTGTTGGAGTACTCCTTCGCATAGTCGAGGCACCTGCGGTCGTAGTCGCTCAGGTCGAAACCGTTCTCGAGCTTGGTCTTGGCACCTGCGGCGTCCGAGTAGAGGCGGACGGCGGTGTTCATCACCTGGCTGTGGTCTTCGCGTGTCTGCTTGCCTATGACGAGTTGCTTGAGTCGCGAGAGCGAACGGAAGGGGTCGATGATGACCTTTCCGGTGTCGGTGTCGTGGCGCAGGAAGAGCTGGCCTTCGGTGATGTATCCTGTGTTGTCGGGGATGGCGTGGGTGATGTCACCGTCATTGAGGGTGGTCACGGCGATGATGGTGATGGAACCTCCTGCGGGCAGCTGCACGGCCTTCTCGTAGATTTTGGCGAGGTCTGAATAGAGCGAACCGGGCATAGAGTCCTTCGAGGGAATCTGGTCCATACGGTTGGACACGATGGAGAGGGCGTCGGCGTAGAGGGTCATGTCGGTCAGCAGCACCAGCACCTTCTCGTTCTTGTCAACAGCGAAGTATTCGGCTGCGGCAAGGGCCATATCGGGAACGAGCAGACGCTCCACGGGGGGCTGGTCGGTGGTGTTGATGAAGCAGATGATCTTGTCCGAGGCGCCCGCGCTCTCAAAGGTCTGTTTGAAGTAGAGGTAGTCGTCGTTACTCAGACCCATACCACCGAGGATGATCTTATCCACATCGGCGCGGAGGGCCACCTCGGCCATCACTTTGTTGTAGGGCTGGTCAGGGTCGGCGAAGAAGGGAATCTTCTGGCCGGACACGAGGGTGTTGTTGAGGTCGATGCCGGCGATGCCTGTCGGAATCAGCTGTGAGGGCTGTTTTCTCTTGTAGGGGTTCACGGAGGGGCCTCCGATGTAGCGGCGTTCGCCCTCGATGGGGGCACCGCCGTCAATGGGCTCGCCGTAGGCATTGAAGAAGCGTCCCGAAAGGGCCTCGCCCACGGTGAGGGCGGGAGCCTCGCCGAAGAAGGTCACCTCGGCGTTTGTGGGGATGCCTTCCGTGCCCTCGAATACCTGGAGGGTGACGATTTCTCCCTTGATTTTCACCACCTGGGCCAAACGGCCTGCCACACGGGCAAGTTCGTCATTGGATACGCCGGCTGCGCGAAGCGACACTGTGGCTTTGGTAATCGCCTCTAACTGGGTGTAAACACGTTGGTAAGCTTTATTTGTCATTGCCGAGGATGTTGTCTATGGATGAATTGTACTTGGCGAAATCTTCGCTCTGCCATACTGAGTAGTTCATCTGGCGGAAGGCGTTGATAAGCTCTTTGTAGAATGAGGCGCAGGCCTCGAAGTTGTCGTGCTCGCGTTTCACGCGGCATACCTTGAGCACTCTTTCGAGCATGAATTTGAGGCGCTCGAAGGGGGTGTTGCAGTCTGTCTTGTCGAAGGCGTCCTGCTGGAGGATCACGAAGTCGATGAGCTCGCTGCGCCAGTAGTTCTCGTGGTAACTCAAGGGCACGCCGTCATCACCGAGGATGTTGATCTGCTCGTAGGCCTCCTTGCCTCGAAGCACTATGTTCTTGGCTTCCATCACCATATCCACCCATTCGGGGGAGATGGTCTTGCCGAGGTAACCGATGATTTCGGGGTACTCGAGGTATTTGGAGTAGGAATCTACGGGGTCTATGGCGGGGTAACGCTTCTTGTCGGCGCGGCCCTGGTTGAGGGCGTAAAAGCAGCGGGCCGCCTTCTTGGTGCTCTCGGTGACGGGCTCCTTGAGGTTACCTCCGGCGGGGGATACCGTACCGATGAAGGTGACGGCTCCGATCTCTCCGTTGCGCAGCACAACCTGGCCGGCGCGGGAGTAGAAACTTGAGATGGTGGACGAGAGGTCAACGGGGAAGGCGTCGGCTCCGGGGAGCTCCTCCATACGGTTGGACATCTCACGGAGGGCCTGTGCCCAGCGGGAGGTGGAGTCCGCAAGCAGCAGCACTTTAAGACCCATTGCCCTGTAGTACTCGCAGAGGGTCATCGCGGTATATACGGAGGCCTCACGGGCGGCCACGGGCATATTGGAAGTGTTGCAGATGATGGTGGTGCGCTCCATAAGTGAACGGCCTGTGTGGGGGTCTATCAGTTCGGGGAACTCGGTGAAAATCTCCACAACCTCGTTGGCACGCTCTCCGCAGGCGGCCATTACGATGACATCGGCCTCACCCTGCTTGGCGATGGCGTGCTGGAGCACTGTCTTGCCGCATCCGAAGGGACCGGGGATGAAGCCGGTGCCGCCCTCGGCTATTGGGTTGAAGGCGTCGATGGTGCGCACTCCGGTGGCCATCACGCGGTTGGGTCTGGGTTTTTCCTGATAGCAGCCGATGGCGACCTTGACGGGCCATTTCTGAAGCATTGTGACCTCATATTCGGCGCCCTGCTCGTCTGTCAGGGTGGCGATGCGGTCAGTGGCCTTGTAGCTGCCTTCTGCAACGATGTCCTTCACTTTGTAGCTCTTGCCGTCAAAGGAGAAGGGAACCATGATTTTGTGTTTGAGCCAGCCTTCGAGCACTTCGCCGAGCCAGTCGGCCGCATAGACGGTGTCTCCGGCTTTGGCAATGGGGGTGAAATCCCATTGTTTCTCCAGGTCGAGGGGAAGGGTGTATTCGCCGCGTTTGAGGAATACGTCTTCCATAGTGGCGAGGTTGTTCTGCAGTCCGTCGTAGTTTGAGGAGAGCAGACCGGGACCGAGTGTCACCTCGAGCATGTGGCCGTCAAACTCGACTTTGTCGCCCTGTTTCAGCCCTCGGGTGCTTTCATACACCTGGACCGAGGCATTGCGACCGGTCACTTTGATGACTTCAGCCATCAGCTTGGTGCCGCCAAGGTTGATGTGGCAGATCTCGTTCTGGGCCACGGGGCCGTCAACAAGAACCGTCACAAGGTTGGCAATGATGCCAGTTACTGTTCCAGTGGTTTTCATATTTTAATTTTAGTTTTGTTTATTCTTTGGGGACGCCTTTGAAGGTGCCGCGGACGGAGGAGATCAGCTCCTTGAAGAAGGCTTCGCCGCGCACGGGGTCAAGCTCCCTCCAGCGGTCGATTATGCGGGCCTTGGCAAGGAAGGCGAGGATGACATCCATATCGAAATAGTGCCCCTCCGTGAAGGCGTCGATTTGGTCCCATTTGTAGCGGTCAAGGGCCTTTTCGCGGTCCAGGATGTTCTCGTGGGCAAAGACTGCGGCCAGCTCGCCGTCTATGGTCTCAGGTAGCTCTCCCTGGGCATATTCGCAGACCTGGGGGCCGAGCGACTCCGAGAGGAACTTCACCTGGCTGAGGCGTATCTTCCTGTCAAGGCCGATGAAACTTTTCAGGAAGGAATTGTCCAGACGGCGGGCCTTCACATAGAAAAGCGAGCCTCTGCGCTCCGGCTCGAAGGTCTCGGAAATCCAGCGTGCCAGCTTCTGGTCGTGACTGTCGAGCAGGGGGAAGACCTGTTCGAGAGTGCGCTCATAGACAGAACCTTCGCTTTCGAGAAGGTCTTTAGCCATTGTGGGAAGCGACGCTACGATGTAGTGGTAGTTCTTCATGCCTTTACGAGAAGAGAAGCTCCTTGGTGGCGGGTCTGAGGTATTCCTTCAGGATGCATTCAAGGTCTTCGCCGCTGAAGCTGATCTGGTATCCGCCATCCTTGGGGGCTACCTTGAAGCCGGCTGAAAGGGCGGGGGAGGTTTTGATCTCGATGCCTGAGGTCAGGACTGCCTTCACTTCGCTTTCCGCCTTTGCGAGCAAATCCTTCTGGAAAGTCTCGGGAAGAATCACTTCAAGCCCTTTGGGGGCGGCATCGGCTGCGTCGAAGGCTTTGGCGACTGCCACGAGCATATCCTTCACGGTGCTGCCGTCTGAAAGTGCGCCTGCAACGGCTTTGCCGGCTGACTTTGTGAGGATGAGGGATTCTATCTGCGACTTGAGGGTGGCGAGGGCCTGCTGGGATGCAAGCTTGAGGTCGGCCTCACAGCGTTTTGAAACTGCTTCCGCCTCTTTGCGGGCGGCCGCCACTATGGCCTCGGCCTGTGCCTTGGCGTCGGCGATGATGGTTTCTGCTTGGCTCTGGGCCTGTTCCACGACTTTTGAAGCGTCTTCTTTGCCCTTTGCAAGGCCTTCGTTGTAGAGGCGCTGGGTGAGTTCTTGAATTTTATTTTCCATAATTTGAATAGGTGTCTGTAAAACCTTACAAAGCTAAAAAACTTGATCCTAAAATACAAGTTTAAAATAGATTTATTAATGCGGTGATGATTGACGCGTTGATGATGTCACAGAACAGGGCGCCCACAAGCGGCACGACCAGGAACGCGATTTCGGAGTATCCGTGTTTGGAGCAGATGGATTCCATATTGGCCATCGCGTTGGGGGTGGCTCCCATCGCGAAGCCACAGAAGCCTGCGGTCATCACTGCCGAGTCGTAGTCCCTGCCCAGGTATCTGAAGATGATGAAATAGGCGAGACAGGCGACAAGGACGGTCTGGGCGGCGAGCATAGCCATCATCGGCAGGGCGAGGTTCGCCAGTTCCCACAGGCGCAGCCCCAGCATCGCGAGGCTCAGGAAAATCATCAGGGAAACCGTTCCTATGGCGTTGACCTCCTTCTTGCAGCGCCTGTCCCGGGGCAGGAGGTTGACCACGATGGTGCCGACAAGCAGGCTGCCGATGTATTTGGGGAAGGTCATTATCCGCTCCAGGAACATCGAGGCGACGCTGCCTATGGCCATACATATAAAGATGATGATGGAGGCTTTTATGAGTCCCTGGGCGTCCAGGGAGTCGGTGCCCTTGCCGCCTTCGGCGCACAAGGGAGCGTCGCTGCATCTGAGCCGCCCGAGTCTGATTCTGCGGCTGGCAAGCGGGCCTCCGATGAGGCAGCCGGCTATCAGTCCGAAGGTGGCCGAGGCTATGGCTACCACCGTGGCCCCGCTCACGCCCTTGCTCTCGAGCAGGGGTCCGAAAGCCGCCGAGGTGCCGTGTCCGCCGAGCATCGATACGGAACCGCAGCAGAGCCCCAGTTTGGGATCGAGCCCGAAGAGCGTGGCCAGGCCCATCGAAGTCGCGTTCTGCAACACGCAGGTAAGGGCCACAAGGAGGGTCAGTACCACTATTTTCCGGCCTCCGTTCTTGAGTATGGAGAAATCTGCCATCAGGCCGACTGTGGTGAAGAAAATCATCATGAAGAACTCCTGGATGTTGGTGTCAAAGCTGAATTCGGCTATGCCGCATTGGCGCAGAATCAGGTGCAGAAAGGCGAAAACCAGTCCTCCCACGACAGGCCCCGGAATGCAGTAAGCGCTTAATATCCTTATCCTTCGGACAAGGCACTGCCCGATCAGCAGGAAAAGGGCGGCCAGACCTGTGCTCTGGTACATGTCGAGAGTGATGATCATATCCACAAATGTAGCTAAAATTACTTGGCATTAAGAAAAAAAGGTGTAAATTTGTGTTTTGATGAACCGACTGTTGCTTAAGAATGCGACCTTGGTCACCGGGCTCGGTGCAAAGGTGGCGGATGTCATGATAGAAGGGGGTAAGATTGCTCAAATCGCTCCCGCGATCAGTGGTTTTTCCTCATCGGACCGGATTATAGATCTCAAGGGTAAGATGTTGTCCTACGGGTTTGCAGATGTGCACGTGCATTTTCGCGAACCCGGTTTTTCATATAAGGAGACCATTGCCACGGGTTCGGCCGCTGCGGCACGCGGGGGATATACCTGCGTGTGCACTATGCCCAATCTGGAGCCGGCTCCCGACAGCCTTGAGAATGTGGCTCTGCAGCAGCGCATCATAGAGCGCGATGCGGTCATAGATGTCAGACCCTTTGCCTCGATTACGAAGTCGCGTGCGGGGGAGGAGGCCGTGGAGGCCGTGGCGCTTGCCCCTGTGGTGGCGGGCTTCTCCGATGACGGCTGCGGCGTGCAGAGTTGCGCCGTGATGAAGGAGGCGATGGAGAGAATCGCGGCGGCGGGCAGTCTTGTGAGCGCCCATTGCGAGGACACGAGCGCCGGGGATGCTCTCAGCGAGAGCGCCGAACTGGCCAGGAACATCAACCTTTCCGCCCGCACGGGCTGCCGTCTGCACGCCTGCCATCTGAGCACGAAGGAGAGTATGGTCCTTATGCGCCAGGCAAAGGAACGCGGCTTGTCCGTGAGCTGCGAAACGGCTCCGCACTATCTGCTTTTCAGCACTGATGATGTGAAGGACGAGGGGCGCTTCAAGATGAATCCCCCCATAGGCACTCCCGCCGACCATAATGCCCTGATTGCCGCCCTTCAGGACGGAATCATAGACGCAATAGCCACGGATCACGCCCCTCACAGCGAGGAGGAAAAGTCAAGGGGCTTCAAGAAATCCCTTTCCGGCATAGTGGGGCTTGAGACGGCCTTCGCCGCCTGCTACACGGGCCTTGTACTGAAGGGGGTGATTTCTCTGGAAAGGCTCATCGACCTGCTTTGCGATGCTCCGCGCCGCATATTCGGCCTGGGCGGGGCCCTGGAGGAAGGGCAGAGTGCGGACCTGACCGTGTTTGACCTTGACAGGGAGTATGTCATCGACCCCGAAGAGTTCGCCACCAAGGGCAGGAGCTGCCCCTTCACCGGGATGAAGGTCCGGGGACGCTGCCTGCTGACCCTTTACAGGGGAGAAATTGTTTATTCGGAAATCTAAAAAGTTATCATATTATGCCCAAAAGAAACGACTTGAAGAAGATAATGGTCATCGGTTCCGGTCCCATAGTGATCGGACAGGCCGCAGAGTTTGACTATGCAGGAACCCAGGCCTGCCTTGCACTCAAGGAGGACGGATACCAGGTGCTGCTCGTGAATTCCAATCCCGCCACCATTATGACCGATACCCAGATTGCGGACAAGGTCTATATGGAGCCCCTTACTCTCGAGTATGTGGCCAAAATCATCCGCTATGAGCGTCCCGACGCCATTGTCCCCGGCACAGGCGGACAGACCGGCCTCAACCTGGCCGTGCAGCTTGCCAGAAAAGGCGTGCTTGACGAGTGCGGAGTGGAAATCCTCGGCACAAGTTTCCACAGCATAGAGCAGGCTGAGGACCGTGAACTATTCAAGAAACTTTGCATCGAGCTCGGCGAGCCGGTTCCCCCTTCAGAAATAGTGAATACCATCGAGGATGCTGTCACCGCCGCCGCGCAAATCGGCTATCCCGTGGTGCTGCGCCCCGCATTCACCCTCGGAGGCACCGGCGGAGGCTTTGCTGACGA
>JABUTN010000003.1:15186-20359 GCA_021443665.1 Bacteroidales bacterium | reverse complement strand
ATGAAGACGGCCCTTGAAATCTCTCCCGTCCACGAGGTGCTTGTGGAGAAGAGCGTGAAGGGCTACAAGGAAATTGAGTTCGAGGTGATGCGTGACGCCACCGACTACGCTATGGTAATCTGCGGTATGGAGAATGTGGACCCCGTGGGCGTGCATACGGGCGATTCGATTGTTGTGGCCCCCGTGATGACGCTTCCCCAGCACCAGTATGACACCCTGAGCGCCAGCGCCATCAAGATTATACGCGCCCTCAAGATAGCCGGCGGTTGCAATGTGCAGTATGCCCAGGATCCCTTCTCCGACAAATACTACATCATCGAGGTGAACCCCCGCGTGTCAAGGTCTTCGGCCCTCGCATCAAAGGCGAGCGGTTTCCCCATCGCCCGCGTTACGGCCAAAATCGCCGTGGGCTACAATCTCGACGAAATCGAACTTGCCGGACGTCCCGCCAGCAACGAGCCTTCCCTCGACTATGTGATCAGCAAGTTCGCCCGCTTCCCCTTCGACAAGTTCAGCGAGGCTTCACGCGAGCTCGGCACCCAGATGAAGGCCACGGGCGAGGTGATGAGCCTCGGAATCACCCTTGAGGAGAGTTTCCTGAAGGGCGTGCGTTCCCTCGAGGTGGGCGCCTGCCATATCTACAGCCCCAAGTTCGAGGGCAAGAGCGCGGCAGAACTGCTCGAATATGTGGCCACAGCCACGGATGACCGCCTTTTCGCCCTCGCGCAACTGATGCGTCTGGATGTGGCGATAGAGGACATCTACAAGGCCACGATGATAAACCCCTTCTTCCTCGAGAAGATTCTCAACATCGTGAAGCTCGAAAATAAGGTGCAGGCTTCCCCCAGGGACAGGAATGTGCTGCTTGAGGCCAAAGTGATGGGCTTCAGCGACAAATACATAGGCAAGCTATGGAATATGAGTGAGATAGACGTCATCAACCTGCGCCGCGTCTACGGGATGTTCCCCAAGTTCAGGATGGTGGATGCCTGTGCCGGCGACACCGGCACCCACGTGCCTTACTATTATTCCACCTGGAACCACACGGAGGGCGAGGTGACACGTTCGGAGCGCAAGAAGATTCTCGTGCTCGGCTCCGGCCCCATCCGTATCGGCCAGGGCGTGGAGTTCGACTACACCACCGTCCACGCCATCTTCACGATTCGCGAGGCCGGCTATGAGGCCATAGTCATAAACAACAACCCCGAGACCGTTTCCACCGACTACTCGATTAGCGACAAACTCTATTTCGAGCCCCTCACCGCCGAGGATGTGGTCAATGTGTACGAACTTGAAAAGCCCGAGGGTGTGATTGTGTCCCTGGGCGGCCAGACGGCAATCAACCTGGCGGCTCCCCTCGTGGAACTCGGCCTGCCCATCATCGGCACCGACCTTCAGGCCATCGACAACGCCGAGGACCGCAAACTCTTCGAGAGAATAGTGCGTGAGCACGGCATTCCCCAGCCCGAGGCCTGCGCCGTGACTTCCGTGGAGGAGGGTGTGAAGGCAGCCCAGAGAATAGGATTCCCCGTTCTGGTGCGTCCCAGCTTCGTGCTCGGCGGCCGTGCGATGCAGATTGTGGGCAACGAGGAGGCTCTCCGCTATTATCTGCACAATGCCGTGGAAATCAACGAGAACTCTCCCGTACTTGTGGACAGATACATCGTGGGCAAGGAACTTGAGGTGGATGCCATCTGCGACGGCAACGATGTCTTCGTGCCGGGCATTATGGAACACGTGGAGAAGACGGGCGTCCACTCGGGCGACTCCATCAGCGTATATCCCAGTTTCAGCGTAAGCCAGACTGTGAAGGACACCATCATAGACTATACGGTCCGCCTCGGTCTGACCATAGGCATCAAGGGCCTGTTCAATATACAGTTCATCTGCGACCCCAACGACAAGGTGTATGTGATCGAGGTGAATCCCCGTTCTTCGCGTACCGTGCCTTTCCTGTCGAAATCCACGGGCGTGCCTATGGCGAAAATCGCGACCCTCGTGATGCTCGGCCATTCGCTCAAGGAGCAGGGCATCTACCGCACGGTGACCCCCGAGGCAAAACGCTGGTATGTGAAGAGCCCCGCGTTCTCCTTCTCGAAGATCAAGGGAGTGGAGAGCTACCTCTCGCCCGAGATGAAATCCACCGGCGAGGCCATTGGCTACGATTTCTCCTTCCATAGGGCCATCTACAAGTCCCTCCAGGCCTCAGGTATGAAACTTTCCAACTACGGCACGGTGCTGGTGACCCTTGCCGGCACCTGGAAAGAGGTGGCAGTGCCCCTCGTGCGCCGCTTCTACAACCTGGGCTTCAATATCGAGGCCACAGAAGGCACGGCCCGCGTTCTCAGGGAGCACGGCATCCGCACCCGTATGGTCAACAAACTCCGTGACGATGCGGAGAACAATATAGTAAGTTCTATCCGCAGGGGCCACGTGAACTATGTGCTCAATGTAATAGACATCAACCAGAAGCACGCCCGTCTCGACGGCTATGAGATCCGCAGGGCCGCCGTGGAGAACGGTGTGACGCTGCTGACCTCGCTCGAGACCTGCCGCGTGGTGCTCGATGTGCTCGAGGAAATCACTATGAGCATTTCAACCATAGACTACGAGCAGAAGAATGGTTAATGAGACTCTGACGATATTGTCCAACGAAAGCCTGGCCAGGGATGTCAGGATGATGCGCCTGGCTTGCGCACTTGTGCCCGAACCCGGCCAGTTCCTCCAGGTGAGCGTGCCCGGCGGCTTTCTAAGAAGGCCTTTCGGAGTGGCTGACTACCGGGACGGGGTGCTTTCCATCATCTACAAGATAGTGGGGAAGGGCACGGAATATATGTCCCGAATGCAGCCCGGACAGGCTTTGGATGTGCTGCACTATCTCGGGAACGGCTTCCGGCTGCAGCCCGGCTCAAAGAGGGTGTGTCTGATAGGGGGAAGCGTGGGCCTGGCCCCGCTGCTTTACCTTGCCCGTTTCGTAAAGGATGCCACAGTGGTGATGGGCTTCCGCTCAAGAGCCGATGTGATGCTCAGGGAGGAGTTCGAAGCGCTCGGATGCAGGGTGACAGTATGCACGGAGGACGGTTCGGAGGGAGTGAAGGGCTTTGTGACTGACGCTTTGCCCGAAGATATGGATTATTACTATGCCTGCGGCCCTATGCCTATGCTGCGTGCGGTATGCAACGCCGCGAAGGTGGAGGGACAGTTGTCCCTGGAGGCCCGTATGGGCTGCGGATTCGGCGCCTGCGTGGGCTGTTCCATAATGACCAAGGACGGCACTGCCAGAGTATGCAAGGAAGGGCCAGTTTTTTCAAGCGACAAACTGATATGGTGAACCTGAATACAGACATAGCGGGGCTGCATTTCGAGAACCCCGTGATTCCCGCGAGCGGGACATTCGGCTTCGGCGAGGACTTTGCCCCCCTGTGGGATTTGAACAGGGTGGGAGGCATCGCCGTCAAGGGCACTACGCTCGAGCCGCGCTATGGCAACCCCCTTCCCCGCATCGCCGAGTGCGAAGGCGGCATGCTCAACTGCGTGGGCCTGCAGAATCCCGGAATAGAGAAGGTGCTGTCGGAGAAACTGCCCGCCCTGCGTTCTGTCTATAAGGGCGTCATATTGCTCAATATAAGCGGCTTCAGCGAGCAGGAATACCTCAGCTGCTGTGAAATGGCAAGCCAGAGTCCCGATGTGGATGCAATCGAGCTGAATGTGAGCTGCCCCAATGTGCACGGCGGCGGAATGGCTTTCGGCACGGACGCGAAGGCCCTCGGCCTTCTGGTGGCCAAACTCAGGCCCGTATGCACGAAGCCCCTTTTCGTGAAACTCTCCCCCAATGTGACCGACATTGTGGCTGTGGCCAAGGCTGCGGAAGAGGGTGGGGCGGACGGCCTCGTGCTGATAAACACTCTTTTGGGGATGCGCATAAACATAAATACGCGCAAACCCATACTCTCAAACACCACCGGCGGGCTTTCCGGCGACTGCATCTTCCCCATCGCACTCAGGATGGTTTATCAGGTTTCGAATGCCTGCTCCGTGCCCGTAATCGGCTGCGGAGGCGTTTCTTCGGGCGAACAGGCCGTGGAGATGATGATGGCCGGGGCCAGGGCCGTGCAGGTGGGAAGCGCCTCGCTGCGTGACCCCTGGGCCTGCCCGCGCATCGCACAGGAGATTGCGGATGTATGTATAAAATTGAAAATCAACAGTATATCAGATATATGGCAAAAGACGTTATAGTAGCATGCGATTTCCCCTCACGTGAGGCCTTCGATGCGTTTCTGGCACTTTTTACGGATTGCAAACCCTTCCTGAAGATAGGTATGGAACTTTATTATGCCTGCGGCCCCGACATTGTGAAGGAGGCCAAAAGGCGCGGGCACAAGGTCTTTCTCGACCTCAAGCTCCACGACATTCCCAATACCGTGGGCAAGGCTACTTCCGTACTGAATGAGCTCGGAGCGGACATCTGCAATGTACACGCCGCAGGAGGCGTGAAGATGATGGCCGCAGCCAGGACAGCCCTGCGCGAGGACGCCCTTCTGATAGCCGTCACCCAGCTCACTTCCACTTCCGCACAGATGCTGAAGGAGGAATTGCTCATCGATCAGCCCATGGAGGATGTGATTTCCCATTACGCCCTCAATGCCAAGGCCGCCGGCCTGAACGGAATCGTATGTTCGCCCCTTGAGGCCGCAGTGGTCAAGAAGGTGTGCGGGGAAGATTTCATCACGGTGACTCCGGGCATCAGGTTTGCGGATGCCGCCGCTGACGACCAGGTGAGAATCACCACTCCCGCCAAGGCAAGGGAAATAGGTTCGGACTATATCGTCGTGGGCCGTCCCATCACCGCCGCCCAGGATCCCGTGGCAGCCTACAAGCGCTGCGTGGCCGAATTCTTGAACAAATAGAACTACATTGATATGAAGCATCTTATAGACCCCACCGACCTCAGTTTCGAGCAGACCTGCGAGATTGTTTCCCTCGCACAGGATATCATCGCCAACAGGGCAAAATATGCCGATGCCTGCCGCGGCCTGCAGCTTGCCACCCTTTTCTATGAGCCCAGTACCCGTACGCGCCTGAGTTTCACCTCGGCGATGCTCTCTCTCGGAGGCACGGTGCTCGGTTTTTCGGATGCGAAGAACACTTCTGTCAGCAAGGGCGAGACGGTGCA
>JABUTN010000003.1:11318-15130 GCA_021443665.1 Bacteroidales bacterium | reverse complement strand
CCCCTGGCGGCCTCTGAGGTGTCGCCCATTCCAATCATCAATGCCGGTGACGGTTCGCACGCCCATCCCACTCAGACCCTGACCGACCTGCTGACCATCACACGCGAACTCGGTAAGGTGGACGGCATCAAAATCGGCTTCTGCGGGGATCTGAAGTTCGGCCGCACCGTTCACTCTCTGATCAAGGCCCTGGCCCGCTACAAGGGCGTGGAGATAGTGCTGATCGCCCCCGACGAGTTGCGTCTGCCCGACTATATCAAGCATGACATCTGCGACCGCAACCATCTGCCCTATACGGAGTGCTCTTCAATAGAGGAGGTTATTGGCGAACTGGATGTGCTCTATATGACCAGGGTACAGAAGGAGAGGTTCCTCGATGAGGACGAGTATGACCGCGTTAAGGACTGTTTCGTGCTGGACAACGCCAAAATGGCCCTGGCAAAGGATAAAATGGCCGTGTTGCATCCACTGCCCCGCGTGAACGAGATTCTGCCCGAAGTGGATTCTGACCCGAGGGCGGCTTATTTCCGCCAGGTGGGCAACGGCAAGTTTGTGCGTATGGCGCTCATTCTCACTCTCCTGAAGCTGAAGGAGCAGGGTGCCGCCCCTTCGCCGTCCCTTGGCATTTATATGGACAGTGTGAAATGCTCAAATGCTAAGTGCATCTGCAATCTGGAGAATGTGAAGCCCCGCTTCCACGAGGAGGACGGAGTGTTGCGCTGCGTCTATTGCGACCACAAGGCCCAGAAATAAAGGCTCTTCAGGATTCAAGATTCTCTTCGGGCTTCGCTTTTTTCTCTTCTTTTTTCTCCTCGTCTTTGTTTTTGGCGAGCAGGAGCAGTTTATCGCCGACTTGCAACTCTGAATTGCCTTTTGGCACTAAGTGTTTCTTGTCCCTTTTAATCATTACCACGAGTGCATCACTATTGGACAGTCTGATATCCTTGATTCTATTGCCGTTTTTGAGCAATTCGGCGGTGACCTCCATATCTGATAGTGTTGAATCCGCATCTTCGGGTAGTTCGACTCCGAATGAACTCTTGGTGTCCGGAAGGTTTTCCGTCATTTCCAGTCTCTTCGAAATCCAGGGAATGGTGGTGCCCTGGACTATCAGGGAGGTGAGGGTGACAAAGAACACGATGTTGAATATGTGGGAGGCGCCGGGGATATTCGCGGCAATGGGGTAGGTGGCGAATATGATGGGGGTGGCTCCCCTGAGTCCCACCCAGGATATGAGGGTTCTGGCATTAATTGAATTCGGCTCCTTGAAGGGAAGCAGCGACAGGAACACGGCCACCGGCCTGCCTATCAGTATCAGGAACACGGACACGGCAATGGCTATAAGGGCTATGTCAAGTAGTTCGTGGGGATTGACCAAAAGGCCAAGGGTGATGAACATCGTGATCTGCAGGAGCCAGGTCATACCATCCAGGAATTTCTGGCATTCGCGCTTTTGGGGTATCTTGCTGTTGCCCACGATGATGCCGGCGATATATACGGCAAGGTAACCGTTTCCGTGCAGCAGCTCCGTGAGGGAGAAGGTCAGGAATACCACGCAAAGCATAATGATGGGGTAGAGCGTGGCATTCTTGAGATTTATCTTTTTTTGCAAATACTTTGTGCCCTCTGCCATCAAATAGCCCATCAGCGAACCGACTGTGAACTGTATCACAAAGTTCAGGATCAGTCTGCCCACTGAGGCGTCAGGGCTACTGCAGATCTGAATCAGCATTATGGTGAGCATATACGCCATCGGGTCGTTGCTTCCGCTCTCCAGCTCCAAAAGCGGCTGAGCACGGTGTTTCAGGCCCATTTTCTGGTCCCTGAGGATGCTGAACACGCTCGCGGAATCGGTGGAGGACATTGTGGCCGCGAGCAGAAGACAGAAGGCGAAGGTGCAGGGCTCCTGCAATTCGAGAGGCCCCCTGAACAGGTATACGAAACTTCCCGTTATCAGGGTGGTCAGGGCCACGCCCACGGTAGAGAGCATGATGCCTTGTTTGATGACGGGCTTTATCTCCTTGATCTGGGTGTCCATTCCTCCGGTAAAGAGGATGACGCTCAATGCCACCATACCGATGAACTGGGCGTCCTTGATGCTGTCGAACTGGATGCCGAGGCCGTCTGTCCCGAAGATCATTCCCGCGATGAGGAAAATCATAAGGGAGGGAATCCCGACCTTGGGCCCTATCTTGCTCATCAAAATGGCCGAAATGACCAGAATGGAGCCTACCAGCAGGTAGTTGCTCGTCATTATTTCCATATCAGTTTCTCAATAAGGGAAAATTGAGAAGACAGTTGCATCCCAAAGTGCGTGGGAGATTATCAGAGCGGGCAGCCAGGAGGGTTTGAGATAGTAGAGGAAGCCCCAGACCGCGCCAGCGACCATTGCTGCCATAACCAGCATGAAGTTGAGGGACCAGACGTGAATCAGGGTGTAAACGCCAAGGGTGATGAGGAAGCCCACAAAAGGCTTGAAAATCGTGCTTAACTGTTTCTGGACATATCCGCGCCAGAAGAGTTCCTCGGCCGGTCCCGTAAGCACCAGAAGTTGTATGGTGATGGCCCATTTGGGCATTTTCTCACCCATAGAATAGATGCTGTCCACCTGCGAGTCGGCAAAATCAAACATCAGTGAGGACAATTTGTCTCCGGTCCAGAATATTCCCCACAGGACGGCTGCGAGCAGGATGCCAAGCCCTACCTGCTTGAAGGTGAGCTCGAATTTCATCTCCCCCCAGCAGTAGGCCATCAGGAAGAGGGTGATTGAACTCAATGCCATGGACTGCCAGAAGAACTCCTGCAGGCCCATCAGGGGATTGAGCATTATGTACCACAGTACAAAGGATACACAAATGGATATTGCAAGTCTTTTTTTCATAGGATAGAGCCGATTATGAATCCGAGAATAAGGGTAGCCGCCGAAATCATCTGCAACTGGGCGGAGGCCAGGTCAAGATTTTTGAAGGCGCTCAGTCCCTCTGAACTGTATTTGAGGGCCTGTTTGGAGTTTTTCACCACAATGGGGACGGAGAGGAGTATCAGAAGGCACCAGACGGGGAACAGTTTCAATGCCACCATCGCCACCGTGTAGAGCGCGGGAATGCCGATGTAGGCAATATAGGCATAGACGGAGGCCTTGCCGCCTATCAGGCCCGCAAACGATACTGCCCCGACCTTGCTGTCCGTGGGGATGTCCCTTGTGTTGTTGGCGTGCAGCACCGCAACGGTGACAAGCCCGATGGGGATGCTCAGGAGCAGGGTGTCCCAGTCGATGGCTCTTTTGACCACCAGGGAGGTGCCAAGCATGGGAAGCACTCCGAACACTATGAATATCAGCAGGTCACCGAGGGCGTAGAATTTGGCCCTCGAGTAGAGCAGGGTTAAAACCAGGCCGGGCAGGCCGATGGCAAGCAGCAGAATGTCAGAACGGTAGGCAAGCAGGATTCCGATGATGCAGGCGGCCGCGAAGAGCCAGATGGAGAATTTGAGGTAGTCGGAAGAGCGGAATTCCCCGCTGATGAGGTTGGTGACGCAAAATGCGTCCTTGCTGTCTATGCCGTTCCTGTAGTCGTAATAGTCGCTCAATACATTGCCGGCGGCGTGGAAGAGAATGATACCCACAAGGGCGAGGACAGCGTTAATCCAATCGAAGCCGGCAGTGCCGTCTTTCCAGATAAGGAAGACGCAGGCGGCCAGCACCGGAGAGGCGCTTACCACGAAGGACCAGGGCCTTGTCGCCAGGAACCACCTTTTCATTTTGTCTCCCTGAGCAGGTGGGTGTATCTCATACCGTCGGCCACGGCGTCGCT
>JABUTN010000003.1:2869-11295 GCA_021443665.1 Bacteroidales bacterium | reverse complement strand
CGGGTGATTTCGTAGGCGAAGGGAAGGGCGGCTGCGGGGCCTTCGGCGGTGATGACGTTGCCGTCTGTGGCCACGAGGTCTGCCCTGTAGTCCGATTCGCCCAGACAGCCTTCAAAGCCGGGGTAGCAGGTGGCCCTTTTGCCCTTGAGTATGCCCAGAGGGGCGAGTACGAGGGCCGGAGATGCGCAGATGGCGGCAATCAGTCCGCCTTTTGCGTGGCGCACGGACAACTCTTTGCAAAGGGCCTTGTGGGCTGCGAGATTCTCCGCTCCGGGCATTCCGCCGGGAAGCAGGAGCAGTTCGGCCTTGCTGTAGTCGTTGTCACTGTACAGGGAGTCTGCAATAACAGTGACACCGTTTGCGGATGCCACTTCAAGGCCGGATGATATGCTGACGGTGGTGACTTCCAGGCCGGCTCTTCTGAGCACGTCAACCGGAATCATTGCTTCTATGAGTTCGAAGCCCTCTGCAAGAAATACGTAAACCATTGTCGTCTGTATTAAAGTACAAAGTTAGGAAATAATGTGGGAAAATGAAAGCTTTTCAGAACAGCCTGACGCTGATTTTCTCACCCTTGTAGTCTATGCTTTTGCGGCTGCCGTCGGGGAGGCAGATCCTGAAAGTCCTCTCCGCTATCATTTTCGGGAAACTTCCCCTTCGGGCGGAGATGCTGAGAGTGTGTGAGGAGTCCTTCCAGATGAAGTCGATTTCGGAATATTCCCCGTTCTCGTAGCCGTAGCCGTCACCCTCGTCCTCGTAGAAGGTGAAACTTCCGTCAGCGCCGGGATAAACCCTGATTTCCAGTTCTTTCCAGTCTTTTTCGCTGCTGTACTGCACATCGGGTCCTATGGGCAGCACGGAGCCGGCTTTGACGAAGAGGGGGAAACTGTCGAGGGTGGTGGGAACATTGACTGAGGCGCCTCCGGAGTATTTCTTGCCGCTGAAGAAGTGCCACCAGGAGGCTCCGGCAGGCAGATAGACCTTGTATTGGGAGGCGGCCTTCCAGTCTATGGAGCCAAGGGCGCGGAGTTCCTCGAGCCTGAGGCGTTCCTCGGGGGTGTATTGGGGCTCAAGCACGGGGGCCACGAGGAGCGAGTGCCCGAGCAGATATTCACTTGCAATGTCGGTGGTATTGGGGTCCTTGACAAAATCGGCGGACAGGGGGCGGATAAAACTTTCTCCCTTGTGGGTGACGGCCCAGGAGGTGCTGTAGATGTAGGGTAAGAGGCGGTAGCGCAGCCGTATGGCCTCAAGCGCCGCGTCATAGACGCTTTCCCCTTTCGAGCCTACAAGATAGAGTTCGCGTCCGAAGTCGGCTCCGTGGGAACGCATCATCGGACAAAGGGCTCCGAACTGCATCCATCTGACGAAGATTTCCTGCCACTGGGGGTTCCTGGGGCCCGAGAGGGCGGGGTCGGCGTTTTTGTAGCCGGCCACAAAGAAGCCTCCGATGTCGGTGTTCCAGTGGGGCACGCCGCTCATCGAGAAGTTGATGCCGGCGGGAATCTGGGCCCTGAAGACATCCCAGCTTGTGGTGATGTCGCCTGTCCAGATATTGGCACCATAGCGCTGTATGCCGGCAAAACCGGAGCGGGTGAGTATGAAGATGCGTTTCTGGGGGAACTCGGCCCTTTGGTGCTCGAACACGCCGCCGACCGTCATCAAGGGGTAGGCATTGCACATTCTGCGGAAGGAGCCCATAGCCGTCTGGTGGAGGAAATCCTCGGGAGTGGGGTAGAAGTGGTCAGGCTCCGTGGAGTCCATCCACCATCCGTCGATGCCGTGGCTGAGCAGGCCGTCACGCAGGTGGGTCCAATAGACATCGCGGGCCACGGGGGAGTAGGGGTCATAGACCTTCACGCCCGAGGGATAATCCATCTTCGGGGGCCAGACGTGGGAGATGCCCGATTGGGGCCAGGTCTGGAAGGGGAAGAGCAGTCCGAGGGAGTCCAGTATGCGGTATTGCTTGGTACGGGGACCGAAGGACTGCCAGATGGATATGAGCATTTTCGCCCCGGCCGCGTGAATGCTGTCGATGGCTTTCTGAGGCTCGGGGAATTCTTCGTTGAGGAATTCCATCGCGTTCCATAGGTAGTTGCTGCCCCAGTACTGCCAGTCCTGGATGATGCCGTCGAGGGGAACCCTGTCCTCCCGGTAGCGTTTGACAACGCCGAGGAGTTCGTCCTGGCTCCTGTAGCGCTCCTTGCTCTGGAAGAAGCCATAGGTCCAGAGGGGGAACATCGGGGCGTCTCCGGTGAGTTCCCTCACGCGGCGCACCACTCCGTCAGAGTTTCCACCCCACATAAAGTAATATTCCACACAGTCGGCTACATCGCTGCGCATAGTGGTGGCTTCGGGGCTGTCCTCAAAGAAGGTCGCGGAATAGTTGTCCCAGAAGATGCCGTATCCCTTGGTGGATTGCCATACCGGCACGGCGTCGTCCTGGTTGCCCTGGGTGAGTTTGCGGTTGAAGCCGCGCCTTGTCAGGCGTCCGTCCTGGGACTGGCCGAGGCCGTAGATCTGTTCGTCGGGCAGCAGAGTCCAGGATTGCGAGGCGGTGAAGGCCTTTACGCCAGCGTCATCCACTTCCTCGAAGGTGGCAGCCCCCTGTTCGCTGAGCAGTTTCACGCCCTTGGCGGTGCTGAAACTGACGGCGCCGGTGGCCTTGTCCACGCTGAGGCTCAGTTCGGAACTGCGGATGACGGCGGAACCGCCCTTTTCGCTGACCTTGAGGGCGACGTCTTTCGGGACGGCAGTCACGCAGAGCTCGGTTTTGGAGTATTCGTGCCCTATGGGGCTTTTCAGCACCCTGACGATGGAGGGGCTGTAGAATTGGATCAGAATCTGCTGGTCAGAGGTCTTGTAGGACCATTCGCCTTTAGTGGCCGCCGTGAGCGAGGCCGCCGTCAGCAGCAGGGCCAGAGTGAGGAGTTTTTTCATAGTATGAGGTGGTTTTTGATAATTGCGCGAGTTGCCAGGAATTGAAGATATTGTGCCAGATGGAGTACAGGCCTCCAACTATGGAGAGTATGGGGTCCATGAAGGTGTAGGCCAGCCAGATGAGGAAGACCGTGTTTTTCTGCCCCAAGGCCTGTCCGGAACTTATGCAGTCGCGTTTCCCGATTTTCTTGCCGATCCAGAACTGGAATGCGCAGCTCAGGGCGGAAGCGAGGGTTATCCACAGGAGCATAAGGTGGCTTTTCTCGTAGTGGACGATGGCGCGGGTGCTGACGGCGATGGCCAACATCAGGGCGACGGCCCAGATGAAGAAGGGGAGGTCCTTGAGGCCCAGCACCCAGGCGTGTGTGCGCGGCATAAGGTACCTTACGAGCCAGGCGGCCACAAGAGGCATTATCAGCAGGGGGAAGACCTTGGCGAGTATCAGCGCGAAGGCTTTCGCGAAGTCCAGGCCCTCCTCGGGGTAGAGCAGCGGCACGAACAGGGAAACGATGACGGCGGTGAGGATGTTTATCAGGATGGTGTAGGTCACCACTGTGGCCATATTGCCTCCCAACTTGTGTGTCATTACGGAACAGGAGGTCGCGGTGGGGCAGATCAGGCAAAGCATCACGCTCTCGAGGGGAATCCTCGCCCGCGAGAGGGGGAACAGCATCACAATCACGGCCAGGGCGCTGAAAATGCCTCCCTGAATCAGCAGGCCCCGCCAGTGCCACTGCCGCGCCCTTATCTGGGAGGGTTTCACGTGGCAAAACGAAATGAAGAGCATCGTGAACAGCAGCACGGGCTGAATCAGCCCTATGCCTTTCTCCAGGAAAGGCCCTGCGGGGTGCAGCACCGGGCAGGCCCTGTACACAAGGTACGACGACGCCCCTATGACCATCCCTATGACCAGCATCCACGACTTGAAGAAGTTGATGAAGCGGCGCATATATGTTTTTTCAGGCTTTCTCATCCCGCTCCAAAGATACGGCTTTTCGCCAAATTTTCGCCAAAAAGAAGCGGGCTAACCGGCAAGTGTTGTTTCCCCGCCGCTATTGCGGCGCAGGGGGGGCGGGGGGCGGAGCCACCCGAGATAAAAGGTGCCCTTTTGGGCACAAAAAAAACAACCTGAAATTTTCAGGTTGTTTTTTTGTGCCCAGAACAAGACTCGAACTTGCACGAACAAAACGTTCACTACCCCCTCAAAGTAGCGTGTCTACCAATTTCACCATCTGGGCGGTTAATCAGTTGCCTTTGTAAAGGGACTGCAAATGTAGATGTTTTTTTTGAAAAAACAATTTTTTGGATAAAATTTTGTAAATTTGAAGCAACAATTCATTTCAAGGCTATGAACGATTCCCCAAGCTATTTCCGCGAAAGCGATGACAATTTTTATCTTCTGACTGATAAAGAAGCGGTTGACTACATAGAGGACAGCATCGGCACCGGCTTCGTGAACGGCATCAGGCGCATAGGTGCTGAGGGCATTCTTGCCACTTTGGAGGATTTGTGCTCGGAGCAGGGTCTGGGATACGACCTGATCACCGACCCCGAACTCGATGAGAAGCAATTCCTGTATGGCAACACCCCCTACATCGCGATTGTCTGGCTTTCGGAGGATCAGCAGGATGATTTTGAGAACTTTATGTTCTCCCACGACATCAGCATTCTGCTCTCCGGCACCGTCACCGACGGGGAGAAACTGATTGACGACGAGATTGTGGACGATTAGGCTACTGTTTCTTCACGCAGTATTTCTGGATTACGCTGTAGGCATCCGTGACTCCCAACTCTCCGGCCTTTGACAGGTCGATGCAGCCTTTTTCGAGGTCCTTGACGTAAATCAGCACAAGGCCGCGGTTGTAGTACGCCTCCCCGAGATTGGGGTAGTATTTGAGCGCCTTGCCGTATTGCGCTATGGACTCGGGCAGGTTTCCCGAGAGGCAGTAGAGGTTGCCGAGATTGTAATATGCGTAGGGGAAGTCCGGCATCAGCTGTACGGCCTTTTCCATATCCGCTATGGCGGCGGAATAGTCATAACTTCTGGTGGCCCTGTCCTGGACGCGGGCCCTGGCTGTGCCGGCATTGTCGAGGGAGAGAACCTGGACATTGGACTCCATCGATGATATGAAATCTATCATTTCGCTCTGAAGGACGCCCCTGTTGAGGTAATAGTACATTATGCCCGGATCCTGACGGATGGCCTCGTCGTAGTGTGCAAGGGCGTTGTTGAACTGCTTGGAGCCCGCCTCTATTACTCCGGACGCGAATTCTTTGCGGGAGCTGGAGGCTACCTGGCGCAGGGATTCAAGTATCTTTTGCGGAGTCTGTTCCCCCATTTGGGATACGCCCGGGGCTTCGGTGCTGATTGCCATATCTATGGGCAGGCTCTTCAGGAAGGCTTCCAGCACCTTAGATTCCCATTTGCGGCTGAGCATATACGAGCCCTGAACGGGACCGTCGGGGCTGTATACCAGCTTGAAGAGGGGCTTGAGGGTGATGTTGATCTCGCGCCACTGGAGCAGTTCGTCGTTGAAGTCCTTTTTCGCGAAGTCGGAATCCAGAGCCAGCAGGGAGTCGTATTTCTTTGTGGTGTCGGCGAATGCGGCCGCAGAGGTGCTGTCGGCAGTGGCCTTGCGGTACATAGCGACCTTCTCCTGGGCAATCTTGTAGTCCTTTTCGGCTGAGCGGTGCTGGCCGAGCTTGTTCTTCACATAGGAACGGTTCATATAGGCCTTGGCGAAGTCCGGATAAAGGTCGATGGCGTGGCTGTAGTCGTTCATCGCGTCCCGGTAGCGCCCCATCTCGAGGAATACGCCGGCGCGGTTGAAGTAGGCAAGGACGTTGTCGGGGTTGATGTTCAAGACGTGGTCGTAGTCGTCAAGCGCTCCGCTGAGGTCGCCTATGGTGGAACGGATGATGGCCCTGTTGTAGAGCGTAAGGGAGTTGCCCGGCTCACGGTTGAGCACCCTGTTCAGGTCTGAGAGCGAGCCGTTGATGTTTTTCGACTCGTAGCGCAGCAGGGCCCTGTTGAAATAGGCGAAGGTGTTGGTCGTGTCGAGCGAAATCGCGAGGTTGAGGTCGTTCTCGGCCTCTTCCCATTTCTCCTGCTGGGCGTAAATGCGCGAACGGCGGATGTAGCCTTCGGGGTCGAAGCGGTTGATGGAGATGGCCTGGTTGTAGTCTTCCAGGGCCTTGAGGGTGTCCCCGAGGAACAGTCGGCAGGCTCCGCGGTTCAGGAAAGCGTCGCTCTCGCGGGGCTCGCGGCGGATGAAGCGGTCGAAGTCTTCGATGGCCTTTTCAAACTGTTGGGAAAGCAGGTAGGTCACGCCGCGGCTGAAGTAAAGCCCCGTATAGTCGGGCCTGAGGTCTAGGGCTTCCTTGAAGTCGTTGAGAGCCAGGTCGTAATGGCCTGTCTGGCTCAGGGTGATGGCTCTGTAGTGGTAGGCCGGAGTGTAGAGCGGGTTGAGTTCCAGGGTCTTGTCGAAGTCGGATTTGGCTCCCGTGTAGTCACCGAGATTGTATTTCGCGATGCCCCTGTAGAAGAAGGCCTCGTAGAGGCTGTTGTCAAGGCGCTCGGTGATGTTCAGGTTGTCTATCGCCGCGGCGTATTTGCCTTCGGCAAGGCATTGTCTTCCCCTGAGGAGGAACTGCCACGGGTCGTACTGCGCACGCATACACAATGTTGCCAGAAAAAACAACAGCGAAACGAACAATATTTTTTGCGTGTGCTTCCGCATTTAGTATTTTTGTATTTCAAAAGGGCAAATATAACGAAATTTTGAAAACACTCATCTTTGCAATCCTAATGATAATCTCCTCCCGTATGCAGAGCGTATATGAGGGGATGATAAACACTTCCAAGCAGCAGCGCATCATCGAGTACCTCAGCGATGACAACCTGCGCGGCAGGGCCACGGGCACTCTGCAGGCCCAGATGGTCGCCAAGTGGCTCAGGGATGAGTTTGAACGCTACGGCCTCAAACCGGCTGTGGATGGTTATTATTACCAGCAGTTCGTGGTAGATTCGGTCAGGAGGGGGCGCAATGTGGTGGCGATGGTGCCTTCACGCAGGCCGAGCGACGAGTATATAATAGTGGGGGCGCACTATGACCATATAGGCTCACTCAACGGCTATGTCTATAACGGAGCCGACGACAATGCTTCCGGCGTCGCGGTGCTGCTGACCCTGGCGGAAATGTATTCTGTGGCCAGGAATGCCGGCTGGGGCCCCGACAAGAACATAATCTTCGTGGCCTTCGACGCGAAGGAGAAAGACAGTATGGGGGCTGCCCACTTCGTGAAGAACCTTCCCTGCCCCAAGGACAAGATAATCGCCTCAATCAACATAGACCAGATAGGGACCACGCTTGAGCCTCTCGACAAAGAACGCCCCAATCCCTATTTCCTGATCGCCCTCGGGGAAAACTATATGAAGAGCGGCCTGCAGGGGATGGTCGATTGGGTCAACTGGCGCTACAAGGTGGGGCTGTCCATAGACCACAAGTTCTACGGAAGCGAGGCCTTCACGGAGATTGCCTACAATATGTCCGACCAGATCGCTTTCCGCGCCGCCGGCATTCCCTGCGTGTATTTCACTTCCGGTTTCCACAGCCACACATACAAGACCACGGATGACCCCGACCTGATAGACTATCCCGTGCTGGCGAAACGGACCTTGCTGATTTTTTACGTGATATCCGCCTATCAGTAGTATGCAGCTGAGCATTTCATCATCATTTTCCCCCACAGGGGACCAGCCGCGTGCCATCGACCAGGTATGCCTCTCGCTTGAGCAGGGCGTGGGGGCTGTCACGCTCCAGGGCGTGACGGGTTCGGGCAAGACCTTCACTATGGCGAACATCATAGAGAGGATGCAGCGGCCGGCGCTGATTCTGAGCCACAACAAGACCCTTGCCGCCCAGTTGTACGCCGAGTTCAAGTCCTTCTTCCCCAACAACGCCGTGGAGTATTTCGTGTCCTACTACGACTACTACCAGCCGGAGGCCTACCTGCCCGTGACTGACACCTATATAGAGAAGGACCTGAGCATCAACGACGAGATCGAGAAACTGCGCCTGAGCGCCACTTCGGCCCTGCTGTCGGGTCGCCGGGATGTGATAGTGGTCTGCAGTGTGAGTTGCCTCTACGGCATAGGCAATCCGCAGGATTTCCACGAGAGCACAGTGATGGTCGAGGTGGGGCAGAAGCGCTCGCGCAACCAGTTCCTTTACGAACTTGTGGATGCCTTGTACAGCCGCAATGACGATGACCTGCAGAGGGGAACTTTCAGGATGAGGGGCGACAACATAGACATTTTCCTCGCCTACGGGGACAAGGCTGTGCGCATAGGCTTCTTCGGGGATGAGGTGGAGAGCATAGAGTACATAGACCCTGTCACGGGGGCGAGCCTGGAGTCCATAGACAATATATCCATATATCCCGCCAACATTTTCGTGACCACCAAGGAGCGCACGCAGCAGGCC
>JABUTN010000003.1:0-2847 GCA_021443665.1 Bacteroidales bacterium | reverse complement strand
ATGATGCTGCAGTACGAGTGGTTCCGCTCCATAGGCAAGGAACACGAGGCCAACCGCCTCAAGAAGAGGGTGGAATACGATATCGAGATGATGCGCGAGATAGGATATTGCCCCGGCATAGAGAACTATTCCCGCTATTTTGACGGCAGGGAGGCGGGACAGAGGCCCTTCTGCCTGATAGACTATTTCCCGAAGGATTTCATCACCTTCATAGACGAGTCCCATGTGACTCTGCCGCAGGTGAGGGCGATGTACGGCGGTGACCGTTCCCGCAAGGATGTGCTCATAGAGTACGGCTTCCGTCTGCCCGCCGCCGCTGACAACAGACCCCTGAAGTTCGACGAGTTCGAGCGGATAATAGGGCAGAGGGTGTATGTGAGCGCCACTCCCGGTGAATACGAACTGGCCTCCTGCGAAGGGCTTGTGGTGGAACAGGTGTTGCGCCCCACTGGTCTGCTCGACCCCCCGATCGACGTGCGTCCCTCGAAGAACCAGATTGACGACCTGCTCGAGGAAATCGAGATTCGTGCGGCGAAGGACGAGAAGACGCTCGTTACCACCCTGACCAAGCGTATGGCGGAGGAACTGGAGAAGTTCCTGACAAAGAAGGGAGTGCGTTCGCGCTACATTCATTCTGACGTGGATACGCTCGAGAGGGTGCAGATTATAGAGGACTTCAAGGCCGGGCTTTTCGACGTGCTGGTGGGCGTGAACCTCCTGCGTGAGGGGCTTGATATGCCCACGGTATCGCTCGTGGCGGTGATAGATGCCGACAAGGAGGGCTTCCTGCGTTCCGATACGGCCCTGATACAGATAGCCGGCCGTGCCGCCCGCAATCTGAACGGACAGGTGATTTTCTATGCCGACAAGATTACGGGCTCGATGCAGCGCACCATTGACCTTACGCAACGCCGCCGTGCGCTCCAGAAGGCCTACAATGAGGAACACGGCATAGTGCCCACCCAGGTGGTCAACAAATCGCACAGCGACCTCGTGGCCGCGAAGAAGTGTGAGGTGGCAGAGGAGACCCTGCAGGAGTCGCTCTACAGGCCCTCAAGGGGGAGGAAAGGCCCTGCCGGAGATGTTCCGCTTGACAGGGAGATGCTTGCCCTGGCCTGTCAGAACGCAAAGGCGATGATGGAGGCCTCCGCCGCAAGGCTGGATTTTGTCTCCGCCGCCAAGTTCCGCGACGAGATGTTCGCACTGCAGAAAATGCTTGATGAAAAATGAAAGACAGTATAATCATAAAGAACGCCCACAGCCATAACCTGAAAGGCATAGATGTGGAGATTCCCCGAGGCAGGATGACTGTGGTGACGGGGATTTCAGGTTCGGGCAAGACATCCCTCGCTTTCGACACCCTCTTTGCGGAGGGGCAGAGACGCTATGCGCAGAGCCTGTCATCCTTTGCACGCCAGTTCCTGGGCCGTATGCAGAAGCCGGCTGTGGATTCGATAACGGGACTTCCCCCCGCCATCGCCATCGAGCAGAAGGTCAACACGCGCAATCCCCGTTCGACCGTGGGGAGTGTTACGGAGATTTATGACTATCTGCGGCTGCTGTTCGCCCGCATAGGCAGGACCTATTCCCCGATTAGCGGTGTGGAGGTAAGATGCGACAGCGTCGCCAGTGTGGAAAACGAGATGAGGGAACTGGCCTGCGGGGGCGTTTACAGGGAGGCCTATCTGCTGGTGCCTTTCGGCTGGCAGAATCCTGACTGCAGGCAGGTGGAGCATCTGCTCTCCCTTAAGGAGGAGGGTTATGTGCGTCTTTTCGCCCTTGACGATGCCGGGGGAAGGCGCTTGAAGATAGACCGGGTGCTGCAGGATGTGGAGTCTGTGGCGGGGGCGAGGGTTTGGCTGCTGCTCGAGAGGGTGGAACTGGCTTCACTCGGGAGCGAGGATGCCGTTTCGCTGCTGCGGGACTCGCTCAGACTTGCCTTCGGGAGGGGAGACGGGCATATCGCGTTGGCTCTCTTCGATGCGGAGGGGAAGCCGGAGATAAAGGAGTTCTCTTCGCTCTTCGAGGCTGACGGGATGAGTTTCCAGAAACCTGAGGAGTGGCTGTTCAATTACAACAGTCCGCTCGGGGCCTGCAAGGTCTGCGGCGGTCTGGGGAAAACCATAGGCATAGACGAGAATCTGGTGGTTCCCAACAAGGCGCTGTCGATTTACCAGGACGCAATCGCGTGCTGGAGGGGCGAGGTGATGCGCTATTTCAAGGAGGAGGTGATTCTCAACGCGGCCGCCTGCGGCATAGACATACATTGCCCCTGGCGTGACCTGCCCGAGGAGGCAAGGCGCACGGTATGGCAGGGAAACCAATACATTACCGGGGTGCTGCCCTTTTTTGGGGAGCTTGAGAAGAAGCGTTACAAGATACAGAACAAGTATATGATCACGCGCTACAGCGGCAAGACCGTCTGCAGCGAGTGCGGTGGGCACAGGCTTTGCCGCGAGGCCCTGTATGTCAGGGTGGGCGGAAAGGACATTGCCCAACTGATGGCCATGAGCGCGGCAGAACTCCTGTCGTTTTTCGAAGCGCTCAAACTTGACAGTCACGACAGGAGCGTGGCGGAGCGGCCCATAAAGGAAATCTGCCAGCGCCTGGGTTTTCTGAACGATGTGGGCCTGGGCTATCTGACGATGGAACGGCACGCGAACACGCTCAGCGGCGGCGAAAGCCAGAGGGTGCATCTGGTGAGTTCCCTCGGCAATTCCCTTACAGGCTCTATGTACATACTCGACGAGCCTTCCATAGGCCTGCACGAAAGGGATACGGAGCGCCTGATAAAGGTGCTGTACCAGTTGCGTGACCTTGGCAATACGGTGGTTGTGGTCGAGCACG
>JABUTN010000039.1 GCA_021443665.1 Bacteroidales bacterium | reverse complement strand
TTTTCAACGGAGCATCCACTATCGTGCAGGACAGAAGGCATGTGGAGAGCTTCGCGGGGGTAGAGGGATTCTTCCCGAGTCCTTCGGTATTCCTGTATACCCTTCCAAACATCGCCGTTGGAGAGATAGCCATAAGGCATGGGATAAAGGGGGAAACGGGTCTATACATACTCCAAGAAAAGGACTGGAACCTAATGGAGACTATCATTGGCGCGAGCCTTCCCAAGAGCGCCACCGCGATATCCGGCTGGGTGGATTGCCGCACCGAAAACGACTACGAAGCTGACTTAAAATTAATAACTACAAAATGAATTAACAATGAACGAAGAACTTATACTCGCTCTTAAGGAGCAGATAATCGAAGCCCTCAACCTTGAGGAAATGACTCCTGCGGACATCGACGAGAACGTCCTTCTCTTCGGGGACGGCCTTGGCCTCGATTCCATCGATGCCCTGGAACTCATAGTCATACTGGAGAAGAACTACGGCATCAAGCTGGCAAGTCCCGCAGAAGGCAAGGCCATCTTCGGGAGCATAGCTTCGATAGCTGCCTACGTGGAAAGCCATAGGACGAAATAATGCAGGCGGGCGATAGGATAGGCATCACCGGCATGGGGGTGATTTGTGCCATCGGAAACAATCCCGATGAGGTTTGCCGTTCCCTGCGGGGCGGGGTCTCGGGAATAGGACAGGTGAAATACCTTGAGACAAGGCACAGGGACTTGCCTGTCGGCGAAGTCAAGCTTTCCAATGCGGAGATGGCGGAAATGCTTGGCCTGCAGGCGGAAAAGCCTTACAGCCGCACTTCCTTGATGGGAGCCTTGGCCGTGAGGCAGGCCTTGCGTGAGGCAGGCATCGAATCTGTCGAGGGAAAGAGGGTCGCTCTCATATCCGGCACCACCGTCGGCGGCATGGACGTTGCCGAGCTGTACTGGGAGCAGCTGAAGAGGGGTGAGAACCCCGAGAATCTGCCCATCAGCAACGAGTGCGGCCGCAGTACGGAGGAGATTGCCTCATATGCCGGCGTGAAAGGAGCCGAATGTTGCACGATTTCCACTGCGTGCAGCTCGGCCCTCAATGCCATGATGGTCGGCAGCAACATGCTGCTCTGCGACAAGGCGGACATCGTGATAGCCGGAGGCAGCGAGGCCCTCAGCCGCTTCCACCTGAACGGCTTCAACACCCTGATGATCTTGGACAAGGAGCGTTGCAGGCCTTTCGACGCCTCCCGTGCCGGGCTGAACCTGGGCGAGGGTGCGGCCTTCGTTGTCCTTCAGAAGAATCCCAAGGATGCGCTTGCCTATGTGGCAGGCTATGGGAACCGTTGCGATGCCTTCCATCAGACGGCCACCTCCGAAAACGGCGACGGGGCCTTCCTTGCAATGAGCGATGCCCTTTCCATGTCGGGACTGGAACCCTGCCGGATAGATTACATCAACGCCCACGGCACAGGCACTCCCGACAATGACATTTCGGAGAGCCATGCAATCCAAAGGGTCTTCGGCGACAATATTCCGCCCGTCTCCAGCACCAAGTCCTTCACGGGGCATACAACCTCGGCCTCGGGCAGCATCGAGAGTGTGATCTGCATCCTGTCCATGCGGGAAGGCTTCATTCCCAGCAATCTCGGTTGGAAGACGGCCATGCCGGGCGGCGTGACCCCGACCCTCGGAGTGGAACAGGCGAGGCTTGGTCATGTGGTCTGCAATTCCTTCGGCTTCGGCGGAAACGACTCCTCGCTGATTCTGTCCAAGGAGCCCGCCACCCTTGCCTTGCCGCAGCAGGGTTTCGACTGCGATGTGGCCGCCGACGTGACCATAGACAAGGTGGAGGATCTGCCGGCCCTGAAGGAATTTGTCTCGCCGATGGAAAGCCGCCGCATGGGCAAGCTCATGAAGGCTGCGACGCTCTCGGCGTTGCGCGCTATGAAGGAGGCCGGAATAGCGGATCCCGATGCCATCATGACAGGCACCTCGCGTGGGATGTTGGAGACCAGCAACCAGTTTCTCGACGACATATATGCCAACGGGGAGGAGCTGCTGAAGCCGACCCTCTTCATGCAGAGCACCCACAACACCATAGGCTCGGCCATTGCCATACGAACGAAATGCCACGGGTACAACATCACCTACAGCCAGGGCGACGACTCCCTGAAATGGGCCTTGGAGGACGCCCGCGACAAGATATGCTCGGGTGCAGCGGGTTGCGCCCTCGTGGGCCTCTACGACGAGACGTCCGATGACGTCCTTGCACGAACAATCATATTGAAGAGAAAATGAAAATTCCACTACTGCTACTTGCCATAGTCCAGAGCGCACTTCTTGCCGGCGGCCAGGTGCTGCTGAAGTTTGCGCTTGACAGGATGTTGCCGTTTGGCTGGAATCTTACCTTCTGGAAATCCGTATTCCTCAACTGGCAGTTTGCCGCCTGCGGACTTTGCTACGGTGCTGGAAGCCTGTTGTGGTTCTATATCATAAAAAATTTTCCGTTCAGCATGGCATATCCACTTGTGTCGCTCAGCTATGTGTTCGGCATGTTGGCCGCGCTGTTTATATTCCATGAACCTGTGGAATGGACAAAGTGGCTTGGAGTGATTCTAATAATGGGTGGATGCTGGTTTATCGCACGATGAAAAAGTTGTTTGTCAT
>JABUTN010000038.1 GCA_021443665.1 Bacteroidales bacterium | reverse complement strand
AAGCCCCCAACACAACTACAATCGTGGCAAGTACAAGTAAGTGAATGCGTTTCATAATATGCAAAGTTTTTATAAGATTGTGAAATTATAAATCATAGTTCTACCTAAATGGTAGTTGGTCCCTCCTACTCCCCAATCGCCTGAGGGAGGGAAGGGAGTGTCGTTATAAAGAATGTTGCCCCAACCCCAATTCATATATATGTACCGGATGTCGTTATAAACATAATGGGATTCTACATAATCAGGCACGGGGTGTTGTTCCATATCCTCAATATTGTCATATACCCACGTGTAGGTATAAACTTCCAAATTCCTATAGTAGCTTATCTTATCAACAATGAACTCATGCCCAATATTTGCACCTGCCATTGCCCCGACAAGTACAGGGATTCCTTTCTGGTATATTTCGGTTTTTAGGATTGAAGGAGAATATGATGAGAATGTGCAACCAAGACCGAAAGGGGCAAAAACATTTGATACAAGATTCCCTTCGTACGCCCCTGAAGAATTATTTTGATAATTAGTTCCTATGTCATATCCGACTTTTGCTACGAGGATATTGGATTCGTTAGAATTGAGCACTCCCATTAAATTCCAAACGGCAGAACTGCTCCCCCCTTGTCCCATAACATTGTGGTTTACATCTCCCGCACACCACGCAAAATATGGAGCAGTCGTGGGCACTCCTATTTTGTAGTGCAGGAAATATAACATTTGTGCACCCGCCACTGCAACACATCCGGCAGGAGCATGCACGGAAACCGTGTCTGATTTTAAAGGAACATATTGATTTCCATCTTGATCCCATCTGGTCTGTGTTAAATGCTCTGTTGAGTCAGTATCATAATTCACAGATCGGATAAAACTCTTCAACTCATAATGTCCCGGAATATCAGTGGGGGGAACCAATAAGATATCAGGATGTGAGATCAAGGTCCATCTGTAATATTCATCGTTTTCGTCTATGGATACATTTTTATTCTCTGCCCTGGCTTTTGATATATCCATCCCAATGGTGTACATCCAAGTACCCCAGGGAGTGGACTCATAGTCATTCATAGAGAATCCTCCATCGTTTCCTTTGGCAAGGACCATCTGGGCCCGTTTATCTGCACTGATAATCTCCCAGCCCTTTTCGTAGTTGACAACATAAAACACTATTTCGTCCTCAATCTTGAAAGGCTCTATTTCTTTTACATTGCAATCATAACCATCCCTCAACTTCTTATATTCGAAATACGCTTTCATATCCTCTTCTGAAACGAAATATGTGTCATCTTTTGAATCGAAAACCCTTTTTCCAAAATCATCAACGCGCTCGTCAAGCGACAACTTGGACGCATCAACAAATTCGCTCTTTTGGCATCCATAAAAACATACAATGGAAGTAACAAGAATGTAGATTATCCTTTTCATAAATCCAAAAATTCTAAATTAGTTTCCATAAACCACTATTAGTTTTTCTTGGAAAACCACATACATTCCTTCGTAATAGCCCTTCAATATGAGATGATATGCACCATATTCATTTGCCGTGAAGGTACAGGTGTATGGATTTACCACATTGATTGACTGACCTGCCGGAATGCCGGGTAGAGGTTCTGCAGACCACACCAATGTAAGGTGCCTGTAATTCGCGTTCGCAGTGTAGGTGTGGGTTGTATTGATGAGGATACCTTCCTCGCCGCTTATCATCTGCTGGTCGTATCTTGGGAATTGGCTTTGCCCTTGATGTTGGTAAGGATCCTCAACATAAAATGATAAATCAGAACTTGAATATGGACAATCATCGGGAGAATGTTCCATTAAAGGACCGGCTCCCCATTTGGAGACATATTTCCCGCTTGTTGTTGATGTCATGGCCGAATGGTCTTCAGTTCTTCCATAGAAAACAACCTTGGCAGAATCCGCTGTTGTGGCTCTATATAAGTCGTTTGTCCAATATTTTGAGAGTTGAAAAACTACATTATGATTTAGAGATGTCAACCAGATACTGTTGTTGTTGGGATTTTGGTTATACCAGGCATAGCTGTGACAATTATATTTTGTGGTTGAAGTTGACAGAAATGTTGCATTGGGATATTGGGAAACATAAACGGAGTTGACATTGGTTTTCTCCAATGTTGTCATATCAGTAAGAATCTGAGCCTCTAACGCCTGGACAAAAGGAGTATATATCGTGGTAGTTGATGTGCTTGCACTTGCCATCAGAGGCTCGTCCAGAAATTCTCCAATACTGTAGAGGGGCATCAGCGAGTAAACGCTGTATTTTTCCTCGTCAGCAGCCCTCACTTCGAATTTTCTCTTGACAGCCTCGGACAGGACTGACCTCGCCCCCTCATCCTCTTGCCACGACTGATGACAATAAGCGATGAAATACTCCACGAACATCTCGTCCGCATACTCAAGGTCACTGGCGGCGAAACACTTTGCCAACACCAGACCGGCATCCTCACGCTGCAACAGCTCTTTATGCAAAGGGGAGTTGTCAACCACAATCTTAACAGCATTCAAGGGCTCATCATAGGCGAAAATGATGTAGTTGAGGGGATAGCGGAAGATACTCTTGACAAGGGCTGCCGTGGTCATATTCTCAAGGCTTGCCTGCGGCACCTCACACGCGGTGAACCTGTCCTCCAAACTGCCTATGCTCGTCCACGCCTTGAAGTCCTTGTCGGCAAGGAAAGTCACAGCCTCATCTGAACCGGGTGCAAAAACATCCATCTCCACCTTTGTCATCGGCTTCCCGGGTGCGGTCTCCTGCCGTACTTCTCTTTGGCAGGAAACCATAACAACCGTTGCAAGCGCAAGCCACGCTATGCTTCGGTAAACGGTTTTGATGGTGTTTTTCATAATGGGTATATTTAGTTGATTGATAATTCAATTGCTTCCCCGCCTACATCTTCCTCTGCACACCTGCAA
>JABUTN010000037.1 GCA_021443665.1 Bacteroidales bacterium | reverse complement strand
CCCACTACTCCAAAAATCGCGGTTTTTTTAGAGTAGTCATCGGATGCCGCATCGGGTACTTGCCCTGCAGACCTCTCCAGAGGCGCCTGCATCGAAGTCTGCGGCCCACTACTCCAAAAATCGCGGCTTTTTTGGAGTAGTCATCACTCGCTGGTCTGACAGTTTGGAAATCTGAAAGATTTCTCCTACATTTGGCCTCGTGTTTTAGATATGTGCGTTATGAAGGAGTTCTATCATTTATATAGTCTTGGAGAGAATGTGTTGTTCCGGGGTGACGAGGATTATATTTTCTTTAATAACAAATTGGCAGTGTCCGCGTACCTGAATGGGGTGTGCGTGTTGGCTTATGCCATAATGTCCTCGCATTTTCATATTATTCTGAAGGTGTCCGATGTCGGTATTGCGGAGAGGTTTGTTGCTGTGGTGAAGAAACAGTATGCTATGCATTACCATCATCGTTACCGAAAGGCAAATGCGATGGATATCAAGGTCAGCATTGACCCTGTGGACTATAGTGCCATTGTTGACAAAGTTACCTATGTTCTGAAAAACCCGGTGCATCACTATCTGAAGATATTGCCCTTCGAGTACAGGTATTCCAGCATCGGGGCGATGTTTGTCCGTCACATATTGATCCCGGATGCAAAATCCTGCTATGAGAATTCCTTAAAAAGGGTAGCGGACTTGAGAAGTTCCCAACTGAAGACTTTGGCAGCCGGGCAGAAGCATTATGGAACAACAATGTGCGGGAGTTTATGTTTGATATGCTCAAAAATACGAGGGATGCAATGAGGAACCGCATAGATTTCTTCCAACTTGAGGTCAGAAGCGGCGGTTTGTCTGACATTGAGGTGTGTGCGATAATAGATGGGTATGCCTCAAAACTCGGACTGCACAGTTTTCATTTCTTTGACTCCGTCCAGTTGTCACATATAAAATCGCATTTGGAGACCCTGCGTTGTCCTCCGAGACAGGTTGCAAAATGCTTGTGGCTGCCTATAGGGCAAACAGAGAGTTGAAGCGTCAGTTTGTTTTATCTCTACAAATGAGTATTTTTGCAGTATGATTATAGTCACAGACAAGATATCCCGCAAGGAACTTTCGGATATGTGCGGCTTGTACGGGTTTGATATGGTCAAGGCCGTAGCCGACATAAACAATGGAATTTTAGCCGTTGATGCAGAATTACATGCAGACTTGGAGCGTCTGTTGTTGTCAGAAGGCTCCATTCAAGATGATTTGTGGGGATTCAACATATATCCGGGCGAAGAAGGGGATGATATGGTGGAATTTGACTCATTGATAAATATCCGACCCAGACAAAACAACAGGACTCGATATGTCGATGACGAGAATGTCCGCAATGCCATTTACGAATTGGTAAAGACAAAAATTGACTGATGGAGAATGCAATGCATAGGGATTTGGCAGCTGGGAGATGGGCGCAGATGTCATTGGTCGAGCAGTTGGCCAATATCGGCAGTGAGGTCTATCGTACTTCGATTGCTTTGGCTGCTGGAAAGCGGGAAAGGGCGGAAAAGGCCTTTGAAAGGGCACTTGAACTTATGGATTTGAGCATAGAGGCAAAACCTCGCGAAGCCGCATTGGAAGAACTTTGCCGGGCCCGTGAACTTTTCTGCTATTGCTACGAAAACAATTCCAGTGAGGATTTTGACTTTCTCAACAAATACTATTATCAATTCGCCTGTGCCGCAAGGCGTCGTATGGCTTGACAAAGCATCAAATCAGGGCGGATTTTTTATAAAAAAGCAAAATTCCGCCCGGATTTAGGCAGTTCCTGCGGCTATGAGGTCAGGAATTTTGTTCCAGATTTTTTGCAAAATTGCCAGCAATTTATATCTTTGCCGAGTTATGGCAAATCAAGGACTACTATATGGCTTCAGGTCTGGTGAGGGTTCCGGGAACGGGATTGCGGCCTTGATTTTACCCCCCCCTATTATATTGTAAATCAAAGACTTGTGAAGATTTTTTAAAGGCTTCGGCGCACTGCGTCGGGGGCTTTCTGCGTGTATCTACTAACCCATAAAAAATAAAACACTATGAAAGAAAATGAAAGCTTGGGCCAGGCCCAAAAGCAGAACTACGAGAAGCCCTCTCTCGTGGAGTTTGAGATTCAGAGCGAGGGCGCGCTGGCCACCAGCGGCAGTATTGAGGACTTTCCTGTCGAAGATTGGATAAACGGATAGAAAAAAAGGAGAAGAACACTATGAAAAAGACAGTTTTCGCAGCCTTTGCGCTCGCAGCCCTTGCGCTCGTCTCTTGCAACAAGGAAGAAGCACCTGAAATCCAGAACAAGTCCGGAATCACCACGCTCATCGCCAACCTCCCCGAAGATGTGGACACCAAAATGGGTGCCAACCTAAACGGAGGTAAGTATTTGGTGTTTTGGCTAACCACTGATGAAATAGGTCTCTACAAGGCAGACAACAGCACAACCACCCCCGATGTAACTCTTAAGGTTCAGGAATTGATAGGGTCCAGTCAGAAGATTGCCTCATTCGTGGTTACGGAAGGTGAGATTGATGGTAGCGCGGCATATACTGCCGTATATCCCAAGAATGCCGGCGGGAATGCCGCTGTATGGAAAACATTCCTTGCAGGGACCCCTTCACTTGCTACTCCCCAAAGAATGATCATGAGTGCGGAAATGCCGGCAGGTCAGACCATGCTTAATTTCTCAAACAAGTGTGCCATATTCCGTGTGCAGTTTCCTGCTCCTCCAACAGGCATGAAATACTCCAAAGCCATCATTTCAGGTGCCTGGGGCTCTGATTCCTATCCCTACGATGGTAGCACTCTATGGGGGCTAAAAAAGGCCAGTTTTGTTACTCCTTTGGTGGATGATGCGGCTGATGTTGTTCTGAACCTGGCGGTAATTTCTTACAATACCGAGGATAAAACCCTGGGGTGTCAACAGGTTTACACTCTCCCCGTCAAGGCAAACGCCAAAGTTGAAGCGAAATTTTACGAAATAAATGCATCCTCCATGACCCCCACCTCTTCTCAGGACTGGGTTGACCTCGGCCTGCCGAGCGGAACTCTCTGGGCCACCTGCAATCTGGGCGCCACCACTCCCGAAGGGAAAGGGAACTATTATGGCTGGGGAATGAAGGAACCTTACGATATCTCAACAGACAGCGCCAATTGGACCACATATTTCCAGAAAATCGGAGGCAGCGGAACCAGTTCCGCAGCTTGTGGCACCGCCGATGATCCTTTGAAGGAATATCTTTATGGTGGCAGCAAGTTTAATGTGGCATCTTCAGCCGGCACTGCTGATGGAATTGGCGGCACAGAGTGGGATGCGGCAAGAAAGACCCTTAAGGGAAGCTGGCGCATGCCAAGTGCAAAAGAATTTGAAGAACTTTATAATTCGGATAATTGCACCTGGACGTCTGAAACAATAGATGGAGTCTCTGTTCGTACGTTCACAAGCAAGACAAATGGCAAGAGCATAAGTATCCCCTGGGCTGGAGGTATCAATCTTTCAAATATATTAACAGGTGGCTATTACTGGTCCTCAACAGCTTTCAATGGCGCCAATAACTATGCCCATTATTTGAGTTTTGGAGCGGGTTCTTGTCTTGTTAGAAACGAAGAACGCTATTTTGGTTTCCCCATCCGCCCTGTAATGAAGTAGAAAACTTCAGCAGATTCTCCGAGATAAAGCCCTCATAATGACAATTCCTGACCTCAAAAGTTCCTGCGGCTATGAGGTCAGGATTCCTGAATTTCGCACCCCCCACTTATGGCCGGAGGCAGTTGAGAGGGACAACATATATGCCGTCCGGACGTCGGTAGGCGGGACCGGTGGCGGTGAGCACCATCATGAATGCCGGTTCCGTTGCAACGGTGGATTTCAGTTTCATAAGACTGCAGACACCTTCATCTATCAGGTTTTTCCCACCAAGTTTAATCTCTATGGCACCCCATCTGCCATTCTTTAGATGTATGACAGCATCGCACTCAAGACCGTTGCTGTCCCGATAGTGGGCAATCTGTCCGTCAATGGCATCCGCATAAACCTTAAGGTCACGCACCGCCATATCCTCAAAAAACAACCCGAAGGTTTTAAGGTCAGACATCAGATCGTCGGGCGAGACACCAAGAGCCGCACACGCTATCGAGGTGTCTACAAAATGGCGGGTATTGCTTGTGCGAATCGCCGCCTTGCTCCGGATATTAGGATTCCAGGCCGGAATGTCTTCTATGATGTGTAAGTCCTCCAGGGCGCACATATAGTCATCATATGTCTTGGAATCAAACGTGGCCCTGTTGCCCGACAGGATGATGTCATTTATTATCGTAGTTACAGGAGCCTCTGTCGAAACGTGTCTGGCATAACTGCGCAGAATCATCCTGAGTGTTTCCGGATTCTTGTTCCGGAACTTGGCATTGTCAGAATTCTCGAAATTGAAAAGGCCCTCATAATAGTTGGCGGTCACGTCAAGAGCTGTCTGCTCGTCATCTATCAGAGACTTCGGCCACCCTCCGCGGCAAAGCAGAAAAGCTGTCTTTCTGAGATTGTGTTCTGTGTTGTCACAATACACATTGACAATCTCCCGATCAAACAATTCTTTAACCGATACGGTTCCCAGAGATTCCAGAGACTCCAAGAGTGTCATCGGACGCATCTTTATGGATGTGATGCGACCTGCACCCGAATGGTGTATTCGTGTCTTGTCTTCAGGCGTGGAACTCCCCGTAAGAATGAACTGCCCCATACCGTCGTTCTCGTCAAGATAGTCCCGGACCTCGTCCCAGATCTGTGGAACAGACTGCCATTCATCAATAAGACGTGGTTTTTCACCATCCAATGTCGCACGAGGTTCCATAAGGGCAAGATTTATGGCATCCTCCGTGATGAGTTTTTTTACGCTCTTGACAAAGCGTAAGGATGTTGTTGTTTTTCCACAAAACTTGGGACCTGCTATCAACACGGCTCCGGAAGATTTTAGTTTACGCTCAATTTTTGTCTCAACAATACGATTAAGGTACTTTTTCATGGAATTTATATCTGGCACAAAATTAAGCAATTAAAAATAAATTCCCAAGATTGTGGCAATTAAATTCCCAAGATTGTGGCCCCCCCAAAAAAAAGTCCCCTACGGCTTCAGGGTCAGGAATTTTGTTCCTGATTTTTTTGCAAAATTGCCAGCAAATTATATAACTTTGCCAAGTTATGGCAAATCAAGGACTACTATATG
>JABUTN010000036.1:20590-27703 GCA_021443665.1 Bacteroidales bacterium | reverse complement strand
CTGAATCGCTGCCGCCCGCCAGAGCCTTCACGGCCTCAAGCTGCGACTTGTTTATCACCGCACACGCGGGGCTCAACAGAACAAACAGAACCAGAATGGGGATAATTTTACGGAGAGTTTTCATAGGAGCCGGAATTTTTTCCAAAATTAACAAAAAAATTGCAAAAGATATAGTATTCAGAGCCCTCGTGCAGGAGGGAGATGAAACAACACACAACTATCCACGACATTTTATATCTTTGTGGAACATAGACCAACTGACGACCTTATAATATGTACAAGAAAGTAAAGAACCCCTGGTTGGGGAAAGAAGGATACAACTGTATGGGCTGCGCTCCGCACAATCCCATCGGCCTGCACATGCACTTCTACGCCGCGGAGGATGAGACGCTCTGGGGAGAGTGGACGCCCGGCGACAACTACCAGGGATGGATAGGCGTGCTGCATGGCGGCATCCAGGCGATGCTGCTTGACGAGGCCGCCCAATGGTGGATCAACGTCTTCCGCGGCACGGCGGGCGTCACCTCCAGGATGGAACTGAAATACCGCAAAAGCGTATATATCAAGGACGGCCCCCTGAGGGTCAAGACCACGTTCGTCAAAGACCTGCGCCGGTTCATAGTGATGCACGCCGAACTGCTCAACGGCAGCGATGAAGTCTGCTGTGAGGCTGAAATAACATACTGCCAGTTCCCGAAAGATCAGGCACTGGCAGAATTGGGATTCTCAGGCTGCGAGCTTGAGGAAGAATAAGTCAGCTAAACTTTCTGCAGGAGGTTCTTCCAGCGGTGGTATGCGTCGCGGTACTGCTGGGCCTTAGCGTTGTCGGGCTCGATGAGTTTGATGCGCTTCAGCGAACCGAAGGCCTCCTTGTTGTCCTTATAGATGCCCACGCCCATTCCGGCGCCCTTGGCGGCACCCGTGGCACCGTCAGTGTCGAGCAGCTCGATGGTCGCGCCCGTCACACCGGCGAGGGTCTCGCAGAAAATGGGGCTGAGGAACATATTGGCGTGTCCGGCGTGGATGGTCTTCACGCGAATGTCCATCTCCTCGAAAATCTCAATACCGGCCTTGAAGGAGAACACGATGCCCTCCTGGCTTGCCCTGAACATGTGGGCGTTGGTGTGGATATTGAAATTCAAGCCGTGGAACGAGGCGCCGACCTCCTTGTTGCCGAGCATACGCTCCGCACCGTTGCCGAAAGGCAGCACTGACAGGCCATCGCAGCCGATGGGAGCCTGGGCGGCCAGAGAGTTCATCTCGGCGTAACCCAGCTGATTGTGGGCTATGTTGCGGCGAGTCCAGGAGTTTAGACAACCTGTGCCGTTGATGCAGAGCAACACGCCCAGACGGGTCTGCTCCGCGCTGTGGTTCACGTGGGCGAAGGTGTTCACGCGGCTGTGAGGGTCGTAATTGACCTCGCCGCCCACGCCGTAAACGACACCGGAAGTGCCCGCGGTGGAAGCAATCTCACCGGGGTTGAACACATTGAGGGACAAGGCGTTGTTGGGCTGGTCGCCGGCGCGGTATGTGATGGGCGTGCCCTCTTTCAGGCCAAGCTCGCCGGCGGCCTCGGCATTGAGGATGTTCTGGATGCCGAAGTTGGGGAGTATCTCGTCGGGCAGCAGGCTGTGGTCGAAACCGAAATAGTCCATCAGGAACCACGCGGGCTGGTTTGTCTTGAAGTCCCAGAGCATACCCTCCGAGAGACCTTCGATGGTCGTGTTCACCTTGCCGCTCATACGCATGGCAACGTAGTCGCCGGGCAGCATTATCTTCCAGATCTTCGAATAAAGTTCGGGTTCGTTCTGCTTCACCCAGGCCAGTTTTGAGGCCGTGAAGTTGCCGGGGCTGTTGAGCAGGTGGGTCAGACACTTCACCTCGCCCAACTCACGGAAGGCCCTCTCGCCGTAGGGAACGGCACGCGAGTCGCACCAGATGATCGCCTTGCGGAGGGGATTCAGCTTCTCATCCACACACACGAGACCGTGCATCTGCCAGGAAATGCCAATGGCCTTGATATCCTCCTTAGTCACCTTGGGGGCAGCCTTGGTAAGCACTTGTGCGGTCACAATTTTAATGTTCTCCCACCACTCGTTCGGATCCTGCTCGGCCCATCCGGCCTTCACAGCATCAATCTTCATTTCCTCCTTGGGATAAAAAGAACTGGCCACACATTCGCCTGTAGCCGCATCCACGATGGCAGCCTTCACCGAAGAACTACCCAAATCATAGCCTAATAAATACATTGAACTAACGTTTTAAGGTTTTTATTTCCCACAAAATTATCAATTCCCCGCAAAAACTCAAAAAATATTTGACAATCCAAAAAATAAACCTACATTTGCAGTCCCAAAACGGAACGCTTCCTTAGCTCAGTTGGTAGAGCACGACACTCTTAATGTTGGGGTCCAGGGTTCGAGCCCCTGAGGGAGCACCAAAATTCACAAACAAGCCACTCCGAAACGAGCGGCTTGTTTTTTCTTTGTCTTGGTTAATTCAGTTCTATTATTACTGTAGGGTGGATGGGGAGCCGGGCGGAGAGTTTGACGTAACGGATCTAAAAAAACATTATACCTTTGCACTTATTATGCACTCGCCTTTTGCATCTTTTGTGCTCGAGCACGGGAATGATGACACCGCGGACCTGCTGCTGCATGCGGACAGGTCTGGGGACGGTATGGACAGATTCAGTGGCGGTGTGGACCTGGGGCTGGCCTGCAGGACTATCGAGTCGCGGCGGAAGCTCAGGGGCAAGTTGCCCTCGTGGGTGGCACAGCCGGAGTTGTGGCTCCCATCCCCTCTTTCGGCCGAGCAATGCTCCAGCGAGCTGACAGCCCGCTTCAAGGCCTTGATTGTCGCCGCGCTCGGGGTCAGGTCGGTCTGCGACATCACGGGCGGACTTGGAGCCGACGATGTGGCATTCATTAGTGGACCCGGGGATGAAAACGCGGCATTTATGAGTGGGCACGGGACTGAGGACGCGGCAGTCACGGGGGTGGTGGAGCGGCTGCACTACAACGATATGAACCCTGCCCTCGTAGAGGCGGCAAAGCACAATTTTCCACTTCTGGGAGTGGACAAGGCCACATTCAGCTGCGTGGAAGTCAGACCCGAGACTGACATCGCGGCCGAAATCTGCGGCGGCAAAGAGGTGGATATGATCTTCGCGGACCCTGCAAGGCGCTCGGGCTCGGGCGGCAAAGTATTCCTGCTGGAGGACTGCTCACCCGACATCCTGGAGCTCGATCTTCTTTCCAAGGCGAGGTTCGTGATGCTGAAACTCTCCCCTATGGCGGACTGCACAATGCTGCTCGGCAGGCTCGGCGGACACTGCAGGGACCTCTACATCATCGAAAGCGGCCGTGAGTGCAAGGAGATTCTCATACTTATGGACAGGGAACACGAGGGCGGCTGCGCCTGTCACGCCGTGGTCCTCAAAGAGGGCTGCGAGCCGGGCGTTTTTGACTACAGCCCCAAGGAGGAAAGCGAGGCCCAAGCCGTTTATGACACTGCTCTCGGGAAAATCGGGCCGCAGGAGCTGTGGCTCTTCGAGCCGGGCAAGGCTCTTATGAAGGCAGGGGTATTCAAGTCCCTGTGTACGCGCCACGGCCTCATGAAACTCGCCCCCTCCACGCATCTATACACCTGCAAAACCCCGTCAAAACATTTGGAAGCGTTTGGCAAACATTTCAAAATACTTGAAACACGGCTGTTCTGCGGTAGGAACATCAAGTCCCTGGCAGCCTCCTACCCCGCCGCCGAGGTCAGCGCCCGCAACCTTAAAATAACTTCGGACGAACTGAGAAAACGCCTCGCCGTGAGCCCGGGCGGGCACATACACATCTTCGCCTGCCCACTTGCAGACGGCACCAAGGTCCTGATTTGCTGCGAAGTATAGAAGTCTAACAACCTGAGATACGCCTGAACTTCCTAACGTTGTCGTCCCAGTCCGATAGGATGGTTTTGGCAATCAGGCTGCCCGTGTATCTATAGTGGTCCTTGATGATGCGCTGCAGGCCGATTCTGTCCTCCTCGCTCTCCACAAGGTTTATTTCCGTCATCTCGAGATTGCAGAAGAAATCGGCGTCCCCGTCAGGGTCCCAAACATAGGCCGTTCCACCGCTCATACCGGCGGCGAAGTTCCTGCCTATCCTGCCCAGCACCACCACCGTGCCGCCCGTCATATACTCGCAGCCGTGGTCTCCGGTCCCTTCGCATACGGCGGTCGCGCCGCTGTTTCTGACACAGAACCTCTCGCCCACCACTCCGCTGATGTACATCTGGCCGTCAGTGGCCCCATAACCGATGGTGTTGCCTCCGATGATGTTTTCATCAGTCTTGAAGGAGGCCTCAGGAGAAGGTTTGACTATAATCCGGCCTCCGGAGAGTCCCTTTCCGAGATAATCGTTGGCATCGCCTGTAAGCGTCAGCGTGACTCCCTTGCAGAGGAAGGCGCCGAAACTCTGGCCCGCGCTGCCTTCGAGCTGGACGCAAAGGGTGTCATCGCGCAACGCCGACGGCCCGTATTTGCTGACTATCATACCGCTGAGCATCGCACCGACGCTTCTGTCTGTATTGCGCACCGTGGTATCGTATTTTACCTTTCTCCTGTCCGAGATGGCCTTTCCGGCCGCCTCGAAGATTTCCATATCCTTGGGATTCTCCACCCTGTTGACATACACTCCGTCGTAAGTCCGGGCGTTCTGCTTGTAATCTTCGGGGATGAAAAGGATTCTGTCGAGCGACACCTTGTCCGCAACCTTGCCTTTGTAATCCCTCTTGTGCAGCAGGTCAGCCTTGCCTATAATCTCGGAGAGGCTGCGGTAGCCCATAAGCGCAAGCGACTCACGCAGCTGCCGTGCTATGAAGCGGTAATAGGTGACAAGATCCTCGTAACGTCCCTTGAAACGGGCCCTGAGTTCAGGCTTCTGGGTAGCTATGCCCATAGGACAACTGTTCTTATAGCAGTTGCGGCACATAATGCAGCCCATAGCGACCATCGGGGCCGTACCGAATCCGTACTCTTCGGCGCCGAGCAGGGCCATAAAGAGAACGTCTCCGGCTGTCTTCAGGCCTCCGTCGGCCTGGAGGCGGACATTTCCGCGCAGGTTGTTGATGACCAGGGCCTGCTGAATCTGGGCGAGGCCTATCTCCACAGGGCTGCCGGCGTACTTGACCGAACTGGCCGGGCTTGCGCCTGTGCCTCCGTCACCACCGCTGATGAGGATTACATCAGCCTTCGCCTTTGCGACTCCGGCGGCCACCGTTCCAACTCCCTGTTCGGACACGAGCTTGACGCTGATGCGGGCCTTCGGGTTGACATTGCGGAGGTCGTAGATGAGTTGCGCCAGGTCCTCTATGGAATAGATGTCGTGATGGGGCGGGGGCGAAATCAGAGTCGTGCCCACCTTCGCGTGGCGTGTCTTCGCAATCATTTCATCAACCTTGAAGCCGGGCAGCTGGCCTCCCTCGCCGGGCTTTGCACCCTGGGCGACCTTAATCTGTATCTCGCTGGCGTTCACAAGGTAAACCGTATCTACTCCGAAACGGCCCGAGGCAACCTGTTTGATGTTGTTGCGGGAATCGAGGCCGTCCGCACGGGGTTTGAGCCTTTCGGGGTCTTCGCCGCCCTCGCCGGTGTTGCTGGATGCCCCGATGGCGTTCATCGCTATCGCCAGGGTCTCGTGCGCCTCCTTGCTGATGGCGCCGAAGGAAATAGCCTCGGACACGAAGCGTTTCATAATCTGTTCCTCGCTCTCCACCTCGTCTATGGAAATGGCTTCCCTGTCGCTTCTGATTTCCATCAGGTCGCGCAGGAACATAGGATTTTCCGTATTTCCGGACATTGAGCAGAACTCCTTGAAGGCCTCGAAATCCTTATCCTTCAGAGCCTTCTTCAGCATTGATATATTCTGCGGGTTCCAACCGTGGTCTTCACCACCCTTGCACCAGTGGTATTCGCCGAAATTCTCCAGTGCCTCATCCGCTTCCCTGCTGTACGCGCTCCTGTGGGCTTCGATTGCATCACGCGCTATGTCGTCTATGCTCACTCCCTCAATGGGGGCGATGCCGCCGCCGAGATACTTGTCCAGCACCTCGCTGGAGATGCCGAGGGTGTCAAACTGTGCGGCGCCCTTGTAACTGCGGAGGGTTGAGATGCCCATCTTCGACATAATCTTGAGCATACCCTTGTCGATGGCGCGAATGTAGTGTTCCTCAGCCGCGGGGTAGTCGAGCTGTATTGCCTTGTCCTTTACGAGCTTGTCGAGGATGGCAAATGCCATATAAGGGTTCACGCCGCTTGCTCCGTAGCCTATCAGCAAGGCGACGTGCATCACCTCGAACACCTCTCCCGACTCGACCAGGATTGCGGCGTGCTCGCGTTTTTTGCGGTGTATCAGGTGGTGGTGTATGGCCGAAAGTGCCAGCAGGGAGGGTATGGGAGCGTGGTCCCTGTCCACATTCCTGTCACTGATAATCATATAGTTGTAGCCCGCGTCTATGGCAGTCTCCACATCTGCGCAGAGTCTGGAAATGGCCTCTTCCATTGCGGAGGTGCCTCCCGCGGCGTTGAAGGTCATAGGGAAGGTGATGGCCTTGAAGCCCTTGTAACGGAGGTTCCTCAAGGTCAGCATTTCACCGTTGGAAAGCACAGGGGACGAGAGTTTCACAACCTTGCAGAACTCTTCCGAAGGGTGCAGGAAGTTGCCGTTGATGGCGCCGATGTAGCTCGAGAGCGACATCACCGACTTCTCGCGTATGGGGTCAATCGGGGGATTGGTGACCTGAGCGAACTTCTGCTTGAAATAATTGAAGAAACGCTGCGGCTTGCGGGCGAGCACGGCCAGGGCCGTGTCGTTGCCCATAGAGTAGAGCGTCTCCTGGCTGTTCTGTGCCATAGGCACGAGGATTTTCTCTATGTCCTCGCTGCCGTAGTTGAACACGTGGAGCATACGCCCGTAATCCTCGACCGCAACCTCGGGCTTTCTGCCGCTCTGTATGTCCTTGAGGACTATCCTGCCCTTGTGCAGCCATTCCGTGTAGGGATAAGCGTCGGCGAGGCGGTCCTTGATTTCATCGTTGTCGATTATGCGGCCCTCCTTCGTGTCG
>JABUTN010000036.1:15152-20509 GCA_021443665.1 Bacteroidales bacterium | reverse complement strand
GATGCCATTATCAGCATACCCTGCTTTGTGATGATCCAGCGGCAGGGCCTGAGTCCGTTGCGGTCGAGCATTCCGCCCGCGTAGCGTCCGTCTGTAAAGAGAATCGTGGCGGGGCCGTCCCAGGGCTCCATAAAGATGCTGTGATACTCATAGAAACTCCTCAAATCCTGTTTGAGGGGGTTGCTCTCCTTCACGCTTTCGGGAATCAGCATCGACATTGCGTGGCTGATGTTCAGACCGCTCCTATGGAAGAACTCGAGGACATTGTCAAAGGAGGCGCTGTCGCTCATTCCCGGCTGGATGATGGGGGCTATGTTGGTGTCCACATCACCGAAGGACTCGTGGCTGAGCAGGGACTCCCTGGTCTTTATCCAGAGCCTGTTGCCTCGTATGGTGTTGATTTCGCCGTTGTGGCCTATCATTCTGAAAGGCTGCGCGAGGCTCCAGGTGGGGAAGGTGTTGGTGGAGAATCTAGAGTGCACCAAGGCTATGCTGCTGGTGAAATAGGGATTCTGAAGGTCAAGGAAGTAATGCCTGAGTTGCTCCGAGGTCAGCATACCCTTATAGACCATAGTGCTGGTGGACATCGAGACTATATAGCAGGATTTCTTGTCCGCGATGTCGGACTCCATCACCTTTCTCTCAATGGCCTTTCTGGCAAGGTAAAGTTTGTCCTCAAGGGAGGCGCACTCATCGTATGCGGTAATGAAAATCTGCCTGTGTTCGGGTTCCGTGGCCCTTGCCATTTCCCCGATCACGGAACTGTCAACGGGAGTCAGCCTTGTGTGCATTATCTCCAGTCCCTGCTCGTCAAGGCAATCTTCGATGATGTCACAGAAACTTCTGTTGTCATCGGGGTTCTTGGGCAAGAAGATGACACCCACGCCGTAGCGTCCTTTCTCAGGAACCGGGATGCCGTTCAGGAGGATGAACTCGTGCGGAATCTGGACCATTATGCCGGCTCCGTCGCCGGTCTTACCGTCACTGCCTTCCGCACCGCGGTGCGCCATATTCTCAAGCAGGGTCAGTCCCCTGTTGACTATTTCGTGATATTTGCTGCCGTTGATGTTGACCACTAATCCGACGCCGCAGGCATCGTGTTCATCTTCGAGGCGGTACAAGCCTGAATTCCCGGGGTATTGATATTTCATTTCAGTAATACGAGCCTGGCGGCAAATCCGCCGTTGCGGGCCATGTGTATTTTCAGTTTGCTGTTCGAGTCTGTTGTGGTGTGGTTGCAGCGATAGTCCATTCCTATCCTGTCAGCCACCAAACCGTCCGCAAAAGTAATCATTTTCCAGTTTTTCCCATCACCAAGACACGCAAGATCGACTGTGAGGTCACGAGCGGTCGAGTTGTTGAGGCCGGCGATGTACCAGGTGTCACCGCTTCTCTTGGCCACCACATAATAGCTTCCAAGTTCTGCGGCAAGCACTTTGGTGTCATCCCACTCCACGGGAACACCGCACAGGAAGTCCCTGCAGTCGGGGTACATATCATAGCGGCAGGGGTTGTCGGCAAGCATCTGGAGTCCGGTCTCGAAGGCCACGATCTGTGCGAGTTGGGAGGCCTTGGTGCCGACCGCCGGGGTTTCCGGGCGGCTTCCGCTGAACTGTTCGGGCTGGCTGCAGACCATCATTCCGGGAGTGAAGTCCATAGGGCCCACGGCGTTGCGCAGGAATGGCTGGTAGATGGTGTTGTCCGGCTGGCATCTGCCGCAGAACTCAAGTCCGCGCACACCCTCGAAAGTGAGGACATTGGGGTAACGGTACTCGAGTCCGACAGGGTGGAAGGCACCGTGGAAATCGATGATGATGTGGTGCTTCGCAGCCTCGGCCGCCACTCTCTCGTAGAAGTTGACCATCCACTGGTCCTGACGGTCCATAAAGTCGATTTTGGTGCCCTTGATGCCCCATTTCTCGAAAGTCTCGAACATCTTGTCCAGATTCTTCTCGACTGTAAGCCAGGGGAGCCAGAGGATGACACCCACGCCCTTCGAGTCGGCGTAGCTGATGAGTTCGGGGAGATTCACCTCGGGGTTGGTCACGTAGGGGTTCTCCGTGTCCAGGGCCCAGCCTTCGTCGATGAGGATGTACTTGACACCATTCTTCGCGGCGAAGTCAGTGAAATACTTGTAGGTCGCAAGATTGATTCCGCCCACGAAATCAATGCCGGGGCCGTAGGGAATGCCGTTCAGCCAGTCCCAGGTGGTCTGTCCGCGCTTCACCCAGCTGAAATCGACTCTTGCCTTAGGGGCGAGTCTCATAGGCATACGGTTCTCGGCAAGGAGGCGGTCATCGCCGGTGATGAGCATATATCTCCAGGGGAACTCGCGGCTGCCTTTTGTCTTTGCAATCCAGTCGCTTTCCTCAAGGAACTTCACCCAACGGTCATCGACCGTGTCGTCAACCTTGAGCGGGCTGTGGGCATGGACGGCATTGAGCACTCCCTTGCCCGAAGGTTTCACAAAGAGGCCGGGATAGTCCTCGAGGTCGAACTCGCTGACCAGCATCTTCTGCTTTTCGTATGCCACGACGATGGGCATCTCCCACATTTTGCCCTCTTCGAGTTCTTCCACCTTGACGGTGCTGTAGAGTTCCTCGCAGGCTGTCTGGAACTTTTCGGTAAGTTGGCCCACAACATATCCGGCTCCGGCGATGTTCAGCTCGGCGCTTTCCTCCATCACCTCGATCTCTCCGGGGAGTTCAGTCACGAAGCGGTAGGCCACGCCATCGTCATAGACTCTGAACAGAATCCTGTAGCCGCCCTTGAAGCTGAGGTTCAGGAGGGAATAGTTATTCTCAACCTCCGCAAACTTGAGTTTGAAATCGGGCCTTACGGTCTCTTTGACGGCGCTGACCTTGCTTGACTTGAGCACGGGCTTGCTGCCGAGAGTGCGGTCACGGAGCGTCAGGGCCACCTTGTTGGCGGACATAAGGGTTTCGCCGTGACTGACGACATCGTATCTGATGTCATCTGCGATTGTAACATTTACAACTGTCTGACCGTCAGGGGATTTGACGCTGACTATCTTTGCTTTGGAAGCTCCGGAGGCCACGAGGCCGACAAGTGCCGCGAGGCACAGGCTTATAATCTTTTTCATAGTTTCACTGATATGGTTTTACCCGCTTTTGTCTTGACTGTATAAACTTTGCCGCCTATGCGGACTTTGACTTTGGAATCTGCATCGCCGGTGATGGCGGCAGAGGTGATTTTTCCGTCCTTCCAGCTGAAATCGACTGTATGGCCGCCGCGTGCGCGAAGGCCGCTGACCTGACCGCAGTCCCAGGCGGAAGGGAGTGCCGGAAGAAGGACAATCTCACCCGTGTGCGACTGGAGGAGCATCTCTGCTATGCCGGCGCTGCCGCCGAAGTTGCCGTCAATCTGGAAGGGCGGGTGGTTGTCGAAGAGGTTGGGAAGGGTCGATTTGGCGAGAAGGGCCTGGACATTGGCTCCGGCCTCCTCCGCATCCATCAGCCTGGCGTAGAAGTTTATCATCCAGGCACGGCTCCATCCAGTGTAGGAGCCGCGACGGGTCTCGGGATCCTCGTTATACTTGCGCCTGCGCTCGATTGTGCGCTTTGCGGCGGCGAACAGTTCGGGATCGGCGGAAGTGATAGTGGTGCCGGGATAGAGTCCGAACAGATGCGAAATGTGCCTGTGTCCCGGTTCGGGCTCCTCGTAGTCCTCTATCCATTCCTGAATGGTGCCGTATCTACTTCCGACTTTAATGGGCGGAAGTTTCTCGCCGGCGGCCCTGAGCTGTTTGCAGAAATCTTTGTCTATGCCAAGTATTCCGGCCGCCTTCACGCAGGCGTCGAAGAGTTCCATAGTGATTTCCACGTCCATCGTGGCGCCGTATGTGATTCTGTATTCCTCGCCGTTGGGAAGCAGGTAGCCGTTCTCCGGAGAGTTGGAGGGGGCTGTCACCAGATGCCCGTCCTTGTCCTCCACCATAGAAGAAAGCAGGAACTCGGCGGACTCCTTCATACAGGGATAGGCGACATCCCTGAGATATGCCTTGTCGCCCGTGAAGAGGTAGTGTTCCCACTGGGCGAGAGTAAGCCAGGAGCCGGCGATGGGGAAGGTGCCCCAGTCCACGCCGTCGCTGATGGAAGTGTGGCCGAAAAGGTCGGAGACGTGGTTCACGGTCCAGCCCTTGGCCCCGAATGTCTTGCTTGCCGTCACGCGGCCGGGCACCCTGATGGCGTCAATCCAGTTTGAATACGGAATCACTGTCTCCGAAAGGTTGCAGACCTCGGCCGGCCAGTAGTTCATCTGTATATTGATGTTGGTGTGGTAGTCAGAGTTCCACGCCGCGTTCATATCCTTGCACCAGATACCCTGGAGATTGGCGGGAAGCCTTCCGGGAGCCCTTGAACTGCACATCAGCAGATACCTTCCGTACTGGAAATATATGGCGATGAGCGAAAGGTCGGTGGCGCCTTCCTGCACAGCCTTGAGGCGCACATCGGTGGGGATGCCGCTCTTGTCCTCGTTTCCCAAGGTCAGGGATACCCGTCCGAACATCTGTTGGAACTCTTCAAGATGCCTTTTCTTCACCGTGGCATAGTCTCCCGCCGCATCAATCTGTGCCCTGCAGATGGCCGCAGGGTCGATTTTATGGTCGTAGTCAAGCTGGTTGAAGTCATAATCCGTGTTCATCGCGATGTACAGGACCACCTCGGTGGCGTTCTGGACATATATAGACTGGTTTGCCACGAAAAGTTCGCCGTCCCTGCAGAGTCCCCTGACAAGGCCCGCAAACTTCATGTGGGCTCCGGCAGGGCATTTCCCCTCACCGGGGAAGTCGATGATCTGGCCTTTGACGGCGATGGCGTCCCTGCCCTCGGGATAGGCGCCCGCATCCTGTTCGCGGGAGTACAGCACCCTGAAATTGAGGGCGCCCGGCTTGTCCGAAGTGATTTTCACGGTCACGATATCATCCGGGGCGGAGGCGAAGACCTCGCGGGTGTAGGTGATACCCTCAAAGGTAAAGACAGTTCTGGCGATGCCGGTGGAAAGGTCGAGTTCGCGGCGGTAGTATGAAGGTATGTCGTCCTCGTCATCCTTGCTGTTGAACTGGATTTTCAGCTCTCCGAAGGACTGGTAGGAACGTATGCCGGAGACGGGGCCCATAAGTTTCGCGCGGGCCAGGTCACGGCCTTCCTTGATTTTGCCTTCGAGGAGAAGTCTCTGTATTTCAGGGATATATTGGGCAGCATCCGCATCCCCTTCCGTCTTGCAGCCCGCCCAGAGGCTTTCCTCATTGAGTTGGATGGTCTCGTACCAGACGTGTCCGTAGTCCATAGCCCCGATGCGGCCGTTGCCCACGGGCAGGGCCTCGTTCCAGTTCC
>JABUTN010000036.1:9953-15143 GCA_021443665.1 Bacteroidales bacterium | reverse complement strand
CATACCAGAGCACATCCTGTCCGATGGCCTGGAGGGAGAGCAGGGAGGCGGTGATGAGTGTCAGTATCGTCTTTCCCATAGCCCGCTCTATTTGGAGTTCTTTTTCTTGTAATCCTCGACGGCCTTGAGGAGGCGGTCAGGATAGTTGGAGATGATTGCCTCCACCTTGAGGTCCATCAGGCGCTCCATATCGGCGGGGTTGTCCACCGTCCAGGTGACGACCTTCATACCCAGTTTGTGGGCTTTTGCCATAAACAGCGAGTCCACATTGTCGTGTTCGGGGCTCACCCACTCGGGGATGAAGTTCACGAGGGTCATATTGTGGTCGAAATCCTTTTCATAGCCTTCCCAAAGGAACGACAGGCGGTGTCCTGGGTACTTCTCGTTAATGTAGTTGAGAGCCCTCTCGTCGAAACACTGGATAATGAGCCTATCCCCGAGATTGAGGGATTCGAGCATAGCCATGCAGATGTCGGTGAATTCGTGGTATTCGGGCCAAAGGACTCCCTCTCCCTCCGCTTCCGAACTTTTGATCTCTATGTTGTAGTACATAGGGGGGAGATTGTTGTCAGCGGTATATTTCTCGACCGCCCTGATCACATCAGAGGCAACAGGCTTGACTTCCGGCATATAGTTTCTCTCGGGCCACTCGGGGTTGTACTTCTGACCCACATCCCACTTCACTATCTCGGAATAGGGCAACTGGTAAAGATACACTTTCGGGTCGCCGCTCATCACGGGAGTCCCGTCGGGATAAGTCGCATACCTGTGATGGAAGTAAAGGTCGTGGGAGAGTATCACCACCCCGTCCTGGGTGACGCAGAGGTCCATCTCAAGTGTGTTCACGCCCAGTTTGACGGAGTTGATCATGGCATCGAGGGATTCTTCGGGATAGAGTCCCATACCGCCGCGGTGCGCCTGCACATCGACGGTGTATTCACTTTCCTTGTTTACGCAGGAAGCAGCGGCAAGCAGCACGAAGATTGCCGCTGCAAGTTTTTTCAAGTTTTTCATAGTCATGGTTATTTTTCTATTTGCAGATTTCCTTTATTATGCCGGTGATTCCGCCCTGGCTGCAGCGGCCGCTGAACTTCGAGGCGCCGGGGCCATAAGCGAGGATGAGGGGATAGGCCGTGGTGTAGTCGTCCGCCGTGACTATCACGAGGGTCTCGCCGTTCGAGTCGGCGAAGCGGAGGGCCTCGGCGACAGCCTTGTCATAATCGAGAACTCCCTTGAAGGAGTCGGGGATGGACTGAGGGTAGCCGTTGAGTTTGATTTTTCCGCTCTCCACCTGCAGGAAGAAGCCGTTTCCGCCCTCCTTTGAAAGTTTTTCAATCGAACTGCGTGTTGCGCCCGCGAGGTCTTCCGAATCGGCAGTGCCGCAGACCTTGCCCGTTGCCCGGAAGCAATCGCCCAGGGAAACGCCCTTTTCCAGTAACCCCATATAGCGCATATTCATCATCGAGAGGCCGGAATTGGTGCTGTCGGCGGCCGTCATCTGCGCAAGTCCCATACCGCGGGCGTTTATATGGATGACGTTTTTGACAGGTTTGTCCTCGGCCCCGTCGTTCAGGTGGCTCGGGATGTAGGCCTCCACGCGCTCTGCAGCCCCGGGCTTCAGGTTCCTGAGGAAATTGGCGACCCAGTCGGGATGGTCCGTATTGATGTAGTCAACGCCCAGTCCTATCAGGGTGAGCCAGGTGTTGGCGGTTTCGGGAGTGCCCCAGATGCGGATGGGCTTGCCCATAGAATGTGCCTTTTCGATTATCCCCCTGATTGCGGCAGCCTGCTCCGATGGCATCTCTCCCCTGCCGTTCCAATCGGAATAGTTGCCGAAATAGGCGTTCAGAATGACCAGCCTTTCAAGTTGGGCGGGAGTGTAATCCCTGTCAACGCCGCCGTCGAAGCAAATGAACTTCGCATACTTTTCGTATTCATAAGGCATAGGCCCGTTGCCGGTGATGACCACCCTGCAGGCGTGGGGGTTGACACTGCGGTCGAAGACCTCCGGATATTTTCCGAGTTTCTTCCCCAGAGCCTTCAGGAACACGTCATAGTTCTCCGACTTGATGTCTATCATCAGCTGGATTTCGCGGTTCTCGTCATCCCCCCAGGGGTGGCCGCCGTTATAGCCGAACACCTGGATTATGGGATTCATATAATAGGTGTCAAAGTCTTGGTTGTAACTGAAATCAGACCTTTCGTGACCGATGAGGAACTTGGTGCCCCTTATGTGGAACATATCGCACTCCACCGAACGCGCATTCTGGGAATAGGCCAGCCAGAAGGGGGCCGACTGGGCATAGTCGTTGTGGGAGTGGATGTAAACCTGAGGCTGGGCCTGAGCCTGTGCGCAGAGGCTGAGCCATGTTGCCGCCAATGCAGTGAAGAGGTATTTTTTCATAGCAGTCTATTTTGCAAGGTCTTCGGGCAGAACGGGACGGAAGGGCTTTCCGGCGGGGGCGAACTCGAGCGAGAGGCCCTGACCCTCGCAGTCTTCGAAATACTCGACCTTAATGATGTGCGAGCCTTTTTCGAGTTCGATTCTCCTGTTCTTGGAGTTCATCGAGTGCGAGCCGTCATTGTCAATCACAAGGGCATTGTCGATGATGAGTTTCGAGCCATCATCCGAGGAAAGTCTGAAGTCATACTTGCCTGACTCTTCAATCAGGATGTTCGAGGTGAATATAACGGCGAAATCATCCTCGCCCGATGCCACGGGCAGTTCCTCGAGGGAGAAGGCGGATACATAGCCGACGGCATCCGCACGGCCGAATTTGCTGAAGTCGGGCAGCAGCTCCCCATAATAGTTCCTGTAGAGTTTGTACTGCACGCAGGCCTCGCCACCGACTTTTCCAGCCGCAAGATAGTTGGACGCGACTTCGCTGTAATTGCCGTTCTTATAAGTGACGGCCTGCACCACGCAGGAGCCGGGAAGGGCGAAGGGACCCTCATACCTGGCAGACTGCCTGTCCGGAGTGCTGCCGTCAAGGGTGTAGTAGATTTCAGCGCCCTCCAGGTCTGCCGTGATGCTGACCTTGCCGCCGCTCGGCACGATTCCCTTGAAGGGGCTCACGAGGGGAACTGGCACGTAGCAGACATCGGTCTTGGGCTCGAAGGCCTGCATCATGAAACGGCCCCTGCACTCCGGGGGAAGGCTGACCCCAAGAAGGCCGGTAACGGTGGCCGCATTGTCGTAAATCATATTGGCGTGCTCCATCACCTTGCCCTTGGTGACACCCTTTCCGTACATAATGACGGGCACACGGAGTTCGGCCATCGAATCGCCGCCGTGACCGAAGTTGATGCCGCCGTGGTCGGCCGTGATTATGATTACGGCATCCTTTAGCATATCGCGGGACTCGAGTTCGCTCACGAAAGCGCCCACCTTCTCGTCCATAAGGCGGATGGCCTCGAAGTATTCAGGGCTCTCGTGGCCGTAGGAATGCCCTCTGGAATCAGTCAGGTCGATGGACACGAAGAGCAGTTCAGGCTCGTTCTCGAGATAAGAGGTGAAGGCGGCTTCCAGAATCTGCTCCGCGTTGTAGGAATTCTTGCCGTCGGAGCAGAGGGTCTTGTCGAAGATGCTCATATCGTACATCCTGGTCTCCCCCGCCCACTCTATGTATGCCTCCATACGGGCGGACGGCCTCTGCTCGCGGATGCAGTCGAACATCGTGGGGAAGATACCTATTCTGTTAGTCGTCGCGGGGCTGATGCTGTAGCTGTCCCTTTCCCAGTCGTTGGAGGTGATGCCGCTCATCTCGAAAGGCGCCCCGGACACCATTGCCATCCAGTTCTGGCTGCTGGAGGTCTCACGGCCGCAACGGGTGTCGAGGGACACCGCGCCGTTTTCTATCATATAATTGAAGTTCGGGGTCTGAGCCCTCTGGATGCCGATTGCGCTCATAGCGTCGAATCCGAGGAAAATCACGTGCTTGGCCTTGGGAGTCGTGTCCCGGCAGCAGCTTGTCGTGAAAATGGAGAGGGCAGCAAGGATGCAAAGGATTGGTTTTCTCATGCTTGCAAAATTAGCAACTTTCCGAGTAACCAAGCTACGCATTGTGCGTAATAAATCACTCTTTTTGCGCAGCGACAATTTCCAGGATTTTTGGAACGACCACCTTCTTTATAATGGTGTCCCCCACCGTGTGTTCTCCCTCGAACCAGGCGGCCTGCTCTTCGGGATAGTGCTCGGTGAATGTCTCCCATCCCTTGCCCACGGTGGTGTCGTGTCTGGCGAAAAGACCCCAGCAACTAAGGAGGTTCTCCTCGGTGACAGACTCAAACTGATGGGCCTCCATCTCGCGGAAACGGGCGATGATTTCCTTTGTCACGCGCCCCTGCATCTGCTTGTCCCTGCGCTTGTGGCTGTAGGTGAAGGTACCCGGTTTGAGCACCTTGCTGATGCGGGACATCCAGAAGGCGGGGTTGATGATGAGCCTTTTGTAGCCGGTCATCTGCTGGGCGTACATTCCGCCCATACTGGTGCCCACTATCAGGTCGGGTTCCTCCTGCAGGCATAGTTCCTTCAGATACGGTAGGGCCTCCGCAGGGTCCAGGGGAATATCGGGGGAGACCACCTCCACACCGGGCAGTTCGCGACGCAGGCTCTGGGCCGTGCCGGTCGCTCCGGAAGAGCCGAAGCCGTGGAAATAGAGCAGTTTCATCAGCGGATTATCCTGCCGTCACAAAGCACGGCGGCCACGCAGGAACTGTCCGCCGAATAGACGAGGTTGGAAATGAGGTGGTGGCAGGGTGTCATCGCAGGCTTGCCGAGGTCAATCAGCATCGCATCCGCGACCTTTCCCTTTGCAATTACGCCCCCGTCAATGCCGAAGGCCTCGGCGCCGTTGACCGTGGCCCAGCGGAACACTTCCTCCGCGGGGAGTATCGAGGGATCGCCGGACACCTTTGCGAGCAGGGCGGCACATTTCATCTCATCGAACATGCTCAGCGAGTTGTTGGAAGAAGCCCCATCCGTGCCGAGGGTGATGCGGCATCCGCTACGGATAGCCTCCTCGTAGGGGAACCTGCCGCTGCCGAGTTTCATATTCGAGCAGGGGCAATGACTCACCGTCACGCCTCTGTCGGCCATAATTTTCCACTCCGAAGGGCTGATATGCACGCAGTGGGCGGCGATTACATCGGGACCGAGCACCCCGAGAGAGTCGAGGTACTCCACAGGCC
>JABUTN010000036.1:3033-9931 GCA_021443665.1 Bacteroidales bacterium | reverse complement strand
TCCTCCACCTCCTTGATGGTTTCGGACAGGTGGATATGGATTTTCAGGCCGTATTCTCTGGCAATCGCACTCCACTCCCTGAACTTCTGCGCCCCCACCGTATAGATGGCGTGGGGGGCGACGGTAATTTGGATGCGTCCTCCCGTGGGGTCGTTCCAGTTCTTTATGAACTCAAATTTCTCCTTCCCCTGGGCGGGAGTGTGGTTTTCCATCACCGTGACTCCGATTGCTGCCCTCGTGCCGTTCTCCACTACCTTTTCGATGGTACGGTCTATGTTGAAATACATATCGTTGAAGAACACGGTGCCGCTCCCGTTCATCTCGCGCAGGGCGATTTCGCTGCCCTCAGAGAAGTCTTCGGGGGCCATCTTCGCCTCGTAGGGCCAGATGTATTCGGTCAGCCACTTGTACAGGGGCATATCATCGGCATAGCCCCTGAGCACCGTCATAGCCGCGTGGGTGTGGGTATTGTAGAACGCGGGCACGATGGCGTAACTGCCGCAGTCCAGCACGCAATCCGCTTGAACGCCCTCAGGAGCATTCAAATCGGCGAAGCGCCCGTCCTTGACGAGGATATTGCACTTTCCGCCCTCGTGGGTCACTCCACGCAGGAGCAGTGTTCCGGAGGAGGCCATACTACTCAGCGGCAATGGCTTCTATCTCCACCAATGCGCCCTTGGGCAAATCCTTTACGGCAAATGCGGCCCGGGCGGGATAGTCGCCGGTAAAATACTCGCTATAGACTGCGTTCATAGCGCCGAAGTCGGCGATGTCCGCCAGCAGGCAGGTGGTCTTGACCACATTGGAATAGTCCATTCCGGCCTCTTTCAGGATGGCTCCGATGTTTTTGAGGCTCTGGTGGGTCTGCTCGGCGATGCCCCCCTCGGGGAATGCTCCGGTGGCGGGGTCTATGGGCAGTTGGCCTGATATATAGAGGGTGTTGCCCACCTTCACTGCCTGTGAATAGGGTCCGATGGCGGCAGGCGCCGCTGTTGTGCTGATTATCTTCTTCATAACGAATTCACTTTTTTTTTATACTTTTCCACACGTTTGTCGTTTATTGTGCCCTGCCAGTTCAGACCAAAGGCGAAATCATAGGCATTCCCGTCCGCGTCCTCATAGCAGCGCATATCCATGGGGGTGTCCTCAAGCTGTTCCTCCACCGTGAGCATATCCGCGGGCATCTGGAAGGGCAGAAGGGCCGAAGGCTCCGCCTTGCCGCTCACAAGGTCCAGAATCACCTGGTTCTGCACGTCGAAGCCCAGCAGGACAGCGTCGGCAATGGGCTCTATTTCGCTCATCACCAGAGGGTTGGAGACGTTTATCACCACTATCACGGGCTTGTCGCCCATCTGTTTCCTGATCTGCTGCACGAGAGTCATATCGCTCTTGTTGAAGGTTTTGACGCTCTTGCCGCGGTACGAGCGGTTGTCACTCTTCTCGAAGGGGTCGCCTCCGGCAATGCTCTTCGCACGGGCGGTGGTGGCGGTGTAGTCGCCGTACTGCAGGCTGATGGGGATGTACTCGTGCTTTTCGCTGTCATAGCCGTAACCGCTGTTGGGGGAGTTGATGAACACTATAGCGAAATCAGCCTCCTGCGGGGTGGCGGCACGCTCGTAGTATTTCTCCAGGATTGCGTCAGTCACGGGCACGACATCGTTGGCGGGAACGGGGAAGCCCCAGAAGGACATATATGATGCATCGTGGCGCGTAGGGATATATACCTTGGCGCGGTTCTTCAAAGGAAGCACGGAATTGTGGTTCTTGAGCATCACAACGCTCCTGATCTGGGCATCGTAGCCGGCTTTCATATATTCCGGGGACCCGACTATGGCCGCGCTTTGTGCGGGGTCAAGGTAGGGGTTCTCGAAGAGGCCTGTGCGGAAGACGTTCATCAGAAGCCTTGCGGCAGACTGCTGCATACGTTTCTGCATAGCCTCCTCGCCCATCTTCTCCACGCCCATCCTGTAGGCCTCGAGTATGGGCTGCTTGTCGCTGACGCCGCCGAACTGGNGTCCACTCCGGCCATCAGGGCCTTGAAGTGGCGCTCTGCAATACTCAGGTCCTCCACACCCCAGGGCTTGCCGTCGTGCAGACCGGGATCCGTATAGTTTGCGGTGATGCCCCAGTCCGTGCAGATGACTCCCTCGTAGGAATGTTCCTCGCGGAGTTGGCGGGTAAGTATGTCATAGTTGTAGCCGTTGGCCACCTTCTCGTCGGACTGTTCCCAGCTGATGGTGTAATAGGGCATCACTGCGGAAGCCATTCCCGTGGCCCCGTCCAGTTTGAAGGCGCCTTCCGTGAAGGGCTGTTTGTGGAGGGCAAGGTTGCCGCCGGGATAGACGGAGTATTTGCCGAAGCCGTAGTGGGCGTCACGGCCAGCCTCACAGGGGCCTCCGCCGGGCCAGTGCTTCACCATTGCGTTCACGCTCAACTCGCCCCAGCCACCAAGCGCCTCACCGGGACGTGAATCAGACTGGAAACCATCACAATAGGCCTTTGCCATCTCAGTGCTGAGTGTGGGGTCCTCGCCGAAAGTGCCGTTGTATCTCAGCCAGCGGGGATCGGTGCCGAGGTCCACCTGGGGGGAAAGCGCCGTAGCGAAACCGAGGGCACGGTATTCCGTAGAGGCGATTTTGCCGAACTCGAGCATCAGCGAAGGGTCGAAGGTGGCGGCAATGCCGAGCGAGCCGGGCCACATCGAAATCTCACCGCCTCCGCCGGCATTGTACTCGCTGTCCGAACGCGCCGAATGTCTCGGGTCGGAAGAGTTGTTGGCGGGGATGCCGTGGCCAAGGCCCTCCACGAAGGCCTGAACGGTATTGTTCCAGCGGGCGGCCACTTCGGGGCTCTCGACATTTGTAACCAGAACGTGGCGGAGATAGTCCTCGGTCAGGAACTTTTTCTGCTTGTCGCTCAGTTCCCAGGACTTTGCGCCGCTCTCGGCGAAGGGTTTGCCGCCGTAGGGGATCACGCCGTCATCGTCTTCCAGGGCCGGGATGGACTGATGGGGGCTGTAAAGCATCAGGCCGGCGATTTCCTCTATGGACAACTGGGAGGCAAGGTCCTCTGCCCTATCCTTGTAAGGGAGTCTCCAGTCCTCATACACGTCCAGTTTGCCGTTCCTGTTGAGGTCCTTGAAGGCATAGCCGTCCGCCTCGCAGATTCCGACGGAGGAATTCTGTGAGAGGCCGAGGGTTTTGCCGTTTTTGTTGACAATCAGGACATAGCCGTCCTTCTCGGTCTTCTCCCATTTTTTGCAAGACGTGGCCGCCGACAGGGCAGCCACAGTCATTATGAAACAACAGATTTTTCTCATTTTATTTCGCATTTTTCAGCCAGATCACTGTTCCGGAGCAGGAATCTCGCGCGGTCCGCCGCCTCATCGGGCACGGCGAGCTGCACGGAAAGTCCGCCAAAATTGGTAACCCCCACAGACCAGACGAGGTTTTCTCCAAGGACAGCGGCGTCAATGCCATCCTCCACGAGTATTCCCTTGGCAATGTTGGCCATAAAGGAGTCTCCGAAATTCGCTATTATCTTCATTTTTTCTTTCTGTTAAGCCAGAGAGCCGTCATATCCTCGAGGGTCTTGCCCTTGGTTTCGGGCACGAGACGCCATACGAAGAGGGCAGCAATCACGCAGACTGTGCCGTAAATGGCATAGGCAAGGAAGTGGCTGCTGTTGTAAAGGGGAACGAAGGTGGAAGACACCACGAAGTTGGAAATCCACTGGAAGGCCACGGCGATGGCTGTTGCCTGGCTGCGGATTGTGTTGGGGAAGAGTTCCGCCATATAGACCCAGCAGATGGGGCCCCAGCTGAACATGAAGGCAGCGCTATAGACCAGGATGCTGATGACGGGCACTATGGAAGGCACCTCAAACACATTGCTGAACGCCACTCCGAAGGCGCCGACAGCCATCAGGACGGATCCGCTGATGAGCAGGGGCTTGCGTCCCAGCCTCTCGACCGTGAAGATGGCCAGGAGAGTGAAGGAGATGTTGATGATACCCATAAAGACGGTGTACATCATCGGGTTGCCGAGTCCCATGGATTCGAAGATGCGGGGAGCGAAGTAAAGCACGGCGTTAATGCCTATAATCTGCTGGAACACGCTGAGCATAATGCCCACGAAAATCACTATCCAGCCGTATGTCAGGAGTTTCTCCGTCTTCTCGACAGCCGTGGCCTTGATTTCGGACAGAATCTCGCGGGCCTTGGCGATGCCGTTCACCTTGCTGAGCACGTCGAGGGCCTTGTCGTCCTGGCCGTTGAGGGCGAGGTAACGGGGAGTCTCGGGCACGAAGAGAATCAGAAGGGCAAACAGGCCGGCGGGCACTGCCTCGCTCACGAACATCACCCTCCAGCCGACTGCGGTTGTCCATTCCTGGACTGCGGGGTCATTGACGTGGGACTGCACGATGAGGTAGTTCACGAAATACACGACCAGCTGGCCGAAGATGATGGCGAACTGGTTCCAGGACACAAGCGCTCCCCTCTTGTTCGAAGGGGCGATTTCCGCTATGTACATGGGGCAGATGGCCGAGGCTATGCCGACGCCTATGCCGCCGAGGACTCGATAGAGGTTGAACGCCACCAGCAGGCTCTTAGTGGGCACGCCCTTGGCGAAGAAGATGAACTCGGGATAGTAAGAGCCGAGGGCTGAGAGGAAGAAGAGGACACCTGCAATGAAGAGGGTTCTCTTGCGTCCGTACCTTGAGGCGAGGACACCTGAAAGGAAGGCGCCTATCACACAGCCTATCAGGGCGCTGGAGGTGGTGAATCCGTGGACCGCATCGGTATAACTGAAATCCACAGCCCCCTGGAAGAAGCTCTGGAGGCCTTTTTCCGCACCGGAAATCACGGCCGTGTCATATCCGAAAAGAAGGCCGCCTATGACGGCGACAAGTACAATCGAGAAGAGGTAGATTTTGCTGCCTTTCTCCTGGTAAGTGGTGTTTGAACTCATATTGTTTGTATTGTATTTTAGTCGTTTATTCCTGCCTTCCCGGATAAGCCTCAAGCGCCTTGGAAAGCACCACAAGGGCACGTTTGAGGTCTTCTATCTTGAGCACGTATGCCATACGCACCTCATTGTAGCCCAGGCCGGGGGTGGTGTAGAAACCCGTGCCGGGAGCCATCATCACGGTCTCGCCCTCATAGTCGAACTCCTCGAGGCACCAACGGCAGAAGCGCTCGCAGTCGTCGATGGGAAGCTTCACCATAGTGTAGAACGCTCCCATAGGTATGGGCGAATACACTCCGGGAATCTTGTTCAGCCCGTCAATCAGGCACTTGCGCCTTTCCACATATTCCTCGTAAACGTCCATCGAATAGTCGCGGGGGGCATCCAGGGAGGCCTCGGCAGCAATCTGGCCGATAAGCGGGGGAGAGAGGCGGGCCTGGCAAAGTTTCATCACGGTCTCCCTCACAGCCACGTTCTTTGTCAGCAGGGCGCCCACCCTGATGCCGCACTCGGAATAGCGTTTGGAAACGGAGTCAATCAGGACCACATTCTGCTCTATGCCCTTGAGATGGAAGGCGCTGATGTAGGGCACACCGCTATAGACGAATTCGCGATAGACCTCGTCGCTGAAAAGATAGAGGTCGTGGCGGGCCACCAGGTCACGGATCTGCTCGAGTTCCTTGCGGGTGTAGAGGTAGCCGGTGGGGTTGTTGGGGTTGCATATCAGGATGGCCTTGGTGCGCGGGGTAATCAGTTTCTCGAACTGCTCCACCTTGGGCAGGCAGAAGCCCTCCTCTATGGTGGTGGCCACGGAACGGATAACCGCGCCGCAGCAGGTCGCGAAGGTCATATAGTTGGCATACGAGGGCTCGGGGATAATAATCTCGTCGCCGGGGTTGAGGCAGGACATAAAGGCGAACAGCACCGCCTCGCTGCCTCCCGTGGTGATTATGATGTCATCGGGAGTCACCTCAATGCCGTAGGTGTCGTAATAGTCCACAAGTTTCTTCCTGTAACTGCTGATGCCCTGGCTCGGACTGTACTCGAGGACCTTACGGTCAATGCTGCGGATTGCATCCAGGGCTATTTCGGGAGTGGGAAGGTCGGGCTGGCCGATATTCAGGTGATAGACCTTTATGCCGCGCTCCTTGGCCTTTTCGGCGTAGGGAGCGAGTTTGCGGATGGGAGAGGAGGCCATCATCCGGCCCCTTTGGGATATTTCAAGCATATACAACTCGTTTTAGTGTATGCAAAAGTAAGAAAAATTCTTTTTATCTTTGTCCATTATGAAAAAACTATCCTTGCTTCTCGTTTCCGTGCTATGTGCGCTCACCCTCAGCGCCCAGCCTTTCGGCGGCAGACAGATTGCCAGTCCCGTCGTAAACCCCGACAATACAGTTACCTTCTCCCTCCGCGCACCCAACGCCACTGAAGTGCTGGTGGATGTGCAGTTTGCCGGACGCAACAAGATGGCCAAAGACGCTGACGGCATCTGGAGCATCACCCTCGGCCCCGCCCCTGCGGACATCTACCCCTATTGCTTCATTGTTGATGGGGTGAATGTGATGGACCCCCTCAACCCCGACTGGTTCCCCAACGAGAAGTTCAAGAATTCCCTGCTCGATATGCGCGGCAAGGCCTACAGCGCCAACGCGCCCAAGGACCAGGCATACTGGCAGTCGATGCAGAACGTGCCCCACGGCAAGACGGACTTCATCCTCTTCCCCTCGAAGGCCGCCGGCTTGGACTTCCCCGCAGTGGTTTATCTTCCCCCCTCATACGGACAGAGCGACAGGAAATACCCCGTGTTCGTGCTCATCAGCGGCACCACCGACACGGAGGAGGTTTATTATAAGGTCGGCCGTGTCAACTTCATCCTCGACAACCTCATCGCTGAAGGCAAGGCCCAGGAGATGATAGTGGTGATGCCC